>CABYDS010000001.1 GCA_902517745.1 uncultured Pelagibacteraceae bacterium
AGAGCTGCTCAATAAAGGAATATCTAATATTGTAATTACATTGTGAACCCAATCAAGTTGCTGTATTTCTTTTTTTAGTTTTACTAGACTTTTAATAGAAGTTTCATCTATCATGCTATTTTTAGGAGTATAAGTAAGAACTAGAAATTCTTTTGTACCATATCTGTCGTTTATCTCATTAAGATATTTTAAATCAGGATCTCCCTCTATTAGTAACGTTTCAGAAGATGCATCAAGTCTAAAGTTTTTTGAATTATATCCAAAAAAACATAGGCAAATTAATAATAAAATTAAAATTAAGCTTGGTTTTTTTAAAACAATATTTTGATAAAATTTAGCTAACATCAACAATTAGCTTTTATATTATATTTAATTATTTTGAATATCTTTAAATTTTGTAAACATTGCCTCAAATTCAAGCATTATGTTGCCTGTTGGACCATGTCTTTGTTTTTGAATTATTAATTCAGCTAAATGCGATACTTCATTCATTTTTGCTTGCCATTCTGCGTGTTCTACTGTTGCAGGTCTTGGTTCTTTTCCTTGTAAATAGTAGGATTCTCTATAAACAAAAATTACTACATCAGCATCTTGTTCAATTGAACCAGACTCTCTTAAATCAGATAATTGAGGTTTTTTATCGTCTCTTTGCTCAACAGCTCTTGACAATTGAGAAAGTGCAAGAACTGGTACAGCCAGTTCTTTTGCTAATGCTTTTAATCCTTGTGTGATTTCTGAAATCTCCTGTACTCTGCCATTATTTGAATTAGATGCTCTCATTAACTGGATGTAATCAATTACAACCATATCTAAGCCATAAAGTCTTTTAATCCTTCTAGCTCGGTTACTTAAAGCAGCAATTGTTATTGCTGGTGTTTCATCAATAAACAAAGGAAGCTCTGATATATCTTTGGAAGTTTCAATAAATTTATCAAATTGTTCCTCTGATATTTTGCCTCGTCTAATGTCATTTGATTTTATTCTAGATTGTTCTGCAAGTATTCTTGTAGATAATTGTTCTGAAGACATTTCGAGTGAAAAAAAAGCTATGGAACTTTTTTCTCCAGTTTCTTGAATTTTTTTTGCTGCGTTAAATGCAATATTGGTAGCCAAAGCCGTTTTTCCCATTGATGGTCTTCCAGCAATAATTATTAGATCTGACTTATGTAGGCCACCAAGCTTATCATCTAAGTCCTTAAGTCCAGTTGGAACTCCAACAATTCCCTCTTCGTTTTTGTACGCATTTGACGCCATTTCAATGGTTTGCCTCATAGCCTCATCAAATTTAATTAATGATGAGCTAAATGATCCTTTTTCAGCAAGATCAAAAAGAGACTTCTCATAATTCTCGATTATTTTTTGACCATCATTGTCTAAATTGTTCAATTTAGCTTGATCTATTACGTCCCCAGAAATTTTTATCAATTCTCTTTTTACGTAAAGATCAAAAATAAGTTTTGAGTACTCAATTGCTTGCCTAGAAGAAGTAGAAAACTTTGTTATTTTTACTAAATATTCTGGAATATTTAAATCATCCTTCTCTTTCTCAAAATAATTTTTTAAAGTTATTGGATTAGCCAAAAGACCTCCATAAATTAGTTTTTCTAATGCTTCAAATATTTTTTTATGAATTGGATCATAAAAGTTTTTATTTGATAATATCAGACTAACATCATCAAAAATTTCGTTAGTTAAAAGTATTGATCCAATGACAGATTGTTCTGCCTCAATATTATTTGGTAATTCTTCTGATTTACTTTTAATTAGATTTAAGGATTGAGACATAATAAAATATATTTTTTTTCTATAATAAAACAAACGATTTTATAGGTTGGGGAAAAAAATGTATAATTATTGTTTTTCTTCTTGTGGAACTACTTTAATTGAAATTTTTGATTGCACCTCAGTATGAAGGCTTAATATTACATCAAAAGTTCCTAATGACTTAATTTCTTTAGTAGGCTGTATCATTGATGGATTTATATCTATTTTAACGTCTTCCATCAAAATCTTAGATATCTCTGTTGGTTTCACTGACCCATATAATTCATTGTTTTCAGTGCTTAATTTACTTATTATAAATTCTTTATTTTTTATTTTCTCATCAATTTCTTTTGCTAATTTCTTTTTTTCTTGATCTTTTTTTCCAAGTTCATTTTTAATTTTTTCAACTTCTTTTATATTTTCTTTTGAAGCAAAAAGAGCTTTCTTTTGTGCTATTAAATAGTTTCGTGCAAAACCTCTTTTGACATCTATTACTTCTCCAATAGATCCAACCTTTCTAACATTTTCTAATAAAATGACCCTCATAATTATATCAGTGCTAAGTTTCTAGCTCTTTTAATTGATAAAGACAGATCTCTCTGTTTTTTTTGACTTACAGAAGTAATTCTTGACGGTAATATTTTTCCATTTTCTGAGATATATCTTTTTAATAATTTAATATTTTTGTAATCAATAACAGGAGCATCTTTCCCGGAAAGAGGACATCTTTTTTTAAATTTATATTTTTGATTCTGAAAAACGCTAAGTTTTGAAAAATTATTCTGAGAACCTTTCTTTTTTAAATTTCTTTTTTTCATGATTTCTTACTTTTTGATATTTCATCTATTTTTTTAAAATAATCTGTTTCAAGATCCAGTTTTTTTACTTTTACAGTTAAATACCTTAACAAGTTTTTGTCAATTTTTTCATTTTTTTCGAGCTCTTTTATAGTTTTTCCAGACCCTTTTATTTTAAAATGGAGATAATTCCCTTTTTTATTTTTTTTAATTAAGTATGAAAGATGCATTAAACCCCAGCCTTCAAATTTAAGAATTTTACCGTCGTTATCTTCAATTATTTTACTATATTTGTCTTGAATTTGTTTTATTTGGCTTGGTGAGGTGTCTTGTCTTGCGATTAATGTATGCTCGTAATAGCTCATATTATTTTATAGAAAAGTTGACGATATACTATTATAAATTTTTAATTACAATATAAAAAAACACTTAATTTAATTACATTTTTATGTTTTCCGTAATATTTCCAGGTCAAGGATCACAATTTATTGGTATGGGTAGAGATTTTTATCAAAATTTCAGTTACGTCAAAGAATATTTCAATAATGCAGATGAAATATTAAAAAAGAATTTAAGCAAAATAATTTTAGATGGATCAAAAGATGAGCTGGATAAAACAGAAAATACTCAACCAGCAATTTTTTTAGTCAGTTATTCAATATTTAACGTAATTAAAAAAGAGACTGAGTTAAAAGTAAATACCGCAAGTTATTTCGCTGGGCATTCTTTAGGAGAGTATTCTGCTCTATGTTGTGCTGAGGCGATTAATTTTAATCAAACTATTAATCTTTTAATGCACAGAGGCAAGGCTATGCAAAATGCAGTTCCAAATGGAGAAGGAGGGATGTTAGCTGTATTAGGAATTGAAATTGATCAAATAAATTTAATTTTAAAAGAGAATATTAATAATTTTAGCTGTTATATTGCTAATGATAACTCTAATGGTCAAGTAGTAATAAGTGGCAAAATAGATTCTCTTGAAAATTTTAGCAATGAATTAAAAAAAAAAAATATAAAATTTGTTAAACTCCCTGTTAGTGCCCCATTTCATTGTCCACTTATGAAAAATGCAACCAATAAAATGATAAATTTAATTAATGAAACAAATTTTAATAATCCTAATATTGATATTATGTCTAATGTTACGGCAAAACCTCAAAATAATTCAAAAGAAATTAAAAGATTACTTATAGAACAAATTGAAAAAACAGTAAGATGGAGGGAAAGTATAACAAATATGATTGATAACGGTGTTAATAATTTTATTGAAATCGGACCTGGTAAAGTTCTATCGGGACTAATTAAAAGAATTGATAGAAATGTAAAACTAAATCAGATAAATAATTTAACAGATTTAAAAAGTATTAAAAATGATTGATCTAAAAAATTTGAACATAATTTTAACAGGTGCTACAGGAGGAATTGGTGGCGCAATTTTAGAAAAATTATACAATTTTAATGCCAAAATTATTGCAACGGGAACAAATGATTTAAAATTGAAAAATATTAAAGAAAAATATAAAAATGTTATCACTAAAAAATTTGATATTTCAGATCATTTACAAATTGAGCAATTTGTTGAAGAATGTAATGATATACTTGAAAATAAAATAGATGTCTTAATAAATAATGCTGGAGTTACTCAAGATAATCTCACTATCAGAATGAAAAAAGATGAATGGGATAAAGTTATTAATTTAAACTTAACATCCAACTTCCTAATCACAAAAAACGTAATAAAAAAAATGCTTAGAAATAAAAATGGTAAGATTATAAATATAACATCAGTAGTTGGGCATACTGGTAATTTAGGTCAAGCTAATTATGCAGCTTCAAAAGCTGGCTTAGTAGGTATGTCAAAAAGTCTTGCTTTGGAGTACGGAAAAAAAAATATTAGAGTAAACTGTATATCACCAGGTTTTATAAAATCTGATATGACAAATAAAATAAATGAAAATTTTAAACAATTATTAGAAGCTAAAATATCATTGGAAAGATTTGGAATGCCAGAGGATGTAGCTAATGTAGTACTATTTTTGTCTTCAAGCTTATCAGATTATATAACAGGCGAAACAATTCATGTTAACGGAGGTATGTATTTTAGTTGACAAAATAATATAAATACTTATTAACGAAATTAACAATTAAGGAAATTATGTCAGAAGATATTTCAAGCAAAGTAAAAAAAATAGTAGCAGATCATTTAGGTATTGATGAAGCAAAGGTTACTGAGGAGTCAAGTTTTATTGACGATTTAGGAGCAGATAGCTTAGATACAGTAGAGTTAGTAATGGCATTTGAAGAAGAATTTGGTTCAGAAATCTCAGACAGCGATGCAGAAAAAATACTTACTGTTGGAGATGCTGTTAAATTTATTGAGAATAAAGCAAACTAATTTTACATATTAATGACCAGCTTTAAAAAGGGTGGGATGTATATACTGTCTTCCCCGTCTGGTGCTGGCAAAACAACGCTTGTAAAAAAAATTTCAAAAAATAAAAATTTTTCAATATCAATATCTCATACAACCAGATTACCAAGACCAAATGAAAAAAATGGAAAAGACTATTTCTTCACTTCAAAAAATAATTTTAAAAAACTTATAAAAAAAGGTGAATTTTTAGAACATGCAAAAGTTTTTAATAATTATTATGGTTCCTCAAAGAAAAAAGTAATTGAAAATCTTAAGAAGGGAAAAAACGTTATTTTTGATATCGATTGGCAGGGAACAAGACAAATAAGAAATAAGAAATTAAATTATAAACTAATTACAATCTATATTTTGCCACCTTCAAAAAAAGAACTCATTAATAGACTAATAAAAAGAGAAAAAAAAAATATGAAGACAGTAAAAAAAAGAATGAAAGAATTTAAGAAAGATTTATCTAGATGGAAAGAATACGATTTTGTTGTTATTAATGATGATTTAAAGAAATGTTACAATAGAATTATGGAAATTATAAAAAATAAAAAGAAAGAGAAATTATTTGACTACAAATTTATAAAACTTCATACAAAGAATTTAATTATTTAAATTTTCATATAATTTGCAAATCTCAATGTAATTATTTAATGTTAGGTTTTGGGGTCTTAAATTTAAATCCAATTTTAAATTTTTGGCTACTTCTTCGTAATTTTTAAAAAGGAACTTCATAGGTTTTTTTATCATTTTTCTTCTTTGATTAAAAAATATATTAGTTATATGTTCTAAGTTCTTAAATTTATCTAAATTTTCGTATCTAAGTTTTGGAGAAAAGATTACCAAACTGCTCCAAACTTTAGGAACAGGATAGAAACTTTCAGGCGATATATTAAAGACTCTAGAATTAGTCATTTTCCATGAAGATATTATAGATAACCTTCCATAGTTTTTGGTATTCTCTTCAGCCACAATTCTATCTGCAACTTCTTTTTGAAAAACAAATATAAATTTTTTGAATATTTTATTTAAATTTTCAATCTTTATAAAAGATGTTAATATTTTAGTTGAAATATTATAGGGCAAATTACCAAATACCTTTATTGGTAAATTAAATTTAAAATCATTATAACATTCTAAAATATCTTTATTAATAATATTTATTTCTTTACCAAATTTTTTATCAAGAAGGATCGATAAATTTTTATCTTTTTCAACAACAAATATTTTTTTTGGTTTTCTCTCTAATATTACTTTTGTCAAATTACCAGTCCCAGGACCAATTTCTAGAACTATATCTTTACTTGATAGTTCGGCAGTATCTACTATTTTCGATATTATATTTTTATCTTTTAAAAAATTTTGTCCTAAACTTTTTTTGGGTGTAAAACTCATCAAATATTATCTGCAAAATTCATTGCATAAATAAAAGATGAAGGATCAGATAAATTTTTTCCCATCATTTCTGTATTAGGACCATGATCTGGAGATATTCTTATAAATGGAAGACCTACTGTTATATTTATCGCATTAAAATTAAATATTGTTTTCATGGGAGTTAATACTTGATCGTGATACATACCTATAACTAAATCATATTTATCAATATTTTTTTTGATGAAAAATGTATCGGTAGAAAATGGTCCAAAAATTTTTATCCCAGCATTTTTTAAATATTTAATTGTAGGATATATAATTTTCTCTTCCTCACTAAACTTGTCAGTCGTTTCACAATGAGGATTTAATCCAAGAACAGCTATTCTTATTTGTTTTTTAAGGATTGTTTTATAGAAATCACTTAGTGCGACCACATTGCTTCGAATTTTTTGTTTATTAATACTTCCTGCCACTTTTTTTATTGGAACATGAGTGGTAATTGGAGAAACAGAAAGTTTATGATTATAAATAAGCATCACCTCATTTCTTGAGTAAGTCTTTTCAGAAAGATATTCTGTAATACCTGAATATTTTTTTTTTAGGAAAGTTTTTTTTGAAACTGGTCCGTTTATTAATATAAATTTACCTTTATTACTATTTATAATTTGAAGAGATTTTTTAAAACAATTAGTAATATATTCATTAGACTTAGAACTGATTTTATCAAATATTTTATTATGTTTAAATTTAATATCTATTAGATTGATTTTATTCTTTTTTGCATCTTTGTAACTTAAAATTTTATTAATTGGAAAATTATACTTTAATTTTTTTAGTTGCTTAGTTAAAAGATTTTCATTACCTATTATAATTATTTTTTTTTTAAACTTTTGTTTTTTACTAAAATATTTTCCAATTACCTCAGAAAAAATACTGTATGGTTCACCTAATACGATAAGAATATAATTAGTATTCATTAATTTTTATATTTTGTTTTAATTTTTTATAATAAAGAAGGGAAAATTGGTTTAATTGTTTGTTTCTTTCAAAATTAATTTTTTCATCAAGTTCTTTGTCGATATCTATTGTTTGTTTTATCTCTCTTTTGTCATTTACTTTTAATAACAAATATCCGTTAGGGTATTTGATAGGTTGTGAAATTTGTCCTTTTTTTAAATTTTTTAGTTTAATAGCTAATTGTTGAGATAATAAAGTTTCTTTTATCCAACCAATTTCTCCTCCTCTACTCACACTATTTGATAAACTGAATTTAGATGCTGCAGATTTAAAATCATTTTTTTTAATATATTCTAGAATGCTTTTATATTTCCTTTCAAATTTTTCATTGTTATCAATTTCAAATAATATTTCTGATAATTCGTATTCATATTTCTTTTTATTTGAAATATTTTGAATTAACTCTTCTTTCAAAAAATTTTTGTCAATTTTTATAAAATTATAATATTTTCTGTAAATTAACTCATTCCAAAGACCTTCAAGTTTTATCTTTTCTAGTATTTTTTCATAATCAATATTTTTTTGCTTTGTTAAACTTATAAATTCATTCTCATTTTTTACATTCTTATAATTAAATATGCTCTTTTTTATATCTTCTTTTAAATCTTTATTTTCTATATTTTTAAATACTTTTTCTAATTCCTTTTTTTTAATGATTTCTTTGATTAAAGAATTCTCTGAGATCTTAATTAGTTCATTTTTTGGAAGAGTGTTAAGACTTGGTCTTAAAAATATTAAATAATTTTTCTCATCTTTTATATCTATATTGGTGATAACTTCATCTCCTATCTTAAATTTGATGTCTATTTTAGAATTAAGTGCATTTAAATTTGATGTAAAAAACAACAGAAAAATTAATAAATAAATTTTAAGCATTTAAATTAATTATTGATTAACTCACCTAAATTTGGAACTCCAAATTCTGTGAACGGTATTATCCTAATCAAAAAAGACAAAGTTTTTGTAGGTTCTAAAATTCCATCTCTATAAAAAGATTTATTATAATTTAAATTAAATAAAATACAGTCTGTCTCATGAGTATATATTAAGTTATAATATTGTGTGAAATCATTGTCTAAATCCTTCGAAACTTCAAAACTAAGTGAATTTTCATCATCATAATAAAATTTGCTTGAGTTTCTTATATTTTCAGCGTCTGGAAGGTCGTTTTGAACTGAATAATATGAAATATTAGTTAAAAAATTATTTGCATTTAAATCAAAGCTTAATTCATCTCGATTTGAATATTTTAAATCTTTGTCATATGAAAAGTAATATCCTATTTTAGCTTTGTTGCCGAGATTATAATTTACTTCTCCAAAAATATCAGATCTTTTTTTGTTTAATTTTGATTTAGTCGGCATTCGATGATCTTCATCCATTTTTATTATATTAGCTAACTTTAAATCCAAAATATCCAAACTATTATTGTCCTTTCTTTTAAATTCTAATCCTAAATTTATTGATTCTCCTCCTTCAACTTGTGAACCTTCACTTATACGATTTAATCCAAAAGCATTATTATAGTTTAAGTACAAGTCTTTTTCTGATAAATCGTTATTACCATTAGGACTATACCTAAATGAGATTAATGGTTTTAAAAAATGTGTATAATTTTCCATTCTTTTC
Organism: uncultured Pelagibacteraceae bacterium; assembly: GCA_902517745.1. GTDB lineage: Bacteria > Pseudomonadota > Alphaproteobacteria > Pelagibacterales > Pelagibacteraceae > Pelagibacter. The sequence continues at coordinate 9,004 of CABYDS010000001.1, forward strand.
TGCAAAGGAAAGCTAGCATCATATTTAAATAGACCAAATAAATTATAATTTAAATTATCTTCAAAACTTGTAGAATTATTTGAATGATCATTTGAATTTTTTAATAATAAATTGAAATTTGATGCAATTCCTTTAGAATTAACATACTCATTTGATGTAAAAAGAAAATCATTAGTTAATGCACTTTCAGTTACATTCGTATTATATAACTTGTTATAGCCAGATGAATTAAAATTAAATTTACCATTATAACTATCAGGGATATCAATATTTTTGCTAAAATTAAAATCTGGAAAAACATATTGATATCTATCATGATAATTTGCTGATAAATCTTCGTATATTTTAAAAGATGTAAATAAATTTGAATCAATAAATTGCATCTCTAAATCTAAATTTGATTCTAAAACACTGTCATCTTTTATTATCAACGAATTATCTTTTAATTTGTGTGTCTTTAAGTAATTGTCTCCCTTGACATTTTGGATATTTAAAACGAAATTTGTATTATTATTAATTTTTCCTATTTGATTATAAAACAAATGACCTTTAGTCCCTGCATCACCAATTAAAAAACTGAAATCACTTAAAATATTTGAATTTTTTAGAGCTTGTCTGTATTCATTTTGTAATAAAAAACTCTTATCAGCATAATACCTTGGATTAAATGTAATATCTTTATCAATATCTATTACTTTAAAATATGGAAAATTTAATTGAGTACCTAGACTATCCGAGGTGCCATAATATGGTGTTAAGAACCCTGATTTTCTTTTAACACTTGGATCAGGATGATTAAAATATGGTGTAAAAAAGACTTTATAATCAAATAGTTTTAACCATGAATTTTTATATTCAAATATCTTCTTTACTTTATCGTGCTTAAATTCATCTGAATTTATTTCCCATCCTCTGCATTTTTTATCTTGAGTATTGCAAGTACTAAATACTGCCTTATAAACTTTTAATTCTTGCTCATTGGAGTATGAGCTTCTTCCTTTTAATATTGGATCATTATCTACATTACCAAAATATGAATCTTTAAAATCAACTTTTACCTCTTTACCCAAAATCTCTTTTGTTTTAAAATTTAATACCAAATCTTCAAAAATATAAGTATTATCATTTTTATCTAAAATTAAGGATTTTTTTGATTTAATAATTTCTTCATCAACAAGAATTTTATATTTTTCTTTGAGTTTGAAAATATTCTTTTCTGTATCTTCAATTATTGCTTCTTTATCTCCAAATATAATTTTTTTAGTTCTATCAAAATAAGTGTTTTCACTATTAATGTCATATTTATTTTCAATATTATATTTTGTTGGTCCTTCACTAAAAATTAAATTTTTATTTTTTTCGTATATAATTTTGTCACCTTCAATAACAATATTATTTTTTTTATCGTAAAATAAAACATTATTTTTAAAAATTATAAGACTTTTATTTTTATAATATTTAACTTCTTTAGATATGATATTTATGTCATCTTTAGGTATAAAGGTATTAGATTTATATCCAATTATTAAATTTCCATTTTCTTTCACATCCATTTTTTCTGCATTAAATTTTACCTCTTCTGAAAAAAGCATATTAGATAATGCTATTAATAAAATTATTGTCGTTAACGCTAATTTACTAATTTTCATTTATTTTTAATAACCCAATATTACAAATTAAAAAAAGTATAAGAAGAGGAGCCCAAACAGATAGATATATTGGTAGTACACCATTTGTTCCAAGCAGACTTGAGAAATAATTTAAATAGTAAACGACAACTGACACAAATACACCAAAAATTATAACAAAGAATTTTGATTTGATACTTTTGAGTTTATTTATAATCACAAAACCTAAAATAGTCATTAAAACATAAAACAAAGGCATGCTATAAATTATATTTAAGTGTATTTTTACGTCAGTGTTTGAATATCCAATATTAAGATAATTACTAGAGAGTTTATGTAATTCATAAATATTTAATGCGTTTAAATTTGAAAATAAATTTGAAATAATCTCACCATTAAATGAGGAATTGTAAACATAACTTTTGAGTTTTTTGGATGACCCATTTTTACTAAGAATTGAAACATTTTCTAATTTCCAATTTTTAGATAAAATGCTTGCACTTTCAGCAACAATTGTATTTTCGCTCTCGAAATATTTTGTTGCTTCATTAATTGTTAAATATTTTAATTTATTCTTTTTTAGTTTTTTTGCATGAATTATATAAAGCTTGTTATCTATCTCTTCTTTAATCCACAACCCATCATTATTAACCACGGCTAAATATTCGTTAGAATTTGAGAACCTGTTTTTGGCATCTAAATATAAGCTTTTCAAATTCGATGATAAAGTATAGTAAAATAACAATATAAATATACTCATTATTATAGTTATAATTATTGAAAAAAAAACAATTTTCAAATTACTTATCCCATTAGAATTAAAAATTTCTAATTCATTTTTTTCACTTAAGTCTAAATAAAAAAATATTATAGATACAAAAAATATAAATGGCAAAATTTCAAAAATTAATGATGGAGCATTCAACAAAGAAAGGTATAAAACATAATAAATTTCTATACTATATTTTTCAGAAAATCTTATTTCTTCAAAAAAATTTATTAATATAACTGAACAAAAAAATACTACACTTATTTTAAGAAATTTGGTTATAAATAAGGTAGCTAAATAAGTTTGGTATTTTTTTAAAGTCATAAGTATTTTGGTTTAAAATTGGTTTTAACTAAAATGTAAAAATAAAAAATGAATATTAAAATAATGGGAAGTGAAAGTGATACAATTTCAAGTTCTTTATTAGAATTAATTAGTTTGTAAGTTAACTCTGATATTACAATGATTGTGAACCCTAGGAAAAAAATTAAAAATTTAAGAAATTTCTCAAACTTAATAAATTTACTTTTAAGAATTACAAGAGAGCTCACCAAAGATAAAATAATTATATAAACTGGATTTATAACTCTTTTATAAATTTCTTCATAAATATCTTTAATTAAAAAAGAATTATTTTCTCCACATCTTAAAGAATTATCTTTCCTTTTATTTATATTTTTTTTTAAACAATAAAATAAAAACGAGCTTTTTGTTTCGCTTAGTTTTCTTCCTTTTCGGGTTTTAAAATTAATGTCAGATAAATTATAAGTAGTTTCAGCAAAACCTAAATTAAAATTTCCTGATTTATCTAAATTTATAATCTTTCCATCATATAGTTGAAAGTTATAACCATTGTCTTTTTGATTAAGTTCGCCGCTATTTGCAATGATGATTTTATCACCACCATTTTTTAAATTTTCCTTTATATATATCCCTTTTAACTGCCCGTTGACTTTATATTCTTCCACAAAAATATTTAAGTTGTCAGAAACTTTTGAAAACTTCTTTTCTTGTATTAATTTTGGAAAAAAATCAATCGAAGAACTTTTAATATAAACTTGAGCTAAATTTTGTGTGTAAGGTACAATAATCATGTTAAAAAGTAATTGTATTAATACAAATATAAATGAAACTTTGAATATAAAGTTTATAAAAGTAATTTTTTTTATTCCATTTATCCAAAATACCAATATTTCATTATTATCTTCATACCTATTAATAACTACAAACAAACTCAAAAAATAAGCAAATATAATCAATTTGGAAAATATCTTTGGTAAACTTAATGTTAAGTAAATGAAGTAAACCTTAAAAGAGTAACCTTGTTCTGTTACAATATCTAATAAATTTACACCCTGAATAACCCAAACAATTGATGTGATAGCTAGACAAGATAGTAAAAAAAAAGTAAATATATCAAAATATAGTTTACGAAATATTAATTTATTCATTGAAATTAGTATTTTATTAAATATACAACAATATCTATTAAATATTTCAAAAAAATGAAGCTAAAATTATATTTTATAAATAAAGTTCCAAAAGATGCAAAAGATAGCGAAATTATCTTAGTTAAAGATAAAGAGATTAAAAATAAACTGCTCAAATTTCAAAGTAAATCTTTATTCAGCAATAAGTTATTTTTAGATAAAAAATTCTTTATTCAAAACTTAGAACATAAAAAATATATTTTTGTGAATTGTATTAAGTCTAAAACTTCTTTAGATTATGAAAAGCTCGGATCGCAACTATATATCTTTTTAAAAAATAATAGAATTGAGAAATCGTTTTTTTCATCAAACTCAACTTTTTTAACTAATGTTCAATTAGAAAAACTTTTACACGGCGCACAACTTAAGTCTTACGAATTTGATATTTATAAAACCAATAAAGAAAAAAATAAAATTAATAAATTATATGTAGTTGGAGAAAAATCTAAAAAATCAAATATATTAAGAAATAAATTAAATTCACTTTTAGAAGGTATATTTCTTACAAGAGATCTTGTGTCAGAACCAGGAAATGTTCTTCATCCAGATGAATATGCTAGACGTATAACCAAACTGAGAAAGTTAGGGTTAAAAGTTGTAGTGTATGACAAAAAAAAATTAAAAAAGATGGGTATGAATGCTTTATTAGGCGTTGGTCAAGGAAGTGTCAGGGGATCATATTTGGTCACTATAGAATGGAATGGTGCAAAAAATAAATCCAAACCATTAGGATTTGTTGGAAAGGGTGTGTGTTTTGATACTGGGGGCTATTCATTAAAACCTGCAAAATTTATGGAAGATATGACATATGATATGGCGGGATCAGCTACTGTTGTTGGTTTAATGAAAACACTTGCATTAAGAAAATCAAAAATTAATGCTGTAGGAGTTGTTGGTCTTGTAGAAAATATGGTAAGCGGAAATGCACAAAGACCAGGAGATATTGTAAAATCTTATAGTGGAAAAACTATTGAAGTTTTAAACACTGATGCAGAAGGTAGATTAGTTTTAGCTGACGCTTTAACATTCACAGAAGAAAAATTTAAGCCTCAATTTATTGTTGACTTAGCAACATTAACTGGGGCTATAATTGTTTCTCTAGGCTCTGAGTATGCGGGCTTATTTTCAAATAATGATAAATTATCTAAGCAACTAATTGATGCAGGAGAAAGTGTTGAGGAAAAACTTTGGAGAATGCCTTTAAACGAAAATTTTGATAAATTAATAAATTCTAAAAATGCTGATATGCAAAATATTAATTATGTAGGTGGAGCAGGATCTACAACAGCAGCACAATTTTTACAAAGGTTTATAATACATAAAACTCCTTGGGCTCACTTAGATATTGCTGGTATGGCATTTTCAAAATATGGAGGAGCTCTAAACTCTGGTGGGGCAACTGGCTATGGAGTTAGATTGTTAAATAAATTAATTGAGGATAATTATGAGTAATATTGAACAAACTTTGTCGATAATTAAACCAGATGCTGTCGAGAGAAATCTTCAAGATCAAATTAAACAGGAATTTATAAATAAAGGATTTGAAATAATAAAAGAAAAAAAAATCCATATATCTAAAGAAGATGCTGAAAAATTTTATAAAGTACACAATTCAAAACCATTTTATAATGATTTGTGTGATTATTTATCTTCGGGTCCTATTGTTGTTATGACTTTACAAAGAGAAAGTGCTGTTATGGAAAATAGAAAGTTAATGGGAGCAACAAATCCAATAGATGCAGAGGAAGGTACTTTGAGGAAAAAGTATGGCATTTCTATTGATAAAAACTCTGTTCATGGCTCAGATAGTCTTGAAAATGCAAGGATTGAATTAGATTTCTTTTTTAAAAACTAGTTAATAATCTAATAATTGCTTTTGGATATATTTTATGCTCAATTTTCAACACTTTTTTTTCTAGGCTTCTTACAGTGTCTGATCTTAAAATTTTAACTTTTTTTTGTAATATAATTCTACCAGAATCTAATTTTTCATTTACAATATGAACTGTGGCTCCAGAGAATTTGTCTTTATTTTGAACTGCTCTATTGTGTGTATTTAATCCTTTGTATTTAGGCAGAAGAGATGGATGAATATTAAGTATAGGTTTACAGAATTTTTTTATAAAACTACCTGAAAGTATTTTCATAAATCCAGCTAAACAAATCAAATCAACATTGTTTTTTTTCAATAATTTTAACAAACGATCTTCAAAAATTTTTCTGTTAGAATATTGAATAAAGCTATTATTGATTTTAGATTTATTTGCATAATCTAATCCTTTTGCACTAAAATTATCAGAAACAACTAAAACAATTTTAATTAAAGATTTTTTTGTTTTTGAATATTTTATTAATGATCTTAGATTGCTGCCTCTACCACTTATTAATACTGCGGTATTTTTTTTACCAGATGACTTTTCCACTAAACTTTACTTTTTCTGAATTTTTTATAATTTTTCCAATAACATATGGTTTAAATTTTTTTGGAAAAAATTTTATTATTTTTTTGTAGTTTGAAGGTTTTACTATTAAACAAAAACCTACGCCGCAATTAAAAGTTTTTAACATTTCTTGATCGCTAACTCCTTGACTTTTTAGCCATCTAAATATTTTTAATATTTTTATTTTTTCTAAATTTATTTCAGCGCAATAATTATCTGGTATTATTCTTTTAATATTATCATTTAAGCCACCCCCTGTAATATTTGCACAAGCATTCAAATACCTCCTTTTAATTAATTCTAATACATCCATTACATATATTTTTGTTGGTACTAATAATTCTTTTTTTAAAAATGAATTCTTCTTTAAATTAATTTTCTTTTTTTTTATAATATGTCTTACTAAGGAATATCCATTTGAATGTAGACCACTGGAAGGTATTGCTAGGACTAAATCTTTTTCTTTTATTTTATTTAATAATATTTTATCTTTATCTACTAAACCTAAAGAAAATCCCGCAACATCAAATTTTCCTTTAGAATATGTTCCAGGCATTTCAGCAGTTTCTCCACCTACTAATTCGCAGTCAGCTAATTTGCAGCCTTTAATAATTCCAGTAATTATACTTTTCAGTTTTTTAGTATCGATTTTTTCGACTGATATATAATCTAAAAAAAGCAAAGGTTTTGCTCCTTGAACTATAATGTCATTTACACACATGGCCACAAGATCTATGCCTATTGTATCAAATTTACCTAGCTGATTTGCAACTTCAATTTTTGTACCAACTCCGTCTGTACTAGTTACAAGATATGGATTCTTTAAATTACTTGGAAGTTTTGTAAGTGCTCCAAATCCACCAATATTCTCAAAATGACCACTTTTTTTTGATTTTTTTGTACTTGAGGATATAAATTTAATAAATTTATCTGCTTTTTTTATGCTTACACCACTTTTCTCATATGTAAAATTTTTCGATCTCATGTTTAAATTATGTTTTTAATAAAAAATAAAATTAATATTTACTTATACTTTTTTTTTTTACTTTTCATTTTAGTTTTTATCAAGTTTTCCACAGCTATAGTTCTTGCAGATAATTACATAGTTAAAAATATTAAAATTAAAGAACAATACGACATAAATTTTAATAAAGATAAAGTTATAAATAAGGGTTTTGAAAAAGGATTTAAAACGTTAATTTCTAAAATTGTAGAAAGTAAAGATAAAAAATTATTTAAAGATATACCAAACAATAAAATTAGTTCATTGATTGATAATTTTTCTATAACAAATGAAAAATTTGTAAATAATAATTATGAGGTTGATTTTGAAGTTAAGTTTGATAAAAAAAAATTATTATCATTTATTAGAGAAAAAAATGTTATTTCTTCTGTTCCAAAAGACACAGATGTTCTTTTTATCCCAATTTTAATTGATACACAAAATAACGAGATTAAGTTTTTTGATGAAAATTATTTTTATAATAATTGGAACAATATTAATAAAAATTATTTTTTATTAAATTATAATTTGCCAGATGAAAATATTGAAAATTTCCGTTTTTTTCAAAGAATAAAAAATAATATTGAAAATAACGATTTATCTGAGATTACAAATAAATATAACTTCGAAAATATTTTTGTAGTAATATTTTACAAAAATAAAAAAAATTTACAAATATTTTCCAAAATTAGTTTTTCAAATTCAAACTTCAAATTTAATTTAAATGAAAAAAATATCAATCATGAAGATAATGAAACATTAGATCAAATTATTTTAAATTTAAAAAATTTATACGAAGATAAGTGGAAGTTAATTAATAAAATCAATACTTCAATTACAATACCTGTAAAAATTTCAATAAAAAACAGCAATTTCATAATATCTGACAAATTAGAAAATATATTAAATCAATCTGATTTTGTATATGAATATGAAATAGAGAAAATGAATAGTGAAGAAATTATATATAAAATAATTTATAATAATAATCCTGAAAAATTTCTAAATACTTTAAAAGTAAATGATATAAATATAAATTCATCTAGTGATATTTGGTATATAGAATGAGGGAATTAGATCAAAAACTCTTAGACTTTGGAATTAGTGAAAGTTTTGATGAAAATGATTATTATGTGTCTAAAAGCAATTATTTTGCAAAAAATATCATAGAAGCTTGGCCTAAATGGGAAAAAAAAATTGTCAATTTAACTGGAGATAAATATTCTGGTAAAACACATCTATCAAATATATTTAAAAAAAAAAGTAATGCGTTGTATTTATATAGCAAGAATATCGATGATAAGATTTTAAAAAAAATTAAACTTTCAAACAATATAATAATTGAAGACTTAGATGAAAGTTTTGACGAAAAACTTCTTTATTCGTTATTTAATTTAGTTGAACAAGACAACAAGTATTTGTTGATCTCTTCAAAAAAACCAATAGATACAATGAAATTTACCCTTCCAGATTTATTATCAAGATTAAAGAATTGCATAATAGCTAATATAGAGCAACCAGACGATGAGTTGATTTACGCAATAATTTTAAAAAGTTTCTCTGATAGGCAAATTAAGTTAGATAACAAAATTATAGATTATATTATAAAAAGAATTGCCAGATCATATAGCAAAATGCATGAATTTATATATAAGATTGATGAATTGAGTTTAAAGAAAAAAAAATCTATTAACTTTAAAATAATAAAAGAGATAATAAATTGAGTAAATATAGAACACACACTTGTGGAGAACTAACTTTAAATAACAAAGATCAAATAATAAAGTTGTCAGGCTGGATAAATAAGAAAAGAGATCATGGAAATTTATTATTTTTAGATCTAAGAGATCACTATGGATTAACTCAGTGTGTAATTGACGAGGGTAAAAAAATATTCAAAGAAATAGAAAAACTTCCATTAGAGACTGTTCTACAAGTTGAAGGTAAAGTTTTAGTTAGAGAAAAAGATACAATTAACAAAAATTTAAATACTGGAGAAATTGAGGTAGGAATTGAAAAATTTAAAATACTTGCAAGAACTAAGGAATTACCACTACCTGTTTTTTCAGATCAAGAATACTCTGAAGAAATTAGATTAAAGTACAGATTCTTAGATTTAAGGAGAAACAAAATTCATAATAATATTATTTTAAGATCTAAAATTATTTCATTTATTAGATCTGAAATGCAAAAATATGGTTTTCTAGAATATCAAACACCTATATTAACTTCATCTAGCCCAGAAGGCGCAAGAGACTTTTTAGTACCAAGTAGACTAAATCCTGGTAAATTTTACGCTTTACCTCAAGCGCCACAACAATTTAAACAATTAATCATGGTATCTGGTTTTGATAAATATTTTCAAATTGCACCGTGTTTTAGAGATGAGGACGCAAGAGCGGATAGAAGTCCAGGTGAGTTTTATCAACTTGATTTAGAAATGTCTTTTGTAGAACAAGAGGATGTATTCAAAATAGTTGAGGAGTTATTTATAAATTTATTCAAAAAATTTTCCTCTAAAAAGTTACTCCATGAAAAATTTCCAAGAATTACTTTTGATAAGGCTATGCTTAAATACGGTTCTGACAAACCAGATTTGAGAAATCCTTTGGAAATAGCAGATATTACTGAAATTTTTAAAAGAGATGATGTTAACTTTGAAATATTTAAAAAATTAGTAAGTAAAGGATCAATAGTTAGAGGAATAGTTACAAAAAATACATCTGAAAAACCAAGAAGTTTTTTTGACGGAATTGATAAATGGGCAAAAGATGAAGGATCTTCGGGTCTTGCATATTTTTCTATAGAAAATTCTGACAAATTGAGCGCAAAAGGACCTGTGGGAAAATTTTTTTCTGACAAATCACTTAAAGAGATAATGATAAAAATGAATGCTGAAATAGGTGATACAATATTTATGTCTTGTGGAAATAAATCTGAAGTTGAGAAATTATTAAGTAATGCGAGAAACAAAATAGCAAGTGAATTAAACTTAATTGACGACAATGTTTTTTCATTTTGTTGGGTAGTTGACTATCCAATGTTTGAAATAGATGAAAATACTAAAAAGATTAAATTTAGTCACAACCCTTTTTCTATGCCGCAAGGTGACATTGATAATTTGGATCTTTCAGAACCACTGAAACTAAAAGCTTTTCAATATGATATTGTATGTAACGGGATTGAATTATCTTCAGGAGCTATAAGAAACCATAAACCTGATTTAATGTACAAATTATTTGAAATTGCTGGATATTCTAAGGAAGCTGTGGATGAAAAATTTAGTGGCATGATTAATGCTTTAAGCTATGGGGCACCTCCCCATGGAGGTATTGCTCCCGGAATAGATAGAATCGTGATGTTATTAGCAGAAGAAAAAAATATTAGAGAGGTAACTATGTTTCCGATGAATCAAAACGCACAAGATTTAATGATGAATGCACCATCTGAAGTAGACGAAAATCAACTAAAAGAACTTTATATTTTAAAAAGAAAAAAATGACTATTTTTTCCCTTTAAGATTTATTCTTATATCTGATAAATCCACTAGTTTCTTTTTATAATCGTTTCTAACAAATCCTTTGCTTGTGATATTTTTTACAAGTTTAATTAGTTGATTTTGGTCATCGCTATCTTGACTTTCTTTTATATCTGAATTGCCAGCTATAGATGGGGTGTGAGCTAAATCTTCTCTATTTAGATAGGAAATCGCTAGCTCTCTAAAAATATAATCTAATATTGAACTTGCACTCATTATTCGATCATTTCCGTAAACTTTACCAGAAGGTTCAAATTTTGTATCTAAATATGCATTTACAAATTCATCTAGTGGAACTCCATATTGAAGACCTAATGATATTGCTATTGCAAAATTATTCATAAGAGCCTTTACTAACTCACCTTCTTTACTGGTATCTATAAAAATTTCTCCTATTTTACCATCTTCATATTCACCAGTATGCAAATATACTTTGTGGTTACCTATTGAGGCTTTTTGTATATAACCTTTTCTTCTGTCAGGCATACTAAATCTTTTGCCAATATTATCAGTTATATTTTTCTTAAAACTTTCATCAATTGTCTTAGATTTATTATTATTTTTAATATCTTGATTAATGATAGATTGCGAAGCTACTTCAACTTTACCACTTCTACTTTCTTGAAGATTTTTCGTTTTTCTATTATCTAGTTTGACATCAATAATTTCAAATTTTCCATCTTCTTTTTTCTCTAAATTGCTTAGATTTTCCTCATTTATATTATCTAAATAATGAGATACTTTAAAACTGCATGTGTAATATGTTTCTACTAAATATTTTGCCATTTTTTTCCTATTTGTAAATTGAATCTAGGTAAGAATTATGTATATACATTTTTCAATTATAGTCTAATTGTAAATTTACAATTATAAATTGAAAATAATTTTCAAATGATTAAAGAAATTTTTACTTGGTGGAACAAACAGACATTAGGCACAAGAATTAATACAATTTTATTTGGAAAATTAGTTGGTGAAGATAGTTCAGGCAATAAATACTATGAGAGCAAGTCAGGAAAAAGGTGGGTTATTTACAACGGAGAAGTTGAAGCATCAAAAATACCTATTGAGTGGTATTCATGGATACATCGTACAGGAAATAAAATAGAAAACAGTCATCAATTAGACAAATATAAGTGGCAGAAAGAACATATGCCAAATCAAACAGGAACTGAAAATTCTTTTCATCCAAATAAAAATAAAAGTAAAAATGCAACAAATAAAAAATACACTTCTTGGAAAAGCTAAAGCGTATACACTTATTTTATTTATTTATCATTTGTTAACAATTAATTCTCTAAGTGAAAGTCAACTAAAAACTGAAAATTTTGCTGTTTTAACAGTGTTGGATAAAGTAAATTCTCAAAGTGATATTATTGAAATTGAAATTGGCAAAGAATACATATTTAAAAACCTTTCTATAAATATTCTTAAATGTAATAATTCTAAATTTGATGATGATCCAGAAGTTACAGCATATATGCAAGTAAAAGATATAGTTAATAAAGATGAGAATAAAGTGTATATCTTCAACGATTGGACGTTTGCTTCATCTCCTTCTATCAGGCCTTTTGATCATCCTGTTTACGATATATGGTTAAAAAAATGTTATTCTTAAAGTAATTTTTCTTTATCAAGCCAACTCACATTAAAGTCCGAGTTTAAAAATTTTTTGTGATTTAAAAGTATTTTATGTAAGTCTATTGTTGTCTCAATCCCCTCAATAACAAATTCATCTAGGGATCTTCGCATTCTCTGAATTGCTTCAGTTCTATTTCTTCCATGACATATTACTTTACAAATCATGCTATCATAGTAAGGAGTTACCTTATACCCTTGAAATATTGCTCCATCTACTCTAGTCCTAAAACCTGAAGGTTGATGGCACATTGTAATTTCTCCTGGTGAAGGTTGAAAATTTTTACTCACATCTTCAGCGTTTATTCTACATTCAATCGCGTGACCTCTTGGTTTAATATCTTCCTGTTTTAAGGCTGTATTACCATCATAGGCTATCCAGATCTGTTCTTTAATTAAATCTATTCCTGTTACTACTTCTGTAACTGGATGTTCAACTTGTATTCTGGTGTTCATTTCTAAAAAATAAAATTTTCCATCCTCAAAAATAAATTCTACTGTTCCTGCACCTTCATATCCAATTTGGCTTACCATTTTTACAGTTTTATCAAAAAGATCATTTCTTATATCATCATTTAATAAAGGACTTGGTGTCTCCTCAATTAATTTTTGATGTCTTCTTTGTATTGAACAATCTCTTTCATGAAGATGTACAGTTCTATTTTTGCCAGATAATACTTGAACTTCGATATGTCTTGGATTTTGAAAAAATTTCTCTATATATACTTCGTCATTACCAAAAAATTTTTTTGCCTCAGTTTTCGCAGTTAAAAATAGGCTTTCAAATTCGTCTTCTTTTGTAACAACTTTCATACCTTTTCCTCCACCACCACCAGCTGCCTTTATCAAAACTGGATATCCTATTTGTTTACATATTTTCTTTGCTTCATTTAAATCAGATACACCCTCATCAGAACCTTCAATTACCGGAAGACCATATTTTTTTGCAATTTTTTTTGCTTCAATTTTATCGCCCATCATTTTAATTAACGAAGATGATGGACCAATGAATTTAATTTTATTCTCTTCAAGAATTTTTGCAAATTCAAAATTTTCAGATAAAAAACCATAGCCAGGATGGACAGCTTCAGAATTTGTCAACTCAATAGCTGACATAATAGCTGGAATATTTAAATAGCTATTTGCAGCTTGATGGGGGCCAACACATATGCTCTCGTCAGCTAATCTCACGTGCATACTGTTTCTGTCCACATCAGAATGAATAGCGACTGTTTGTATACCCCATTCTTTGCAGGCTCTAATAACTCTAACCGCTATCTCACCTCTATTTGCAACAAGAATTTTTTTGAACATTATTAATCAATGATTGCTATAGTATGGCCATATTCAACAGGCTGACCATCTTCAACACAAATTTTCTTTACTGTGCCAGCTATAGGAGAAGGAACATGATTCATTGTTTTCATAGCTTCAACAATCATTATTGTGTCACCTTTATTAATTTTTTTACCGATTTCTACAAACTTTTTACCACCTGGTTCTGGCGCTAAATAAGCTGTTCCAATAATAGGTGATGGAACTTCAGTTCCAATGTTATTATCTATTTTAGTATTTTCTGTTTTTGCCTCTGATTTTATTTCTTTAACTGTAGCTATATGAGATCCAGATGATTTTGATACTTTTACTTTTATATCTTTTTCAGTGTATTCTATCTCAGTAAGATTAAATTCATTTAAATATTCAGTAAGTTCTTTGATAATATTTTTATTTATTTTCATTTAACATCTCATGCATAGAATTTATGGCCAAAATATATCCATTTATTCCTAATCCACAAATTATTCCTGTTACAACTCCACTTATTATAGATTTATGGCGAAATTCTTCTCTTTTATAAATATTTGATATATGTAGCTCAATTATTTTACCTTTAAATACATCTAGTGCATCTCTAATAGCCACTGATGTGTGACTATAACCGCCTGCATTAATTATAATTCCATCGAATTCTTTTCGAGCACTTTGAATAATGTCAACAATTTCTCCCTCCACATTTGATTGCTTAATCTCAAGATTTAAATTTAGATCTATCGATTTTTTCTTACAAATATCCTCTAAGTATTTATAATCTTTGCTACCATATTGTGATTGTTCTCTTTCCCCTATTAGATTAAGATTAGGCCCATTAATGATTAATATTTTACTCACAAAATCCTTATAATCTATGAATAAAAAAAATAAAATAAAAATAAGTGTGAATGGTAAACAAATGCAAATTATCCCTGAATTATCAATGAGGAATTTAATTACAAAATTAAAAATGCCAGTAAATAAAATAGCTATAGAATTAAATAAAAAAATAATAGACAAAAAACGAATTTCTAAAATTCAATTAAAAAAAGGTGATAAAGTTGAGATAGTTCATTTTATTGGGGGAGGATAATGATTGATAAAAAATTTAAAATCGCAAACAAAAATTTTAAATCACGATTAATTGTTGGAACTGGAAAATATAAAAGCTTCAATGAATGTGCAAAAGCTATAAAAACCTCAGGTGCTGATATGGTAACAGTAGCAGTTAGAAGGGTAAATATATCGGATAAAAATAAAGCTAGATTAATGGATTATATAGATCCAAAGAAAATTACATATTTACCAAATACAGCTGGATGTTTCACAGCAGAAGATGCAATTAGAACTTTGAGATTAGCAAGAGAAATAGGAGGGTGGAAATTAGTAAAATTAGAAGTATTGGGAGATAAAAGAAACCTTTTTCCAGAAATGATTGAAACATTAAGATCTACAGAACTACTAACTAAAGAGGGATTTAAAGTGATGGTGTATTGTAATGATGATCCACTTATGGCAAAAAGATTAGAAAATGCAGGAGCTGTTGCAATAATGCCTCTTGCAGCTCCAATTGGTTCGGGGTTAGGAATACAAAACAAAGTTAATATTAGAATTATTAGAAGACAAACCAATTTACCTTTAATAATTGATGCTGGAATTGGCCAAGCTTCAGATGCTAGTATTGCTATGGAATTAGGTTGTGACGGTGTTTTGATTAATACAGCAATAGCAAAAGCAAAAAATCCCATACAAATGGCCGAAGCAATGAAACTTGCGGTTATTTCTGGCAGAAAATCTTTTTTATCAGGAAGAATTAACCCAAACTTGTTTGGATTAGCATCAACAACCAACAAAGGAATTATTTAGTATTTTTCTTGTGAAATTTTTTTCTAAATTTTCTTTTTTTGAAAATTTTTCTACCCTTATTTTTATTTATATTATCTTCATTTTTGTTTTCAATTTTTATAGCCTCAAGTTTCTCTACTTTTTCAATTTTATCTAGTACCTTTTTTGTCTTTGATTTAAATTCAATTATATAGTCTTCTAAATTTAAATCATTTTTTGTATTTAAATCAATTTTTGCTTTATGTTTTTTTTCGAAATATTTAACCACTTCATCATAGTGATCAGTAATATGTTTCTCAATTTTATCGTTAATAGTTAATTCTACTAATTTGGCATTGTGCTCTAATGATTTTATTTCTATCAATTTAAGTATTTTTAAAACAAATGTTTCATCTGTTAATTTCATTTGCCATTTAACATTACTTTCCCTCAATCTCTGTCTTGACATCTCCAATAATCCAAAGTTACTTATTCTACCAATTTGAATTCTTGCTCTATCATTTCTGCACTTTTCTTTTAATTTTCTTTCAACTTGTCTTCGATTATTAAAGTTAAGCATATCGATAAAATCGATTATAATTAATCCTGATAAATCTCTTATTTTTATTTGTCTTGCAATTTCTTCGGCTGCCTCAATATTTGTATCAAAAGCAGTGCTTTCAACATTTTTTTGTTTTATTGATTTTCCTGAATTTACATCTATTGATACTAGTGCTTCAGTTGGGTTTATTACCAAATATCCACCAGAAGTCAGTTTTACTTCTGTCTCAAAAATTTCGAATAATTTTTTTTCTATATTTTCTTTGAAAAAAAGAGGTACTTTATCTCTATATTTTTTTACTTTTTTTAATTGATTTGGCATCATTAATTTTAAATAATTTTTTGTTTTCTGATATCCTTCATTTCCTTCAACATATATATTTTGAGTATCATCATCATACATATCTCTTATACACCTTTTGATAATATCACTTTCTTGATGAATTAGGGACGGAGCAATTGAATTTAACGCGTTATCTTTTATTTGATCCCAAACTTTAACTAAATTTTTTAAATCATTCTCTATTTCATTTTTTGTTTTGTTTGATCCTGCTGTTCTAACTATAATTCCCATTTCTTTCGGAATAGTTATTTCATTTAATATATTTCTAATTTTTTTTCTTTCTCCTGGGTTAAATATTTTTCTAGAAATTCCACCACCTTTGGCTGTATTAGGCATTAAGACTATGTATTTTCCAGCAATAGAAATAAAAGTGCTAAGTGCTGCTCCCTTTAATCCTCTTTCATCTTTTAACACTTGAACTAATATTACCTGATTAGGTTTTATTACTTCTTGAATTTTATATCTTTTTGATGGGAATTTTTTTTTTGTGTTTATTTGATCTTTTTCATCGTCCTCTTTTTTTTCGACAGGATCATCAATTTTAATTTCCTCTTTACCTTCAAGAATTTTATCTTCTATATTTTCACTTTGTTTTGAAAGTTCCTCTCGAACCTTCTCTTCTTCTTGTTTAATTCTTTCTAAGTCACTTAAGGGTATTTGATAATAATCAGACTGAATATCATTAAAAGATAGAAAACCATGCCTTTCTCTTCCAAAGTCAACGAACGCTGCTTGTAAAGATGGCTCAATTCTGCTGACTTTACCAAGATAAATATTATTCTTAATTAAAGTATTATTTATACTTTCATATTCATAGTCTTCGATATGATTATTACTTTTAAGAACAACTCTTGTTTCATTAGGATGCGATGCATCAATGTATAAATTTTTTGACATAATATTGGTAATTTTTTCATAGGTTAATTTAATAAATTCTGTGCCTTAAGAATAACAAATTCGCAAGATATTTAAACTAAAATGCATAAGATTTTAAAAAGATTGTTAATATTTGGATTATTGTCGTCTCTACTAATTTTAGTATCAATAATATCTATTCTATGGACTTATTCTAATAAATTGCCAGATTACAAATATCTAAAAAATTATAAACCACCAGTATCAAGCAAGTTGTATTCAGGAAATGGTGTTTTAGTAAGTGATTTTTCATCAGAAAAAAGAATTTTTGTTCCATATTCTGCTATATCTCAAACTGTTATAAATTCTTTTTTATCAGCGGAGGATAAAAACTTTTTTGACCATCCAGGGGTAGATGCTAAAGGGGTAGTGAGAGCAATCAAAAATAATATATTTAATATAATATACTCAAAAAGATTGGAAGGCGCTTCTACTATTACTCAACAAGTAGCAAAGAACTTTCTTTTAAGCAATGAAGTAAGTATTGATAGAAAAATAAAGGAAGCAATATTAGCTTTTAGAATAGAGCGAGTTTTATCAAAAAAAAGAATTTTAGAGCTATACTTAAATCAAATTTATCTTGGCGAAGGTAGTTACGGTATAGCTTCAGCTAGTTTAAGATATTTTAATAAACCAATAAGTGAACTTAATTATGGAGAGGCAGCACTTTTAGCTGCTCTTCCAAAAGCACCAAGTAAATATAATCCATATAAAAATAAAGATTTAGCAAAATTTAGAAGAAATTTAGTATTAAATAATTTACTAGAAAATGGATTCATTGATCAAAATAAACACTTAAAATTAATAAGTTCTAAAATTATATTACAAAAAAGAAAAAGAATTTATCTAGAAGACTCAAGATATTATGTAGAGGATGTTAGAAAAAATGTAATTAATAGATATGGATATGACAAAGTATATAAACAAGGTTTTAACATCAAGACACCTTTGGATTTAGAATTACAAAAAATTGCAACCCAATCGCTCAGGAATGGTTTACAAGACTTTGATAAAAGAAAAGGATGGAGAGGACCTCTATCTAATATAAAAAAACATAAAAATTGGATAAATGATCTTAAAGATCTAAATCTAGAAAAATCCTTAGGGTGGGAATTGGCTGTTGTTACTAGAATTGATAAATTTGAAACAGTCATCAAAACTCAAAATGAAAATAATGGAACAATTAATTTAAACGATATTGATTGGACCCGAAAGGAATTCAAAAAATTATTTAAAATTGGCGATATAATTTATGTGAAGAAATTATCTGATGGAAACTATAGTTTAAAACAGCTTCCTAGAGCTAATGGAGGTATTGTTGTAATGGACCCATACAGTGGAAGAGTTTTAGCATTATCAGGTGGCTTTAGTTTTAAAAAAAGTGAATTCAATAGAGCGTCTCAAGCAAAACGTCAACCCGGGTCTGCATTTAAACCTTTCATATACGCTTTAGCATTAGAAAATAATTTTTCACCAACTACATTAGTATTAGATGCGCCTATAGTATTAGATCAAGGAAATGATTTAAAAATGTGGAAACCAGAAAATTATGGTAAAAAGTTTTATGGACCTTCGACATTGAGAACAGGAATAGAAAAATCAAGAAATCTAATGACTGTCAGAATAGCTCAAGAATTAGGTATAGATAAAATAATAAATTTTTCAAAAAAATTAAATATATATGAAAATCCAGATGAACTTATGTCAGTATCTTTGGGATCTGCCGAAACAACTCTGTTAAAAATTACAAGCGCTTACTGCTCCTTTTTGAATGGTGGAAAATTAGTTAACCCAATATTAATTGATAGAATTCAAGACAGTGAGGGAAAAACTATTTTTAATAATGAAAAAAGATTTTGTACAAACTGTGATTCAATTTCATATGATGGAACAAGTAATCCAATTATTAAAAATAAATATCAACAGATTTTTTCACCACAAACAGCCTATCAGATTACATCTATGTTGAAAGGTGTTATAGAACGTGGAACTGGAAAAGGTTTGAGAGAATTAAAACTTGAATTAGCTGGTAAGACCGGAACAACAAACAAAAACACAGATACTTGGTTTATAGGATTTACATCAAATTTAGTGGTTGGTGTATACATTGGCTATGATAATCCAAGGAGTTTAGGTAAATTCGAAACAGGTTCAAAAACAGCAATGCCAGTATTTAAAGAATTCATAAAAAAAACAGCAAATACTTTTAATGCCAGACCCTTTAAAGTTGCAGACAATATAAATATGATGGTCATAGATGCAAAAACTGGAAAAAAAGCGAATCTTACAACCAAATTAGCCATAATCGAGTCATTTAAAAAAGATGATATCAATCTAGATAATATATCTAACAATTTTGATAGTAGATTAAATACAACAAATATATTAAAATTTTATTAATGGATCAGGAAGTATTAAATATTAAATCCGAAATAGAAAAAATAAATCAAAGAATAAAGGAGTTTCTTTGAAAAGACTAAGATTTCAGAAAAAATAATTAATTTATCAAATTTAATTGAAAAACCAAATTTTTGGCAGGATAAAAAAAATGCTGAAAAAGTTTTACGTGAAAAAACTAATTTAGAAAAATTATTAAATAATTACGAAATAACATCAAATGAAAGTAAAGATTTATTTGATATTTATGATTTAGCTTTAGAGGAACATAACGATGAAATGATTAAAGAGACAACCTCAAACCTAAAAATACTCTTTGATAAAATTAAACAAATTGAAATAAGGTGTTTTCTATCAAATGATAATGATACATTTGATAGTTATTTAGAATTTCATGCAGGTGCTGGTGGAACTGAAAGTCAAGACTGGGCTGATATGTTAAGAAGAATGTATATGAAGTGGGCAACCAAAAAAAATTTCAAAATCGAAATTATCAGCGAACATAAAGGCGATGAAGCAGGCATTAAATCCTCAATAATTAAAGTAAGTGGAGATTACATAAACGGATTATTAAAAAATGAATCTGGAATACATAGACTTGTTAGAATTTCTCCCTTTGACTCTGGTGCTAGAAGACATACAAGTTTTGCCAGTGTTTGGGTATACCCAGTTATATCTGAAAATATTGATGTTGAAATTTTAGAAAAAGATTTAAGAATAGATACATACAGATCTAGTGGCGCAGGAGGCCAACATGTCAACACAACAGATAGTGCAGTAAGAATTACACACCTGCCAACAAAAATTGTGGTACAATGTCAAAATGAAAGATCACAACACAAAAATAAAGAAACTTGTATGAAAATGTTAAGAGCAAGACTTTATGACTATGAGTTAAAAAAAAAAGAAAAAGAAAATGAAAATCTTGAAAATTCAAAGTCAGAGATTGGATGGGGTCATCAAATTAGATCATACGTATTACATCCTTATAAAATGGTAAAGGATAATAGAACTAATTTTGAGAGTTCTAGTCCTGAAAAAGTATTAGACGGTGAAATAGATAATTTTTTAGAAAGTTCTTTATATCAATTAAATGCGTAAAATAATTTCTATAATTATAATATCAATAATAACTATCTTAGTCGCAATTTTAATATTTCTAACAACAGCAGGAATTAAAACGGACAATTTTAATAGTTTAATAAATGAACAAGTTAACGAGATTGATCCGAAGATAAAATTAAAATTAAATCAAGTAAATTTTAAATTAAATCTATCTAATTTTGAATTCGAGATTTCTACTTTGGAACCACAAATATTAATTAATGAAAAAAAAGTTGACTTAGAAATTATAAAGTCAGATTTAAATCTTTTAGACTATTTTAATAATAAGAATCCAATTTCTAAAATTTCTATAATTTCCAAAGAAAGCAATATTGATCAATTTACTGATTTTATTAATGAATATGACTTTAATTTAGCTAGGAACCTAATTTTCAAACAAATTAAAAATGGAAAAGTAAAAATAATTTCCGATATAAATTTTAGTGAAAAAAATCCTAAAAATATTAAATATATTATAAATGGATATGTAAAAGAAGCAGAAATAAAATTACTCAACCAATCAAAAATTGAAAATATCAAATTTAACTTTTTTGTAGATCAGGATTTTATAAAGCTAAATAAAATAGAATTAGCATTTGATAAAATCTTTGTTTCTTCAGAAAAAGTAAATATTAAAAAAATTAATAATTATTTTGATATTTCGGGAAATTTTAAAACAAACAAGACTAAAATAAATTTAAAAAATTACGCAAAATTAATTAATACTAATTTAGATATAATAGATTATAGACCTACAAATTTAAGCTCGGAGAATGAATTATCATTTAAAATCAACAAAAGACTTAATATTAAAGATTTCAGGATTATATCAAAATTAAATTTCGACGAGTTATTCACAAAATCAAAATATCAAGATTTGATATATTTTAAAAATGGGAATATTTTAATTAATTATATTAAAGAAGAATTAAAAATTGTTTTAAATAGCAAGTTTTTGTTTCAAAATAATAATTACAATAATAATAAAACAAAAAATTTAATTAATATAATTTATAAAAAAAAACAAAACAAAAATGCTTCAGTCAATATACATTTAAGCAATACAAAAAGTATAATTAACTCTAAAGAATTCAAAAAATTTATCAAATTTAATAACTTTAGTCTTCAAGACCAAGACATCACATTTGCATCGGAAAATTTCATAAATTTCAAATTAAATAAAAAAAACGAAATACAAAATTTTAATATTAAATCTAAATTAAAATCTGAAAGTATTTTAGTCGACTATAAATCACAAAGAATAAAGAAATATTTTAGTGATTTCAAAAATCAAATAAAATTTAGTAATAGTCATTTAAATTTAGATTATAAAAATAAAAAATTTAAATTTAACTTAAAAAGCAAATATTCTATTAATAATATAAATGAAAATATTTCTTTAAATGTCGAAAAAAAAGATAATAAGTACTTTTTTGATTTAGATTTAGACCTAGATAGCGCACAAATAGATATTGAAGAATTAGATTATCAAAAAAAAACAGATATAAAATCTAATTTGAATATGAACGGAATTTACAAAGATAATAATGAAATAATTTTCAAAAATATAGATTTTAATGAAGAAGAAAAAAGTATAAATGTTGAAAATCTTGAAATAGGAAAAAACGATAAAATTAAAAGCTTAGATTTATTTAAAATCGACATAGTCAACAAAAACAGAAAAGCAAATAAGTTAGAATTTAAGAAAGTTAACAATAATTATTACTTAACCGGCAGTCAATTTGACGGATCTAAAAATATAAAAAATTTATTAGATAATTCCTCTAAATCGATTTTTTCAAGTTTCAAAAATTTAAATACTTATATTTATTTAGATATTGGAAAATATTTTGTTGATAGCTTTTCTTATTTATCAAACATTAAAGGTGACATACAATTAAAGAATAGCAAAGTTTTTAGTTCAAATATAAATGCAAAATTAGATAATGATAGAAAATTTGCTTTAAGCATTTTTACTAATGATAAAAAACAAAAAATTACTAATTTAGAAATCGAAGAACCAGAACCTTTCATTAAAAATTTCAAATTTATAAAGGGTTTTAAAGAGGGTAAATTAATATATGAGGCACTTAATTATGAGGGTAAAACAAAATCAAATTTAAAGATTATCGATTTTAAAGTACAAGAAGTACCTGTTCTTGCAAAGCTTCTTACATTGGCATCGCTGCAAGGAATAGCTGACCTTCTAACTGGCGAGGGTATACGATTTACTGATTTTGAGATGGATTATGAAACTTTAGGAAATAACACTAAAATAAAAGAGATGTATGCGATAGGCCCAGCAATTTCAGTTATGATGGAAGGTTATATTGTAAAAGATGAATTAACTAGCTTGAAAGGCACACTTGTACCAGCAACAACTGTTAATAAAACAATTTCAAAAATACCAATGTTAGGCGATATATTGGTTGGAAAAAAAATTGGTGAAGGAGTATTTGGAGTAAGCTTTAAAATTAAAGGGCCACCGAAAAAACTTAAATCCACTGTCAATCCAATAAAAACTTTAACTCCGAGATTTATAACTAGAACTTTGGAAAAAATTTCAAATTAAATTACTATTTTGTAGTGTTTTTTCTTACCGATTGATAGCTTAATAAAATTATTTTTTTTTATAAGTTCATTGGAAATTATGAATTTATCATCTGAAATAATTTGATTGTTGATTTTAACACCATTAGATTTTATTAATCTTCTTATTTCACTTTTAGATAATTTTTTATCAATAATTGAGACTAAATTAACTACATCATTACCAATATGAGAGATATCTATCTTTGTATTTGGCAAATTTTCACCAGTTGTGTTTCCTGAAAAAGAATTTCTTGCTATTTTTTCTGCTTCTGCAGCTTCATCAGCTCCGTGAAGAATAGAGGTAGCTTTGTTTGCTAAAATAATTTTTTGTACATTTATGTCTTGAGTGCTTATATTCTCAATCTCGTTTAATTTTAAATCTGTAAACATTTTAAGAAATTTTAATACATCTTTATCATCAGTATTTCTCCAAAATTGCCAATAATCGAAAACTGAAAACAATTTTTTATCTAACCAAATAGCACCACTTTCAGTTTTACCCATCTTAGCACCTGATGCTAAAGTTATAAGTTCTGTTGTTAAACCATAAACTTCTTTAGATGAGTATCTTTTAATGAGTTCAACTCCGTTAACAATATTGCCCCATTGATCTGATCCTCCAATTTGGAGCAGACAGTTCTCTTTCTTATTTAATTCTAGAAAATCGTAAGCTTGCAAAATCATATAATTAAATTCCATATAACTTAATGACTGCTCTCTCTCTAACCTTAACTTAACACTATCAAAACTTAACATTTTATTTATAGTAAAATGTTTTCCTATATCTCTTAGAAAAGATATATAATTTAAATTTTTTAGCCAAGTGTAGTTGTTAACAAAAATTGGAGCAACTTTTTCATCTTTTGTCTCTAAAAACTTTTTAAGTATGTTCTCTATACTTTTTATATTTTTTTCTATTTCATTTTCTTCTAAAATTTTTCTTGTTTTATCTTTTCCAGATGGATCTCCTATTCTAGTAGTTCCACCTCCAAGTAAAACAATTGGTTTATGTCCGTGTTTTTGCATTAATCTTAAGCACATGATTTGAAGCAAACTACCTACGTGTAAACTTTGAGCAGTGCAATCAAAGCCTATATATCCTTTTATACTCTCTTCATTCAGCTTCTTTGAAAGAGCTTTTTCGTCTGTGCATTGATAAAAATATCCTCTGTCTTTAAATTCTTTTAAAAATTCATTCATAAATGGTATTTTTAATATACATATTTAAATAAAAATAATAATCAATAATGGATAATTCTTTTATAGCACTAGGTTTAATGAGCGGTACATCTCTTGATGGCATTGATGCAAGTATTATCAAATCAGATGGTGAAAATAATTTAAACATAATAGATAATAAGTACTTCAATTATCCTGAAGAATTTAGAAAAAGACTTTCTTCTTTTATTTTAAATATGAATAATAGAGCAGATATAGAGGAAAATATAAGCACTTATAAATCTTTAGAAAGAGATCTAACTCTTTATCATTCAAAAATATCAAAGAAAATTATTAGTGATAATAAGTTAAATATTCAATTAATTGGCTTTCATGGACAAACGATAATTCATAAACCTAAAGATGGATATTCCATACAAATGGGAGATGCAAATTTACTCTCTCAAGAATTAAAAGAAAAAGTAATTTTTAACTTTAGAGCTAACGATATTAAAAATGGTGGGGAAGGTGCTCCAATGACTCCTGTTTATCACGAGCTTTTGATAAAAAAATTTAAGATAAATAATCCTACACTAATTTTAAATATTGGAGGAATATCAAATTATACTTATTGTTTTAAAAATATTTTAGCAGCGAAAGATATTGGTCCTGGAAACGTTTTAATTGATGAATATTTAAAAAAAACAAAAGGAATTAATTATGATCGAAATGGAAATATAGCATCATCTGGAAACATAAATAAAGATATAATTAATCAATTTTATGAACATGAGTTTTATAATGCTCAGGAAAAACACTCTTTTGATAGAAAGGAATTCGATTTTAATTTTGTTAAAGGTTTAGAATTTGAAGATGCTGTAGCTACGTTGACATATTTTACAGCATTAATAATTTCACAAAATATAAAAAAAAATTTTGATAATGAAATAGAAATTATCTTATGTGGTGGAGGAAGAAAAAATTTAACATTAGTTAATCATATTAAGAAATTATTGAAATATAAAATTAAATTAATTGATGAATTTAGTATAGATGGTGATTTTATAGAGTCACAAGCATTTGCATATCTATCAATTAGATCATATCTTAATAAAATAATTAGTTATCCTACTACGACTAATGTTTTAAATCCTGTTACAGGTGGTGAAATTAAAATAAATTGTTAATATAAAGCAGTTTCTTTTTTTATATATTTATTGAGATATTTAATTAAAGACTCGTCTGCTTTTGAAAAAAAATGATTGGCATCTGGCACAATGTCAAATTCCACTTTAATTCCTTTTTGAGCACTCAATCTTTTATTTAATTCATTAATATCTTCAAAAGGAACTAGCTCATCTTTCTTTCCATGAATTACAAGACCAGAAGTCGGGCATGGGGACAAAAATGAAAAATCATAAACATTTGGTTGAGGTGATATAGCAATAAATCTATTAATTTCTGGTCTTCTCATTAATAATTGCATTGCAATCAATGACCCAAAAGAAAAACCTGATATCCAACATTGTGAATTATCAAAATTTTCTCTTTCTAACCAATCCAACGCAGCAGCTGCATCAGCAAGTTCTCCTTGACCATTATCAAATTCACCATCACTTTTTCCAACACCTCTGAAATTTACTCTGCAAACTGAAAAATTATTGTCTACAAAAGTTTGAAAAGTATCGACAACAACTTTGTTATTCATGGTACCACCGTATTGTGGGTGTGGGTGTAGCACTAAAGCAATAGGAGAAGTATTTTTTTTACTTTTAAAATACTTTGCTTCTAGTCTACCAGCTGGACCAGGAATAAAGATTTCTGAAATTTTTGTATCTGTCGGTGGCATTGATTATCAATCTCAAAAAAAAATTACATTTTTCTATCAAAATTAAGCGACAAAATGCAAGTATTTTAAATATTCTGAATCTTGACTAATTTAGTCAGGTATATATAAAGCCCGTAAATTGCGGAAAATATGAAATTATCAACCAAAAGCAGATACGCTGTGATGGCATTAGCTGACATTGCGAGATTTGAAAATAATGAGCCAATATCACTGAGAGATATATCTATCAGACAAGGAATATCCTTAGTCTACCTTGAGCAATTATTTTTAAAATTAAAAAAAAATGAAATCGTAAAAAGCATAAGAGGGAAAAAAGGAGGTTATACTCTAAATAAAACACCTAATGAAATAAAAATTTCAGACATTCTTTATGCTGTAGAAGAAAAAGTTAAAACAATAGGTTGTAAAAAGCATTCAAAAAAAGGATGTAATGGAAAATCTTCTAAATGCATAACTCATAATTTATGGGATGAGCTAGAGACGCACATAAACTTATTCTTCGAAGAAAAAAATCTTGGTGACCTAATATACAAAACAGAGAATAGATTGTAATGAGAGATAAACAAATAGAAGATTTAAAAGATTATAAATACGGTTTTTCTACAGATATTGAAAGTTTTAAAGCCCCAAAAGGTTTAAATGAAGAAGTTATAAGATTTATATCAAATATAAAAAAAGAACCAGACTGGCTACTTCAATGGAGATTGAAAGCTTTTGAAAGATTAAAAGTATTAAAAGAACCTAATTGGCAAAAGCCAAAATATCCTAAAATTGATTATCAAGACTTATATTATTATTCTGCACCTAAAAGTTTTAAAGAAAAGCCAAAAAATTTAGACGATTTAGATCCAAAATTACTTGAGACTTACAAAAAATTAGGAATACCACTTCAAGAACAAAAGAGATTAAACGGTATTGCTGTTGACGCAGTATTTGACTCAGTATCTGTCGCTACTACTTTTAAAGATACATTAACAGAAAAAGGAATTATTTTTTGCTCTATTTCTGAAGCAATACAAAAACATCCAGATTTAGTAAGAAAATATTTAGGTTCAGTTATACCAATTACCGATCACTTTTTTGCTACATTAAACTCAGCAGTTTTTACTGATGGATCATTTGTTTACATACCACCAAATGTAAAATGTCCGATGGAATTATCAACTTATTTTAGAATTAATGCATCAGACACTGGTCAGTTCGAGAGAACTTTAATCATTGCTGATAAA
Organism: uncultured Pelagibacteraceae bacterium; assembly: GCA_902517745.1. GTDB lineage: Bacteria > Pseudomonadota > Alphaproteobacteria > Pelagibacterales > Pelagibacteraceae > Pelagibacter. The sequence continues at coordinate 36,794 of CABYDS010000001.1, forward strand.
GGTAGTTATGTAAGTTATTTAGAAGGATGCACTGCACCAATGAGAGATGAAAATCAGTTACACGCTGCAAACGTAGAATTGATTGCCTTAGATGATGCAGAGATTAAATATTCTACAGTACAAAATTGGTATCCTGGAGATAAAGATGGAAAAGGAGGAATATATAATTTTGTAACTAAAAGAGGATTGTGTAAAGGTAAAAATTCAAAAATTTCATGGACACAAGTAGAAACTGGTTCTGCAATTACTTGGAAATATCCAAGTTGTATTTTAAAAGGTGATAACTCAATTGGAGAATTTTACTCAATCGCAATAACAAATAATCATCAGAAAGCTGACACTGGAACTAAGATGATTCATTTAGGAAAAAATACAAAAAGTAAAATTATTTCAAAAAGTATTAGTGCAGGTAAATCAGATATGACTTACAGAGGTTTGGTAGATATTTCAAAAAATGCAGCTAATTCGACAAATTTTACTCAATGTGATTCATTGCTAATGGGCAACAAGTGTGGAGCACACACAGTACCTTATATTAAGAATAAAAATTCAAATTCTAGTATTGCTCATGAAGCGACCACATCAAAAATAAGTGAAGATCAACTTCATTATTGTCAGCAAAGGGGACTAAATCAAGAAGAAGCTGTAGGACTTATTGTTAATGGTTTTTGTAAAGAGGTTTTACAACAATTGCCTATGGAGTTTGCTGTTGAAGCTCAAAAACTAGTTGGAATAAGTTTAGAAGGAAGTGTTGGTTAAATGTTAAAAATAAACAATTTAAATGCAAAAATTCAAGAAAAATCCATCTTAAGTGGTTTTAATCTTGAGATAAAACCAGGTGAGGTACATGCAATAATGGGCCCCAATGGATCAGGAAAGAGCACTTTGTCAAATATTCTATCAGGTAAAAAGGGATACGAAATATCAGGGGAAATATTATATGAAAATAAAAATTTGTTTGATCTTGAAACTGAAGAAAGAGCACATGAAGGTATTTTTTTGGCATTCCAATATCCGTTGGAAATACCTGGGGTGAATACAAATATTTTTTTAAAAACATCCTTAAATTCAATTAGAAAAGCTAGAGGCGAAAAAGAATTAGATGCATTAGAATTTTTAAAATTAGTTAAAGAAAAAGCAAAAGAACTAAAATTTGATGAAGAAAAATTAAATAGACAATTAAATGTTGGTTTCTCTGGTGGTGAAAAAAAGAAAAACGAAATTTTACAAATGTCAATTTTAGATCCAAAATTATCTATATTAGATGAAACTGACTCTGGATTAGATATAGATGCTCTTAAAATAGTTGCAGATGGAGTTAATGCATTAAGAAAAAAAAATAATTCCTTTCTAATAATAACACACTATCAAAGACTACTTGATTATATAAAACCTGACTTTGTGCATGTTCTTATGGGTGGAAAAATTATTAAATCAGGAGGAGCAGAATTAGCTTTAGAGTTAGAAAAAAAAGGATATGAAAATTTCAATTAAATGGAACAAAAATTAAAAACAGATTTTGATAAATTTATAAGTACTTCTAATTTCTCAAACCAAGAGATTAAATTAAAAAAAGAAGCTCTTGATAATTTTTTGAAAAATGGATTTCCTAGTAGAAATTTAGAAAACTGGAAATTCTCAGATATAAACCAGATAATTAAAAAAAATATTGGAGAACTAACATTTTATAATGATTACAAAATTGAAAATGAAACTAATGACGATATTTTTATAAAGGAAATTGAACATAATAAAATTGTTATTGTTAATGGTAAAGTTCAGCAATTGAACTTCGAATATGAAGAAAGTGATAAAGTTAATATAACGATTTTAGATATTTTAAACCAAAACCTCAATCAAGATAATTCTCTCTTAAGTCTAAATAATTCTTTTTCAAATAAAATATATAATATTTTAGTTAAAAAAAATTATTCATTAAAGAAACCTTTAGTAATATATCAAATAACTAATGAAAAAGTGAGTAATACCAATATTAATTTTCAATTAAACTTTGATTTAGAAGAAAGCAGCTCAATAAAAATTATTAATTTTTCTGATGACAATTCAGAAAAAAATTTCATTAATAATTTATTTAACTTTAATCTTGATAAAAATGCAATTCTTAAGAATTATAAAATAGATAAAAAAAATAATACAAATATCAAGTATGATTATTCTAGCATTATTCAAAAAGAAAATAGTATTTCTGAAACTTTTATATTTTCCTCTGGATCAGATTATGTAAAAAATGAAGTCAACTGTAATCTTGAAGGTAAATATTCATCAGCATTTATTAATGGAATACACTTATTGTCTAAAAATAAACACCACGAAATAAGAACTAAGACTAACCATTTATATGAAAACACGAAAAGTTATCACTTAATAAAAAGTGTAATTGATGACAGCTCAAAGTCTGTCTATCAAGGGAAAATATACGTGGATTCTAATGCTCAAAAAACAGATGGTTATCAATTAAGTAAAGCTATACTTTTAAATGAAGAAGCAGAATTTAATGCAAAGCCTGAACTAGAAATTTATGCTGACGATGTTAAATGTTCACATGGTTCTGCGTCAGGATGTTTAGATGAAGATTCGATTTTTTATTTAATGTCTAGGGGTTTAGATCAAAAGACTGCAAAAGAATTATTAATTAACGGCTTTCTTCTAGATGTTATTGAAAAGATCACAGATGAGGAAATTAAAAGATTAATAAAAAATATGATTGGATTAAATTAATGAACATACATGATATAAAAAAAGAGTTTCCAATTTTTGATGATAAAATTCAAAATAATGATTTAGTATATTTAGATAGTGCTAATTCATCTCAAAAACCAAGAATAGTTGTAGATAGAATTTATGACTTTTATACAAAAGAGTTTTCTAATGTAGGTAGAAGTGTTCATTATTTGGCAGTTGCTGCTACCAATTTATATGAACAAACAAGGGTCTCAGTTCAAAAATATATTAATGCTAAAGATAAAGATGAGATCGTATTTACTAAAGGAGCTACTGAAGCAATAAATTTAGTTGCCAACACTTTTGGTCAAAAGTATTTGTCTGAAGGAGATGAGGTATTGTTGACTGAACTCGAGCATCATTCAAATTATGTGCCTTGGCATTTTCTCAGAAAAGCAAAAAATATTAAAATTGAATTTGCTGAAATTAATGATGATGGTGAAGTAACATTAGAAGCTATAGAAAAAAAAATTACAAACAAAACAAAGATAATTAGCGTAAGTCATTTGTCAAATGTAACAGGTGCAATATTACCAATCAAAGAAATTGTGCAATTAGCACATTTAAAAAATATACCTGTTCTAATTGATGGTTGCCAAGGAGCTCCACACTTAAAATTAGATATGCAGGACATTGATTGTGATTTCTATGCAATATCTGGACATAAAATGTACGGACCAACTGGAATAGGTGTTTTATATGCTAAAAAAAAATGGCTTGAAGATTTACCTCCATATCAAGGTGGAGGAGGAATGATAAATGAGGTTAAAAAAGAAGGGATTACTTATGGAGAATTACCTAACAAATACGAGGCTGGTACAATGGCCACAGCTCAAGTTATAGCTTTTAATGAATCCATAAAATTTATGGAAAAAATTGGTATTCAAAATATCGAAAAACATGAAAAAGAATTATTAGACTACGGACTAGAAAAGTTAAGAAAAAATAATTCAGTTAATATTATTGGAAATCCAAAAGAAAAAGGTGGAGTTATATCATTTACTATTGAAGGTGTTCATCCACATGATATAGCAACAATTCTTGATGAAGATGGAGTAGCTATTAGAGCAGGGCATCATTGTTGTCAAATATTACATGATAAATTAAATTTACCAGCAACCGCAAGAGCTTCATTTGGAGTTTACAATACAAAAGATGATATTGATAAACTTGATGAAGCAATAAATAAATGTAAAAAAATTTTTAACTTATAATGGACTTAAAAGATTTATATCAAGAAATAATATTAGACCATGGAAAAAATCCAAGGAATTTAGGAAAGTTTGACAATTATAATAAAGATGCAAAGGGAAACAATCCTTTATGTGGTGATAACGTTCATGTTTATCTCAGGTTAAATGAAAATAAAAAAGTTGAAGATATTGCATTTGAGGGGCATGGCTGCGCTATTTCAATGGCATCAGCATCAATTATGACTGATATGGTTAGAGGCAAAGAAGAGAAAGAGGTAAAAGAAATTGTAACTGATTTTTTAGGAATGATAAAAGAGAAAGATTCTTTAGAAACAAATATTTTAAAAGATGACGAAAAAACTAAATTGATGAGTTTATCTGGTGTTAAGCAATACCCTATGAGAGTAAAGTGTGCAACTTTATCTTGGCATACTCTTACATCAGCATTAGATAATTCAGATCAAATTGTAAAAACAGAAGAATGAAAATGGATCTTAAAGAAAAAGTAATTGCTGAAATAAAAAAAATTTATGATCCTGAGATACCTGTTAATATATACGAATTAGGATTGATATACGATATTATTGTTAATAATTCTGAAGTTAAGGTTAAAATGACTTTAACCACACCAAATTGTCCAGTAGCTGAAAGTTTGCCTAAAGAAGTTAAAGACAGTATATTAGAAATTAAAGAAGTTTCAAAAGTAGATCTTGATTTAGTTTGGGAACCACCATGGGACAAATCAATGATGTCTGAAGCTGCAAAACTTGAATTAAATTTATGACAAAACAAATTATAACATTAAGCGATAACGCAGCTCAAAGAATAAAAGAAATTATGTCTAATGCTGAAAAAGACTCTTTAGGAGTTAGAGTTGGAGTTAAGTCAGGTGGGTGCGCAGGGATGTCTTATATTATGGAGTATACAAAAGAAGCAAATCCAAATGACGAAGTAGTAGAGGATAAGGGTGTGAAAGTCTTCATAGACTCTGCAGCGGTAATGTATTTACTTGGAACAGAAATGGATTTTAAAAAAGAAAAATTTTCTTCACAATTTGTATTCAATAACCCAAATGAAACGGAGAGATGTGGATGTGGAGAGTCCTTTAAAATATAGTATTTAATACACGCATATCAGAGTTGCGTTTATTGCATATCTATGATAGAATCATTGATATGAACACTTTTGAGCATAAAAACCTAATTAACTCTGAAGTTAAAACTCAAAAAAGAAAATCTTTATTCAGAAGTTTAATTAAACCAGTAGAAGCGGGCGCACATGGCACCCTCAACTACGTAGTTAAAAAAGGTTTAGGAAAAAATAAAATAGCTAAAAAATAAAAAGCTATTTAACAACTATAGTACATATCAAACTCAATAGGATGAGGTGTATGTTCAAAGTTGTGTATCTCCTCAAATTTAAGAGCAATATAAGCATCGATTTGATCGTCAGTAAATACTCCACCTTGAGTTAAAAACTTTCTATCCTTATCTAAACTTTCCATTGCTTCTCTTAATGATCCGCAAACGGTTGGAACTTTTTTAACTTCCTTCTCTGATAAAGCGTAAAGATCTTTATCAAAGGATTTGCCTGGATCAATTTTATTTTTGATACCGTCAATTCCTGCCATTAACATAGATGCAAATGTTAAATATGGATTACCAGATGCATCTGGGAATCTAATTTCACATCTTGCTCCTTTTTTGCTTAGCGTTATCGGAATTCTACAAGATGCTGACCTGTTTCTTGCAGAATAAGCAAGCAATACCGGAGCTTCAAAACCTGGAATTAATCTTTTATAACTATTTGTTGTAGCATTTGAAAACGCATTAATCGCCTTAGCATGTTTAAGTATTCCACCAATATAATAAAGCGCAGTTTGTGACAAACCTGAATATTTATTTCCAGAAAAAACTGGAGTTTTTCCTTTCCAAACTGATTGGTGAACGTGCATTCCTGATCCATTATCACCTTTTACAGGTTTAGGCATAAACGTAGCAGTTTTACCAAATGAATGTGAAACCATTTGAACTACATATTTGTATAATTGAACATTATCTGCTTGATCAACTAACGTACCAAAAAGCATTCCAAGTTCGTGCTGACTTGGAGCAACTTCATGGTGATGTTTTTCAACTGTGATACCTACGTCTCTTAAACCTTTTAGGTATTCACCTCTTATATCCTGAGCACTATCTACTGGAGGTACTGGAAAATATCCACCCTTAACTCCGGGTCTATGACCCATATTTCCATTTTCATAACTTTTTCCAGAATTATATGGTCCTTCTGTACTATCTATCGAAAAACTTGTTTCGTTCATATCGTTTTTTATTTTTACATCATCAAAAACAAAAAATTCTGGCTCTGGACCAAAGTAAGCTTTATCACCTATGCCAGTCTTCTTTAAATAAGCTTCAGCTTTTTTCGCTATCCCTCTTGGATCTCTCTCATAAGGATTTCTTTTAATTGCATCTAATATGTCACAAAATAAAACAAGAGTATTATGAGATGTAAATGGATCAACGATTTGTCTGTTTAAATCTGGTTTTAATATCATGTCAGATTCATTTATCGCTTTCCATCCAGCAATAGATGATCCATCAAAAAATACACCATCGGTTAACATGTCCCCATCGACTACCGATGCATCCATAGTCAAGTGCTGTAACTTACCTCTTGGGTCTGTAAATCTTAAATCGACAAACTCAATTTGCTTGTCTTTCATCATTTTTAGAACTTTGCTTGCGCTCATATAATCTCCTGTAGAATTAAATATCTGGGTTAATTACCAATATTGTTATAATAAAGAATACATATAATGAGGATATCACCTATGCAATTTAAACATATAATTATGCCAATAATTTCAGCGCTTTTTTATCAATCATAAGTTGAATATGACTTTATTGAATAAAGAACCAGTTAAAAGAGCAGAGAAGTGTCTTAAAGAATTTGATGAAAATTTATCAGTTGTAGAATTAGAAAATTCAGCAAAAACAGCTTTGGATGCAGCAAATTCATTAAATTGTGAAGTAGGAGCAATTGTTAAAAGTCTACTTATTAAGATAGAAAATGATTTTTTACTTTGTTTAGTTTCTGGTGACAAAAGATGTTCGTTAAATAAACTAAAAAAAATTTCTGAAAAAAAAAATGTAAGAATGGCTTCAGCTGATGAGGTTAAGTCTCAAACAGGATATACAATTGGAGGTGTATCTCCTGTAGGTCATATAAATAAAATTCAAATATTTATAGATAATTCTTTAAGCAGATTTAAAGATATATTTGCTGCAGCTGGTCATCCTAATGTAATTTTTAAGATCAATTATGAAAAATTAATTCAAATTACAAAAGGTGATGTGAAAGATATTACAGAATGAAACAAGCTAATTTAACAGATTATATTTTATTAACATTACTATCAATAATTTGGGCATCTGCTTTTTTTAATATAAAAATTGCAACAGAATCTTTCGGTCCAATGACAATTGCTTTTTTGAGAGTATTTTTTGGATCTATACCAGTATTAATTTTATGTTTTTATAAAAAAATAGTAATTGAAGCATTTTCAAAAGATTGGCATTGGTTCATGTTAATAGGACTAATCAATTTAGTTATACCATTCTTTTTAATTGCTTACGGGGTAAAGTCTGTGCAAAGTAATTTGGCAGCAATTTTAATGTCTACTACTCCTTTGAGTTCTACCATATTAGGTCACTTTTATACAAAAAATGAAAAATTTAATTTTGCAAAAACTGTTGGGATATTAATTGGATTTGCAGGAATTGTTTATTTATTTTCTGATAATATTTTAATAGATGAAAATAATTTTCTTTCTGCAGTGCTAATTTTAGTAGGATCAACATGTTATGTAATAGGTGGAGTTTTAACACTTAAAATTAGCAAGAAAAAAAATGAAAACGTTACTGGATCAATATTAATTTGGGCAACTCTGATTTTATTTCCTTTGATGTGTTTGTTAGAAACTCCATTGGAAAATACTCCATCATTAAATTCAACTATGTCAGTAATTTATCTTGGTATAGTACCAACAGGAGTTGCATGGCTTTTAAGGTTTAAAATTTTGAAAAAGAATGGTTTAATTTTTCAATCTCAGGTCTCGTACTTAATTCCAATCTTTGGTATTATTTTAGGCTATATATTTTTAAGTGAATTAATAACTTATAAGGTATTAATATCTTTATTGGCTGTAGTTGTAGGAATTTATTTTGTTAGAAAAGCAGATACAAAAATTATTATTTAAATAAAGATATAGAGCTAATATGCTCAGGTTTTGTCTCACAACATCCACCTAATATTGTTGCCCCACCTTCTATGAATTTTTTTGATAGATTATAAAATTCATTTGCATCAAAATTATCTCTTTTTCCTAAAGATTGATTAGGATTTATTCCAATTTCATAAGGTTTTGCAGTATTAAATGTCTGTATGGGCCCTGGTTCATCAACTCCCCACAAATTTATTTTAAATCCAAATGGAACTTTACAATTTAAAAATTTATCTAATACAGATAATGATATTTCTGGAGAAACACACGCACAAACTACACCAAGTATATTTTCATGTTTAATAATTTCAATTAATTGCTCAATTTTTTCTTCTGAGGGTAGGTCACCATTTTTTTTTAAATGTATTCCAATTAAAACTTTTTTGTTTAATTTTTTAGATATATTAAGAGCGGCTTTAACTTCATTAGTGCTGCTAATAACATCTAAGTATAAAAAATCAGTAAATTCACTTAAAATATCAGCTTGTTCAAACATATCTTCCTCAATTAATTTGATATCGCGATCATCAGTCATATAAGTGTCTCTTTGGCTAGGAATTGATCCAGCTACTAATACATTTTTCTTTGATAAATCTTTAGCTTTGATTGCAAGTTTACATGCAATTTCGTTTAATTTTTTGAATTGATTACCAACATTATTTTCTATTAATCTAAATTTTCTACAACTAAAAGTGTTTGTAACGATAACATCCGAGCCTGCATTGATGTATGATAAATGAGTATCAACCAACAATTGATGATATTTTTCATCTAACAAAGCGCTTGCAGACCACAAGGTCCCCATAGATACCATTCCTTTTTCAAGTAATAATTGACCCATGCCACCGTCTAATATTCTTATTTTTTTAAAAAAATTGTTATCCATTTTTTTTATCCCTTGTGGCTATAAATACTCCAACAGTTGTTATTAAAAAACCAATTATGTCAGAAAATGTTAATTGTTCATTTAAAAATATCCATGCCATCACTGCTGAAGTAGGAGGTACTAAAAAAAATAAAGTAGTAGTTTTGCCCACAGTACCCCTTTTGATTAAAAACATAAGAATAGTAAAAGCTCCAAATGAAACTAATATAATTTGGTGAGACATACCTAATACAAAACTAGTTGTAAAATTTATGTAAGCATTTTCAAATATAAACATTAACAATAGATTAAAAAGGCAACCACCAATTGCTTGATATGCATTATTAACTGACAAAGCTAAATTTCCACTCAATTTTTTTTGCCACAATGTTCCAGCCGTTATTGCAAATAAAGCTAAGACTGTAGCTAACAATCCTAAAGGAGGAATTTCTTTTCCAAAATCAATACCTAAGACAGTGACAGAACCAATAAAACCTAAACTGATACCTGCCCACTGTTTCCAAGATATTTTTTCTCCAAAAATTGGACCAGATAAAATATTTGTTAAAATAGGTTGAAGTGTAACTATTAAAGCTACAATTGCAGCTGGCATCCCAATTGAGAATGCATACCAACATCCACCTAGATAAATCCCATGAAATAAAATACCTGTAGAAAGACTTTCAATAATATTTTTTAATTTTCCAAAAATTTTATCATTACTGAAATAAGCAAATACGAGAAAACCAATTGTTACAATCCCAAATCTAAATGCTAAAGCTGCAAATGGAGAAGCGTTTTGAACAATTTCTTTTCCAGATATGAATGCCGACGACCATAATAATATAAAGAGCAAAGGAAATGATTTTGTCATGGTAAAGATATATGGCGTAATATCTAATTTTTATTGTGAATTCTATCCATTTCTTGAAGTTCGACTTCAAGTTTATCTAATTCTTCACCACCAGCCATCATACTAAGAAGCTTTTCTCTAGAAATATCTTTTTTTTGGAACGTTCCCATGCTTTTTCCTCGGTTAAGTACAGTGAAACTATTACCAACAGGGTAAGCATGATGTACATTATGGGTAATTAAAATCACAGCCAATCCCTCAGATGCAGCCTTTACAATATATTTTAATACCATTGATGCTTGATGAACTCCTAAAGCAGAAGTTGGTTCATCTAAAACTAAAACTTTTGCTCCAAAATATATAGCCCGTGATATTGCTAGGCATTGTCTTTCACCACCAGACATAGTTCCAACTGCCTGAGATGGATCTCTAACATCGATACCTATCTGTCCCATTCTATCTGCTGCTATCTTATTTGCTTTCTCCACATCAAAAGTTTTAAGGAAAGGAATACCTTTTTGAGGCTCTCTTCCCATAAAAAAATTTCTAGTAACACTCATCAAAGGAACCAATGCTAGATCTTGATAAACTGTTCCTATACCAATATCTAAAGCATCTTTTGGTGAGTCAAAAACAATTTTATTATCTTCAAATATAATTTCTCCTTCATCTGGTTTATGAACACCTGCTAAAGTTTTAATTAATGTCGACTTTCCTGCTCCATTATCTCCAAGTAAGCACATGATCTCACCTTTTTTTAATCTCATAGTGACATCTTTAAGCGCTATTACCTTCCCAAAAAACTTACTAATATTATTAAATTGAACGAGATAGTCAGACATTATTTACTCTCAGTCACTTTCTTTCTGATATAGTTATTAAATACTACAGCTATCAACATCATTGCTCCTAAGAAAACTTTAAACCAATCAGTGTCAACATCTGTATAAAATATTCCCATAGATACAGTCCCAAATATAATTGCACCAAAAGCAGCACCTATTGCAGATCCATATCCACCTGTTAAGAGACAACCACCAACAACAGCAGCTGCAATAGCCTCTAGTTCTTTTAAAGTACCTCTCATAGTATCTGCAGAACCTGCATCTAATACTTGAATACAAGCAAAAATAGTAGAAGCGACTGCCGTCCCGATAAATAGACTTATTTTTACCCTTCCAACAGGCACACCCACATTTGTTGCTCCAACCTTATCGCCTCCAGATGCAAAGATCCAATTACCGTATCTTGTTTTCATCAATATCCATGTTGCAAACAATGTTAATGCAATAAACCAAATAACCGATGGAGGTATTCCAGTTGCAAGAGGAGTTCCATCAGTTCTCAGTTCAATCAATTTTAATGATCCCAACCAATTAAAAAGCCATTTAAAAGTATCTGTAGCAAATAGCCATGCTAATGGATCATCTTCAATTAATACTCTTAGTCCTGGAACTTGAGTTCTGCCAGTAATCAATCTTGTTATTGCTAATGTCAAACCTCTTAAAATAAAAAGCATTGCAAGTGTTACAATAAAAGAAGGCAAACCGGTTTTGACAACCATTATGCCATTAAAGTATCCAACCAATACTGCCATAGCGAAAGCAAAAACTATACTCATCCATAATGGCCAACCCCAATAAATTGCAGGAATTGCTATACAAATTCCAGCAAAGCCAATCATTGATCCAATTGACAAATCAAATTCACCGCCAATCATTAACATCGCTGCTGCTATTGCTATAATTCCCAAATTAGCTGAAACATCGAGGAAATTAAGCATTCCATAGGCGCTAAACATACCAGTATCGCCAGCTACAATTCCAAAAAATATAAATACAAGTATTGAGCCACCTAATGCACCCAACTCAGGCCTATTCAATAAAACTCTTAGTGGTGATATTTTTTTTAGACGTTCGTCTTCATTAAGACTACTTTTCGATGAAATACTTTTTGATTTTAATGACATTTAAATTTTGAAAAAAGGCCTGACCAAAAAATTTAGTCAGGCCTTAAATATAGATTTTATCTATAACCTTGAGCTGCCCATTTAATTACTTTAGCAGCATTATCAGGAGTAACAAATCCAGGTCCAGTCATAACTACACCTGCGGGCATTGTTCCCCATCTCATGTATTGAGCAAAAATAGCTATTGGCAAATAACCTTGTAGATATTGTTGTTGGTCAATTAAAAACTCTACTTTACCTGCAGCAGCAGCTTTCAACATATTAGGTGACATATCAAATGTTCCTAATTTAACATTTCCAACTTTACCAGCAGCTTCTAAAGCTTTTAGTGCTGCTTCACCAGATAAACCAGCTCCTAAAGTTAGAATAGTGTCATATCCACCACCTAATTTTGCAGCAACAGCTTTTTGAATTTCAGTTGGGTCATTTGATGTTCCAAGAATATCAACAGATCCACCAAAACCTTTTTTGAAACCTGCACATCTTCTATCAAGCGCTACGTTTCCAACTTCGTGGTTAACGCATAAAGCTTTTTTTCCTCCAGCAGCCTTCATTTTTTGTCCGCCACCAACGCCAGCTTCAAATTCAGTTTGACCTACGTGTGCACTAATTCCTAATGATGCATAGTCATCCGAACCAGAGTTCATAGAGACCACTGGTATACCAGCAGCTATTGCTGCTTTTACAGATTTTCCTAATGCAGCTGCATCAGGTAAAGTAATTACAATACCTTTTGGTTTTTGTGATACAGCATTATCAATTAGTTTTGCCATTTCAACCATGTCAAAAGTTCCAGGCGCAGTGTATTTGCAAGATACTCCCATATCTTTACAAGCAGCATCAACTCCATTTTTAGCTACCGACCAAAAAGGGTCATTAGCTTGTCCATGTGAAACAACAATTATATCAGTTGCTAATGCTGATACAGACATCATTGCCCATGCAGCAACAGCTAATATAAAGTTCTTTATTGTTTTCATTTTTAATTTCCTCTCTTAAATAAAAGTTAACTTTTAAACATTAAAGCTAACATAAATTTATTTAGATTGTAAAGAAGCAGGTTGTACTCAACCTAAAGTTGATTTTTAATATTTTATTTTTTCAAACTTTTTTGATTTTAATGACTGGATAGCACTCTCAGCAATTTGTATTGAAATCTTTCCATCAATAAAACCACTTTTAGGTCTTAAATTTGATCTGAATAATTTAGCAAGATCATTTAACTGTTCTTTGTATGCCTGGTCGTATCTTTCTATAAAAAAATGTTTAAAGCTTGATCGTGCATTCGTACTTTTATTAGAATACAAACTAATCTCATTTTCTTTGATATTATCAGAAATAATCATTCCTTTGCTTCCAAAAAGCTCTACTCTTTGATCATATCCAAAACTACAATGTCTAGAATTACTAATAATACATTGAACACCATTTTTTGTTTTCAAAATTGCCGTAGCAAGCTCGAAATCTTTAAGTTTATTAAAGTATTTATTAGAAATATTGCTCCCTGTGGCAAATATAGAAACAAATTCATCTTTACCCGCATAATACCTTGCTAGATCGAAATCATGGATCATCATATCTTTAAAAATACCACCTGAGGCTTTTAAATAATTTACAGATGGAGCAGCCGGATCTCTGCTAGTAATAATAATTTTCTCTAGTTTTCCTATCTTGCCTTTTATTAAATTATTTTTTAGAGAACTATGACCTGGATCATATCTTCTGTTAAATCCAATTTGAATTTTATGATTAAATTTATTTATTTTTTTTTCGTAATTTTGAATTTTTTTTAAATTTAAATCTAAAGGTTTTTCACAAAATACTGTTTTGTTACTTTTTATACTTTCATATATAAATTTAAGATGAGTTGAGGTAGTGGAAGAGATAAAAATACAATCAATTTTTTTATCTTTATATGCTATTTGAGGATTTTCAATATTTTGACAATTTAGATTTTTTGAAACTTTTTTTGCAAGTTTTCTATTAACATCGAAAATATATTTAAGATTAAAATTTTTATTATTTATTAAATTATTTGCATGCATTAGTCCTATTCTTCCCAAACCGAATAATGCTACGTTAATTAAATTTTTACCCATTGTTTTTTTAATGATGATTTCTTACATGCATCAATGAATTTAGCAGTCTCCAAACCCTCTTCTTCGTTAGGAAAATAAAATCTTTTTTTTGTATTCGTTTTTAAATATTCAGCAAATTCCTTATATATATTTGCAAAAGCATCTAAATATCCTTCAGGGTGACCAAATTTTACTCTAGAAAATTTTTTTGAAAAATTTGCTTTTGTATATCCTCTTTCTAAAAACTTTACTGCTCCTTTGCTCGGATTGAATTTTAAATAATTTGGATCATTTTGAACCCATTCTAAACTTCCTTTAGAACCATATACTCTAATTCTTAAACCATATACACCGCCTTTAGCTGTTACACATGTCCATACAATTCCTTTAGCACCATTGTTAAAATTAACAAAAACTTGTGCGTTATTATCCATTTTAACGTCCTTCGAATATTTACTTACATCGGCTATCAGTTTTTCTCCTTTAAGGCCTGTAATATAAATTGCTAGATGATATGCATGTGATCCTATTTCATTAAGAACTGCTGATACACCAACAATTTTTTTATCAACTTTCCATTTAAAAACCTTTTTTGAATTTGTTTTTGAAATTTTATTACCATCTGTCCAATCCTGAATATATTCAACGTTGATATATTCAACTTTTCCAATTTTTCCTTTTTCAACTAAATTTTTTGCCTCTCTAACCATTGGATAAGATGAATAGTTGTGAGTCAGTGCATATTTAATTTTTTTGTTATTCTTTATTGCTTTATATAGTTTTTTTCCCTGCTCAAGATTTCCAGCAAATGGCTTGTCTGAAATTACATGTATGTTTTTTTTTATAAAATTCTCCGCAATAATTTGATGACTTGATGGTGGAGTCATTATTGCTACAACATTAATACCATCTTTTCTTTTCGCTTCTTTTTCAGACATCTCTTTGTAATTTGAATAACATCTAGATTTATCTAAACCTATACTTTGTCCAAATTTCCTAGATTTATCAACACTTCTAGAAAATACCCCTGCAACGATTTCATATTTGTCATCATATCTAGATGAAATTCTATGAACATGCCCGATCCAAGATCCAGGTCCGCCTCCAACAATTCCAAGTTTAAATTTTTTAGGTTTAATTTTTTGAAGCATCTAATATCATAACAAAACTATTATTTATGTCAGTAAAATTAGGTATAGCCCCAATAGCTTGGAGCAATGATGACATGCCTGAGCTTGGTGGTGATACTCCGCTTGAACAATGTCTTTCCGAAGCTAGTGAAGCAGGATTTAAAGGAATAGAGTCTGGGGGAAAATTTCCAAAAACATCAGAAGAATTAATTCCTATATTAAATAAATATAATTTAAAATTATGTTCAGGTTGGTATGGAGCAAATTTAAGAAAAAATACTTTCGAAGAGGAAAAATCAAAAATTCAAAACCAATTGAAACTATTTCAAGATTGTAAAGCGCCCTGCATAGTTTTTGCCGAAGTTTATGGTTCCATTCAAGGCGATCCAAATATAAATTTATCTAAAAGACCTAGAATGGATTTAGATGAGTCTAAAAAATATTATAAAAAAATTTCGGAAATGGGAAAATATCTAGAGGATCAGGATATGCCTCTTGCTTACCATCATCATATGGGAACTTGCATTGAAAGTGAAGAGGATACAAGAAGATTATTAGAAAACACAGATGGTAGTGTCAAACTAACTTTAGATACTGGACACATGTTATTTGCAAAAGGGGATAGTTTGAAAATTTATAAAGAATTTAAAGAAAGAATAATTCATATACATTGCAAAGATATGAGAAAAAATGTTTTAGATAATTCGTTAAATCACGATTATAGTTTTAGACAGGCTTTTTTAGAAGGAGCTTTCACTGTTCCAGGAGATGGTTGTATTGATTACAAGCCTTTTTTTGACTTGTTAAAAAAACAAAATTATTCTGGATGGTTAGTTGTAGAAGCGGAGCAAGATCCCGCAAAAGCAAATCCTTTTGAATATGCTAAAATTGGATACAAATATCTAATTGAGACTTTAAAAAGCGCAAATTTAGAAATTGAAAATAATTAGCTATCTATATAAAGAAGTTAATTCATTATTACCAGCAGCTACACATGGAGATTTAAAACAAGTACCAACAATCCATTCTGATCCTGGTTCTGCTAGAAAATTTGATGACATTATAAAAATAACACCCATTTCTACTGACTGACCAGCTTTTCCCTCTGCTTTTATTCTTGGGTCAGGGTCTGTTTTAACTTTATTATCATCTGAAAATGGATTTTCAATCTTAAGATTATCATTTATGTGATTAACAACCTTTTCAGCTATCCATTCAGCATTACATGGATCACCCCAAACTGTTATCTTCCCTTCATCATTATTTCCACAATTATTAATTTCGTCATTAATAAAATCGACAACTTTTTTATGATTTTCTTTTACTAAATTTGCACGAGCTTCAACTTCAGGCCTTGTACTCGCTGTCCATATCAACATTCCCACAACATAAACAGCTGATATAATGATAAGAAACTCTAACAATCCAAAATTTTTTAATTTTAAGCTCATGAGATTTTTACTATTTTTGACTTTTCCAATTTATTGTCAAAAAAATCAATAATATTTTGGACTGTTTCAATACCCATTCTAGACAAACATTCTTCGGTAAATACTGCTGAATGAGGACTTAAAAATGCTTTCTCATTTTTTAGCAATGGATTATCTAAAGATGGAGGCTCCTTTTCAAAAACATCAAGCCCTGCACCAAAAATTAAATCTTCGTTTAATGCCTTATTCAGATCTTCCTCGTTAATAATACCACCTCTTGCAGCATTAATTAAAATACAATTTTTTTTCATTTTTTTTATCATTTCATAATTGATTAAATGTTTTGTATTTTCGTTTAGAGGCATATGAATTGAAATTGCATCCATTTTATTTAAACTTTCATTTAAATCATTAATTTTAGTTCCACCAACTTTTTTAATCTCCTCTTCGCTGACAAAAGGATCATAAACAAAAATGTTCATTTCTAAACCCTTACATTTTTTAAGTAAGCATTTTCCAATACGACCAAAACCTGCAATTAAGATACTTTTATTCCATAACTCAATTGTTTTAGGAAGCTTAGTTCTATCATTGAACTTTCCAGTTTTTACAGTCTCGTTGTACATATTATTTCTTTTTGCAATGCTGAATAGCATGAATAAAACATGTTCTGCTACAGCTTGAGCATTTGCTGTAGCTGTTATTGCTAATGTGATATTGTTTTGCTTGGTTGCTTTAAGATCTATATTGTCATAGCCTACACCATGTCTAGATATCACTTTTAAATTCTTAGCTGAGTCTATAATTTCTTTTGACAATTTAGATGTTCTAATACTTATTCCATCACAGTCTTTTATTTTATCTTTCAAAAATTCTGTATCTGTATTGTCTACAACTTCAAATTCAAAATTTTTATTTCCTTCTAGTAAATCAATACCATTATTATGTATCGATCCTATTATTAAGATTTTTTTCATACGTAAAAGTTTATACTTTATTTATTAATAGGCTTTAGATAATTCTGATTTCACTGTGCCTTTTAAATTTTCAACTGTATTTTTCGCACCCGCACTTATAAATCTAGAGTCTGCTCCAACTGTTACAAATTGAAAACCTTTTTCAATCATTTTTTTTGCATAGTCAGTACTTCCGTTATGAATTCCAGCAAATATATTGTTTTTTTTTGCATGCTCTAATATTCTAAGTATTTCTGAATAAGCTTTAGTATCCTCACCTTTGTCAAAACCAGGCTTTTCTCCTATAGCCAAACTTAAATCAGCAGGCCCTATGTAGATACCATCAAGGCCTGGGGTACTCATAATTTCATCAAGATTTTCTAAAGCTTCTTTAGTTTCAATCATAGCCATTTTTAATATTTCATCGTTTGCATGATCTCCATAATCAGGCCCTCCATAGATTAGCCCTCTCATTGGACCGAAACTTCTATATCCATCTGGTGGATATTTACATGCTTGAACAAATCTTTCTGCTTCTTTTCGATTACTTACCATTGGGCAAATGATTCCATAACATCCAGCATCTAAAATTTTCATAATTTGACCAGGTTCATTCCAGTTAACTCTTGCCAAAGGGACGACTTCAGTCGCTGAAATCACTTGCATCATTGGCATTGCATTCGTGTAATCAACGAGCCCGTGTTGCATATCAATTGTTAATGAGTCCCATCCTTGTTGAGCCATTGTTTCTGCCGAAACAGTACTTGGAATTTGTAACCAACCATTGATTACAGCTTTGCCATTTTTAATTATTTCTTTGGCTTTATTTTTTCTCATTTACTCAGGTTTTTAGACCCATATGGGTATACTTTATATTAAGGTAATCTTTTATAGCCATAGATCCACCTTCACGACCATAACCGGTTTGTTTTATTCCACCGAATGGAGCTTCAGCAACTGCAACTGCAGCTGTATTTACTGCTACACAACCGGTTTCCATCATCTCTGATGCTCTATTAGCTTTGTCCATTGAGTTTGTATATAAATAGCTACAAAGTCCCAGGTCATTATTATTTGCTCTCTCTACTACTTCGTCAAAATCCTTGAAAGTTAAAACGGGCACTAAGGGACCAAAAGGTTCTTCTTTCATAATTGTAAAATTGTCCTGCACTTCATCAAATACAGTTGGTTCAAAATAATAACCTTTATTAAATCCTGAAGGTCTACCCCCGCCAAAAACAACTTTTGCGCCTTCACTCTTTGTAGTTTCGACTAATTTTTCAATTTCTTCCAAACGTTTTGCTGTTGTTAAAGGTCCTAAGTCAGTGCCTTCATCCATTCCATTTCCAATTTTTAATTTTTTTGCTCTATCTACAAAAGCATTTACAAATTCTTCTTTTCTCGTTTCTTGAATGTAAAACCTATTTGGGGATATACAAACTTGACCATTATTACGAAATTTTGCTGTTATTGCCATATCTGCAACTTTATTCATGTCAACATCGTCAAATACTATAAATGGAGAATGACCACTTAATTCCATTGTAACTCTTTGAACTTTATCTGCAGCTTTTTTAAGTATTAATTTTCCAACACGTGTTGAGCCAGTTATAGAAACTTTTTTTATTATATCTGATTCAAGTAGTTCATTTGATATTTCAGCTGGGTCTCCAGATAATAAATTGACTACTCCATCAGGAACTCCAGCATCTTTACAAATATTTACAAGTTCCATAACTGCTCCAGGCGTAATTACATCTGGCTTACAAATAACTGAACAACCAGCAGCCAGTGCAGTTGAAATTTTTCTGGACGCTAAAACTATAGGAAAATTCCATGGCACAAGTGCTGCTACAACACCTACTGGTTGATAGTAAACATGAACTCTTGTTTCTGGAAATCTACTTTGTAATGTTTCACCATAAATTCTTTTAGTTTCTTCTGCATTCCATTCAAATATATCTGCTCCACCACCAACTTCTCCAATTGCTTCTTTAAGAGGTTTTCCAACTTCAAGTGTAAGCCATTTAGCCAATACATCTTTTCTTTCACGCATCAAATCTGCAATTTTTCTTATTACATAAGACCTTTGCCATGGAGTAGTATTTTTCCAAGTTTCGAGTCCTTTCTCTGCTGATTTTAATGCTTTTTGAACGTCAACAGACGATGCTTTTGATGCTTCTCCTAAAACTTCTTCTGTTGCTGGATTGATAACTTTATAAGTTTCTTTTTTTTCTGCTTGTTGCCACTGACCATTAATGAATTGACCAAAATTGCTATACATATTTTTTAAATTGTGTTTAATTGTTAAAAGTTAAAGATTTATATATAGAATAATGAAAAAAATAAAGCTCACTTGTGCACATGCAATAATAAAACATCTTATTGCTCAAAAAATTTTAATAGACGGTAAAAAAGAGCAGTTATTTGCTGGAGCTTTTGGTATTTTTGGACATGGCAATGTTGCTTGTTTAGGACAAGCTCTACAAGAAAATCAGGATAAATTACCAACATATAGAGGGCATCATGAGCAAAATATGGCACTGACTGGAATAGCATACGCTAGAGCCAAAAGAAGAAAACAATTTTTTGTTGCAACTAGTTCAGTTGGACCAGGATCTACAAATATGGTTACAGCCTCGGCTGTTGCTATGAGCAACAGATTACCAATTTTATTTTTACCTGGAGATACATATGCAAACAGAATGCCTGACCCAGTTCTTCAACAAGTTGAGCATTTTAATAATCCTGGCATTACTCAGAATGATGCTTTCAAACCAGTAACAAAATATTTTGATAGAATTACAAGACCAGAACAAATTTTACAAACATTACCTCAAGCAATCCAAACAATGTTAGATCCAGCAGATTGCGGACCAGCTTGCTTGTCATTATCACAAGATGTTCAAGGTGAAACATATGAATATCCTGAAGAATTTTTTAAAGAGAGAGTTCACAACATTAGACGACCAAGACCTGATGATTTTCAAATAAAACAAGCAGCTGAGCAAATTAAAAAATCCAAAAATCCTTTATTGATTTCAGGTGGAGGGGTTTTCTACTCTGATGCAATGGAAGATCTAAGTAATTTTGCAATTAAACACAATATACCAGTTACACAAACAGTTATGGGCTACTCTACAATGAAGAGAGACCACTCTCATTTCTTAGGTCCCATAGGTGGTCTTGGTGGCAAAGCAGCAAATAATTTAGCAAAACAAACTGACCTAGCTATTGCTGTTGGAACAAAATTAGCTGATTTCACAACTGGGTCGTGGGCAAATTTTGAGAACCCAGACTTTTCACTTGTTAGTGTTAATGTCTCTAGATTTGATGCTAGCAAACATTTGGCGCAATCAGTAATAGGTGATGCAAAAGTAAGCTTACAAGAGCTATCAAATGCCTTGGGAGATTGGAAAGCACCTGATGAATGGCATAAAAAATCAAGAGATGAATTAAAAAATTGGAATGATTATGTAGATAAAGAAAGCGGTCCAACTAATCAAGAACTACCTAGTTATGCACATGCTGTAGGAGCAATATATCGTAATTCAGATCCAACGGACATTGCTGTTACTGCTGCAGGTGGATTAGTTGGAGAAGTTGTGCAAATTTGGAGGCCAAAAGAATTAAATACACATGAAACCGAATGGGGTTTTAGCTGTATGAGTTATGAAATTTCTGGTGCATTAGGAGTTAAAATGGCAAACCCAGATAAAGAAGTAATAGCTTTTGTAGGAGATGGATCTTATTTACTTTTTAATTCAGATATTTATTCATCAGTTATAACAAATAATAAATTAATAATAGTTTTATGTGATAATGGAGGCCATGCCGTTATTAACAGGCTACAATTGTTTAAAGGCGGAAAAGAATTTAATTGTCTATTTAATAGTTCAAAAGCTCCAAATCTAGTCCCTGTTAATTTTGCTAAACATGCAGAGAGCATGGGTGCAAAATCTGAGGAGGTATCATCTATTTCTGAATTAGAGGAAGCATTTAAAAGAGCTAAAAAATCTGATGTAACTTACTTAATTTCAATAAAAACTCATTCTTATGAGTGGTTAGAAGGATCTGCTTACTGGGAAAGTCCTACTTTAGAAATGCCATCAACAAAAGAAAATGAAGAGGCATTAAAACTTCATAAAGAAGGAAAATCAAAGCAAAGACAAGGTGTCTAAAATTCATGAATAAAGTTTTTAAGGTTGGTCTCATAGGATGTGGCCATATCGCAGAAACATATTTTAGGGGACATCAATATTTTAATAATTTCAAAATCGTTGCTTGTGCGGATATTAATCAAAAAGCAGCTGAAAAATGTGCGAAATTATACAACATCAAATCAATGACTGTTAATGAAATACTAAAAGATAAAGATATAGAGGTAATTTTAAATTTAACAATTCCTCAATCACATTATTCTGTGTCAAAAAAAGTATTAAATGCAGGCAAGCATGTTTATTCAGAAAAACCATTAGCAACATACTTTCAAAAAGGAAAAGAGTTAGTGGCTTTGGCAAAACAAAAAAAATTATACATTGGTAATGCGCCAGACACTTTTCTTGGAGGAGGTGGACAAAAAGCAAAGGAATTAATTGACTCTGATTTGATTGGACAAATCAAACTTGGAAATGCAATCTTTGCATTTCCTGGTGTTGAAAACTTTCATCCAAAACCAGAGTCTTGGTATAAAAAAGAGGGAGGACCAGTAATAGATATGGGTCCTTATTTTTTTACAACACTTGTTAATCTTTTAGGGCCAGCTAAACAGGTGCAAGGAAGAACATTAACAGCATTTAAAAGAAGAAATTATAGAGCAGGTCCAAATAAAGGAAAAACATTCAAGGTTGAAACACCAACTACTTATTTAGCAACAATTCAATTTCATAATGAAGCAATTATTCAAGTAACTTTATCCTTTGATGTTATTAATCATCAAAGAAATCATATGGAACTTTATGGAACTAAAGGATCAATTATTGTTCCTGATCCAAATATGTTTGGTGGATCTGTTTATATTTCTGTTACTGAAGGTGGTCGTTGGGGTGAACATAAAACCGATAAAATGCATTTAGGAAAAATAAATATTACATCTGCAAGCGGTAGATCCAATGAGTCACCAACAAATGCAAACTATAGAAGTGTTGGCATGTCTGAGATGTTATATTCAATAGAAAAAAAGAAAAAACATCGATGTTCAGGAGAGCTATCTCTTCATGTTTTAGATATAATTGAATCTACTATGAAAGCCGCAACAACTGGAGTACCTCAAAAAATTAAAACTAAGTGTGAAAAACCAAAAAGATTTACAGAAGAAGAAGTAAAAAAAATTCTCTTATAGATCATGAAAGATATTGCAATTGTTGATCCATATCCAAGAACTATGGAGCTTATTTTTTCAAAACCAAAATTAAATGAGTTAAAAAATAAATTTAAGCTTATTTTTGCACCAAAAATAAATAAACAGAAATTTTATATTAATAATATTCATAAAGCGAAATTTATAATTGGACAGCCTGATCTTCCTAAATTTTTATTAATAAAAGCAAAAAAGTTGAAGGCAGTAATAAATGTCGAAAGCAACTTTTTAGATAATATGGATTATAATTATTGCTTTGATAAAGGTATTCACGTTATTGCAACTTCACCTGTTTTCTCAAAACCAGTTGCAGAGATTGCACTTGGATTTACACTCTCTCTTCTTAGAAATATTCATGGAGCAAATCAGGATTTCATTAATAAAAAGGAAAAGTATGGATTAGATGGAAATATTAAGGCTTCATTGTTATCAGAAAAAAAAATTGGATTATTGGGATTTGGAGATTTAGGGAGAGCTTTGGTTCCATTATTGAAACCATTTTCGAGTAAAATAAATATCTATGATCCTTGGATACCAAACAAAAAAATAATTAATCAAGGATATAAACCAATTACTTTAAAAAAAATGTTTAAAGAATGTGAAGTTATTTATGTACTTGCTGCAATTACTACAAAAAACAAAGGACTTATTGATAAAAAATTACTCAATCTTATGAAATCAAACTCACTTTTTATACTAATGAGTAGAGCTGCAGTCGTTAATTTTAAAGATTTAAAAAATAGACTTAAAAAAGGTGATATTTATGCAGCACTTGACGTTTTTCCCGAAGAACCAGTTAAAAAAAATGACCCAATAAGAAAATTAAAAAATGTTTTATTCTCAGCACATAGAGCGGGTGCTTTAGACGAGGCATTCAAGGAAATGGGCAATATTGTTTTTGAAGACATGAAATTAATTTCAAAAAATCTTAATCCAAGATTTTGTAAAAAAGCTCTAAGAAAAACTGTTCATCTTTTGAGGTCAAAACCTGTTGCAATTAATTAATTTTTTTTTTAATTTAAATTAAATGACTTCAACAAATAAATTGCTCTTAGAGGCTAAAGGTATCACAAAGTATTTTGGAACAATAACTGCTTTAGAAAATGTAAATTTAAAAGTGCACGAAGGTGAATGTTTAGGTGTAGTGGGAGATAATGGTGCAGGCAAATCTACACTAATGAAAGTTTTATCTGGTTTATACAAACCAAGTGCAGGTGCTTTATTTTTTGAGGGCAAAGAACATGTGTTAGATAGCCCAAAAGACTCTCAAAATTTAGGCTTAGAAATGGTTTATCAAGATCTTGCATTGGCAGGTAATTTACCCATTGGAGAAAATATATTCTTAGGAAGAGAGCCTACAAAAAATATTGGCTTCTTAAAATTTCTAGATTTTAAAAAAATTCAAGAAATGACAAGCGCGCACTTAGAGAAACTAAAAATAAATGTTAAAAGTGCTGATCAGAAAGTAGAGGAATTATCTGGAGGACAAAGACAAGCGGTTGCAATAGCTAGGTCAACAGCATTTAATGCTAAAGTTGTTATAATGGATGAACCAACTGCTGCTTTAGCAATAAAAGAAGTTGGAAAAGTATTAGACTTAATTAACAAATTAAAAAGTACTGGCGTAGGTGTTATAGTAATAAGTCATAGAATGGATGATATTTTTACTGTTTGCGACCGAGTAATGGCACTTTTCCAAGGAACAAACTTTGCTGAGTCTCAATTAGATAAAACTTCAAGAGATGAAGTCATTGGTTGGATTATGGGAAAAAAATAAAATGGAAGATAAGGAAAAAAAACAAGATAGCTTATACGTAAAACTTATTCCATATTTTGAAAAATACGGGATTTTACTATTATTAGTTATCATGATCTTGGTAATGCATATTTTGCAACCAGATGTCTTCTTGTCATGGAGAAATGTAACAAACGTATTCAAACAAATATCTTGGCAATCAATGTTAGCTTTAGGTGTTTTTATGGTGATTGTGACTGCGGGTATAGATCTATCAGTTGGCTCAATAATGATGCTTTCATTGATGATTTTAGCAATAGTGGCTAAAGCTGGAGCACCTTGGTTTATAGTTGTTCTAGTACCTTTATTTGCTGGATTTTTATGCGGGTTAATAAATGGTTTGGGGATAACACTTTTAAGAATGCCTCATCCTTTTATAATGACTTTAGGAACTCTATATATTTTTAGAGGAACAGGAAACTTAATATCAGGCGGAACACCCATAAGTGGATTTACCGATGAAGTTAGGTACTTAGGTCATGGTAGAATAGATCTTACTTGGTTAGGATTAGAGAAATCTCAATATCTCCCTGTAAGCTTAGTTTTAATCGCGGTTGTATATTTTGTTTTTTGGGTTTTCTTGAATCATAGTCGAACAGGAAAGTGGATTTATGCAATTGGTGGAAACCCAAGCGCAGCAAGAGCTTCAGGAATTAATGTTAATAAAATTTTAATAATTGTTTATTCACTTTGTGGATTTTTATCAGGTATTGGAGCATTAATTTTAGCAGGAAGAACAGACTCTGGTTATCCTAATGCAGGATTACAATCTGAATTGGATGCTATCGCAGCATGTATAATTGGTGGAGCCAGTTTCTTTGGTGGTAGAGGAACTGTTCTTGGAGTTTTTGCTGGAGTAATGATTATGGGAATTTTAAGAAATGGACTTAATTTGATGGATGTAAGTTCTTTCTGGCAACAAGTATTGATTGGCTCGATCATTGTATTAGCAGTTTACGTGGATGTTTTAAGAAGAGATTTCGGCACGAGGAAATAAACACGTCAAAGTTGAATAGATGCTATCATAAGAGACCTTGTAAACAGTTGAATTTTTTTTAAAAATTTTATTAAATTAAGCTTTAATAATTATTAAAGGGGAAATTTATGAGAGAACTATCAAGAAAAATTGTTGTTTTAGTATCAGCAATTTTTTTATCGATAAGCATGATTTCAGCTTCTTTTGCTGATGGTCATGGTAAAAAAATCTTGTTCAGTATTAAAGGTCCTGGGTCTGGAAATCCTTTCTGGGCTTCTGTTACAAAAGGTGCTGAAGAAGAAGCTAAAAAATTAGGTGTTAAGTTAATCTTGGTTGCGCCACCTCAAGAAGGTGATGTTCAAGCACAAATTAACCAAGTTGAAGACCAACTTGCTAAAGGTGTTGATGCTTTAGCTCTTGCACCAGGAGATCCAAATGCATTCGCTCCAATTGTAGATGACGCTATCAAAAGTGGTGTTCCAGTTGTATTTGTAGATACAAAGGGGATCAATGAAGGTGTTACTTTTATTGGAACTAACAATATGAATGGAGCAGAATTAGCTGCTAAATTCATTTGTGACAAAACTCCAAAAGGTTCAGATGTTGCAATTTTGACTGGAATAGAGTCTCAATCAACAGCTTTACTAAGAAGAGACGGTGCAATTAAAGGATTTAAAAATTGCGGTTTAAATATAGTTGCTACTCAAACAGCTGAGTGGGATACTGCAAAAGGTAGATCAGTTACTGAGTCTATTATTTTGAAAAATCCTAACATCAAAGCAATATTTGCTTCAAATGACAATATGGGCTTAGGTGCTATGCAAGCTCTTAAAGATGCAGATATGAATGATGTTGTTGTTGTTGGTTTTGATGCAACTCCAGATGCTGCTACAAGTATCTTAAAAGGTGAAATGACTGCAACTATTGCTCAGTTCTCATATAACATGGGTGCTTACGGTGTTAAATATGCACTTGAGCTAGCTAATGGCGGAAGTATTGATCCAAACATTGATACTGGAACACAACTAGTAACAAAAGAAAACGCTAACGATTTTAAATAATCATTAGTCTATAACATTTAAAAAAGGGTGGAATTTTTATTCCACCCTTTTTTTTTATGTAATATAATCTTTTGATGTTAATAAATATTAACCCAGTTTTAAGCCCTGATTTACTTTTTCATTTAAGATCTATGGGTCATGGTGAGAAAATTATTCTTGCTGATGCTAATTTTCCCGCAAACTCTATGAACAAGAATGTAATACGATTAGATGGGGTAGATATTAAAAGTGCAGCAAATGCAATTTTATCTGTTTTTCCATTAGATAGTTTTACCGTATCACAAGGGGGCTCACCTGCACTTAGAATGGAAGTAGATGATAAACCAGAAGAACTAACTGAAACTCATAAAGAATTTATTGAAGCGGTAAAAAATAATTCTGGTCCCCAATGGAAAGTTGGATCAATTTCAAGACAAAATTTTTATGAAGAAGCAAAAAAAGCATATTGTATTGTAACCACTACAGATGCTCGACCTTTTGGATGTTTTATTATTACTAAAGGAGTTATTCTTCCTGACGGTAAAGTCTGGTCTTAATCAAATGAAATCTATATGTGTATTTGGAGTATTTGTTGCGGACTTGTGTTTTATTGGTGAAAAAATTCCTGAAGTGGGGCAAACTATTTTAGGAACAAAACACTTAATAGGACCTGGTGGAAAAGGATCTAACCAAGCCATTGCTGCAGCAAGACTTGGCGGAAACATAAGTTTTATTACAAAAATAGGTGATGATAATAATGCTGAAATGGCACTAAATTTATATAAATCCTCTGGAGTAAATACCGATTATATTATTAAAGACAAAAATCACTCAACTGGTGTTGCTGGTATTATGATTAATGCTAATACAGGTGATAATGCAATAAACATTATACCAGGCGCTGCTGGCACTTTAAATAGTTCTGATATAGATAATAATTTAAAAGCAATCGAGAAGTCAGATATATTCTTAACACAATTAGAAACACCATATGATGTTACTAGTTATGCTTTACAAAAAGCTAAAGATACTGGATCAATTACAATTTTAAATCCAGCTCCGGCTTCAAAAATATCTGAGAATGACTTTAAAAACATAGACTATTTTACACCAAATGAAACTGAGGCTAGTTTTTATTTAGAAAAGAAAATAGAAACAAAATCTGAAATAGAAAATGCAGCTAAAGAATTTTTAAAAAAAGGAGTAAAAAATATTTTAATAACTCTAGGTTCTAAAGGAGTTTATTTTTCAAATGGAACCGAAAGCCATTTTGTAGATGTTCATAAATTAAAAGACGATGTAAAAGATACTACTGGAGCAGGAGATGCATTTAATGGAGCTTTTAGTGTGGCATTAGCTAAATCGTTAAAAATTGTTGATGCATTAGAATTTTCTAATAAAGTTGCTGGCATTTCTACAACTAAAGAAGGGGCTGCAAATTCAATGCCAAGTATCAATGAAGTAGAAAATTATTAATTACTCAATAATTTTAAATTCTGATTTATATTTATCTGTTATCTTAAGCCCAAGACCAGGAACATTATCATCTAGATCTATCATTCCATCTATTGGAGCAGGATCACCTTCAAAAATATAATAAAATAGTTCGTTACCAATTTCTACATCATGAACTGGAAAAAACTCTGAGATAGGACAATTAAAATTCGACATTGTTAAATGATAGTTATGCATTTGACCTGCATGTGGAATTACTGGAACTTGATAAGCCTCTGCAAGAGCATTTATTTTCTGAGCGATTGTAAATCCACCAACTCTATTATTATCATATTGAATGTAGCTAACTGCTTTGAGGTCTAACAATTGTTTAAAACCAAATAGATTAAATTCATGTTCTCCCCCAGAAATTGGTATAGCGTTCATATTATTCAGTTCCACATACCCATGAATATCATCAGCAATAACTGGTTCTTCTAACCATCTTGGATTAAATTTTACCAATTTAGGTATCATTCTTTTAGAATAATCTAGGTTCCAACCCATATAACATTCTAACATTAAGTCAGTATCATCCCCGATTACTTCTCTTACAGCTTCTACAAGTTCAATGTTTTTTCTCATACCTTCAGGACCGTCTTTTGGCCCCCAACCAAATCTCATTTTAAACATTTTAAAACCTTGTTTTTTATATTTTTCAGCTTCATTTTGTAAATCTTTGATAGGTTGGCTATAAAGTTTTGATGCATAAACAGGTATCTTTTCTTTTGTTCTACCCCCTAACAATTTAAATACGGGTTTGTTAGTTAACTTTCCTAATATATCCCAAATAGCAATATCAATTGCAGATATTGCAACCATACCCAAACCTCTTCTTCCCCATGCATGAGTTCTTCTATACATTTTTTCCCAGATGTAAGCGTAATCAAAAGGATCTTCTCCTATAACTAATGGTTTAAGATACTCATCAATAGTTTTTTTTACTAACTGAGGTGCAAGAGCTGCATTACCAATTCCAATATGACCATCATCAGTTTCAATTTCACAAATTAACCATTCATGAAATCTGAAAGAACCCATGGCATCTGATTTTTCATAAAGTAAATCTGATGCATTTGTGCAAAAATTATTTTGTGGAGGAACGGTTTTACCATTCCATTGATATACTTTTGTTCTTATATCTTTAATTTTAGACATTTAATTTAAATTTTGAGCCATTCTTAGTGCAATTTTAAACGATTGCAATGTTGGCTCCAAATTTGCCTGATTTTTTCCAGCAATATCAAACGCAGTTCCATGCGCAGGTGTTGTTATTGGAATTGGAAGACCACCTTGAACTGTTACCCCTCTATCAAATCCAAAAGCCTTTAGTCCAGATTGAAGAGCATCATGATACATTCCAACAATGCAATCATGATTTTTATTTTTAAATGCTGTAATGAAAGAAGTATCACATGGCAAAGGACCATCAGCATTAATACCAAGTTTTTTTGCTTCCTCTATTGCTGGTATTATCTCATCTTTTTCTTCATTACCAAACTCTGCATGAGGGTTAAGAGCTTGAACCGCAACTCTTGGATTTTTTATACCGTTTAATTTCATTGCTTCATTAATCAATTTTATTGGCTTCATTATTTTATCTTTCTTAATATGTTCTGGAACTTCTTTGATAGGTATATGAGATGTCACTCGTGCAGTCCAAAAATTATCAACTACATTAAATTCACAAAAAAAACTTTTTACATTTAATTTATCAGCCATATGATGTAATTCGTCATCAAATTTACATCCACCTAATTTTAAGCTTGTCTTATTAAAAGGACCAAAATTAATAGCATCAATTTTTTTCTCTTTCGCAAGTTCTAGTGCTAAATTTAATGCATTTAAAACAGTTTCTCCAGATTCGGCAGAGCACTCTGATAAATTATAATCTTTGTTTTTACCCTTAGAGATATCTAAAAAATACTTACTTTTTTTATCAAAATTTATTTCATCAAAATCAGTAACAATTTCTAGGTCTGAATTATTTCCTGAAATTTTATCTCCAGCATTTAAAATATTTTTTTCACCAATTATAGTAATGTTTGCATTCGATAGTTCGTTTTGGGTCAAAAGTTTTGATATAAGTTCTGGTCCAATACCTGATGGATCTCCAAGCAATAAAGCAATATTTTTTTTCTTATTTGTCATCTTTTTTCTTACTGTTTCTAACAGATTATGATTAAATATTTAAATATAAATTAACTTAAGAGGGAAATAATGAAAAAAAGCTTTAAACTATTTTTAGCTGCTGCTTTTTTAGTAACTGAATTTTTTGTTGTAGCACTTCCACTTATGATTACATCTGCAAAAGCAGATGGTCATCCAATACAAGCAATTACTCATGCTGGTTTTGGTGGTGGAACAGATGTTACTACGAGAATGATGTTGTTAAGAGCAAGAAGAGTTTTAAAACAAGACATGCAATTAGTTAATAAAAAAGGTGGTGGTGGAGCTGCATCTATGGACTACATGATGACACTTCCTGCTGACGGTAATCACACTTTGACTTGGACTACTGGTCACGCAGTATCAATGGCTTTAGGTAAAACAAAAGTCAAAATAAGCGATATGCAACCGCTAGCTAGAGGAACTGATGATCCTCAACTATTTGTTGTTAATTGTAATAATGACATCAAAGATGCTAAGAAATTTATTAGCACTCAAAAATCAAAATCACTAAAATATGGAACAACTCACACTGGTGGAATTGATGATGTTAGTGCAATTGCATTTACTAAAAAAGGTGGATTAAAAGATCCAACTATTGTTGCTTACAAAGGTGTTGCGCCAATTAAAACTAACCTAATCAAGGGAGATATTGATGTAGGAGTTTTAAATTTAGGTGAGGCCCTAACTGAAATTAATGAAGGCAAACTTTGTGTTTCAGTTGTATTAGCAAATAATAGAATGGCTAAAATAGGAGACTCTCCAACGGCAAAAGAATTAGGGATACCTGTTTCTTTATCTACTGTTAGAGGTTTCGTAACTAAAAAAGGTGCTCCAGCAGACAGAGTTAAACAACTAGAAGCTGGAATGATGAAAGCTATGAGCCACAATTACTATAAAAATTTCCTAACAGAAATTGGTCTTGATGAATCTAGTGTTGTAGGCGCAGATGAATGGGGCAAGCAAATGGAAGAAATGCTTGCTGAAATGACAGCTCAACTCAAAGCATTGGGTTACATTAATTAATAAATTTTGTACATTTAAATGAATGATGTACATAACGAAAAAGGGACAAACAAAAGTTTGTCCCTTTTTTTTAAAAGTTCATTCATTGTTTCAGCTGTAATAATATTAATTTCTTCAATTCTATTATACTTTACGTTTACTTTTGACATAGTGCCTCCTATATTAAATAGAGGTATACAGCCAGCAACGTTTCCAAAGGCCCTATTAATTTTAATTATTGCGCTAACTTTATTAACTTATTTTATTTCTCTTAAAAATCCCTGGAAAAATGAAAAAAAATTACCTAATTCATTTTACATCACTTTGTTTTCATTTGTTGTTTTTATAACTGTTTCAAAATTTTTAGATTTCTTTTTAGGCATAGCATTACTTTCAATCATAGTTTCTTACTTTTGGGGAGAAAGAAGATTTGCCTATTTAATAATCGTATCAATTATATTTCCTTTAATTGTTTTTGTATTTTTTGAAACAATTTTAGGATTACGATTTCCACCTGGAATTATTACAAACATTTATTACGGATAAAATGGAAAATTTAGGTTTAATCTTTGCTCCTTTATTTAGTTATAAATTATTAATTGTTTTATTTTTTGGAACAATTTTTGGATTAATTCTTGGAGTTCTTCCTGGACTAGGGCCAACAACAGGCGGTGCTTTAATATTACCTTTTACGATGACACTAGATCCACTATCTGCAATTGTATTACTAACTGCAATTTATTGTGCAGGAACTTATGGAGGTGCAATTACTGCAATTTTAATAAATACCCCTGGAACCCCTGCAGCAGCAGCCACATGTTTAGATGGTTACCCTTTAGCACAAAAAGGAGAAGCTGGAAGAGCTTTAGGTATGGCTACTGTTTCAAGCGTAATTGGTGGAATTGCTAGTGTTATAGTTCTTATATTTTTTGCTCCTTTACTTGCAAATTTAGCTTACGAATTCGGTCAACCTGAATATTTTGCGCTAGCAATTTTTGGATTAACTATGCTTGCATCAATTGGTGAAGGCAGTCCTATTAAAAATTTAATTGCTGGTGCTTTTGGAATTCTAATTTCAACTGTTGGTAAAGATTTTATGACATCTATAGATAGGTTTACATTTGGAATTAATGAATTGACTGAAGGTATTGGTTTTATTCCAGTAGTAGTAGGTTTGTTTGCTATTAGTGAAATGTTAACTCAATCTACTTTAATAAATCAAATATTTAATAGAGTAGCTTTAAAGGCAGTTAAACTTCCATCAATCGATGATTATAAAAAAACTTGGAAAACAATTATAAGATCTAGTGGGATAGGATCATTTATTGGTGTTTTGCCAGCAGAGGGAGGAACTGTTGCATCTTTAATAGGATATGCTGAAGCAAAAAGATGGTCAAAAAAACCTGAGGATTTTGGAAAAGGATCAATTGAAGGAATAGCTGGAGCTGAAGCAGCAAATAATGCTGCTACTGGAGGAGCCATGGTTCCAACTCTAGCTTTAGGCATTCCGGGTAGTGCGACTACAGCAGTAATACTTACAGGATTAATCATACATGGTGTAAGACCGGGTCCAGATTTATTTAGAGAGCAACCTGAGTTTCTTTATGGAATATTTGGATCAATGCTAATTGCAAATATTTTATTCTTCGTATTAGGATTTTTTGGAGCTAAAATATTTGCAAGAATAACTTTAGTTCCGAATAAATTATTATGGCCGATGATTTTTGCGGTTTCTGTTTGCGGAACATATTCTTTAAATCAGTCAATTATTGATGTTTGGTTGATGCTATTATTTGGAGTTATTGGTTTCTTTATGAGAAGATATGGATTTTCAGTTGTACCTGTAATTATAGGTTTAATTTTGGGTGAATTGGTAGAAGGAACTTTAAGACAATCGCTTGTTATTTTCGATGGAAACTGGTTAATGTTTCTTCAAAGACCTATTGCATTAACATTTTTTGTTTTATCTTTAATTGCTCTAAGTTTTCCATTAATAAAGAGAAAGAAAAAAAATGATAAAGTTTGATTTAAGTAATAGGGTTGCGGTTATAACAGGTGGTGCTCAGGGTTTTGGATTTGCAATAGCGGAAAGATTCATTCAATCAGGTGCAAAAGTTGTTATATGGGATATTGATGAACAAGAAGCAAAGAAAGCCGTTGAAAAAATAAATTCAGAAAACATAAGTTATAAAATTGTAAATGTATGTAACTTTGAAGAGATTTCTAAAAGCTTAAAAGATATTGAGACTGAACATAATAAAATAGATATTTTTGTAAACAATGCTGGGATAACAGGCATGAATAAAACAGTTGCAGAATATCCTATTGAAGAGTGGGAAAAAGTTATTCAATTAAATTTAAATGCAGTATTTTACTGTTGCAAAGCAGTTGTTCCTTATTTGGAAAAAAATAATTATGGAAGAATAGTTAATATTGCATCAATTGCTGGAAAAGAAGGCAATCCTAACGCTGGAGCTTATAGCACATCAAAAGCAGGGGTTATTGGTTTAACAAAATCTCTAGGAAAAGAGTTAGCGTTAAAAAATATAGCAGTAAATTGTGTAACACCGGCAGCTGCAAAAACAAGAATATTTGATCAAATGACCGAAGAACATATAAATTACATGCTTTCAAAGATTCCAAGAAATAAGTTTGCAAAAGTTAATGAATTGGCTTCTTTAGTAACTTATTTAGCTAGTGAAGAAAACTCTTTTGCGACTGCTGCAGTGTTTGATCTAAGTGGGGGAAGAGCTACTTATTAATGTATTTAATTTAATATTTTTTTTATGAAATACTCTGCATCTAAAAATAGATACTCAAATATGTTATATAGGACTTGCGGTGACAGCGGTGTAAAATTACCTTTAATCAGCTTGGGTCTTTGGCATAATTTTGGTGCCAAAATCCCACTTTCAAATATTAAAAAAATCCTATTTTACGCTTTTGATAGAGGTGTTACTCATTTTGATTTGGCGAATAATTATGGCCCACCATATGGTAGCACAGAAAGTAATTTTGGAAAAATAATAAGTAAAGACTTAAAAAAATATAGAGACGAACTCATCATATCATCTAAAGCTGGTTATGATATGTGGGAAGGACCTTATGGAGAATGGGGATCAAAAAAACATATTATCGCGAGTTGTGATCAAAGTTTAAAAAGAATGAAAGTTGATTATTTTGACATATTTTATTCACATAGATTTGACCCAAATACACCTTTAGAAGAGACAGCAGATGCTTTAGAAACTATTTATAAATCTGGAAAAGCTTTATATATTGGCATTTCATCTTATTCCTCCAAAAAGACAAATCAAATCTACAAAATTTTAAAATCAAGAAATATTAAATTGTTTATTCATCAACCATCATATTCGTTAATAAATAGATGGATTGAAAAAGATTTGACTAAGACAATAAGAAAACTAAAAATTGGATGTATTGCTTTTTCTCCGCTAGCTCAAGGAATGCTATCAGATAAATATTTAAAAAAGATACCTAAAGTTTCAAGAGCAAGCGATACAACATCATACTTAGATAAATCTTTGATAACAAAAAAAAATTTAAAGATTGTTTCGGATTTAAATAAGATTGCAATTAAAAGAGGGCAATCTTTATCTCAAATGGCAATCTCTTGGGTTCTATCAAATAATTATGTAACATCCGCTCTAATAGGAGTTAGAAATATTAATCAATTAAAAGAAAATTTAGAAAGTCTAAACAAACTTAATTTTACAACTTCTGAAATGAAAATAATTAATAAAACTGCAAAAGATGGTAATATTAACATCTGGAAGCAATCAAGTTCATATTAAAATGCATATTGGTATTGATTTAGGTGGAACCAAAACAGAGTCAATCATTATTGATGAAAATGGAAAAGAGCTCGAGAGAATTAGGAGAACAACACCAAAAAATTATAATGGAACTTTAGATACAGTATGTGAACTTGTAAATTATTTAGAAGATAAATACAAAAAAAGTTGTAGTGTGGGTGTAGGCTCGCCTGGAGCTTTATCAAAAGAAACAAATTGTATAAAGGGTGGTAATTCAACCTGGTTAAATGATAGGCCTTTAAAAAAGGATATTGAGCTTAGGCTAAATAGAAAAATATTTCTTGAAAATGATGCTAATTGCTTTGCTTTATCTGAATCAATTGATGGAGCTGGTCTTAACCATGAAATAGTATTTGGAGTTATAATTGGAACAGGTGTTGGTGGAGGATTAATTATTAATAATAAAATTGTTAATGGATTTAATAACATAACTGGGGAATGGGGACATAATCAAATGCCAATAGGAACAAATGATAAGTGGAAAAGGCACGATTGTTATTGTGGTAAAAAAGGATGCATTGAAACATTCCTATCCGGTCCAGGGTTTTCAAAACATTTTTATGACATTCATAAAATAGAATTAGATGCTAAAATAATTCAAGAAAATGCAAACAAAGGAGATGAAAAATCTTTAGAATTTGTATTTCAATACTTAGATTACTTAGCACGAGGCTTATCCACTGTAATTAATATTGTTGATCCTGGTGCAATTGTTATGGGTGGAGGTGTTTCCAATATGAAGCAGATTTATGGAAATATAAATTCAAAATTAAAAAAATATGTATTTAGTGACACTGTAAATACTAAAGTTTTAAAAAATATCCATGGAGATTCTAGTGGCGTAAGAGGAGCTGCAGATTTAGGAAGATCTAACGATACAATATAAATTTAAATAATGAAAAAATATAAAATCGGTTTTATTGGAATAGGTTTAATGGGATTTCCAATGGCTAAAAATCTTCTAAAATCAAAATATGAAGTTAAAGTTTTTAATAGAACTAAAAATAAAGCCATTAGACTAAAAAAATTTGGTGCGAAAGTATGTAATTCTCTAAAGGAAGTTGTTAAGGACCAGGATCTAATAATTACCATGTTGTCTGATGATAAGGCTATAAAAAAAATATATTTTAATTCAGAATTTTTAAAAAATTTAAAAAAAGGATCTACAGTAATTGATATGAGTTCTGCAAACCCTAGAACAGCAATTAATTTATCAAAATTATTAAAAAAATATAAAATTAATTTTTTAGACGCACCAGTTTCCGGAGGCACCAATGGCGCAGAGAATGCAGAGCTCGCCATAATGGTTGGTGGAGATAAGAAAGTTTTTTCTAAAAATATAAATGTACTTAAGAAATTAGGCAATCCTGTTTTAGTTGGAAAAAATTCCGCAGGTCAAATAGCAAAATTAGCTAATCAAATAATAGTTGGAATTACAATAGGATCTGTTTCAGAAGCAATTAAACTATCACAAAAAAATAACGTAAATCCAATTAATATTCTCAAAGCATTGAAAGGAGGATGGGCTGACAGTAAAGTATTGCAAACTCACGGACTAAGAATGATCAAAAATGATTTTAAACCAAGAGGAAAAAATTTTTCGCAATTAAAAGATATGAATAACATCCTTGATTGTGCAAAAAATAAAAAGTTAGAATTACCTTTATCTAAAATAGTAAAAAAAATGTATAATAAACTTGTTAAAAAGGGTTTAGGTAATTATGATCATAGTTCGTTATACAAAAGCTATAAATAATTATTGGAGATGAAATGAAATTACTAAGAGTAGGAGAAAAAAATAAAGAAAAGCCAGCTATATTAGATAAAGATGGAAAGTTGAGAGATATATCCAAACATATAATTGATTTAGATCCAACTCATTTAAATTTTGAAACATTTGAAAAAATTAAACAAATTGATTTATCATCACAGCCCGAGATTTCAAATAATACAAGAATTGGTTCATGCATAACTAAACCAGGAAAATTTATTGC
The DNA here is from genome assembly GCA_902517745.1 of uncultured Pelagibacteraceae bacterium. Lineage (GTDB taxonomy): Bacteria > Pseudomonadota > Alphaproteobacteria > Pelagibacterales > Pelagibacteraceae > Pelagibacter. The sequence goes on from CABYDS010000001.1 coordinate 73,966, forward strand.
AATTGGATTAAATTTTTCTGACCATGCAGCGGAAACTGGAGCAAAACCACCAACAGAACCAATTGTATTTATGAAAGCCACTAGTTCAATCAATGGACCAAATGATGATATTGAAATTACAAGCTATTCAAACAAACTAGATTGGGAAGTTGAGCTAGGTTTAGTTATTGGAAAAAATGCTAAAAATATTCCAGAGAAAAATTCACAAGATTATATCTTAGGTTATTGTTTAGTGAATGATGTAAGTGAGAGGGAGTGGCAAATAGAAAAAATGGGACAGTGGGTAAAAGGAAAGTCACACGATACATTTGGTCCTGTTGGTCCATATCTTGTGACCAAAGATGAGATTAATGATGTAAACAACCTAAATATGGAATTAGATTTAAATGGTGAACGAATGCAAACGGGTAATACAAAAACAATGATTTTTAATGTAGATCATATTGTTTCATATGTTAGCAGATATATGTCTCTTCAACCTGGAGATATCATTACCACAGGAACACCCCCAGGAGTTGGAATGGGAATGAAGCCACAAAAATTTTTAAAAGCAGGTGATGAAATGAGGCTTTCAATAGAACTTCTTGGTGAACAAAAATCAAAAGTAGTAGCAATTTAATCCAAATATAATCTCTTTTTTGATATAATAAATTGTGATCAAAAGAGACCTATACTACGAAAGAATTCCTACAAAATCATTAAGAGAGGATGTTAGGTTTTTAGGAAATTCATTAGGAAATGTAATTAAAGAACAAGAAGGTAAAAGCTTTTATAATCTTGTTGAGAAAATTAGAAAGTTATCAAAAGCAAATAAAATCCAAAAAAAATCATATAAAAAAATTTCTAGTGAAATAAAAAGTATTAATCCTAAAAATACTTACAAGCTTGCAAGAGCATTTAATCATTTTATGAATTTTATAAATCTAGCTGAGTCTATTGATGCATCTAGACAACTAAACCAATATGAAAATAAAAGAGACGGCAAAAATCAAAAAAATATTTTTATAGAAGAAATTTTTGAGAAATTATTTAAAAATAAAAAAATTAATAATAATAAAATATATAGTTTTGCAAAAAATTTAAATATTGGAATAGTTTTGACAGCCCATCCAACAGAGGTCAAAAGAAGAACTTTAATTCAAAAATACCATAAAATTACAGAAATACTTGAGGATAGAGAGTTATTTAAAGATCACTCTTCAAAAATAAAATCTTTAAATAAAAAAATTCATGATGAATTTACCATTATCTGGAATACAGATGACTTAAAAAGATCAAAACCGTCTCCAGCCGATGAAGCGCGATGGGGTCTTGCAATAATAGAGGATAGTCTTTGGGAAACTATTCCAAAAGTCTACAGAAGACTCAATGATATATTTTTGAAAAATATGGGTAAAGGTTTGCCAAAAAATTTTAATCCTATTGAGTTTGGATCATGGATGGGAGGTGATAGAGACGGAAATCCAAATGTAACTTCAAAAGTAACAAAAGAAGTTTTGTTATTATCAAGATGGGAAGCGGCAAAATTGTATGAAAAAGAACTTACCAAATTAATTAGATCATATTCAATGAAAAAGTGTTCAAAAAAAATTCAAAAACTTACAGGAAAATCATTTGAACCTTACAGAGTTTTCTTAAGACCTTTAAGAGATAAAATGCGATTTACTCATCGAGCAATTGAACAGTTTATAGTGAACAAAAAACCTTTAGACTATAACAAATTGTTAAACTCAAAAGAAGAAATTTTAAAACCCCTTAGAATTGTCCGTGAATCTTTAGAGGAAAATCAAAGTGAAAATATCGCAAGCGGTGAATTATTAGACTTAATGAGAAGAGCAAAATGTTTTGGAATTAATTTAGCAAAACTAGATATTAGACAAGAATCATCTAGACACTCACAATTAATTAATGAACTTGTTCAGAAAAAAAATAAACACAATTATTTAAAATGGAGTGAGGAGGAAAAAATTAAATTTTTATCATCTAAGATGAAAAAAAAATCCAATTTCATCAAAAATTTTAATTTTAAAAATAAAGAAAACAAAGAAGTTTGGTCAACATTTAAAATTTTATCTGAAGAGCCACCTGAATGTTTGGGGGCTTATGTTATTTCAATGACATCATCTGCATCTGACATTCTCTCTGTTTTATATTTGCAAAAAGAAGCAAATATTAAGAATAGATTAAGAGTTGTCCCATTATTTGAAACATTAGATGACTTAATTAATGCAAAATCAATAATGGCCAGCTTGTTTTCATTAAAGTGGTACAGAGATTTAATAAAAAATAAACAAGAAGTCATGATTGGATATTCAGACTCAAGCAAAGATGCTGGAAAAATTTGTGCAAGTTGGCATCAATATAAGGCTCAAGAAGAAATTATTAAAATTGCAAAAAAATATAAAATAGATGTTACTTTCTTTCATGGAAGAGGTGGTTCAGCGGGTAGAGGTGGAGGCCCAATTCAAGCTACTTTAAAATCTCAGCCGCCAAATACAGTTAATGGAAAAATTAGAATAACCGATCAAGGAGAAGTTATTCAGCAGAAATATGGATATCAGCCTTTAGCAATTTATAATTTATGTAGCTATATAGGAGCAGTAATGGAGGCAACATTAACACCACCTCCAGTCCCTAAAAAAGATTGGAGGAATCTAATTGAAAAAATGTCTGATATTTCAAAAAGTTCATATAGAAAAAATATTAATCAAAGTTCAGATTTTATTAAATATTTTAAAACCGTTACGCCACATGTGTCTTTAGGAAAACTTTCAATTGGATCAAGACCGTCTAAAAGAAAGAATATTGATAATATCAAAGGTTTAAGAGCAATACCCTGGGTATTTGCTTGGACTCAAATAAGACTAATGCTCCCAGCATGGCTTGGAAGTGCAGAAGCTTTAAGATATTCATCGATAGAAAAATTTGAGAAAACACTAATAGATATGGAAAAATATTGGCCTTTCTTCAATTCAATGATGGATATCTTGGATATGGTAATTTCAAAAGTGGACCCAGATATTTCAAAAATATATGAGGAATACTTAGCTGATAAAGATTTAAAAAGAGTTGGAAAAAAACTTAGGTTCCAATTCGAAGTTATTAAAAAATTAAATAAAAAGATTACGCCTAAAGAAATTATAAATGAAAGAAAAAAGTTTAGATCAGGAGTTATTGTAAGAAATATTTACACAGAAGTATTAAATATAATTCAAGCAGTAGTTATGAATAAAATCAAAAATAAAAAATTAAATTCAGAAAAAAAAAATGATCTTAATGATGCATTATTAACATCTATTGCAGGTATTTCAGCTGCAATGAAAAATACTGGTTAAATGATAGAATTATTTGTTGCATTTGGAGCTGGATTGATAAGCTTTTTGTCTCCATGTGTACTTCCATTAATACCTGGATATATATCTTATATTTCTGGAAGCTCTTTAAATGAGTTATTAGAAAAAAAAACAATTAATATATTCCCTATAGTTTTATTTACTTTTGGTTTTTCCATTGTTTTTATAAGCTTTGGAGCTACCGCAACTTTTTTAGGTTCTTTAATTTTAAGTAACTCTTTTGAATTAAGAATTATTGCAGGAAGTATAATAATCATTTTCTCCCTTCATATTATGGGATTAATTAATATTAAGTTTTTAAATTATGAAAAAAGAATTAATACTGAGATTAAATCAGGAAATTTTAGCTCAATATTAGTTGGTATGGCATTTGGATTTGGATGGACTCCATGTATTGGACCTATTTTGGGATCAATATTAGCTTTAGCTTCAATTGAGCAAAGTTTGAACCGAGGCATATTGTTACTTGTGTTCTATTCACTTGGTTTAGCACTACCATTTATTGCATCAGGTTATTTGATTCAACGTTTTATGGTTGTTACAAAAAATCTAAAATCAAAAATGATAACTATTTCAAGAATTGGTGGAGGATTATTATTGATAACAGGAATATTAATGATTACAAACCAGTTGCAAGCTTTAGGATTTTACATATTAAAGTATTTTCCTTTACTTCAGAAACTTGGATAAAAATGAAAATATACCAAATCGATTGCAGCGCTAGAAAAGAGGGTTCTACCTCAAGGATGCTTGCAAAAAAAATACTTGATAAAGTTAAAAAAGATGATGATGAAGTCATTTATAGAGATCTAGATGACGAAATGCTTTTTATATCTGGTTTAACTGAGTCTGGAATGAAAATTCCAGAAAATGAGCAAACAGATGAACATAAAAAAATGTTTGAATTGTCTGATAAGTTAGTATCAGAGTTAAAAGAATGTGATGTAATTATTATATCAGTGCCAATTTATAATTTTGGCCCACCAGCAACACTTAAAGCTTGGGCTGATCTTGCAGCCAGAGTAAAATTGACATTTAAATATGGGGATGACGGAAGAAGAAAAGGTTTATTAGAAGATAAGCAGGTCTATTTAGTAATTACTTCTGGCGGAACAAAAATACAAGGTGAAGAAGACTTTTTAACTCCGTGGTTGATACATATGTTAAATTTTTTTGGTATTAAAAAAATCGATATAGTTGCAGCAGATCAAATGGCTTTAGATTATGAAAAGTCGATAAAAAACGCTGAAGAAAAAATAAAAGAATTATTTAAAGATTAAATTTTCTTTTTAAATGTCTAAGTTTACCTTCTGTACTGTCGAAATCAATGTAGCATCCTTGTAAATATCTATCACCTTCGTTAACATCATACTTTGTTCTTCCATGAAGTAATCTATGATTGTCCATCATTAATAAATCTCCAGTTTCTAATTTAAATTCAACTTTATATTTATCAGAGTTATATAATTCAGAAATTTTATTTCTAGCTTTATAGAATAAATCCAATTTTGATTTTTCTAATATCGGAGCATAATCTAATCTTGGACTAAATCTAACTTGTTTAAAATTATTTTTTTCATCCAATTTAATTAACTCAGACATATCTTCTAGAACAACTGTATTGTCTATAAATTTAAATTTTACTTTAACTGAAGATAAAATTTCATAATATTCTGGATAATCCTCTTTGATTTTTTCACTTACTGTGTAACCATCAACCAAGGTAGAATTTCCTCCACTCACATTATTTGTAATACAATGCAATAATTGAACACAAGGAACTGGTTTTCTATACGGATTATCTGTATGTGGAGATAATGCTAATGATGTATAAGCCAAATCATTTGGATTAGGCACAGATCTTACATTAAAAAATTCCCCAAAATTAGTTCTTCTTACACTGCCAATTGAATTTGCAAATTTAATAATAAAATTATCTTCAGTTGTAACATTAGTTAAAACTACAAAACCATATTTATAGAATGATACTAATAAATCATACATGACTTTTTTTTCAAAAATATCATTTTCAAATTTAAATTTTTGAAAATTATTAAAATTTGAATCCCATTTAATTTTATCAATTGAAATAGGATCAAGATTTTGTGATTTATACTCATTTAATATTTGATCTTCTTTTATTTTATAATTGGTTCCATCATTGAAAAATAAATTAAGTAATCCATCTTCATTCTCAATTTTTTCTATATCAATGTTAGTATTTATAGAATTTGGATCAAATAATCTTTGTTGATTTCCTTTATCCAGAGCATCTTCGTTATTTATTCTTTCTCTAAGCCAAAATGGATGTATTTCTTCTTTGTTATTCCCACTATTTATAAATACTTTTTTAGAATTGATTTCTATTTTCATCTATCTGGATTCTTCTATCAAATTCTAAAATTTTCAAGATATTTTATTTGAACTAGTTGTATATTTTAACTATTACTCATCAGATAAATGACCTTCAAAAAAACAAAAGATTTCAAGATTTATTATACCTTTTTGAATAAGCTTGCTAAGGATTTAACTAATTTTTATTACACTAAACTTAACAAAACTTTTACAATTAATAACAAGTATAAAGGTAAAGGTTATGATCCCGTTACAAGTGCTGATAAAGCTTTTGAAAAATTTATAAGAAAAAAGATTAATGATAAGTTCCCAGATCATCAAATTATCGGTGAAGAGTTTGGAGCAAAAAAAACAAAAAGTCTATTTTCATGGATAATTGACCCAATTGATGGGACAAGATCATTTGTCGCTGGAAATCCTACATGGAGCAATTTAATTTCTCTAAATTATAACGACGCCCCTATAGTTGGTTTAGCAAATTTTCCAAGAATGAAAAGATACTATTTAAATCAAGATGATAAATCTGCTTTTGTGTTTGAAAATAGAAAAAAAAGAAAATTAAAAGTAAACAAAAAAATAAAATTTGATTTTTTGAAAGTAGCTGCTGCTTTTCACGGAACTTTATCTTTTCAAAAACAAAAAAAAATAATGAAATTTATTAAGAGAATGCAGTTTCCATGTTTCGATGCACTAACATATTGTCAATTAGCAGAGGGAAGACTAGATATTGTAGCTCAATGTGCAAACAAAATTTGGGATATACATCCGATAATACCAATTATTAAAGCATCAGGTGGAATAATTACTACATGGGATAATAAAGATGCTTCATTAGGTGGAAACATAATTGTTTCAAATAATTTATCAAATCATAAAAAAATTTTAAAATTACTCAAGCCAGCTACATGAAAAATATAATTGTTCTTCAACACATTAAAATCGAGGATCCTGGTTATATTAAAGATTTGATGTTAAAGGATAAAGTTCATATTAAAACTGTAGAACTTGACGAAGGAGAAAAAATACCTGATGATTTAACTGGATTTGATGCAATGTTTTGTATGGGCGGACCAATGGATACTTGGATGGAAAAAGATTACCCTTGGTTAATAGAAGAGAAAAAAAAAATCAAAGAATTTGTAGTAGACTTAAATAAACCATATTTAGGTTTTTGTTTAGGTTGTCAATTATTAGGAGAGGTAGTTGGAGGTAAAGTAGTTAAATCAAAAAATCCAGAGATAGGTATTTTAGACATTAATTTTTTAAATAGTAAAAAGGAAGATTTATTATTTAAAGAATATCCTGATATTATTAAATCACTCCAATGGCATTCATATGAAGTTCAAAATCTAGAAAATAATAATGATATAACTCTTTTAGCGTCATCTTCTGAAACGAAATACCAAATTTTTAAATACAAAAAACATGCTTACGGTATTCAATTTCACATAGAGATAAAAGATACCACTGTAGGAGAATGGGGATGTGTGCCTGAATATAAGTCTGCTTTAGAGAGTCAGTTAGGACAAGGAGCTCTTGATAAATTTGATAGTGATGCGAAAGACAACATTCAATCTATGAACAAATATTCTAAAATTCTTTACGAAAACTTCAAAAAAATAGTGAATTAAATCACTTTAGTTTACATAATTAATAAGTTAGATTTTTATTTTAATAATATAGGAGAGAGAAATGAAGTATGGGTATTTTATAAAAATTTTATTGGCTTTTTTTCTAGCTTTTGCTCCAACACAAGCGTTTGCAAAAACTATTAAATGGTCAATGCAGGGTGATAGTTTAACACTTGATCCTCATGCTCAAAACGAAGGTCCTACCACTCAAGTATCTAGACAAGTATACGAAGCTCTAGTTACCAGAGGATTAGATATGAAAATTGGACCTCAACTAGCAACAGAGTGGAGAACTCAAGGTCCTAATACTTGGATCTTTAAATTAAGAGAAGATGTTAAATTTTCTGATGGAACTCCATTTACATCTGAAGATGTTGTATTTAGTATTTTAAGAGCAAAACAGAGAACATCTGATTTTAAAGAATATATTAGTACAGTATCAGGTGTAAAAGCAGTTAATGACTACACAGTAGAAATTACAACAAGTAAACCAAATCCAATTCTTTTAAACCAACTTTCAAACATTTTTATAATGTCAAAAAAATGGAGTGAAAAGAATTTTGCAGTCATGGCGCAGAACTGGGATGCTGGACAAGAAACATTTTCAGCTACAAATGCTATGGGAACTGGACCATTTAAAATTACATTAAGAGAACCAAATACTAAAACAGTTTTCAAACGTAATAAAAAATGGTGGGGTACTATGAAAGATGACAAAGTAACAGAAATTCATCTACTACCTATAAAAAATGCAGCTACTAGAGTCGCAGCTCTTTTATCTGGTGAAATTGATGTTGTTACTGATGCACCTGTGCAAGATTTAGCTAGAATTAAAAATTCACCTGCTCACAAAGTTGAAAGCACTGCTCAAATGAGAACTATATTCCTTGGTATGGATCAGGGAGCAGATAAACTTAGAACAGGTAATACAGGTGATAACCCATTTAAAAAGAAAGCAGTTAGACAAGCTCTTTATCAAGCTATAGATATTGAAGCTATTAAGAAAAAAGTAATGAGAGGTTTAAGTGAACCTGCTGGAATAATTACTTTTCCAGGTGTTAACGGATACACAGAAGAACTTGATAAAAGACTTCCTTATGATGTAGCTGCTGCAAAAAAACTTCTAGCTGATGCTGGATATCCGAATGGATTTGAAGTTGAGCTTAGATGTCCAAATGACAGATATGTAAATGATGAAGCTATATGCACAGCTGTTGTTGGTATGTTAGGTAAAATCGGTGTTAAAGTAAATTTATTTGCCCAAACAAAAAGTAAGCACTTTAAAGAACTAAAAGATAATCAAGGTGACTTTTATATGTTAGGTTGGGGAGTTCCAACTTTAGATAGTCATTATGTTTTCCATTACTTATATGAAAGTGGAGCAAGCTGGAACAGAGTTAACTTTAGTAACTCTGATGTAGATGCTGCGATAAGAGTTATGGAAGGTGAAGTTAACCTAGATAAGAGAAATGCTGCGATAGCTAAAGCTTGGAAAATAGTAAAAGATGATATTTCTTATCTTCCTTTACATCACCAAGTTATATCTTGGGCTGCAAAAAAAGATGTTAATGTTCCGATAAGACCGAATAACGAGCCGTTATTCCGTTTTGCGAGCTTTGACTAAACAATTTATTACAAGCCCTTTTTAATTAAAGGGCTTGTATAAAAATAAAATTTCATAAATTGATAAAGTATTTTTTTAAAAGATTGTTTCAATCTGCAATGGTTATGCTTGTCGTAGCTTTTGTATCTTTTTCTCTTTTTAATTTTGTAGGAGACCCAATAAATAACATGGTGGGTGAGGAAACATCAGATGAAGAAAGAGCTGAGTTAAGAGAAACCTTGGGTTTAATGGACCCAATTCATGTACAATTTACTAGGTTTATAATTAATGCCTCTAAAGGAGAATTTGGAATATCTTATCAATTAAGAAGACCTGTTTCAGAATTAATCATTGAAAGATTACCTGCAACAATTGAATTAGTTTTAATATCTGCTCTAATTGCATTGGTTTCTGGTACTTTATTGGGAGTATATACAGGCATAAAAAGAAAAGGTTTTTTGAGTGATTTTATCTTAGCAGTTTCTTTATTAGGAGTTTCTCTTCCAACTTTTGTAATTGGTATTTTATTTATTTATCTTTTTGCAGTTATATTGGGCGTTCTACCATCGTTTGGAAGAGGCGAGGTGGTAGATCTAGGATTTTGGTCGACAGGCTTTTTAACCATCTCAGGTTTAAAAGCAATTATATTACCATCGGTTACTTTAAGCCTTTTTCAAATGACTTATATAATCAGACTCGTTAGAGCAGAAATGATGGAAATACTTCAGACTGATTACATAAAGTTTGCAAGAGCAAGAGGTATTAATGAAAAAAGCATTAATTATAAGCACGCACTTAAAAATGGACTAATTCCAGTAATAACTATTGCTGGTATAAATATTGGAACATTAATTGCATTTTCAATTATTACAGAAACAGTATTTCAATGGCCAGGTATGGGATTTCTTTTCATTCAAGCTGTTCAGTTTGTAGATATTCCAATTATGTCAGCATATTTAGTATTTATAGCATTCGTTTTTGTAATGATAAATTTTATAGTCGATATCTTGTATTACTTTATAGACCCAAGAATTAGAGTTAAAGGAGATTCAGCTAGTGGATAATAAAGCTTTAACAACTTGGGATAAAATAAAAGATAGTGAAATTTATTTTAGTTTTATAAAATCTCCTACAGCAATAGTTTCATCGATTTTATTAGTAATAATATTTTTCTGTTCATTTTTTGTAGAATTTATCACACCTTATAATCCATTCGATCCATCATCTTTATCTTTAATGGATGCATTCACTCCACCATCTTGGACTAGTGATGGAAAAGTAGAATTTTTACTTGGTACTGACGGACAAGGAAGAGATATGTTATCAACTATTCTTTATGGATCTAGAATATCTTTGATTGTTGGTTTCTCAGCAATTTTATTTAGTTTAATTTTAGGAGTTGGATTAGGTCTTACTGCTGGTTTTTTTGGCGGCAAGTATGAAATGATTGTTATGAGATTAACTGATGTTCAATTAACAGTTCCAAGTATTTTGATGGCTCTTCTGGTTGATGGTATTGCTCGAGGTATAATTTCGCGTGAACTTCATGACGAGATGGCAATATATGTTTTAATTTTTGCAATTGGTATTTCAGAGTGGCCTCAGTTTGCAAGAGTATCAAGAGCAGCAACTTTAGTTGAAAAAAATAAAGATTATGTTTCAGCCTCAACAATTATTGGAGTTTCTAATTTTATAGTAATGTTTAAACATATTCTTCCAAATATAATGAGACCGGTACTTGTTATTGGAACCATAGGTCTTGCATTAGCAATCATTGCAGAAGCCACATTGAGTTTTCTAGGTGTTGGCGTTCCCCCAACTACTCCTTCTTTAGGAACTCTGATTAGACTTGGAAATGATTTTTTATTTTCTGGTGAATGGTGGATTACCTTTTTCCCAGCAATATTCTTAGTTGTTTTAGCTTTTTCGATTAATCTATTAGGAGATTGGATGAGAGACACACTTAATCCTAAATTAAAAAAATGAGTTTTTTAAAAATACAAAATTTAAGCGTGGATTATAAATTGAGAAAAGAGACGGTTCATGCTGCAAAAGACATTAATATTGAGATAAAAAGAGGAGAAATCGTAGGATTAGTTGGGGAATCTGGTTCTGGAAAAAGTACCGTTGCAAATGCAATAATTGATTTAATTGACGAACCAGGGAAAGTATCTGAAGGATCAATTTATTTAAGTGACATAAATATTCATGAAAATAAAAAAAATATTCTAAGTTTAAGAGGAAAAAAAATTGGATTTATTTTTCAAGATCCCCAGACATCTTTAAATCCTATCTTAACAATTGGACAACAACTTATTGAAACAATCCAAACTCATCTAAACCTCAGTAACTCAGAAGCAAAAGAAAAATCAATAAATCTTTTAAAAGAAGTAGGCATAAAAGATGCTGATAAAAGATTTAATGATTATCCTCATCAATTTTCAGGAGGTATGAGACAAAGGGTTGTTATATCACTTTCTCTATGTTGTGAACCAGAGTTGTTAATTGCAGATGAGCCCACAACTGCACTTGATGTATCAATACAATCACAAATATTAGAACTTATCAAAAAGCTGACTAAAGAGAGAAATTTAGCAGTTATATTAATCACACATGATATGGGAGTTATAGCAGAGACCACCAATAGAGTTGCTGTAATGAAAAATGGTAATTTGGTAGAATTGGGAACAACAAAGCAAATATTAACAGAACCAAAAGAAACTTATACAAAAAGTTTAGTTAGTTCTGTTCCTCCCACAAATAAAAAAATATCCAGATTTAAAATTATAGAGAAAGAAAATAATAACCAGGAAAATATTAATTTAAAAATTTTAAACAGATGGAATAAAAGAGAAATTTCAAAAAAAGATTTAGTTCAAATAAAAAATCTTTCTAAAACTTTTAATGAAGGTTTTTTTACAGAAAAATCTCAAAATAATGTATTAGCAGTTGATACGGTTTCATTTAATATACAAGAAGGAAAATCTTTTGGACTTGTTGGTGAAAGTGGCAGTGGAAAGACTACAATTGCAAAAATGATAGTTAATTTATTTAAACCCACCTTAGGTGAAATATATTTCGATGATGTATGTATTAATAATATAAAAAGTAACAAAGAATTACTTAAATTCAGAAAACAAATTCAAATGATATTTCAAGATCCATACTCTTCGTTGAATGGTAGGCTTAAGGTTAAAGATATCATTGCTGAGCCTATAAAGTTACATGATGCAAATATTAGCTCTAATGAATTAAATGAGTATATAAATGATCTCTTAGACTCGGTAGAGTTATCTAAGTCTTCAGCTGAAAGATATCCACATGAGTTTTCGGGAGGACAAAGACAAAGAATTTCTATTGCAAGAGCGTTAGCAACAAAACCAAGATTATTAGTTTGTGATGAACCAACATCTGCTTTGGATGTGAGTATTCAGGCTCAAATACTAAATTTACTTAAAGATTTACAAGAACAACTTAATTTAACTATACTTTTCATAAGTCATGATCTACCAGTTGTACGACAAATGTGTGATGACATTGGAGTTTTAAGAAATGGAAAACTATGCGAGGTTTCTGAGACAGAAGAGTTGTTTAAAAACCCAAATCATGAATATACTAAGGAATTATTAAGATTAATGCCTAAAATAGAAACAATTTACAATTAAGGAGGTGAAATGGCAGTTTTTAATATGATTGAAGAATCTGATGCTACAGGAAAGGTGAAAGAGGTATTTGAAGATATAAAAAAGAAGAGAAATACAGACTACATAAACAATTTTTGGAAAATGTTAGCCAACAACCCAGAAACTTTAGAGAGAACTTGGAATTCTATACAGCAAGTGATGAAAAAAGGCGCTTTAGATGAAATGACAAAAGAGCTTATTTATGTTGCAGTTTCAATGACAAATAGTTGTGAGTATTGTATTAAATCTCACAGTATCGCTGCTAAATCTAAAGGTGCTACTACAGAGATGTTAAGCGAACTTATTGCAGTTGTTGCAATGGCAAATGAAACTAACAGACTTGTTGAATCATATCAGGTAAAAGTTGATAAAGTTTATGAATGATAGAGCCAAAGCAATATTAGATTTTTGGTTTGATGATATGATCGTTGAAAAGCGATTTAAAAGAGATGATAATTTTGATCAATTGATTAGAGATAAATTCAAAGATGATCATGAAAAAGCTACTTTGAATGAATATGATGATTGGCAAGATGAACCATTAAGCACTCTAGCTTTAGTTATTTTATTGGATCAATTTTCAAGAAATTTATATAGGGATGATAAAAAAGCTTTCGAGTTTGACCATAAAGCAAGACTGATTGTAAATGATGCAGTCTATAACGGGTATCTTGATCAAATGGATGAATATCAACGTTTTTTCATGCTACTGCCATACATTCACAGCGAAGAAGTTATAGATCATGATAGAGCATATAAATTGTTGGATAACTATTTATCTAATCATCCAAACTATAATGAGATAAAAAAATTTTGGAAAGATCATACCGCTGCAATTAAACGATTTCATAGATATCCTCATCGAAATAAAGTTATGGGGAGAAAATCTACACCAGATGAGTTAAGATTTTTGGAAAGTCCAAATTCCTCTTGGTAATTATTCTATTGGATAATCCCAAGCGTCTCCACCAATAACCTTTGATATAGCGGAAAAATCTTTCGAACTGTTACCATCCTCACAAAACTTTGAATATATTTCTAATGCCATCTCTCCTAATGGAGTAGATGCATTTGCATTTTTAGCACATTCATTTGCAAGTTTTAAATCTTTGTTCATCATACCTGCAGAAAAGCCAGGCTTATATTTATTGTTAGATGGAGTTCCTTCAATTAATCCAGGTAAAGGTGGATAAACTGAAATAGGCCAACTATTTCCGGAAGCATTTTTCATTATTTCATGAACTCTCTTGATATCTATATTCAATCTTCTTGCCAACATTAATGACTCTGATGCAGCAATCATTGTTATTCCAAGAGACATATTGTTACAAATCTTTGCACCGTTTCCGCTTCCTATCTCTCCAGCATGATAAATATTTTTACCCATTAATTTTAAAATAGGTAAAGCTTGATTAAATGCATCATTTGATCCACCAACCATAATATTTAAAGTTGCTTTTTGTGCACCCATCACTCCACCACTTACTGGTGCATCAATCATCTTAATACCTTTTTCATTTGCTTTCTTTCCTATTTCCTTAGAAGTATCTATATCGATTGTTGAACAATCTATCAGTAAACAATTTTTTGAAACTTTATCTAGAACACCGTTTTCTTTTAAATAAACTTCTTTTGAATGTTTACCCTCAGGCAGCATAGTGATTACAACAGACGTTTCACTATTGATTAATTTTCCAAAATCCTTCTCAACATCAAGATTATTTTCAATGGCTTTATCAATCATTTCTTTAGAAACATCAAAAACCTTAACTTTTTTCCCTGCATTCTTTAAATTACAGGCCATTGGGTTTCCCATATTACCAACTCCTATAAAAGCTATATTTTCACTCATATGACATCCTCTCTATTTAGTAATTTTTTCCACTAATTTATTAACCAACGGTGCAACAAAAGTTGTTGCAACTAATGCAACTGGCAAACTAATAGACCAAGCTTTGAAAAATCTTTTATAATAAAATTCATCATAACCTGTATTTATAAATGTAATAATTAGGGTCATTAACAAACTCATTCCTAAACCCATAAAAAAAACGAAAAGAATTTTAGAAAATTTTTTTGGAAACATTATTTATATTTGTCTTCAATATCGTAATATTCGTTGAAGCCAACTATATCTCTTAAGTCTGAAAATTTAGAAACATTTTTATTATAAATTTTATTTTTCATATTATTTAAACATTCTTGCATCGTTTTTACTGATGCACTCATTAGGGTTAGAGGCATTACAGCAATTTTATAGCCAATTTCCTCTATTTCATTAATTTCTAATAATGGGGTTTCACCATCTTCGATCAAATTTAACATATGATGACCTGGTACTTCTTTAATAATTCTTTTCATATCCTCTTTATTTTTAACAGCTTCAATAAATAAAATATCAACACCAAGTTTTGAAAATGATTGCATTCTTTTAATTGCATCATCTAATCCTCTAGTTGCTATGGCATCAGTTCTTGCCATTATTAAGATATCTTTATTTCCATATTCTCTTGCATCCACTGCAGCTTTAATTCTTGAGTTTGCTTCATCAAGATCGACAACATCTTTACCTTTTGTATGACCACATTTTTTTGGCCACTTTTGGTCCTCAATCATCACACCAGCTGCTCCTGCATCTGCATATCCTCTTACAGTTCTAAATACGTTTACTGAATTTCCATATCCAGTATCCCCATCAAATATTATTGGAATTGATGTAGCATTACATATATTTCTTACTTGTTCTGCCATTTCAGAGAAAGAAATTAAACCTGTGTCTGGCATACCAAGTTTTGTAGATGAAACACTGAAGCCAGACATAAATCCAACTTTCAAACCTTCTCTTTCAATTAATTTTGCTGACAATGCATCAAAGCATCCAGGCATTACAATTATTTCTGGTCCATTTAATAATTGTCTTAGTTGTTCTGCTTTATCTTTTGATTTTATTTTTGAAAACATATTTATAATTTAAAAGGTATATATAATGCTAGGTCAGGGAATAAGTAAATAACAAATACTGTAAATAACATTATAATGACAAAAGGTATCACACCTTTAGCTATTTCTGACATTTTTGCTTTACCAATTGCTTGGAGAACATAAATATTTAGTCCAACAGGAGGTGTAATTAATGCACACTCAATCATTAGTGTAAAAATTATTCCAAACCAAATTAAATCAATGTTCATTGCAGCAATTGAGATCGAAAATATAGGCATCATGATTAAAATTAATGACAGGGTTTCCATTATAAATCCTAAGATTAGCAAAGTAATACAAACAACTAGTATAAATAAACCAGTCTCATTAATATTAGTAACTATGAAAGACGATAAATCTTGAGGAATTCTATAAAGAGAAATTGCTTTACCAAAAACTTTTGCTCCTGCAATAATGATAAATATAGTAACTGTAGTTTTCATTGTCTCCAAACCAGCTTCGATAAAACCTTTAAAATCTAATCTTTTTTTAGCCACAACATAGATAAATGATATTAAAAAACCAATACCACCTGCTTCTGTTGGTGTATAAATTCCAGCATAAATTCCACCCAGCATGATGAAGGCCATTAATAATATTGGCAAACCTCTTTTTGTGTATTTAATTTTTTCTTCTAAAGTGCTGGATACATTTTGAACTTCTTTATTAAAAAATTTTACGTAAAAAACTGAAAAGATAATAAAAAATAATGCTAAAACTATTCCTGGCCCAATTCCCGCAAGAAACATACTTAGTACAGACTCTTCCACAACAAATGCATATACAATCATTGGAATTGATGGAGGAATTAAAATCCCTAAAGTTCCGCCTGCTGCCAAAATACCTAAAGTAAAGTTTCTGTGATAACCTCTATTAATCATTGCAGGAAATGCTACAGTTGAAATTGTTGCTGCAGTAGCCACTGATGATCCAGATATAGCAGCGAAAATACTGCAAGAAACTATAGTTGCTATTGCTAAACCGCCTGGAAAATTTCCAACCCAGCTTTGAGCAAAATTAAATAGATCTTCTCCAACACCTGCTTTTAACAGTATATTAGACATCATCAAAAACATCGGAACAGCTAATAAAATAAAGTTATCTGCCACACTGTAAAAAGTTTGTGGGATCATTAAAGGAGAAATATCTCCAAATAACATTAAACCCAATCCTATAGAACCTAAACCAAATGCTATTGGCACTCCTAAAAAAAGTACAAAAAATAACAAAAATAAGATTATTGCTACTGTCATTTAATTATATCTTTGATGTATTTAGGTACTTCAAAAAGCACTCTTAAAACCAAAAATGCAAAACATAATGGTATTGCAAATTCAGTAAGAAAGGATGGAACATCTAAAATTGTAGAGCTTGTTCTTCCAACTTTAAGAGAATCGTAAGCAATTAACCATCCATAATAAAGTACAAATCCACTAAAAATTAAAATAAATATTGCACTTATTAAATCTAATATCTTTTTTCCTTTATCTCCTACCTTGTCATATATAACTGTTATTCTGATAAAATCGTTTTTATGAAAAGTATAAGTTAAAGCTAAATAAGTAGCCCAAATTTGTAAAAATCGAGAAATTTCATTTACCCAAATAGTAGGTGAATTAAATATGTATCTCATGATAACTTCATAAGAAACTATAAAGCCTATCATAATAAATAACGCTGAAGCTAAATAGCCAGAATATTTTACAATTTTGTCGTAGGTATTCATTTGAAAACCCCGCACTTTAGTGCGGGGTATTTATATGATTTAAAGTTTGTTTGCAGCTTTTACAAGTTGATCACCAACTCCACCAGCTCCACCTGTTCTAGAAATGTAATCATCAATAACAGATGACGATGCTTTTTTAAGAGCAGAAACTTCAGAACTACTTAGGTTTACAATGTTCATTCCATTTGCTTTTGCTTCTTTGTAAGCGCCAGCTTCGATATTAGCCATGTCATCTCTTACAGCTTTTTCAGCTACTTTTGATGCTTCAGCTATAGCGTCTCTTTGTTTTTGAGTTAATGAGCTTAGCCATTTATCATTAGCAACAACAACGAATTCGATATCGCCATGATTTGTAACTGTTAAAGTATCCATTACTTGATATAATTTTCTAGACTTTACACCAGATACACCAGTCATACCTGCATCAACAGTATTTCTTTGGTAAGCTAAATATTGCTCAGATCCAGATATTAATGCTGGTTTACCACCTAAAGAACTTACAAAAGCTCCAAGTGTTTTTCCAAATACTCTAATTTTTTTATCTTTAAAGTCAGCCGGAGTTTTCATTGGACCACCATTAGATAACATAATTGCTGATCCATAAGCTTGATAATAAAGTGGAACAGCTCCAGTTTTTGCTATTGCAGGATCAAGAATAGCTCTTATCTCAGATCCAGCTTGAGTTGCTTTTCTTACTTTTTGTTCTGAATCAAATAAGAATGGAAGATAGAAAACATCAACTTCAGGATTAGTTCCTGCAAATCTTGTTATAGATGCAACACCAGCTTCGATCGCTCCTGAACCTACAGCTTGTGGAACCTCTTTATCTTTGTAAAGTTGTGCAGAGTCGTAAATCTCTACTTTAATGTCTGATCTTGATTCTAATTCTTTTTTAAATACCAAAAGGTTCTGACCTAAGTGAGCCTTTAATGGTAATTGAAGTGTAATTCTCATTTTTGTTTCTGCCAAACTTGCACTGGCAAAAGAAACGAAAATTAGAGAAAATATTATTCTTTTAAAGATTTTCATGTTATTTCCCTCTTTTTTGTTAAATGAGACTATTTAAGTCGACTTTAAAATTAAATACAATATTAATAATCATCAATGAATTGGATAATTGTAGCTATTTCTGGGGCTTTTTTTCAAAATCTTAGATCAACTTTACAGAAAAAACTTAATCAAAAAGTATCTACTATTGCATCTACTTATGTAAGATTTGCTTTTGCATTACCATTTGGGACAATTTTATTTTTTTTGTATTTTCAAGACTTAAATGTAATTCCTGAAATCCTTAGTCAAAAAAAATTTATATTTAACGTATTATTAGGTTCAATTTTCCAAATAATTTTTACATTTGTTTTACTCTATTTATTTAGATTTGCTAATTTTGTAGTTGGAACTTCATTGAGCAAAACTGAAGTTATTCAGGTTGCGATTTTTGAATATTTGATAATAGGGGACAAATTAAATAAATTTGGAATAACAGGTATTATCGTATCTACAATTGGAGTAATTATACTTTCGATTAAAGATTTAAGTTTATTTCTAAAAAACTTATTTTCAAAAACAACTTTAATTGGTTTATCTGCAGGATTATTCCTAGGTTTAAGCGTTGTATATTTTAGAGCTGCAGCATTAACATTGGAAAATTTTAGTAATAACTTTGAAAAAGCTATAGCAACACTATTTTTTGGTTTAGTTATACAAACAACATTAGTTACTATTTATTTAATTATATTTGAAAAGTCACAGTTTAAAAAATTATATGAAAACAAATACGAATGTTTGACAGCAGGGTTAGCTGGATTTCTTGCAACATTATCTTGGTTTTATGCTTTTACATTAATACAGTCTTCATTTGTTAGAGCTATCGGCCAAATAGAATTATTATTTAGTTATGTGTCTTCAAAGTATATGTTTAAAGAAAAAGTCAAAATTACAGAAATTTTAGGGATAATTATATTTGTAATAGGTGTACTAATTTTATTACTTAATAAGAGCTAATTAATTCTCCCAAGATAATTAACCATTACAACACCAATAATAATTAAAAAAATTCCAATTAAACCGTATATATTTGGTATCTGATTATATTTAATCATCCCGAAGACTAAAATAGCAGCCACTGTTGTCCCACTATAAGTAGCATAAGTAAAACCTACTGGTATCATAGACATTGCTTTTGCAAGTCCATACATAGTTATACACATAAAAGCTATTGATAATATCGTTGGAGTTAATTTTGAAAATCCATCTGAAATTTTAGCAAAACTATTTGCGGCAATTCCTGTTGATATAGCTAATACTAAATAAATATAACCAGATAATGGTTTCATTTATTTGTTCCTAATAAGTTAACTATTAAGACACCCGATATAATTAAAATCAATCCAATTATTGTATAAAAATTTGGTACTTGATTAAATTTTATAACACCAACAGCAGCTGTAGCAATTATACATAGGCCCGCAAAAGAGGCATACGTTATTCCAACTGGTATACTTTTCATAACTAAAGACAAAGTATACATGCATCCAACAATTGTTACTGCTGTGATTATACTAGGTATTAATAATGTAAAACCTTGAGCACTTTTAGCAAAACTATTTGATGCCGTTCCAAGAATTACTGCGATTAATAAAATTATATAAGCAGTTATACTATTCATTTGCCTTCGACCATTTGATTGCATCTTCCATTCTATCATCTCCCCAGAATATTTCATTTTTTACAACAAATGACGGACTTCCAAATATTTTATTTTTTCTAGCTTTTTCTGTATTTGATAAATAAATATTATTTATTTCCTCAGAGCTTGCCTCTGAAACAATCTTTTCTTTATCTAAGCTTAGTTTTTCGCAGATTTCACTCAAGTTGGGTTCAACAGCAGGCTCTTTTCCTTCTTGAAACCATCGTTTATACGTAAGCTGAACGTAATCTACACCCCAGTTATTTTTTAAACCTAATATTGCAATTTTATTAGCTAAATCAAATTCTGTTAAAGGGTAAGGGACTGGTGTTTTGGCAAAAAATCCATAATTTTTTGCTCGTCTTTCTATGTCTCTCCACATGTAATCTACTTTATTTTTTTTTTCTTTAGGAAAGGGAACATTGTTCATTTCTTTCATTATTGCTCTCACACTAAAAGGAGTCCAGTTAAACTTAATTTGATGTTGTTTTTCTGCTTCTAGTGCTCGAGTAACCGAAAGATAAGTATAAGTACTTCCAATAGAAAAATAAAAATCTATAATGTTCACTTATTTTGACATTGGCGTTGCGCCAGTTTCTAAACTAATCATTTTGCCATCTTTGTATTTGTAGACTGCCATAACTGCTTCTACATTACCATCATCAAATGTTACGAACGCATGGTGAACACCAACTTCATCATTTTCATAAACAATTCTAGTTTTATCTTGCTTGATATCACCACTCATTGCCCATTTGATAACATCACCTTTAGTTAAAACACTCCCTGATTTATGCATTGTGAATTTAAAATCATCATGCAAAAGTTCGTTCATTGCTGCTTCATCTTTATTTTTAATTGCAGCACTATATTTTTCTAATATTGACATTTTTTTCTCCTTTATGCTCCTTTAATTATTAATGTATTTGATACTGTATTATCTAATCTAATTTGTCTGATAGGTTTATATATTTCTGAATTGTACCACTCAAAAACTTTTTCATAAGATGGGAATTTAATTACAACAGTTCTTGGATATTTCCACTCACCTTCAATGACTTCATTTTCGCCACCTCTTATTATGTACTCGCCACCAAACATTTGAGCAGTTGGAGGAGCTTTTTCCAAATACTCTTTGTAATTTTCAGGATTTAACACATTAATATTTAATATGATATATCCTGAAGGCATTACAAACCTTATTACAAAAATTATTACATATCTACTTTATTTAATTCGTAGACACTATAACTTTCCATAACTTCTTTCATAACTGGAGCTGATACTGGATTGCTTCCATCTATAAAAGCTTTAAGAGCAGCTTTATCAGTCACAAAAATTTTAAACATTACTGTTTTTTTGTCAGGTGCAACTGTTCCAATTGTTTTTGATACATTTGCAACTTTCGATCTTTCTGCCATACCAGCATCTGATTGCATAAAGCCCATAAATTTTTCTAACTTACCTTCTTTTAAATGAGCTACTACTAGTGTTTCTGTTTCCATATTTTATCCTTTCTTTATATTGATTGTTTATCCACTAAAATTTTCCATAAAATTTTCATGCATCGGTGTAACCTTTGCTGAATCTAAATCCACGCCTGCTTCAGCTCTTGCTGCATGAAGTTCTTTGTCATTTTTAAATGCTTCAAAACCTTCCATGGTTGCATACTTAACGATTACAGTAAATTTTGTAGGGTCTTCTTTTGATACACCTGCAAAAATAATCGTAGCACCAAATCCTTTAATTTTTTCAGCATTCGCCTTTACCATATTCATCCAAGATGAAAATGATTTTATATTTTCTTCGATTTTTATGATCATTTCTTTTTCCTTTTTATTTTACCGGTGTCATAATTTTCTGTCCTTCGACACCAATTGCAACTACAATCGCTTTAACTGGAACATTTCCAATATTTTTCGACTCGTGTACAATTCCAACATCTTCAACAAATGCATCACCAGCTTTGAATACTTGGGTTTTTCCTTCATGAATTAATTCAATTTCACCTTGCTGAATCATAATTAGAACTGGAAATGAGTGCGTATGAGGAGTTACTGGAGCTCCTACAGGTACAGTAAATTCAAAAGCTGTTATTTTTGCTTTTCCTGTAGGGTATACAATATCATTTCCCATTCCTGTTTGACTTGTTGATAAAATTCTCTTTACATGGCTATCTGCGTAAACATTAGCTGTAAATAAACTTAAAATTAATACTAAAATTGTTTTTTTCATTTTTTCCTTTCAGTTAGTTCAAATTATAAGTACCAACGATTTGATTGTAAGATTGTACAACTCCATCTTTAGCTGAATCAATTTGCGCATAAGATGTTGTTCCACCTCCAGAAATATTCTCATATTTCCCTGTTCCACTTACAAACTTCCATCTTAATATTTTTCCCATTACGCCTTCGTAATGTGTTGTTGTAGTACTACCATCTTCAAATTTGTTTATACAAACGCCTGTCTCAAAACCTTTTCCTTTAAGTCCAACAATTGATCCAACACAATATGATGAAGATCTGTCACCAAAAGTTGTTCCCTCAATAGCTTTATTACCAATAGTTCCTTCATATATTATCGAAAAATTGCCTTTATCATCACCTATAACTTTAGAAGTGCCAGAGAAAAAACCAGTTTGTTTAATTTGTCCTTGCTCAGCAAAAGCTGTACTCGACATAAATACGAAAATTAAAATAAAATATAATTTTTTCATAAACTCTTACTTCTTAATTGCATTGAACATGCTTAGTGTGTCATCAAACGCAATAAATAATGTCAGTTTACCATCATCGCCTACTTCAAAATAATGACCAAAAATAGTATCCATGCCATCTGCCTTAGCAGTTGCTTTAACAAACACTTTATTCCCCTCACTAATCATCATATCAGGGGTTACTGAAAAATTACTCCAAAGATTTGGAACTTGCATCATGGTTTTCATATATGCCTCTTTGCCTTTATGAGTTCCTGACATTGGATGCTTATCCCCAGGATAAATCCAAGTGATATCATCATGTACCATTTCCATAAATCCCTCCATATCTCCTTTGCCAAAAAGTTCATATCCTTTTTTAACTACTTCTTTTGCGTCCATAAAATTTCCTTAATTTTTTAATTATTATTATTTATTGTAAGTTAAAAATGTAATGGTTTTATTACAGTGCTGATATGCGTGATTATATCCAATCGGGATAAGGCAAACCTTTTTCAATTAAAAAAGGCTTATTAAACATCTTTGAGTTGTATCTGTCTGATTTGTCGCAAAGAATAGTGACAATAGTTTTTCCTGGTCCTAATTTTTTACCCAATCTTATTGCGCCTGCAATATTTACTCCACAACTTGTTCCAAGACTTAAACCTTCATTTTTGATTAAATCATATAGTATTGGCAAAGACTCTTTATCTTCAATTGAAAAGGCTCCATCTATTTTTGCTTCTGCAAAATTAGCAGTTACTCTGCTGGATCCAATGCCTTCAGTTATTGATCCACCTTCAGCTTTTAACTCACCGTTTTCAATGTGATTGTAAAGAGAGGATCCCTTTGGATCTGATAGATAAATTTTTATATCTTTATTTTTTTCTTTTAAAAAACTACTTACTCCACCAATTGTTCCCCCAGTTCCAGAAGAACATACAAATCCATCAACTTTACCTTCAGTTTGTTCCCATATCTCAGGACCCGTTGTATTATAGTGACCTTTTGAGTTTGCTGTATTATCAAATTGATTTGCCCAAACAACTCCGTGATTATTTGAACTTTTTAGGTCTTCAGCCATTCTAGCAGCAACTTTAACAAAGTTATTTTCATCTTTATAAGGTTTTGGTGGAACTAATTTTAAATCTGCACCAATATTTCTTAATGTATCTTTTTTTTCTTGAGTTTGATTATCATTCATTACAATAATCGTTTTGTAACCAAGTGAATTTCCAATAAGGCATAAACCAATGCCAGTGTTTCCTGCAGTTCCTTCTACAATTATTCCACCTTTAGATATTAATTTTTTTTGTTCAGCATCCCTTATTAAAGCAAGTGCTGCTCTGTCTTTTACAGATCCTCCTGGATTTAAATATTCGGCTTTACCATAAATGTTACAGCCAGTTATTTCAGATGCAGCTTTCAGTTTTATTAAAGGAGTATTTCCAATTGATTGGATAAAATCATCCTTGTAATTTTTCATTATTCTTTTTCCTCATTGCCATTTGTAACAGCATAAGGTTTAAATTCTTCAGTTGCTGTTCCAACATTCTTAGCAGGTATTCCTACCATAACAGCATTTTCAGGAACATTTTTTGTTACAACTGCATTAGCACCAATTCTTGCATTTTTCCCTACAACTACAGGCCCCAAAATTTGTGCCCCTGAACCAACAACAACATTATCATGAAGAGTAGGGTGTCTTTTAATTTCTCTTTGATCATTGGAATTTATGCTTGGAGATATTCCACCTAAAGTAACCATATGATAAATTGTTACGTTATCTGCAATGTCAGATGTTTCACCTATAACGACGCCCATACCGTGATCAATAAATAAATTTTTACCTATCTTAGCTCTTGGATGAATTTCAATACCAGTTAAAAATCTTGAAAATTGAGAAATTATTCTTGCGATAAGATCGAATTTTGCAGTAGCAAAAAAATTTGCAATTCTGTGAAAAAATACAGCCTTAACGCCAGGGTACGTTAATATTACACTTAACTTAGATCTTGCCGCTGGATCCCTATCAATAATTGATTGCAAATAGTCATTCATAGACTGCCTATATAGTTATTAATGTTGGAATTTAAAGTTAATTAATATTGTCTAAAGTAAGCCCTTTTACATTAGCTGGCACTGCGACATCCATCATTTTTGGATTTGCAAGATTTAGATTATTCATTATATCCGCGTATTCTTCCTTTGAACTTACTTGTAATCTTGGATTATTATTTTTTTCATTTTCAATAGTGGAAAATTTCTTGCCATTATAATCATGAGCTGGAAATACGAGAGTTTTTTCGGGTAATTTTAATAATTTATTAAATATAGAATCATAAGCATCGTAAGCATTACCATTTTGAAAATCTGTTCTACCACTTCCATTTATTAAAAGTGTATCTCCAGTAAAAACTCTATCATTCATCAAAAAACTATAAGAGCAGTCAGTATGACCAGGAGTATAAATTGCTTGAAGTTCAACTTCTTCAACTTTAATCTTTTCACCATCTTTAATTCTTAGATCTATAACTTCTGATTTAGATTTTTCTCCCATAACTCTTATACAGTTTGTTCTTTTATTTAATTCATTTAAAGCTGATATATGATCAGCATGAATGTGAGTATCAATTACTTTTACAAGTTTAAGATCTAAATTATTTAAAATAGTTGAATACTCATCAGAATGTTCAATGACCGGATCTATTATTAATGCTTCTCTACCTTCACCACTTGCAATTATGTAAGTGTATGTAGAAGACTTTTGATCGAAAAGTTGTTCAAATATCATAAATACCTAACTTTATAAAAGTTTGCTTAGTAAAACAATCTTTCATATAATATTTTTTTTATAAGGAGGAGACAATGTTAAAAATAAATAGTATGTGTCCTGATTTTCAAGCTAAAACAACTGAAGGAGATATTTCTTTTCACGAATGGTTAGGTGATAGTTGGGGAGTTATTTTTTCACACCCTAAAGATTTTACACCAGTTTGTACTACAGAACTTGGTGCTTTAGGTTTAATGAAAGATGAATTCGATAAAAGAAATGTCAAAGTAATTGGTTTAAGCGTTGATGGGGTAGAGGATCATAAAAAATGGCTAGATGATATTAAAGATGTATCTGGTACAAAACCAAATTATCCAATTATTGCTGATGAAGATTTAAAAGTAGCAAAATTGTTTAATATGTTGGAAGCAGATGCTGGAACAACCTCAATGGGTAGAACTGCAGTTGATAATGAAACTGTAAGAACTATTTTTGTAATCAGACCTGATAAGAGAATTGGATTATATCTTACATATCCTATGGCAACTGGAAGAAACTTTTTAGAGATTTTGCGTGCAATAGACTCTATGCAGCTAACAGCTAAACATAAAGTAGCTACTCCTGCTAATTGGAAAAAGGGAGAGGATGTTGTTATTTTGCCAGCGATTAAAGATGATGAAGCTAAAAAAATATATCCAGATGGATGGGAAACTGTAAAACCTTATCTAAGAAAGGTTCCAGATCCTTCTAAGTAAATTGGATAAAAATATTTTAAACCGACAATCTCAGCATTGGGAAACTAATTTCTCAAATAAGCCTGAGATGTTTGGTTTAGAACCAAGTTTACCTGCAAAAAAAGCTTTAAATATTTTCAAAGAAAACAATTGTTCTAAAATTGTTGAGTTAGGAGCAGGCCTAGGAAGAGATAGCATTTACTTTGGAAAAAATTCGATAAATGTTACTGCATTAGATTATAGTGAAAATGGAATTAAAATTATCAATGAAAAAATAAAAAAAGAAAATCTAATATCTTCAATTTCAACATTAAAATTTGACATAAGAGAAGACTTACCATTTGAAACTAATTCAGTTGACGCTTGTTATTCACATATGCTTTATTGCATGGCTTTAACCCAGAAAGATTTGGACAAACTTAATAGCGAAATTCATAGAATTTTAAAACCTGGAGGATTAAATATTTACACAGTCAGAAATACTGATGATGGAGACTATAAAAAAGGAATTCATAGAGGAGAAGATCTATACGAAATAGATGGTTTTATTATTCATTTTTTTTCTAAAGATAAAATACTGAATTTAACAAATGGATTTAAAAACTTAAATATTGAGTATTTTGAAGAAGGATCATTTCCAAGAAAATTATATTTTATTTGTAATAAAAAAAATTGAATTTACTTTAAATTTTTGTATTTTTTCATGCAAACTTGAGCTAACAAAAGATTTGGGTCTATAAATAATTTTGAATCTTTTGCTTTTTTAAAAGATTTGTATGAAAAAATAGCTATTGGTAGTTCTGTACAACCAAGAATAATTTTTTTACATTTTTTTTTCATTAAAAATTTAACCGCTGGTCTTAAAGCTTTTTCAGCATCTTTTACTTTACCTTTTTTTACATATTTAATAGCAGTATTTACTGAACTCTTTTGTAATCTTTCACTCGGACTTATCAAATTATAATTTTTTTCAAAAAACTTATGGTAGATTTTTGTGTCCAAAGTAGCCTCAGTACATAACAATCCTATAGTTGAATCTTTCTTAAATCTTTTTTGTGTGTTTAAATATACTTCTTTTGGCATACTAAGAAATGGTACAGATATTTTTTTTTGAATATCTTCATGCCAATAATGTGCTGTGTTACATGGCATTACAATAAACTTGCATTTATTTTTTTCAAGCATTCGACAACCAGCAATTAATTCTTTTAAAACATTTTTGTATTGCTTTAAATTCTCTGCTCTTCGTGGTGTATTTGATTTATTATAGAGGACAAACATCGGATATTTTTGATCTAATTTTCCCCTGTTTAATTTTGCAAGCTTATCGCAAAAGTCTAAGCCTGCTTGAGTTCCCATGCCACCTAATATTCCAATCATAATTTAAATAATATCTTCTATATTAAAATTCAAAACATCTATATAGATATTTAAATAACAGCAAAAATATATTGACGCTAATTATGAACAGAAATTTATCATTACTTACGTTAAGTCAGATATTTGGTTTTACCACAGCAACAATAACAGTATTTCTTAGCGGAATAGTTGGTTCTCAAATTAGCTCAAATCAATCTTTATCAACCTTACCAACCGCTTTATTCGTAGTTGGAACAGCAAGCTTTACTGTTTTAGCGGCAAATATTATGAGTAAAATTGGAAGAAGAAATGGTTTTGTCTTTGCGGCTATCGGAAGTTCTTGTTCAGGACTACTTGCTGCTTTTGCAATTAGTCAGAAAAGTTTTAATTTATTTTGTCTATCTTGCTTAATTCTTGGAATGGGCGCTGCATTTAATCATCAATATAGATTTGCAGCAGCTGAAAGTGTTGAAAAAGACAAAATACCAAAAGCAGTTTCTACTCTCTTGTTAGCAGGAATTGTTTCTGCATTTTTAGGTATAACTCTTGCAAATTACACTAAAGATTTAATTCAAGATCAATTGTATGTTGGTTCTTATCTTTTGCTATCTTTCCTATCTTTTATGCCTGGAGTTTTTTTATTTTTTTTTAAAAATGTAGAAAATGTACAGGAGGATAGTCTAAAGGAAGGAAATGTAAGAAATCTAAAATCTATAGTATTACAACCAAGATTTTTACAAGCAATTACCGCAGCTGCTTTTGCTTATGCAGTAATGTCATTTTTAATGACAGCAACACCTTTAAGTATGCATGTTATGGAAAATATGAGCTTAAAAGAAACTGGGTTAGTATTACAATTTCATGTAGTTGCAATGTTTTTACCGTCGTTAATAACGGGTAATTTAATAAAAAAATATGGACACAGTGCAATAATTTATGGTGGAGTTTTATTTTTTTTTATTACAGTTCTTTTAAGTTTATTTGAACAGACATATCTTAATTATATGCTCTCATTAATTTTTCTAGGTCTCGGTTGGAATTTTTTGTTTATATCAGGTACCAGCTTAGTAGTTTTGACTTATAACAAAGAAGAAAAATTTAAAGTACAAGGGATAAATGATTTAATTGTTTTTTCAACTATGGCTTTGGCCAGTTTATCTGCTGGAATTTTACTAAATTCTATTGGATGGAAAATGATGAATATTATTTGTATACCTTTTTTAATATTAATTATTTTAGTAAGTTTTGTTGCTGATAAAAAATCAGTTTCTTAAACATGTCTTTCCTTTTTTTAGGTTTTTTGACGGGCTTAACATTAATTTTTGCAATAGGACCTCAAAATGTTTTTGTAATAGAGCAAGGACTAAAGAAACAATATATATTTTTAGTTTGCTTAGTCTGTGCGTTATCTGATTTGATTTTAATTTTCTTAGGTATCTTTTTATTTAATTATTTTTCTAATTATTTTAATAATGTAGTGGAGCTGATTTTAAATATCCTTTTAATTATTTTTTTATCTTTTTTTATTTATGGAAAAATTAAAGAAATATTTAAATTTAGATCTTTAGAATTTAAAAATAATGTCATAGCACAGAGCTCATTTAATATTTTTATTAAGACCTTAGGTTTTACATATTTAAATCCTCACGTATATTCTGATACAGTATTTTTTTTAGGAAATTTCTCAAAATCCTTTAATATTGAAAACAAATTTTACTTTGGAATAGGTGCTTCTATAGCTTCTTTTTTATTTTTCTTTTCTTTAGGATACTTATCTAAGATTTTCTCAAACAAATTAAATAATAGAAGTTTTTGGAAATACATAAATATTTTTATTATAATATTTATGTCAGGTATAGTTTTTTACATTATTAGAGATATTATTTATTAAAGATTTTTTTTGATAATTTATTAACCTTTAAATGGTTCCCATCAAATCCGTATTGAGTGTGATATTTTCCAGGAAATGCAACACATTTTATGTCTGCACTTAAAGCAGAATTTAAACTTTCTTCTGTATCTTCAATTGCCACACATTCGTCTGAGTTAATATTCAAGTATTTTAAAGCATAATTATAAATATCGGGATATGGTTTTTCTCTTAATATGAATTCATTATTGCCGATAAAATCAAAATCTTTTTTTTCAATTCTTCCTCTTAACGAGTTAAAAATAGAATTGATATTGTTACTCGTTGTTGAGCTAGCAAGCCCAATTTTTATTTTGTTCTTTTTGCAAAATTGAATTATTTCTTTTACACCGTCTCTAGGCTCAACCTTGTGTTTGTTTAAATATTCATTAAAAATTTTGGTTTTTAAATTTCTTATTTTTTTTCCGTCTATTTCAACACTAGTATCTTTTGCGTAATCATTGATTCTCGTAGTTCCACCTGATTTTGACAATAGTTTTCTGTATATATCTTCATCCCAAAACCAGTCTAATCCACTTATTTTAAAAGCTTGATTAAATGCATCTCTTTGAAGATCTGATGTCTCAGCTAAAGTTCCAATAGAACCAAATAAAACAGCTTTGTAATTCATTATCCCTTCACAGCACCAGCTGTTAATCCACTGATTACTTGTCTTTGGAAAAACATAACTAACATAAATAAAGGAGCAGTAGCTGAAACAACTGCTGAAACAGCCCACATCAAATTACCTTCATGTTGATTTGTTCCAAGATAACTTTGTATTTTAGGAACCATAGTATGATTTTCCTGATTTAATAAAAGAGCAGTCACAGTAAAATCGTTATACGCAAGCATTAAACTAAATAATCCAGCTGTTATTACTCCAGGCCACATAACTGGCATAATGATATGTCTAAATGCTTGAAAATAAGAACAGCCATCAATTAAAGCACTTTCATCAAGTTCTTTAGGAACAGTTTTAAAAAATGAATACAATAACCATAAAGTAAATGGTTGATTTATCGCAACAAGAACAACGATGGTCGTAGGTAGTATTCCCCAAATTTGTAATTGAAAAAAGGGAAATAAATAACCAGAGACTAGAGTAATGTGTGGCATTGCTCTAAAAATTAATGCCGCAATTAAAATCCAAAATGCATAATTTCTTGTTGATCTGGATAAAGCATAAGCTCCTAAGGTCCCGAGGAACAATGAAATGGTTACAACAAAAAATGTAACTATAACTGTATTCCTAGATGCTTTCCAAAACTCTCCTTCAGTCCATGCTTGACTATAAGCATCTGTTGTAAACTTTCCTCCAGTTTCTAACAACGTATTGAATGCCGTAATAGCATACCACCAGTCGGCTCTTGAAAAAAAATCAGCTCTTACTTTAAATGACCCCCAGAAAGTCCAAATAAAGGGAAAGCATGCAACCAAAAGCCAAACTATT
Organism: uncultured Pelagibacteraceae bacterium; assembly: GCA_902517745.1. Taxonomy (GTDB): domain Bacteria; phylum Pseudomonadota; class Alphaproteobacteria; order Pelagibacterales; family Pelagibacteraceae; genus Pelagibacter. The sequence goes on from CABYDS010000001.1 coordinate 104,911, forward strand.
ATAAAGGTTGTATTAAAAATTTTTAAAGCATTTGATCTTTTATCAAGTCCGTATTCCATTTATCTCGCTGTCCTAAATTCCTTCCATGTTCTTATTAAAACTGGTGCTAAAAGTATGGCTATCCCAACAATCGTCATCATTGAGGTGGCTGCGGCCGAACCAAATAATATTACTTCCTCATTAACGAGGTTATCATAAATTAACCAAGATAAAGATTGAGCACTTCCTTCAGCACTAAAACCAATTATAGGCTCAAAAACTCTAAAATTATCCATCAAGGATATGAGAGCAACAAATGTAACTACAGGATAAATATGAGGTAAAACAATATGTCTTACTCTCTGCCATCTTGATGCTCCATCAATAATAGCTGCCTCAACAGGTTCTTGAGGAACAGTTTGTAAAGCTGCATAAAATACTACAAAAGCAAATGGTGAATGGTGCCAAATTCCATAAATTATTATAGTTATCCAAGTAAGAGTTTTTGAGGATTTTAAGGATAAATAAGGGTCATCCATCAACATTTGCAAATTCGCTCCAATAATTCCTTCTGCATCTATCATCCAAAATAAAACTAAAGAACCTACCAATGGAGTAACAATCATCGGCAAAATGGTTCCAAATATTAGTGGTCCTCTAATTCTTCTAGTTACTGCATTAAGACTTAAAGCAATTATAAAACCTAAAAGTAAGACGTTAGGCGTTACAAACAAGCAATAGGTTAAAGTAAAAATTAGAGCCTTGTAAAAGGGTAGGTTGGTAACTTGATCTACAAATTCCCCAAAAGTATTTGTTTCATTCCAAAATTTTCCAATTTCTTCTATTGCAAGATGATTTCTATCTACATAAGTCCCAAATCCATTGAATTTTCCTAAAGGCTTTTCTTCTCGAATTTTAGAGGTTTTTTCTTGGTCAACAACTATAGAAACTGTACATCCAAAAGGATCACATTTTTTTACTTCCTTAACAACTTGGTCGTGCTGCGCATAAAATGATTGTATCCCTGTTGAAATAATAGGAAGACCTATAAATAAAATCATTGCCAATCCAGTTGGCAAGAAAAACCAAAAAAAAGTTTTGTTAGGCATTAATGTAATAAGTGGGGATTTTCATCCCCACTTAAAATTTATAGATTATAGAAAGCCTTGTTCTTTTGCTTTACTCATGTAAGCTGCTTCCACATCTTTTAAAGCTTGTTCTGCTGACTCTTTACCTTGTAAAAATTCAACAATCTCACTTCCTAATGCACCATGCATTAAACCCATTTGTGGTAACATTGGATATGGTTTAGCTTTCATTTTAACAGCTTCGATAACTCCAATTGATTTTGGTCCAGGCTTAAAACCTTCAATTAACCAAACAGCTTGATCCGCTGCATCTGCAACCATCTTTTTGTTAGCAGCTGCGTGTGCCAAAGCTCTAAATGTTGCTTCAGCATCAGCGTCAGATCTATTTTTTGCTAATGTGAAACCGTCCCACCATAAAGTCGCTGCTGGTATGTTTCCTCCAGCAACTGTTGCTGGTCCAGTTAATTTAGTTGCAGCTGTAATTTTTGCATCACCATCATCATCAAGCAATGTTCCTGATCTTGATGCCCAAAGAGTCATTAATGCAACATTTCCAGATTCCCATTCAACCTTAATAGCTTCACTATCGTGAGTTAAATAATCTGGGTTACTTAAACCTGCTAATTTTTTTAGCATATTTAATGTTGCTAAGCCTTTTGCATTGTTAATGCTTGGCTGAGCAGTTCCTGCCTTAAAGAATTCTCCTCCATGTCCAATGTACATGTTAACGAATTCTTCTGCTAAATTCCAACCAGCTTTGTATGCTGCTGCATAAGGATATTGCATTTTACCAGAAGCTCTTATTTTTTCTGATGCCGCAACTACTTCCTCATATGTTTTAGGAACAGCTATACCCAATTCTTTTAAAACATCTTCTCTGTAATATAAGTGCTGAGTGTTTGCCATAAAAGCAACTGCCATTATTTTTCCATCAATTGTTATCAATTGAGAGTCTTGTATTCCTTTTCCATATTTCTTAACAAGATCATCAAGTGGTCTAATTAAATCTTGGTTCATCAAAGGAACTATAGAGCTATTTGCTGCAATTCTTGCAGAAAACTCTGATGGATTTGCAGTTAGAGCTGGTACAGCAATTTTATTGTGCTCAGATGAGTGTGTGACTTTAAAATCTGCACTTCCTTTACATCCTTTAGCAGTTTCCACGAAAGTTCTTAAAGCTGGAAAATCATTAGCTAAAATATTTATTGATCCACTCTTAATGTTACAATCTGCATAAGCAGAAGTTCCAAAAAGAAGAAACAATAAAGATATTAATATTTTTTTCATATTTGTTTCCCTCATTAAATTTAAATTTATGAATGAAAGGATATATATTCCCTAGGGAATTTAAAAGTATTTTTTAAATCGCATTTGACGCAAGCTCTGCACCTGCGACCAAAGATTCAAATTTCTTGTAAACAATATTTTCATCAACATTTCCAAAGCCTGCAAAAGTACTAAATCCACAATCACTTCCAGCCATCAATTGATCTTTATCAATTACTTTTGAATACTGAATTATTCTATTTTTTACTAACTCTTCATGCTCTATGAAGTTTGAGGTTGAGTCTATTACACCAGGAACTATTACTTTATCATTAGGAAGTTTAATATTCTCAAAAACCTGCCATTCATGAGCATGTCTTGGGTTCGAGGCTTCAATTAAATAAGTTTGGATATTTGCTTTTAAAGCAATAGGTAATATTTTTTCTAATTCAATATCGTGAAGATGTGGTCCTTCATAATTTCCCCAGCAGATATGCATTCTCAACTTAGAGGCATCGATATCTTTGGTTGCTTCATTAAGACATTCGATTTGTTTTTCAGCTCTAACCAAAAATTCTTCATCTGATACATTTTTAAAAGTCATATGTCTTGCTAGTGCAAGATCTGGGCAATCAATTTGCAATAATAAATCATTCTTTGTTATTTCATCGTATTCAGTTTTCATCATTTTTGATAATGCCTCTAAATAATCATCATCATTTTTATAGAATTTGTTTGGAAGGAAATTTGAAATTACTCCTGGTGATGCAGAGTTAATAAATCCTTGAGGATGGTTATTTTTTTTTAACGCTGATTTTAAATTACTGATATCTTTAGTAAGAGACTCAGTATCTTTGATTTTTAAATCAGCAGTACAACATGGTCTTGTATAAGTAGGCGTACCCCCTGATTTTGCAATTTTTTCTTTATATGATGGAAAATCATCCAAGTCTTTAGGAGCTCTTCTTTCGCTTTCACCGCTAAAGCCATGTAAACGATCCTTGACGTAGGTAGCGTAGCTTATTTTTGACATTTCACCATCACTTATAATATCAATTCCGATATCAATTTGTTTTTTTACAATTTTGTTTACATCTTCTTCAATTATCTGATCAAGTTCTCCTTGATCAAATAATTCATTTTTATCTTTTTTAAATAGTATCTCAGATAGCTTTTTTGATCTTGGCAGACTTCCAACATGTGTGGTTTTAATTTTATTCATAGTTTTTACATTAATATTTGTTTCCAAATAGCTACTTCATCAAATAATACCCATTCTCTTATTATTTTATCATCTCTTAATTCTGCATGATTTATACCCATTATAAATAAATCTTTGTCAGTCTTTTTCCCAAATTCTTCACTGTCTTTAGAGTGCTTACCACTTAAAAACCATCTGATTGTTGCTTTTTGATTGTTATTTTTTTCATCTAATGATGCAACATGTTCGATTGTAAACTTTATTTCAGAAAATATATTTTTTAAAGAGCTCCAATATTTAATTATATCTTCACTGCCATTTCCAACTTTATTACTTGGCCAAAATAGACTCGCTGCTCTATCATAATCTTCAAAATCATAATCATTATTAAATATTTTCTTTAAAATATTGGAATATATATAACCTGATGAAACTTCATTAACTTTTACTGGAGTATAATCTGATTTTTTATCAGAAGATCTATTAAAAACTTTGATAGCTTTAGATACCCCACCTTCTTTATCAATTAAATGCCTTGCAAATTGCGCAGGTGTATAACCTAGCTGTCGAACCATTGCACCTTGATCTCTCACAATCCACTCATCATAAACCTGATTATTTTTACATGCACAGTCAGCTATAACTCTATAAACAATTTTGTTTCCTGTTTTTTTTCCGTAATACCCGTCATTTAAATGTGTAGCTTTGCTCAGAATTCTGTGAGATGAATGATATCCTTCATCGTCATTTCCACTCCAAATTACATCTTCACCTAATAATTGTCTGTCTGGAAATTCGTCTAAAGTTTTATAAGTTGCATCAATAACAGGTTTAAAACCATAGGTTATTCCAAAGGGTGATCTTACAGGGATATTCTCTGAATAATATTTAGATATCGACTCGACATCTTTCCCTTCCCAAATTTGTTTAGTAATTTTTAAAATGTAATCAGTTAAATTTTTATAATTACTATCAAATCCTTTCATTAGATCTGACTAACAAAATTTAAAATACTATTTTCTGAATTATTACAAGAGATATCTATTTTGCTACTCAAAGGAACTGAAAAAGTGTCTCCTTTTTCTAATTTTATATTTGAGTTTCCTATTACTATTTTCCAATTACCTTCTTGAGCAAAAAGAACGGTAGGCTTTATACATTCAATACCCTTAATTTCGCCAGATATAGAATTTAATGTTGTTAAATTAAATCCAGTATCTTGTTTGATTGAAGGTTCATAAGTTTTTTTATTAAATTTGTTTCCTAATACTTGATATAATTTAATACCATTAACTTCATCGCTAATATTGTTTTGTTTATTTCTATAAATATTTTTTTCTAATTCTTCTGGCAAATAATTATCAAATCTTTCTAATTCATCTTGAGTGATAGGCTCTATCATCTTTCTACCGTTAGGCACTTCAACCTTTTTTAAATCTATTAACGAATTATCATCAAGCAATGCCATACCGGTCTCTTTTGCCTTTTTTAAAATTTCTGGAACCCATGTTATTATACCAGGATCATCACCGCCTAATACAACAAACATCAAACTTTCTTTATCTCCAACATTTTCAAATGCTCTGAACATATTTGTAGGCATTGAAATTATATCGCCAGCTTCTAATATTGTTTCTTGTTTTCCATCAGCGCCCCAATAAAATCTCCATTTACCTGAGTAAATTACAAATACTTCAGCCGTAGTATGACTGTGAAGACCAGATCCATTTTTTGGCATAGCACTCACTGCTCCTAAATTATACCCATGTAAAGACTGTATTTTTATTAGTTGTTTGGTGTCTTCAGCGACACCACGTCCAATAATTGTATAATTTTTTCTTTCTTTATGACCTTCTAATCTACCCTCTACAAAAGGGAGGCTACTCGGAACGAGCTCATTAAATTTTGCCAATCTATCAATCATATTCTTGTTATTTATCTCTATTTAAATATAAATTGCAATTTATGCAAATAGAACAATTTGATACAGGTCTTAAAATTAAGAAAAACATTGAAGATGTAGAAATTACTCCTATCCAAAACTTAAATAATAAAAAATTTGTTATTGAGAATTTTAAAAATGTTTATGGATTAAAAAAGATTAATCTTAAAAAAAATTTACTAAATATATTTGACAAAGATATCAAAGTTAATTGTTTTGAACCATTAAATGAATTTAATGGCATAGATAATTTTATAGAAAAATTTTGGAATCCTTTATTTGATGCATTTCCAGACATCGAAAGAAGAGAAAATATCATCCTTGGAGGCTCTTTTAGAGACAAAGTCCAAGTTGGTTCTTATTCTACTTTATCAGGTTTCTTTTTAAAGCCCTGGTTAGGTATAAAACCAAATTTTAAAATGATTAATCTTAAATGTTGTGAAATTCATGAAATTAAAAATGAAAGAATTATTGAAAGTCATATCTTAATTGATGTGATGGATTTTTTAAGACAAGCTGACAGATGGGTTATTAATCCATCAAGAGGATCCGAAGGAGCATGGTTACCTCCGTTTAATACAGATGGAGTAAATTTTTTTGAAGAAGACATGAGTAAATCTAAAAATTCATTACAACAGGCTTTGAGCATGAATAGAAGTTTAGATATTAAACCTGAGAAAGAAAATATTTCTAAAGATGAATTAAGACAAAGGTTAATAAATCATCCTCAAAAAGAGTTTTGGCACAAAGATATGATTTGGTACGGTCCTTGTGGAATTGGAACATCAAGGTCATTAGAAGGATTTGTAGATATGCATCAGCTACCTTTTAGAAAATCATTTTCTGAGAGAAATTATTGGGAATTAGGACATTATTGCGAAATTGGAGATGGAAAATTTTCTCTATGTGGTGGATGGCATAGTTTAAAGGCAAAGTATGGATCAAATGATTGGCTTGGGTATACAGCAGATAACCAAGACGTTGTTATGAGAGTAATGGATTTTTATCATCATGATGAAGGATTAATTAGAGAGAATTGGGTACCTATAGATGTAGTTCATATTTTAAAACAAATAGGTATTGATGTGTTTGAAAAAATTAAAAATACTTAGATTTAAATAAGTTTATAGTTTTTGAGTGTAATAGAAAAAAATAAAATTATTTATTTAGTTAGAGAAACCATACTTTCTAAGTCTCACATCACCAGTTCTAGCATGAGCCTCCATACCTTCATATCTAGAAATTCTAGCTGCTGCAGCACCAACTTCTTTGTTAGATTCTTTATTCATCTTTTGGTAAGTAACTGTTTTTATAAATTTTCCAACGTATAAGCCTCCAGTATATTTTCCTGCACCTTTTGTTGGTAGAATATGATTTGGTCCAGAGCATTTATCTCCATATGCAACTGTTGTTTCTTCACCTAAAAATAAAGAACCATAATTTTTAAGATTTTTTAAATACCAGTCTAAGTTTTCAGCTTGAACCTCCAAATGTTCAGGTGCATATTCATCACTCACTTTCATCATTTCTTCTTTGGTATCACACATAATTACTTCTCCATAATCTCTCCATGCAGCATCAGCATTATTTCTATTATGTTCAGGTAGTTCTTGAATAATTTCTGGAACTCTTTTCATAACATAATCACATAAAGATTTATCAGTAGTGTAAAGCCAAGCTGGAGAGTCAGGACCATGTTCAGCCTGTCCAACTAAATCATAAGCGATTATTTCTTTGTCAGCTGTATGATCTGCAATAATGCCTATTTCGGTTGGTCCTGCAAATAAATCAATTCCAACTTTTCCAAATAAAATTCTTTTAGACTCTGCTACAAATTTATTTCCAGGTCCAACAATCATATCTACTTCAGGATTACCAAAGCAACCATAAGCTAGAGCACCAATTGCTCCTATTCCACCTATATTCATAATTACATCTGCACCACATAGGTTAGCTGTATAAATTATAATTGGGTTTGCACCATTTGAATCTTTTGGTGGACTTGTTGCAATTACATTCTTTACTCCTGCAACTTTTGCAGTTGTGACACTCATTATAGCAGAGGCGATATTATTGTATCTTCCACCAGGAACATAACACCCAACAGTATTTACAGGTATTAATTTTTGTCCCGCTATTAAACCAGGTGATAATTCAACTTCTGAGTCTTTTCCAAGATTTTCAAGCTGGTGTTCTGCAAACTTCCTAACTCTTTCATGAGAAAACTGAATATCGTCTTTAATCTTTTGATCTAAAGTTTTATTTATTTCTTCAATTTTTTCTTTGCTAACAATTATATCACCTTCATAATTATCAAATTTTTTTAAAATATCTTTGACACCTTGATCTTTAGTTTTTTCTAAATCTTTTAAAATAGAACTTACCTTAGTTCTTGTTTCATCTTCTCCTGTAAATGCAGTTTTTTCAGCTTTTTTTATATAAGTAATTGCCATTATTTTTCCTCTAATTTTACAAATGTTTAAATTATATAAGATGTTTATTCAATAAAAGTTTAATCTAAAGCAACAACAGCTGCAGCTATAGAAGCAAGTCTTGCTGTCGCATCATCTGATCTACTTGTTATAACAACAGGTACTTTACCTCCAACAACTACGCCTGCTGCACATGCTCCCATAAAATAAATCATCATTTTTACAAGTGCATTTCCAGTTTCGACATTTGGAACTAATAATACATCAGCTTCCCCAGCAACTATATTCTCAATTCCCTTAATAGAAGCAGATTTTTTTGAAATACTATTGTCAAATGCTAAGGGTCCAAAAATATCAGCATTAAAATTTTCTTTACTCGCTAATTCAGTTAATTCTTTAGCTTCAACCGAACTCTGCACACTATTAATAACTTCTTCTGTTGCTGAAAGGATAGAAATCTTTGGTCTTGGAATATTAATTCTATGACTAAAATCTATAACATTTCTTAAAATATGCATTTTAGTTTTTAGGTTAGGAGAAACATTCAATGCTCCATCGGTTATGATTAATGGTTTGTCATCTTTTTGTAATGTCATATGCCAAATATGACTTAGTCTTGTTTTACCAATTAATTTATATTCTCTTTTAAGAACTTCTTTCATCAATATATCAGTATGAATATGTCCTTTTACAATAATTTTTACTTTATCTTCCGATGCAAGTTTTGTTGCAATACTTGCTGTATTATTTTCAGCTGGCTCATTAATTATTTCAAAATTTGATATATCAAATTTAAGCTCATCTGCGCATTCTTGTATTTTTTGTTTATCACCTATTAGTATTGGGGTGATCAATTTTTCAGAGACAGCATCCATTACCGACATCATTGGTAATTTTTTACCCGCATTTACAATGGCTGCTTTTACTCCTCTTTTTTGATGAGCTATGTTAAGTAGATTAACAGGGCAAACTGTGGATTTATCAGATAACATATGAGTTTAAATATTTGTTATGGTTCTAAATATCAATATTTTTTATTACGTTCGATATAAAAATAGTTTAAAATTGAACAAACGATGGAGATAGTTACAAAAATTGCACCTATAGCGTTAGCCCTTATAATGTTAGGTCTTGGATTGGGCTTATCAACTAGAGATTTTTTAAGAGTTATAAATAATCCAAAAGATTTTACAGTCGGAATAATTTGTCAATTAATCCTTCTCCCAATCGTCGCTTATATTTTACTTTTAATATTAAGATTACCAGTTGAATTAGCTTTAGGATTAATGATTATTGCTGCTGCTCCTGGAGGAGTAACATCAAATGTCTTAACAAAATTTGCAAATGGAGATGTTGCATTATCTATTTCGTTAACAGCAATAGGTAGTTTAATTAGTATTTTTTCTGTTCCATTTATTGTTTTTTCTTCAGCCAAATTATTAGGTGTAACTGATTTATCCTCAGATATTACGATGACTGGTATTGCTCTTAAAATGGCACTAGTTGTAACTGTGCCAGTAATTCTTGGAATGATAATTAGAAGTTTCGCTGAAAACTTTATTTCGTCTAATATTAATATTGTAAATAGAATTACAGGCATTTTATTTATTGTTGTATTTGCAGCAATATGGATTGAGGAAAGAGAAAATATAATATCATACTTAGGTCAAGCGGGTTTAGCTGTTTTAATATTAAACGTAGTCATGATGACTTTGTCATTTTATATTGCAAAAGGTTTTGCAACTGGAATACCACAGAGAAAATGTATTTCTTTAGAATGTGGATTACAAAATGGAACATTAGCTGTATTTGTAGCAACACAAATTTTCAATGATGTCGCTTACATGGTTCCCACCGCTGCTTACGCATTAATAATGTATATAACTGGATTTATATTTATATATATTCTTAAAAATTCTAATTAAGATTTATTTGATTGTAGGTTCTTTTTATAAAAACATTTATTGATTTTAAATTTTCATCTTGGATTATCGACATATCTTTAAAATTTTGTTTGCTGACATCAAAATTTATCAATTTATTTTTGTCTAAAGAAATAAATTTATTTTTAGTTAATTTCTTGATTTTTCTTACTACTGTTGGTCTTGGTATTCCTGTTATTTCAGAAATAGACATTGCATTAATTCCTTTTATTTTTTTATTAATAATTTTATCTCTCCATTTATCTAAATAACTATCAACTCCTTTAAGTTGCCTTCCAATTTTTGAATTATTATTCAAAATTATAGTTGCTAAAATAGTAAATATTTCCATATCACCAAAATAATTTTTCCACCTTAAGCAGTACGGGAATAAAAATTTATAAAATTGATACCAGCAAAATGAGAAATTATGTTTTATTAAGTTATTAATTTCATTACTGGTCATTTCGTTTTTTATAACTTTTTCTTCTTTTAAAATTTGACTAAAAACTGATAAAAGTGTGCATATATTTTTTAATGTATCATTTGGCTGTGTTGAATTGTAAGCACTTCTATCTATTGTAATCTTCTTGCCCTTTTTTTTAATTATTCCCTTTTTTTCCAGGGATATAACTTTTCTTCTGACACTTTCTTTTGGTATTTTAAGATCCTTTGATATTCTTATAAGGTTAATTTTCTCAATCTCTAATGTTTTATCCTTATAAAAATTATTAAAAGTAATATTTAAATTATTTCGCCTGTAAAAATCAAACTGCTTACTAATCAAATAAATTAAAATCGTGTAAGTATCTATATCTTTAAACACTTTATAAGCACCGATTGTCCATTCAGACATAAGTTTTAAAAAAAAAGGACTTAAAATATCAAAATGATTTTTGAAAATTTTATCGATCAGTTCATCATCTAGTTCGGAATTTACACTTGGTAGCTGCTTCATAATGTATCAAAACCCAATTTGAACAATTTTAAAACTTGAGTCAACCCATTTTGAACAGTTAAATTCTGTAAAATTTTTTTACTATATGATTTAATAATTTAATGAGTACTGAAAGCTTAAACAGAACATCTAATATTGAAATACCTGAAAAAAAACAGAGAGTAATTCGAATGTCCCCTCGTAAAGTAAATATAGATGTTCTAAAGAAACGAGTAATCACTGAAAAGAAAAAAGAGGCACTTCAGTCAAAAATAATAATACTTTCAGTCTGTTTATCTATCGGAATACTAGGTTATTTTGCAGGTTAACTAGCTAAGAGAATATCTAAATCCTTTTTAATATTTTTTGGAATTTTTATAGATTTTTTAGAGTTTGTTTTTGTTCTTAAAAACTTTTGCTCGCCAGGATAAAAGATTTTTTGTCCTTTTAAATTAGGTATTTTTTTTATTCTTTTAATATTTTTTTTTATCTCTTTTTTATAATCTTTAACAAATAGATTGTCTTTAAATGCTAAAAATAAGTGACCGATATTTTGTGGCCCAGAGAAATCATCAAATGGGTCTTTTACTTTGCCACCATGATTACTTCCAACAAATACTCCAGTTAAAATATCTACCATCCAGGCTAATCCAGATCCTCTAAATCCAGCTATTGGAAGTTGTACCCCAGCTAGAGCTTCTTTTGCATTTGTAGTTGGTTTACCAAATTTGTTTAAAGCAACGCCATATGGTATTTTTTTTCCTAACTTTTCTGCAATCCTAATTTTACCTCTATTAATCATAGACATTGATGTATCCAGTATAAACGGAACCTTACTATTTGTTTGAGTTCCAAAACATATTGGATTAGTTCCAAAGACTGATTTTTTTCCACCGAAAGGCGCAATAGCTGGAGGAGCATTTGTAAATGCAAATGTTATTAAATTTTTTTTAACCGCTTGCTCAACGTAATACCCTGATAGTCCATAATGTCCGCTGTTTTTTACAGCAACTAACCCAATCCCTGTTTTTTTTGCATTTTGTATTGTTTTTTTAATTGCTTCATCTGCTGCAACAAAACCTATAGAATTATCAGCATCAATTATTGATATAGATTTTGATATATTTTTTACAGTAATTTTAGGTCTCGGATTAATGACTTTTTTTGAGATTCTTTCACAGTACATTTTTAAACGAGACAATCCATGTGAAGGCGCACCTACAAGTTCTGCATTCATAATTGCATTTGCGCAAACTATAGAGTGTTTTCTGCTTAATTTAAAATTAGTAAAAATTTTAATAATTAAATTTTTAAGCTCTTTTTCGTCCATAATTTATGTAAACATAATTGATTTCAAAATTAAACTATAAATTGAATATTTTTTTTATTTATTAAAATTATCTTTAAATTTGAAGTAACAAAAGATTAACATTAGTAGTTTAAATTTATTATCATTAACTAATAAAAAAGTGAGGGATATATGAAAAATATACTTAAAGTAGCTTCTATGGCTCTAGTTCTTTCATTAACACTTTTCGGCATTACAAATAAAGCTTCAGCTGCAAAACTAACATTATATTGCAGCGTTGAAATAGATGTTTGTGAAATGCTTGAACAAGCTTATGAAAAAGAAACTGGAACAAAAGTTGCTATGACAAGAGCAAGTAGTGGTGAAACTTTTGCGAAAATAAAAGCAGAAGCATCAAATCCAAAAGGAGATGTTTGGTTTGGTGGAACAGGAGATCCACATTTAACTGCAGCACAAGAAAATTTAACTGAGAAATATAAATCTGTTCATTTTAATGATTTATTACCTGCAGCTCAGAACCAAGCAAAAAATGCTGATTTTAAATCAGTAGGAATTTATGTTGGTGCATTAGGTTTTGGATACAACAAAGATCTTTTAGCAAAAAAAGGTCTTCCAGCTCCAAAATCATGGATGGATTTAACAAAACCAATATATAAAGGTGAAATACAAGTAGCAAATCCAAACTCATCTGGAACTGCTTACACTACCTTAGCCACTATTCTTCAAATATTTGGAGAAGATAAAGGTTGGGATTACATGAAAAAACTTCATGCAAACATAAATACATATACTAAATCTGGTTCTGCACCAATTAAGGCAACTGGTAGAGGTGAAAACTTAATTGGTATTTGTTTCCAACATGATGGTGTGAAACAAACAAAAAAAGGTTTGCCGGTTGTTACGGTCTCTCCTGCTGAAGGAACTGGTTATGAAGTTGGATCTATGAGTATTATTGCAGGTGCAAGAAATATGAAGGAAGCTAAAAAGTTTTATGACTGGGCTTTAAGTCCCGCTATTCAAACTATGGTCTTCACTTCAGGAAAATCTTTGCAAGTGCCATCTAATACTAAAGCAAAAGCTGATCCTGATGCTCCAGACTTATCAACAATAAACTTAATTGATTATAATTTTAAAGTTTATGGAGATAAAAGTACTAGAGCGAGTTTGTTATCCAAATGGGATAACGATGTTTCTGTAATTCCTAGATAAGGAATTATAATGAGAGGGCTCGTTATCTGTTGGATGCTCATCGGAGTATTGGGTTTCCTAATATTTCCATGGTATGTAACAGGTGACGGGTTTTTCTCAATAAACTGGATATTAGAATATTCTTTAGAAGATTATGGTTCTGTATTACCACAGGTATTTATTAATAAAAAATATTGGCTTCTTCCTTTAGTTGTTCCTTTATTTTTTCCATTATCAACCTTAAAATTAAATCAGAGTAATCCCATTTATTCCAAAATTTTCTTGTACTCAGGATTGTTTGGCATTTTTTATTTTATTCTTCAGGGGTTTTCAATTGGTATAAGAGGGTGGAATTTTGAAATCTTTCAATCGATTTTTGGCGATGTAGAAAATCAATTTGGAGTAGGGTCTGGTGCAGTTCTTTTATGCTCTACATTTATTTTTTATATTACACACGGGCTATCCTCACGTGGGTGGTTGAATGGAGACAATTTTATTGTAGGAAGCATAGGAAGCATAATTATTTTAGTTTCAACTTTTGTTTTTTTTCCTATTTTTAGAATGTTTGCTGTTGCCTTTAAAGGCACAGAGGGTGGATATGAAATCAGTAATTTTTCAACCAAAATATTTAATAAAGGAATTTGGGGTCTTGATTGTTTGTATAGTGATTATGCATGTGGTGTTTTTTGGAACACCGTTACTATGGGAACACTTACAGCTTTCTCTTCAACAATTTTGGGTTTAGGTTTTGCTTTATTAATTGCAAGAACAAGTTTTAAATTTAAAAAAACGATTAGAATTTTATCTGTTTTACCAATCATAACTCCTCCATTTGTAATTGGTTTAGCGATAATAATTTTATTTGGTAGAACGGGAGTTGTAAGTTCTTTTCTTGAATGGGCTTTCGAGATAGAGCCCTCGAGATGGATTTATGGTTTACCAGGAATATGGTTTGCACAAACTCTAGCTTTTACACCTATTGCTTTTTTAGTTTTAATAGGAGTTGTTGAAAGTGTAAGTCCTGCAATGGAAGAGGCTTCACAAACATTGAGAGCTTCAAAATGGCAAGTTTTTAAAACTGTTACATTGCCTTTAATGAGACCTGGAATTGCCAATGCATTTTTGCTTGGCTTTATTGAAAGCTTAGCTGATTTTGGAAATCCACTAGTGTTAGGTGCCGAATATGATGTTTTATCTACAGAAATATTCTTTGCAATTGTGGGTGCACAGTATGATGAAACAAAAGCTGCAATATTAGCAATGATTTTATTAACCGTTGTTCTGGTAGTATTTTATCTTCAGAACCAATGGTTGGGAAAAAAATCCTATATTTCAATTTCTGGCAAAGGGGATAGTGGAGTTCATCCTGAATTACCAAATAATACTAAGTGGATAATTTACTCAACTGTTCTACCTTGGGCACTCCTTACATTTATAATTTATATAATGATTATGTTTGGTGGATTTGTAGAGATGTGGGGTGTCGATCACAGTTTTACTTTAAGACACTATGTTGAAGCATTTAGTGTTGAATGGGTTAAAGAAAGAGGAATTTTGTGGACTGGTACCGCGTGGAATTCTTTTAACACTACTTTTGCGATAGCATTAATTTCATCATTTCCTACTGCTGCAATAGGTATTTTAACAGCATATCTTCTTACAAGACACAAATTTAAAGGAAAAAATGCTTTCGAATTCGGCACAATGTTAAGTTTTGCAATACCTGGAAGTGTTATTGGCGTGAGTTACGTTTTTGCGTTTAATGTTCCACCACTTGAACTTACAGGAACAGGAATTATTTTGGTAATCGCTTTTGTATTTAGAAATATGCCTGTTGGGGTTAGGGCAGGCATAGCTTCAATGAATCAATTAGATCCTCATTTAGATGAAGCATCATCAACATTGAATGCATCTAGTTCTCAAACATTTAGGAATGTAATTCTTCCATTGCTTAAACCTGCAATTACTGCTTCTTTAGTTTTTAGTTTTGTTAGAGCAATGACGGCAATTAGTGCTGTTATATTCCTTGTTAGTGCTAATTATGATTTAGCTGTCTCATATATATTAGGAAGATTAGAAAACAATGATTATGGTCTAGCAATTGTTTATTCGTCTGCATTAATTGTTGTTATGTTATTTACAATAACTTTAATGCAATTAATAATAGGTAAACGAAAATTAGGAAGAAGAGAAGAAACAGCAGGAATACTACAAGGAAATTTTGGATAATGAAAAAAGCAGAAGTAAAATTTGAAAATATTACAAAAAAATTTAATGAGACTGTTGCTGTTGATAATGTGAGTTGTACTTTTGAAGCAGGAACACTGACTACATTACTAGGTCCTTCTGGATGCGGAAAAACCACTTCTTTAAGAATTATTGCTGGTCTAGAAAGAGCTACTAGTGGCAGAATTTTAGTAGAAAATGAAGATGTAACATTATTACCAGCAACAGACAGAGATGTATCTATGGTATTTCAATCTTATGCTTTGTTTCCACACATGAGTGTGCTTGAAAATGTATCGTATGGTTTAAAGATGATAAATGTTCCAAAAGAAGAATTTACAGAAAAATCTTTAGAAACTCTGAAGTTAGTTAATTTAGAAGGTTATGAAAATAGGATGCCCTCAGAGCTATCTGGAGGTCAGCAGCAAAGAGTAGCAGTTGCAAGAGCAATTGTACTGAAACCTAAGGTTCTACTCTTTGACGAGCCTTTATCTAATTTAGATGCAAAATTAAGAAGACAAGTAAGAGAGGATATTAGAGAAATTCAACAAAAACTTGGAGTAACTACAATTTATGTAACTCACGATCAAGAGGAAGCATTAGCAATTTCTGACAAAGTAATTGTAATGAACAATGCTATTATTGCTCAACAAGGTAGCCCAAAAGAATTGTATAACTTTCCTAAAACTAAATTTGTAGCCAACTTCATAGGAGACGCAAATGTTGTTAAAGCTAAAATCATTAATCAAAATAATAATGTTTACGAGATTCAATTAGCAGAAATGAAAATTAATATAAAAAGTGATCAAAAATTAGAAAGTTCAGTTTCCGTCTCTTTAAGACCAGAAAAAATAACTATTTCAAAAAGTCCTGAAAAAAACTCAATACATGCATCTGTTAATAATGCGTCATTCGTTGGAAATAGTTATCAATATATAGTTAATTCAAAAGTCGGTAAGATTTACGTAGTTTCTAGCGATACCAATGAAATATTTAATGTTGGAGAAAACGTTTATTTAAATTTCGACGAAAAAGAATTACGCTTACTCGACGATTAAGGATTAGCCTTTACCTCTCCAAGGTATTGTCTTATCTATAATTTTTCTCAAAGTTACATCAAAAAGAAGACCCAACATACCCATTATAAAAATTGTGATCCAAATTACTTCATATTGAAAATACTTTTTGGCAACATTTTCAACAAATCCAATTCCAGTTGTACCTGCTAAAAATTCTGCTGCAACCAAAGTTCCCCAACACATACCAACCGCCACTCTAATACCTGTTAAAATTTCAGGTAAAGAATTTGGAAAAATAACATATCTAAGTATTTGTCTTTTAGAAGCACCAAGAGAATGTGCTGCATGTATTTTAGATAGCTGTGTACCTGATGCTCCAGCTCTAGCTGAAATGATCATTATAGACAATGAAACCATAAATAATAAAAATACTTTTCCAGTATTATCAATACCTAAAACCGAGATTATTAAAGGAGCCCACGCAAGTGGAGGTACTGGTCTATAAAGTTCAATTAATGGATCAAAGAAACCTTTAGCAAATCTATTTAAGCCCATGAAAAGTCCTAATGGAACACCAATCAATATTCCAAAAACTAATCCAAGAAAAACTCTTAAAAATGAATCCCAAATATGACCATAAGGAACAGGGATTTTAAATAATTTAAAATCACCAGTAACAATTTTTAAAACTTTACCTTTAAAATTTTGCTTAACCACACCGTCTTTAGTGTGAACCGGATATTCTCCAGGCAAAACATCAGCTATCCAATCTGGCAATATAAAGCCAATTATTTGGCTTACATCCATCATATCAATCCAAAGAAGTGGGATATTTTTGTAACCTACACTTGGCTTAGACATTAAAATAAATTTATTAAGTGTATCTGAGGGTTTTGGTAACCATCTACCTGAACCTTGCTCAGAACAACTAGGACCACTTGCAACTATAGTTCCTGCAGGGAATAAAAGAATGTCAATTAATCTTAAACCCCCTTGCTCAGTTTTTTGAAGATTATCAAATTCAATAATTGCATTTTGCATTTCATTAAGAGCATTTGGTGGATAAATACTTGCAAATTCAATTCTTCTTGCAATTTTTACAATGTTTTTTGCGTAAGTAGATGCCACTTCCTCAGTGTCATCTAAATTTTTTCTATATAATTTTATCTCTGATTTAAGTTCTTTTATTGCATTTTTGAATTGAGGATTATGGTTTCTTAATTTAAAAAATTTATCGTTAATTTTTTTTAATTGTTCAGCTGCAGCGTGAAATTTTAACCCTCTATCAGTTTCAGGCACTAAAGGTACTTCAATAGTGTTTTCTATTGATCCTGTGCCGGCACTTACAGTTACTATACCCCAGCTTCCTTGCTCAGCAATTGCCTTTTGTCTTTCATTTTTTTGCTCTGGTGTTTCAAATGGATAATCTTTCTTTTGAAAATTAGTGCTTAACAATCTAATTTCATCAGTCATCTCATCTATTTTTATTTTTGTATTAATCTCCATTAGATTATCGTTAGTAAGCAATGGAATTAATTTGTTTGTTTTATTAATAAAACCAACTAATGCAGTTTTCTGTATGTTGCTTAAATCTGGCGAATTTTGAATTTCTAAACTTATTTTTTTAAGATTTTTATTTTCTATTTTTATTATTGAAGTACTTTTGAATTCTCTTTCTTCAATTGGAAATTGATATTTTAATCCTAGTAAAGACTCATTTATTTTTGCGACCTGACATAATTCATTTGCTGATTTTGGATAAAATCCTTTTGCAATATCCCAGGAATAATAAAGCCAAACTAACAATATTGCACTGCTTCCGACAATTATCCAATGAGTTCCACCTTTTGCTCTTTCTGGATTTCCAAAAACTGCATCAACTTTTTCAGTTTTTATTAAACGTCTTCCATAAAGTATGCACCCGATAATTGATAAGAGAATTAATATTGTTATTATTTGAGTAAACATTTAATTTTCTTTTCCCATAATTTCTTCCTCCATGTTCCAAATCATGGATAAAATTTCTTCTCTTTTTGATGAAAAATCTTTATTTTTTTTTATTTCTCTTAAATCTTCTTTTAATCCCATCTCTGCAAATGGAAGATTATATTCTTTATGTATCCTACCTGGTCTTGGTGCCATTACGTACAATCTTTCACCAAGCAGTAGTGCTTCCTCAACTGAGTGCGTAATTAAAATAATTGTTTTTCCAGTTTCTTTCCAAATTTTCAAAACTAAAGATTGCATTTTTTCTCTTGTTAGAGCATCAAGAGCACCTAAAGGCTCATCCATTAAAATCAAATCAGGATCATTGATTAAACACCTTGCAAGAGCTACTCTTTGCTGCATTCCTCCAGATAATTGATATGTTGGGGTATTTCCAAATCCTTTTAAGCCAACAATTTCCAACCACTCATCAACTTTTTTTGAAGTTTCTATAGGATCTTTTTTTTTCATTCTAAGACCAAAGTTGACGTTCTCTGCAACAGTCAACCATTCAAATAATGCACCTTGTTGAAAAACCATACCTCTTTCAACTCCAGGTCCGTCAATTTCTTTACCGTTCAAAGTTATATTTCCAGATGTTGGTCTTAAGAAACCAGCTGCAATATTTAACAAAGTTGTTTTTCCACAACCAGAAGGTCCAAGAACTGTTAGAAGTTCTCCTTTTTTTAATTTGAAATTTAAATCTTTTAGAGCATGAACGGTCTCTCCTTTTGGAGTTTTGAAAATCATGTTTAGATTTTGAGATATTAAATCACTCATTAGCTGACTTTATATAAAATATTTACTTAAAAAAATAGGCACCAATAAAATTGGCGCCTATTTAATTATTCTAATCTTTAAATTATAAAGGTAAGAAACTAGTGTCTACTGCTCCACCTGGAGTTCCCATTCCTTTTAAGAATGCATCTAAGTTTCCGCTTTCCATAGATTTTTTAGTTTCTTCTGGAGTTAAGAATTTGAAACCACTTAAAGTATCTTTCATATCAGCAATTTTCATCTCTGAAGCTTTTGACATAGAATTCATATCACTTTTTCCATTTCTATATCTTTCATTTGCTTCATGAGTTACTTCAATAAAAGTTCTCAACATTCCAGGATTTTCCTTCATAAACTTGTCTGTTACAGAAGTAATATCTATTCCTAAAATACCTGCATCTCTTGCTTCTTGAACAGTTAAAAGTCTTGATCCTACAGCAACTGCAGCTTTGATAGAATTACCACCAAATAGACATGCCATTACTACATCTCCACTTACTAATGCAGCCGCACCTTCTTCAGGGTCCATTTGAATAATATCCATTTTGCTTCTATCAGCTCCGACAACTTTCATACTTTCGTCGAAAACGTACTCAGCCATAGTACCTAACGGAACAGCAACTTTTTTACCTTCTAATTCAGTTGCATTTGCTTTTGTTATTCCTGATGCATTAGATGTTACACAAGTTGTTCCACCCATTCCGTATTCCATTGCAATATCAACTAATTTGATAGGTGCATTTGATTTTACAGCATTAATAAATGGTACTAAACCTTGTGAGTAAGAAATATCAATATCTCCTGCTAACATTGCATCTGTCATTGCTCCACCATTAGTGAAGTTTGTCCATTTTACTGGAACTCCTAAAGCTTTAGCAAAATTCTTTTTTTGCATGTCCTCTAAATTTGGACTTGGCCACTCTAGAAAGTATGCAACTCTAACTTCGTTCGCAGCAGAGTTTGCTGCTGTAATTGTTAAGTTTAGAGCAAATAAACTTCCTAAAATGAAACTAATTATTTTTTTCATTTCATCTCCTGTTAATTAAATTTAATTATCGATATTTAAGTTTAAATTTTCTTTTAAGTAAATGATGAATAAATTACACAGGCTTCAAAAGTCATTAGTTACAACCTATAGTTGCGGTCTTTTAACATAGCAAGTATGACTAAAATTTACTGGTTAATTTATATATTTAGTCTATGAATCGAAACATAATTATGAGTTCAGAAAAACCTCAAATACCAAATTCTTTAAATGAACATTGGATGCCATTTACATCTAATAGAGATTTTAAAGAGTCTCCAAGATTAATTGTAGAAGCAAAAGGCGTTTATTTAAAAAATCATCAAGGTCAAACTCAGATAGATGCAAGCTCGGGATTATTTTGTAATCCTTTAGGTCATGGAAGAGAAGAAATTATTAATGCAATTACTAATCAATTAAAAAAATTAGACTATGCTCAACCATTTCAACAAGGTTTTGGTGGTTCATTTGAACTTGCAACAAAAATTTCTAAGCATACACCAGGAAATTTAAATAGAATTTTTTATACAATTTGTGGATCTACTGCTGTTGAGACTGCAATTAAAATTGCAGTTGCATATCATAAAGCAAGAGGTGAAGGACATAGATTTAGGTTTGTTGGAAGAGAAAGAGGCTATCATGGAATGAATATCGGAGCTACTTCTGTTGGCGGAATGATTAACAACGTGAAAACATTTGCCAATGTTTTGATGCCAGGTGTTCTTCACATGAGACATACACATTTACCAGAACATAAATTTGTTTCAGGTCAACCTGAAACTGGCGCAGAGATGGCAGAAGATCTTGAGAGAATTTGTACAAATTTTGGTTCAGAAAATATTGCAGCTTGCATTGTTGAACCAATTGCTGGATCAACAGGAACTTTAGTTCCACCAAAAGGATATTTACAAAGACTAAGAGAAATTTGCGATAAGCATGGTATTTTATTAGTTTTTGACGAAGTTATTACAGGTTGGGGAAGAACAGGTTCGCCTTTTGCATCTCAAGAATACGGAGTTACACCTGATATTATAACAATGGCTAAAGCTACAACAAATGGAATAAGTCCTTTAGGTGCAGTAGCGTGTAAAGAAGAAATTTACGATACGGTTATGGACGGATCTCCAAAAGGAACAATTGAACTGTTTCATGGTTATACTTACTCAGGAATTCCAGTGTCTGTAGCTGCAGGCTTAGCGGTTCAAGATATTTTTGAAAAAGATGATATCTTTAATAGAGCAAAAAATTTATCTCCATATTTCCAAGAAGGTTTAATGTCTTTAAAAGATATTGATGTTGTTGATAACATAAGAGGTTATGGAATGATGGGTGGTATTGATATTAAAATGCATAAAAAACCTGGCGCAGCAGGATTTACATGTTTCAAACACTGCTATGATGCAGGAGTTAACTTTAAAGCGACTGGAGATTGTTTAATTATTGCTCCAATGTTTATCTGTGAAAAAAAACATATTGATGAAATAATCGAGAAACTAAGAACTGGTATAACCAACTATTCAAAAAGCAAAAAAAATTAATTTAATTCTATGAAAATAGGGGTTCCAAAAGAAATAAAGCCTCAGGAAAATAGAATTGGACTCACTCCCGAAAGTGTAAAGACATTGACTTCAAACGGCCACGAAGTTTTAATTGAAAACAATGGAGGTTTTGAAGCAGGATTTGAAAACGATCATTACGTATCAAGTGGAGCAAAAATAGTTAATACAGCTGAAGATATATTTAATGACTCTGACATCATTGTTAAAGTTAAAGAGCCACAATCTAGCGAAGTAAAAATGATAAGAGAAAATCAAGTTGTCTTTACGTATCTTCATCTTGCTGCAGCTAAGAAACTGACGCAAGGTTTAATAGACAGCAAATCAATATGTATCGCTTATGAAACAGTTACAGATAATAATGGAAGACTTCCTTTGTTAGCACCAATGAGTGCAGTAGCCGGAAGAATGTCAGTTCAAGCAGGTGCACATTGTTTAGAAAAAAATCAAAAAGGTCGTGGTCTTTTGTTAGGAGGAGCTCCCGGTGTTGATCCTGGAAATGTAGTTATACTTGGAGGTGGAGTAGTAGGAGAAAATGCTGCTATAATTGCAACTGGCATGAAAGCCAAGGTTAATATTGTAGATAAATCTGAAAAAAGATTAAACGAACTTTCCCAAATATTTGGAGACAAAATAATTCCCAACTTGAGTGATAAAACTGATTTAGAAAAATTAATTTCTGAATGTGACTTGTTAGTAGGTGGAGTTTTGATACCAGGTGCTGAGGCACCAAAATTAGTTACAAAGAATATGTTAAAAAAAATGAAAAGAGGATCAGTAATTGTAGATGTTGCAATTGATCAAGGAGGATGTGTTGAAACTAGTAAACCGACTACTTTTGCAGAACCAACTTTTATAATAGATGATATAATTCATTATTGCGTTGCAAATATGCCCGGTGGCGTTCCAAGAACATCAACAATTGCATTGAATAAAGCAACACTTCCTTTTTTATCTAAATTAGCAAAAGATGGGTACTTAAAAGCTTTAAATGATGATCAAAATTTTCAAGCAGGATTAAATATATTTAAAGGAGGTGTTACTCATAAAGCTGTAGCTGATGTATTTGGTCATGATTATTTGCCAGCTCAAAAAGCATTGCTTAATTAAAATCCCTAATTTTTCTTGCTTTTTCATAAATTGACAAAAAAAAAATTAATTCTATATAGCAGTCATAATTTAAAAAATTATTCCTGAATTTAACATTCATTTATTTCTCTCATTTTTTGTTGAATTCACCTCCTCGAAAGGGGAGGTAAAAAGGAATTATATCCCTTTGCTTATTAAATTATATATTTGGTCTTTATCAGTTAAACCAATTTCTCTTGCTACTTCACTTTCACCTTTAAAAACTACTATTGTAGTCCAATAATTTACACCTAAAGCTTTAGCAATATCTTCATGTTCTGTTTGCTCATAGAATAAAAACTCAACATCCTTAAAGTCTTTCATTGCTTGATCGAAAACTTTTGTTTGCGCTGCACATGTTGAACAATATTCGTTCCAAGAATTAATAACAATTGTTTTACCAGATTTTTGAATTTCTAATAATTTTTTCAGATCAAAATTTGTAGTTTTTTCAAAACCAAATGAGATATTTGGTATCAAGAATAAAATAAGAAAGACAAAATATTTTTTCATGAGTTCTATTTAATTATCTGGTCATTCTTTTCAAGATGTTTTCTTTCAAAAATATTTGATGAAACAAAACTGCTAAAATATGCAATGAGATTAAAACTATTAATGTATAATTTGAAATAACGTGAACATTGTAAAATTGATCTGCTAAATCAAAGTTATCTTCAATCCTTAATTTAAAAATAAAAAAATTTAGTTTTTCACCATTAAATAGCTTTTTTAAAATTCCTGATGTTGTTATTGTTAAAAGTGCGACATAAAGAGCGAAATGATTCAATTTCGCAATCAAGTTTTGTCCAAAGAATGCCTCAGGCATTAGTTTTGGGGACTTGCTAAAAAATTTATAAATTAACCTAAATAAAGTTATATAAAATATAGATATCCCAACAATTACGTGCACATTTTCTATAGTTATTCTTAAATCCGAAAAATCCAATCTGACTAAAATAAACCCCATTGGTATCTGAGCAATTAAAAGGAGCAAAGTGAACCAATGGAAAAATTTAGCTAACCAACTATATTGTAATGCTATACTATTCGTCATGAGCTATTTTATAAAAATAAATAATATTTTCAAAATAATGTTTATTGTAGCACTTTCTTTTTCATTTAACTCTAATGTTTTATCAGAAGAAAGCGCAAAAGACATTATAAAGAAAAGAAAATCTTTATTCAGTCAAAATTATAAACTAGCAAAAAGAATTAGTATTTTACTTAACGAAGTTGAAATTGAGGACTCAAAAAAACTGATGATTAGAATGAGTGATAATTATTTAGAATTACTAAATTTATTTCCAGAAAATACAAAAGAGGGACACGGAACAGAGGCTTTACAAATTATTTGGGAAGAAAAAGATGAATTTAATGCTCTAATGAAAAAATCTTCTGATCAAATGATAAAGCTAGCTTCAATTATCGAAGACCAAGATGATTTTAGAGCAGCTTTGAAACAATATATGTGGTCGAGCTGCAAAGCTTGTCATAGCAGATATAGGGCTCCACACTAATGAAAAAGTATTTTTTTATTTTTATTGTTTTATTTTATGCAGATACTGCTTTCTCTCATTCGCACTACCCCATAACTAGAGATTCATTAGAAGCAATTAAAAATGGCAAGATATTATACAATCAATATTGTGTTTCTTGTCACCAAGCAAATTTAGCTGGAGCTACAAATTGGCAAGGTTTAGATGAGGATGGGCATAGAAAAGCACCGCCTTTAAATGGAACAGGTCATACTTGGCATCATACAGATGAGTTACTACATAGAATGATAAAGTATGGATTTGCTAAATTGATAAAAAATTATGAAGGCAAGATGATGGGTTTTGGTGATAAAATAAGTGATGAAGGTATTGATAACATTCTTTCGTACATTAAATCTTATTGGAAAGATGATATTTATGAATATCATTTAGAAATGAGCAAACAATGAGTTCAGAAGCAGTTAATTTTAATTGGTCATGCAAACATACTTGGAAAAGAAGCGCAAAAAATACTGCTTGGTGTTTACTAGGCTGTGCAATTGGTGACTTTGGAACCATATTGTATTTTCAGATAACAGGAATTCCCTGGCCTGTTTTAGCCATCATGACTTTAGCAATTATAAATGGTTTGATTACAAGTATTATTTTAGAAACTATAATTTTAATAAGACAAAAACTTGATTTTTCCAAAGCATTAAAGACTGCGCTTGGTATGAGCTTCATATCAATGGTCAGTATGGAAATAGCCATGAACCTCACAGATGTAATTTTAACTGGTGGAGCTATTTTAAATTGGTGGGTGGTACCAATAATGCTTTTAGTTGGATTTTTAACTCCATGGCCATACAATTATTGGAGATTAAAAAAATATAATATTGCTTGTCACTAAAAACATCTCTATATCAAATTAAGACCTCAGATAATGACTAAAGATTTAATAACAATTGATGGCCTTTCAAAGGTATACGATAATGGATTTAACGCTTTAAAAACTGTTAATTTAAATATAAAGCAAGGTGAAATTATTGCTATGCTTGGACCAAATGGAGCTGGCAAAACTACACTGATAAGTATTGTATGTGGTATAGTTAAACCAACTTCTGGAGTAATTACAGTAGATGGTTTTGATATTATAAAAGATTATAGAGAAACAAGATCAAGAATAGGACTGGTCCCCCAAGAAATTTCACTAGAACAATTTGAAACAGTGTTTAACAATGTTTCATATTCAAGAGGCTTATATGGAAAAAAGCCAAACCCCCAACATATAGAAAAAGTTCTAAAAGATTTTAGTTTATGGGATAAAAAAGATTTAAGGTTAAATCAGCTTTCAGGAGGAATGAAAAGACGTGTAATGATAGCAAAAGCATTATCACATGAACCTTCGATATTATTTCTTGATGAACCAACAGCAGGCGTTGATGTGGAATTGAGAAAAGATATGTGGAAAGTTGTAGAGGGATTAAGGAAAACAGGAGTAACTATAATATTAACAACACACTATATTGAGGAAGCAGAGGCAATCGCAGACCGAGTTGCTGTAATTAACCAAGGAGAAATCATTGTTGTTGATAATAAAATAGATTTATTAAAAAAGATGGGTCATAAAAAATTAACCATTGAATTACAAGATAAAGTCGAAAAAATTCCAGCAGAACTTAATGAATATAATCTATCAATATCTAATGATAATTATTCATTAATTTACAACTATAACTTACATGCTGAAAGAACAGGCATCACAAAGATGCTTCAAGATTTAAAAAATGCAGGTTTGAGGATGAGAGATTTAAAAACAGAGCAAAATAATCTTGAAAAGATTTTTGTGACATTGGTAAAGGAAAATAATGAGGATTAATTTTTACGCATTAAGAGCAATTTATTTTCATGAAATGGATAGATTTAGAAGAACATTAATACAATCTCTTCTTTCTCCAGTTTTATCTACATCATTATACTTTATAGTTTTTGGCTCGGTAATCGGGGATTATGTACAAAAAATTGATGGCATTAGTTATGGCTCTTATATAGTTCCAGGATTATTGATGTTAACATTATTAACGCAATCTATCAGTAACACTTCTTTTGGAATTTTTTTTCCTAAATTTAATGGAACAATTTATGAAATTTTAGCAGCTCCAATTTCTACTGTAGAAATTGTAATTGCTTATGTTGGTGCAGGTGCAACTAAAACCTTAATTGTTGCTGCAGTAATTTTCTGCACTTCACTTTTCTTTGCAGAAGTAAATGTAAAGTTTCCTTTACTAATGATTTTCTTATTAATTCTAGTTGCTTTTACTTTTGCTTTATTCGGGTTTTTAATTGGACTTCTTAGTAAAAATTTCGAGCAAATGTCTATAATACCAACAATTGTCATAACACCAATGGTATTCTTAGGTGGAAGTTTGTATTCGCTAGATATGCTCCCAAGTTTCTGGCAAACAGTCACTTATTTTAATCCTGTTGTATATTTAATTAATGGGTTGAGGTTTGCATTTTATGGAGTTTCTGATTTTGATATTTGGATTAGTATTTCAACAATGTTTATATTTTTAATTGTATGTGTAACTATTGTCTCAATTATACTTAAAAAAGGTTATAATATAAAAAATTAATTTGACTGTTGACCAGATAATTCCTGCAATATTTTTAATATTAGTCTTAATATTAGTTCTACCTAATTTTCTCAGATCAAACTCAAATATTAAACAATTGATATCTAATTTTTCAATTTGGATAATAATTATACTTGTTATATTTGGATTGATGTATTTTTTGATGTAAATAGATTTATGATTAAGTTTATTCTTCCAGCAGTACTATTAATTTTAATTATTATTTTCTGGGAAAAAATTAATGAATTTTTATTAAGCAAATTTAAAATTAAACTCAATTATATAGCTGTCATCATATTAGTTTTAATATTAGTGGTTTTATCTTTATTACTATATTTCTAATTTATAATGGAGATAAATTTATTATTCTTTGTTAGCGTTGTTCCAGCTATCGTATTATATGGAATTGCTAAGTCAGGTTTAGGTGGATCAATATCATTAATTTCAGTTCCATTAATGACAGTAGTAATGCCATTAAATCAAGCACTTGCAATTATTTTACCAATATTAATTTTTTCAGACATTATTGCAGTTTATAGATTTAGAAGAGAGTTTGATTTTGGAACACTTAAATTAATAGTTCCATTTGCAGCTATTGGAATAATAATTGGCTCATTTACATTTACTTTTTTTTCTGAGGATTTGCTTAAATTAATTGTTGGGATAATGGGTTTTTTATTTTCTGGTCATTATTTTTTATTTAAAAAAGAAAAAACTATACCCGCAAAAAAAAACTTTTTTAAAGGTGCTATTTGTTCATCCATTGCTGGTTTTTCAAGTTTTTGTGTTCATGCGGGAGGAACTCCAACAAGTCTTTATTTGCTTCCACTAAGAATGAAAAAAGAAATTTATGTTGGTACAAGAATTATTTTTTTTAGTTGTGTAAATCTAATTAAGCTTCCTCTGTATGTTTATTTATCTATGATGAATTTTGATACTTTATATCAATCAGTTACTCTCTTTCCCTTAGCGCTTATTGGAATATTTATAGGTTATAAATTACTTAAAATAATTGAGGAAAATTTATTTTATAATATCATTTACGCTTTAATTCTTGTTAGTAGTGCTAAGTTAATAATTGATTTCATTTAATCTTTGAAATAAGTTGTAAATGGGGTGCCAGAAGGCTGAGAAATACCCTTAGAACCTGTCCGGTAATTCAGAAAGGGAAAATGAATAATTTAAATATAATCAATCAATCATCAGCAATAATATTAATTATTTCAATTTCTTTAATATTTGTTTTTGTTGGAATTTATTTTTCAAAAAAATTTAAAGGACTTAATAATTATTTAGTTGCAAACCGTTCGATTGGAACTTTATCCTTAACAACAAGTCTTGTTGCTTCAGCACTTGGTGCTTGGATTTTATTTGGACCTGCATCAGCAGCAACATGGGGAGGAATTGGTGCAGTGATTGGTTATTCACTAGGAACTGCATTTCCACTCTTTATTTTAATTTATCTTGGTAAAAAATTTAGAACTAGTTATCCGCAAGGCAAAAGTATTATTGAAATTATAAGATTAAGATTTGGACCAAATCTTTATAAACTTATTTTAGTTTTTTCCATTTTTTATATGACAATCTTTTTAATTGCTGAAGTTACTGCTGTAGCTTTTTTAATTAATTACATATCTGGTACTGAATTATGGATTACCTCTTTAATAGTAATATCATGCTCTTTACTTTACACATTATATGGAGGGTTAAGAGCATCCTTAATCACAGATAATATTCAATTTTTTGTATTTACAGCTCTTTTAATAATTAGTTTAATTTTTATTACCTCAATTGAAACAAACGAATTTAACTTTGAAATTATTAAAAATAATAATCCGCATTTGTTAAGTTTTAGTTATCTCCCAAATTATACTGCTGGTTTAACTTTCTTTATTGCTGTTGCTGCAACTAATCTTTTTCATCAAGGTAATTGGCAGAGAGTTTATGCTGCAAAAAATTACGAAGTTTTAAAAAAAAGTTTAATATTTTCATTTTTAATAATATTACCAATAGTCTTTTTTATGGGATTTAGTGGTTTAGTGGCTGTCTCTCAAGATACTAATGTAATACCTGATCTTGCATTTTTTTCAATTTTATTAAAAGAAAATTTAATAATATTTTCAGTCATTGTAATAATTTTAGCTATCTCTTTAACAATAAGCAGTATTGATACTTTAATAAATGCTATTTCAAGTTTGATAATAGTAGATGTAGATAAGGTGTTAAATTTAAAAAATAATCATTTAAATATCTCAAAACAATTTGTTATTTTTCTTTCGGTCATAGCTTTTTTTGTTGCATCAAAAGGATTTAGTATTCTTTATTTATTCTTAATAGCAGATTTATTTTGTTGTGCGGCTGTTCTAAGTGTTTTTTATACTTTTTATTCTAAATCTTATGATGAAAAAAATGCATATGTTTCTATATTAATAGGATTAATTGCAGGACTATTATTTTTCCCAAGTCCAGATTTTTCTAAATCAATACTATTTGGCGTAATTTTGCCTATGGATTTAGCACCATCGTATATTTCTCAATCTCTTTTATTTTGTTCATTTATTGCGGCAACTTTATCACCAATAATTGCATGGAAATTGAAATAATTGATGTTTATTAAAAACTTAATTATTGTATAATTTAACAAATGCTTAATTTTGTATTGCCATTTATTGTATTAATCGTTGTTGTTGTTTTTATTCATGAATATGGACACTATTATTTTGCAAAAAGATATGGTGTTGGTGTAACAGATTTTTCGATAGGTTTTGGTCGAGAATTATTTGGATGGAATGATAAATCAGGGACAAGATGGAAAGTTTGTTGGATACCACTAGGCGGTTATGTTAAATTTTTCGGAGATAGGAATGTATTTTCACAATCAGATCAAGAGGAGCTACTAAAAAAATATAGTAAAGAAGACCAACATAAATTGTTTGTAACAAAACCTCTTTATCAAAGAGCATTAATTGTTGCTGGAGGACCACTGGCTAATTTTATATTAGCTTTAGTCATTTTTACATTCATATACATGTTTGCAGGTAAAGATTTTACACCAGCTGTAATTGATGAAGTATTAAAAGATAGTCCAGCAGAAGTTGCTGGTATGCAAAAAAATGATGTTATTATTGAAATAGATAATACAAAAGTAGAGAGTATTCTTGATGTTTCTAAATTAATAGCAATGTCAACATCAGAATTTATCGATTTTAAAGTTTCAAGATATGACCAGGAGATAATTTTAAAAGTTAAGCCAAATTTTGTTGATAGCGTTGATGAATTAGGAAACAAATTAAAGAAAAGGATGGTAGGTATTAAACTTAGTCCTTATAACAATCAAATAACACACAAAAAACTTGGACCTGCACAAGCTTTGCTTCAATCATTTAATGAAGTTTATTTTGTAACAACTTCATCACTTAAATATCTTGGATCAATGTTTACAGGAGCAGGGGACAGTTCTCAATTGGGAGGTCCAATTAGAATTGCTAAAATTTCTGGTCAAGTAGCAGAATTTGGAATTATACCTTTTGTCAGTATGATGGCATATATTTCTATAAGTTTAGGACTAATTAACTTATTTCCTATACCTTTATTAGACGGAGGACATCTGATGTTTTATGCATTTGAAAAAGTTTTAGGTCGTCCTTTAAGTCAAAAAACACAGGAAGGTTTTTTTCGAATCGGAATGTTTTTGTTGTTATCCTTGATGTTTTTCGCAACATTTAACGACCTTAAAGATTTAGGCTTATTTTAAGGCTTTTTTAATAGCTAAAAAAACATTGTATTTATTGACTTTTTTTACCACTATATATTGTTGTTCAAAAAAAAATATATACTAAAAAAAAGCTTGAATTATCAATGATTTTGTTAAGTATAGTTTCATAAACCTTTAAAACCGGAGCTAAAATGAACAAAAAACAATTAGTAGCAAAGCTAGCTGGTTCGTTAAATCAAAGTAAAGCTGATGCAGAGCGTACTTTTGATACTATTACGAATACTATACTAGATGCGTTGAAAAACGACGATTCTGTAAAGATTGCAGGTTTTGGTACATATAAAGTAGCTAAAAGAAAAGCCCGAATTGGACGTAATCCAAGAACTGGAGAGCAAATCCAAATCGCTGCTTCTCAAAAGGTAAAGTTTTTACCTGCTAAAGCACTTAAAGAAGTATTTAACAAGTAAATCTGATTTAACAGCCTTTATTAGGAATGGTAAAATTCTTAATAAAGGCTGTTTCTACATGCAAAAACTGCATATCTATTTTTAACAACAATCATTAGTTTTTATTTATTTTAAAATTATAAGAACCTCTTTTTAACATTGGAGGTTAAATGACAAAACATTTAAAAAAACTTGTTAGTCCCTTAGTAAGTTTAATTTTCTTATTAAGTATGACAAGTACGGGTTTCGCTGAAACTACAGTCTCCGCAGAAGTTCAAGCAATTTTTAACTCATTTTTATTTTTAGTTTGTGGTTTTCTAGTCATGTTTATGGCTTGTGGATTTGCAATGCTAGAATCAGGAATGGTAACTTCTAAGAGTGTATCTGTAATTTGTGCGAAAAATATCGGTTTATATTCAATAGCTGGAATTATGTTCTGGATGGTTGGATATAACTTAGCTTACGGAATTCCAGAAGGTGGATATATAGGAACGTTCACACCATGGTCTGACGCGAGTGCTGTTGATACTGGATATGCAGATGGATCAGATTGGTATTTCCAAATGGTATTTTGTGCTACAACAGTCTCAATCGTATCAGGAACTTTGGCAGAAAGAATTAAATTATGGCCATTCTTCTTATTCGCAGCAATTTTATCAGGAATCATTTATCCAATTGTCATGGGATGGCAGTGGGGTGGTGGCTGGTTAGCTACTCTAGGGTTCTCTGATTTTGCTGGTTCAACTCTTGTACACTCTACTGGTGGAGCTGCTGCATTAGCAGGTGCAATACTATTAGGTGCAAGAACAGGAAGATTTGATAAATCAGGTGCAGCAAAACCAATGAAACCATTTGCAGCTTCATCTATACCTTTAGTTACAGTTGGAGTATTCATTTTATGGTTAGGTTGGTTTGGTTTCAACGGTGGTTCACAGCTTGCTATGGGAACTTTCGATGATGCAGTTGCTGTATCAAATATCTTTATTAATACTAACTTAGCAGCGTGTGGTGGTGTTTTAGCTGCAGCAGTTATGACTAGATTACTAGCTGGTAAAACTGATGTAGTACAAATGCTTAATGGTGCAATTGGTGGACTAGTAGCAATTACAGCTGAACCATTAGCTCCAGCACCTATTGCAGCAATATTCATTGGTGCGATTGGAGGAATTATAGTTGTGTTTGGAACTAAACTTCTTTTCAATTTTAAGATTGATGATGTTGTTGGTGCAATACCAGCTCACTTGTTTGCTGGAATTTGGGGAACACTTGCAGTTCCATTAACAAATTCTGATGCAAACTTTAGCGCACAGTTAATCGGTGTATTATCAATTAATGCATTTGTATTTGTGGTTGCCTATATAGTTTGGGCAATTATGAAAAATACAATGGGTATAAGATTGAGTAAAGAAGCCGAGCTAAAAGGTACGGATGTTACCGAAACTGGTGTAATAGCTTACGCTATAAGAGACTAAATTTAACTCCCTCCCTTAAGTTAAACTAAAAAGGCCCCGTAAATGGGGCCTTTTTTTATTAAACTGTTTTTAAAAATTCTAACACTTCTTTTGCGTGGTCTTTAACTTTCACTGAACGCCACTCTTTAATAATTTTGTCATCTTTTAATAAAAATGTACTTCTTATTAATCCCATAAATTCTCTACCCATGAATTTTTTTTTACCCCAAACTTTGTATGCTTTAATCGCTTCTTTTTTTACGTCTGCTACCAAATCAAACTTAATTTTAAATTTATCTCTAAATTTTTCATGACTTTCCATACTATCTTTAGAAATACCAATAACTTCACAGTCTAATTTTTTAAATTGTGAAAGTAGAGAATTGAAGTCTTTTGTCTCAACTGTGCACCCTGGTGTATTATCTTTTGGATAGAAATATAAAACTTTATATTTACTTTTGATTTTCTTTAGCTCTAAAAGTTTTGAATTGGTTGATGGGATTTTGAAATTAGGAGCTTTATTTGGCATATTTTTTCGTAGATTAAAATTTATAATGATGTATTAAACCTTTATGAGCATTAAATCAGCACAAACATTGGTCGCAGAAGCTTTGACAGAAATCAAGACACTTTCCCCAGCGGAAGCATTAGAGATGGTAAACAGTGATAAATGCAATTTAATTGATATAAGAGATATTCGAGAACTTGAGAAAATGGGAAGAATAGAAAATTCTCATCACATTCCTAGAGGAATGTTGGAGTTTTGGATGGATCCAGATAGTCCTTACTTTAAAGAAGGCAAGATAGATATGAACAAAGAAATGGTTTTATTTTGTGCAGGTGGATTAAGATCTGCACTAGCTACAAAATCATTGAAAGACATGGGGTTTGAAAAAATTTCACATATAGACGGAGGCTTTTCTCAAATGAAGAGCAGTGGCTTTAAAGTAGAGAAATAAAAATTAATCAAATAAACTTATTCTCTTTGCGAAAAAAATTCTGATTACCCAGTATATAAATAATCCTAAAGGACCAATAAAATATGTGATTATTAAAGGAAAAAAGACTAGAATTTTTGACATATAAAACCTCTGGCTATCTCTAACAATCCAAGATCCACAAAACAAATTTATAGCCAAGAAGTGCGTCCAAAATAAAATTAAAAACTCATTATTCTCAAAAAGCTCAGCAAGATCATAAAAACTTAAATATAAAATAAAGTTTTTATCAAAATCATATCCGGCAAAAAAGAATATATATAATAGATAAACATAAACACTTGCCAAAATAAATGTTGGAATTATTGATGTAACAAATAAACCACAAACTTTAGTTTGTGGAAAAATAATAAGCATTAACCAAAAAGGTATTACACCTATATTCAACCACATATAGATCATTTCTACTGTAAAAAATGCAGATATTTGTTCAATCATCAGGGTTATATTATATTAAATGCAATAATGATTCCTATAAAAAATAAAAAAAAAAACTTAGAAGCGACAATTGATGAAATGCGCAACTTTGCACTTAATTATGTAGAAAAATTTGCACCATCAAAACAACAGCTAAAAACATATCTTTTAAAGAAATATTTAAGATCTAAAGTTGATAACGTTAAAAGAAGCAATATTTCAGATCTAATCGAGATTGTAGCTGAAGATTTAGAAAAGTCTAAATTTATAAATGATAAATTTTATTCAGAAACAAAAGCGAAAAGTCTAATCCAAAGAGGTTCATCAATAAATAAGATTAGAAATTATTTAATAAGCAAAGGAGTTGGAGAAAAATACATAAAAAATACAATTGAACAAATTAATGAAAATAATGAAGATCAAGATTTTTTTTCAGCCATAAAAGTTTGTAAAAAAAAAAGAATTGGTCCTTCAAGAACTGAAGATAATAGACCTTTATTCTATAAAAAAGATATTGGTATATTAGCAAGATCTGGATTTGATTTTGAGGTTTCCAGAAGAGTAATGGAACTAGATAAAGAGGAATATTTGAAAATTATAAATCTTCTTTAGACTTTTTGTTCTTTTCTTCTAAATAATACTGAATTTTGCTTTTGATATAGTTTTTTACCATCACAAATACTATTAATCCAAAAATTGATACAGAAACTATTATAATTAATATTATTCTTAATTGTTCACTCATTATATATTTTTATTTCTTTTCAAAATTATACTAGGATTTTTAAAATTTTCTTTTCCGTAAAGTATTTCATTTCCCTCAAAATCTGTAACTATACCCCCTGCATTTTCAAGAATAGCATGCCCAGCTGCTATATCCCATTCACATGCTCTAGGCTCTGCAACATAGCCGTCGTATTCATTTGAAGCTATTACACAAAATTTTAAAGAACTTTTCATCCTTTTAAATTCGCTAACATTCATTGTTTGATAAATTTTATTAATTTCAGGTTTTAGTTTATTTGAATATGATACAAATTTAAGTTTATTATTTGAAATTTTTGAACAGTCTAATTTTATATGTTGACTATTAATTATTTCAAATGAACAACCTTTCTCATAAGAATAAAATAATCTATTTTTAGCGGGTGCATATATTATACCTGCTACTGCTCGATTATTAATTATTAAACCAGCATTTAGAGTAAATTCGTCAAGATCATTAATATAATCATAAGTGCCATCAATTGGATCTATTAGCCAAAAATTTTTTAAATCTTTCTTGGATTTATTATGACTAGTTTCTTCTGATACAATCGGTATTTGAGGAGTTAATTTATTTATTTTTTCAGTTAAAATTCTATTAACTTCAAGATCGCCATTGCTAACAGGTGTGTTATCTTCCTTAATTTCTTTTATTAAGCCTTTTTTTCTTAATTCTATTGAAACTTTTCCTGCATATAAAAAAGTGTCAATTAGATTTTCTATTGCTGCCTTTATTTCGATTTGTTTCATTTATTCTAACTTTTCTAATTCGATATTTTTAGCATTGATAACTTTTTTTCCTACATTTTCGAAATTCACAGTTACTTTTTCTTTAATAATTGACTGTACTTGTCCTATTCCCCAATCTTTATTATTAGGATTTATAACTTTATCACCTGGTTCAAAATCTAAAATCATTTGATTTTACTTATAATAGAAATGAGTATAAATACCACCACATGAATTTAGAGTTAAACTCAATTGGATTAAATAAGAAACCGTCTGATACAAAAGTAATTGTAGCTATGTCTGGTGGTGTAGATTCATCTACAGTTGCAGGTTTGATGAAAATGCAAGGATATAATGTTACCGGCATAACATTAAAACTATACAACGATAGTAAAGAAGTTGTTAAATCAAAAGTATGTTGCTCAGGCCAAGATGTTATAGATGCAAAAAGAGTTGCTCATAAATTAGATATTGATCATAAAATTCTTTATTACCAAGATAAATTTAAGCAAGGTGTTATTGATAATTTTGTAGAAAGTTACTTAAAAGGAGAAACTCCAATACCATGCGTACAGTGTAATCAAACTGTCAAATTTAAAGATTTGTATGAAGTTGCTAAAGATTTAAATGCTGATGCTTTGATCACAGGTCATTATGTAAAAAATATAACAATAAATGAAAAAAATAATATGTATAGAGCAGTAGATGAAAATAGAGATCAAAGTTATTTTCTATTTAATACTACAAGAGAGCAATTAAATTATTTACGATTTCCATTAGGTGGAATGTTAAAAAATGAAACTAGAGAAATTGCTAAAAAACTAAATTTAAATGTT
The DNA here is from genome assembly GCA_902517745.1 of uncultured Pelagibacteraceae bacterium. GTDB lineage: Bacteria > Pseudomonadota > Alphaproteobacteria > Pelagibacterales > Pelagibacteraceae > Pelagibacter. The sequence continues at coordinate 141,359 of CABYDS010000001.1, forward strand.
GCAGATAAGCCAGATAGTCAAGATATATGTTTTGTTCCTAACGGAGACTATTCATCAGTAATAAAAAAGTTTAAGCCAGATTCCTTAAAAAAAGGTAATATTAAAAATCTAAATGGTGAAGTAATAGGCGTTCATGATGGAATTATAAATTTTACTATTGGTCAAAGAAAAGGAATTAAAGTATCTGACAAAGAGGCATTATATGTAATTAAAATTGATGCAGAAAATAATGAGATAATTGTTGGAAGTAGAGAACATCTAGGAAAAAAGAAAATTAATTTAAAAAATATTAATCTATTATCTGATAAAAACGAATTAAATGAAAATATATTAGTCAAAGTTAGGTCTACAGGAAAGTTATTAAGCGCCAATGTAAATTTTATAAACGAGAATGATGCTGAGGTAAATTTAGATAATTCTGAAGATGGTATTTCACCTGGACAAGCATGTGTCTTTTATAAAAAAGACCAATATGGTCACAAAGTTCTTGGTGGTGGTTGGATTAAAGAATAATTAATTTTACTTTTTCTTATTCTTTTTTCTTGCTCTTCTTTTTTTAGAGCCCATTTTTCTTCGGCCTCTATGCTTTTTAGGGTATCCCATAATCTCCTTAGTTTTACAATTTTATTGACTTATTTGAGGGATATAGCATTGTCAATATAACTAATCAATTTTTTTATGGTTAATTCAATTAAAACTTTTTTAAAACAAGTAGGAAAAGATTATCAAAATCAGTCAGTTAATCCGCCAGTAGTGAGAGCTTCAACGATAATATTTAAAACTCTTCAAGATATAAAGAAAACACAAAGTAATTATAAAAAAAATCCCTTAAGCAAAAATTTTGATTACGGTCGAAAAGGAACATCAACAACTTTTTCACTGCAAGAACTTTTAAGAAAAATTGAAAATGCTTATCAAGTGTATTTAACTCCAACAGGATTTGGTGCAGTTTTTCTTGGAGTGATTAGTGTAGTAAGACCTGGTGATGAAATCATTATTACGGACTCAGTCTACTCTCCCACAAGATTTTTAACCGAAGACTATTTAAAAAAATTCAATATTAAAGCTGTATTTTATGATCCAAAAAACTTAGATGACTTAAAAAAGAAAATTACATATAAGACTAAACTTATTTTTGTTGAAAACCCAGGCAGTAACACATTTGAATTTCAAGATTTAAAAAAAATATTATCTTTTGCTAAGAATAAGAATATTTACACAGCTATTGATAACACCTGGGGAACACCTTATTTAATCAAGCCTTTAGACTTAGGTTTTGATATGTCTATAGTTTCAGCGACAAAATATTATTCTGGTCATTCAGATGTTATGGGTGGCAGTTTAGCTATTAAAAAAAGACTTTTTAAACAAGTGGAATTAAGTCAAAAAGCAGTTGGTTTAAGACTAAGTCCTGATGATGCCTATTTAATTATGAGAGGACTTAGAACGTTGGATATTAGGCTAGACAGGCATCAAGAAAATACTATCAAGGTAGCTAATTTTTTGAGTAAACAAAAAAAAGTTAAACAGGTTTTTTACCCAATTAAAAAAAATATTAAACAATACAAAATGTGGAAAAAGTATTACTCAGGATCATCTGGGTTAATGGGTGTAAAAATTATTTCTAGAAATAAAAATTCTGTAATTAAATTTTTAAATAAATTAAAATTATTTGCTCATGGTTACAGTTGGGGTGGATTTGAAAGTCTTGCTTTATATCAAGACAAATTGGCACTGGGCAACAGGAGCTACACAAAGCTGAGTAATAACGAGCATATTATAAGATTACATATTGGTTTAGAAGACCCAAATGATTTGATTGCTGACATTAAACAGGCTATTAAATCTGTAAGATGAATGACACCAAATTTTTTCCAACAAAAAAAGCATTAGTTACTGTAATAGCTGCATCTGTTGTTGTTATTATTGCATTAGGAATAAGACAAACTTTTGGAATGTTTTATTTTGATTTTGCAACTGATTTAGATATCACCATAACACAGTTCGGTTTTACAATGGGATTACAGCTCTTATTGTGGGGTGTTTTCAGTCCTATGTTTGGAATTATTACGGATAAGTATGGTGGTAATATTGCAATCTTTATTGGTTTTGTTTTTTATTTGTTAGCAATTTTATTGTTTTATTCAGGTTTTAATACTGGTTATTATTTTACTATAACAATTGGAATATTAGTTGGTGTTGGACTGGGATCTACAGCTATCAGTATACCTGTTTCAGTTGTAGCAAAACATTTTCCAGTATCAAGCAGAACAATAGCAACAGGCATAGTTACATCAGCAGGATCTTTTGGATATTTTATATCACCGCTAATCACTAGATACTCACTTGTTGAACATGGATGGGAAAATACAATGTTATTTTTCTGTTTCTTTTTAGGTTTAGGATTAATTGTAGCATTATTTGTTTCAACACCAAAAATACCTGTTGGTACAAATCAAAATAACAATCAAACAGCTAGAGAAGCTTTAAAAGAGGCTTTTTCAAATAAAAGTTATATCTATCTTACATTAGGTTTCTTTGTATGCGGTTGGCACATTGCTTTAGTCGCAACTCATATACCCACTTACATGATTGATAAAGGATTACCAGATTGGTGTGCAGCGATGGTATTGGCTTTAATTGGACTTTTTAATATGGTTGGGACAATTACAAGTGGATATCTTGCAACAAGATACAGTCAAAAAATTTTATTAAGTGCAATTTATCTACTAAGAGGAGTATCAATTATTTATTTCATATTCCTACCACCAAGTGTATTTAATTCAGTAATCTTTGGAATAACATTTGGAATGTTGTGGCTATCAACAGTTCCACCAACAAATGGAATAATAGGCAAGGTATTTGGAACTAAGTATATCGGATTATTATATGGAATTGTTTTTGTAAGTCATCAAATTGGATCTTTTTTAGGAGCTTATTTGAGCGGTGTTTTCTACGAACTTAACGGTAATTTTGATTATGCTTGGTACATATCTATCGCATTATCTATTTTTGCTGGTTTGATACATTTACCTATAAAAGAGAAGCCAATTGAAAGACCGCAAATCGCATAAACTTAAATTTAACCCGTATTTAGAAAAACTTTATCAGTCGGATAAGCCATTGATAATCTACAAGGTCGATAATGGTTATGACATTTATACAGATTTTTCTAAAAAAATTAATTTATCAAAAAAAAATATACATAAATTTTTAAACTCTTTTGAAAGAATGAAATATAAAAAAGAAACTGATCAATATGTTGGTTTTTTTGGATATGAAATTTTAAATTATTTACTTGGTATTAAAATAAGTAAACAGTCTAAAAATGGATTTTATCAAGGAGTTTTTTACAAACCGGAGACAATCATTAAAATAAGAGATAATATTTCAATATTTTCAAATAAAAAAAAGCAAGAATTTAATAATTATTTTAAACCAACTAAAATTTTATCACCTTTTAAATTAAATATTAAATATCAAAAATACAAAAAAATATTTGATATTTTTTCAAAAAAAATAAGACAAGGAGAAACATATCAAATAAAAATTTGTACAAAATATCGTAATATATCTTCAATAAATCCAATTAATTTTTTCTGGAGATTAATGAAGTCAAATGCTTCACCAGAATCTTTTATGATAAGAGATAAAAACTATTCTATTGTAAGCTGCTCACCTGAAACTTTATTATTAAAAAAAGGTAACAAAATCATTACTAAGCCTATTGCTGGCACATTAAGAAAAAGTAAAAAAACAAATAGATTTAGTGCCTTAAAGTTTTTTAGAAATAACATTAAAGAGACTAAAGAACATAATATGATTGTTGATATGGAAAGAAGTGACTTATCCAGAGTTTGTATTCCAGGAACAGTAAAAATTGAGAAAGAAAAGTATGTTGAGGAATATAGGCACTTATTTCATTATGTAACAACTATATCTGGAAGCCTCTTAAAGGGTATGACTATAAAAAATATTATAAAATCTATGATGCCCGGTGGATCAGTCATAGGCTGTCCCAAAATACGAACTTTGGAATTATTAAATCAGCAAGAAAAAGAGAGTAGAAATATTTTTACAGGTAGTTTTGGCTATATAAAATTTAATAAAGATATGAGATTTAACATAATAATAAGATCTATATTAAATTATAAAAATACATCAGAAATATCTGCAGCATCTGGAGTTGTATTAGATAGTGCAGCAAAAAAAGAATTTAATGAAAATTTTATCAAAGCAAAATCATTATTAGAATTATTTAAATGATTTATATAATAGACCACCAGGATTCATTCACTTGGAATGTCGTTCATCAATTCTCTCAGTTTGATAAAGTTTATTGTTCAAATTATTTTGAAATAAATAACAGTTTATTAAATAAATCTAATACAATTGTATTATCTCCTGGACCCGGTTCACCCAAAGATTATCCAAATACTTCAAAAATTTATAATAAATTTAAAGGAAGAAAAAAAATCATAGGAATTTGCTTAGGGTATCAGCAAATATTACATTGTGAAAATGCAAAAATTATTCAACAAAGGAGAATATTCCATGGTTATCAATCTGAAGTAAAGGTTGTTTCGAATAAATCCATCTTTAGAAAGAATTCCAAATTTAAAGTCGGAAGATATCATTCACTTAAGCTTCAAGAGCCATTTGCCAAAGAAAATTTTGATATTACCATGAGATGCGCTAAAACTAATATTGCTATGGCTTTTGAAAACAAAAGAGATGATGTATATGGTTTTCAATTTCATCCAGAATCTTTTTTAACAACAAATGGTAAAATTCTTATTAAAAAAATCTTACAGTCGAAAAGATCTTAAAGAAAAAGATTTTAAAGATCTATGGAATGCCCATGGGGTATTTACAACTATGTGGATTTATGGAAAGCCTCAAAAGATTTTATTTTTTAAAGAACATATAACAAATCTTATTAAGTCTACTAAAAATTATAAAATTTATGATCGAAATTTAAAAAGAAATATATTTAAAATAATTAAATCGAATTTAAATAAACAAAAAAATTATAATCATTTATTGCGAATTGCAGTTACCAAAAGTTTAATTTCTATTTCTTTAAGAGATAAATTAAAAATTAAAAAAAATCTTAAGTTAAAGCTAGTCAATTACAATAGAATTAATCCTGAGCATAAAAATCTGAAGTATAAATTTATTTTAAAAAATTTATCAAAAATGGATAATACTAAATCTGATATTGCTCTTTGCTCAAATGGAAAAATTCTAGAAACAGGAACTTCAAATATTATTTTTATAAAAGATAATAAATATTATTCACCTATCAGAAAATTTTATCGAGGTGTTAATCTAAAGTTTTTTGAAAAGCAATTTAAGATAAAAAAAACTAATATTAATTTAAATAAATTAAATCAATACGAAGAGATACTTCTAATCGGATCTGGAAAGGGAGTTTCCACAGTTTCATCCATAAAAGAAAAAAACTGGAATAGAAAAAAATATAAATCCTATGAAACTTTTGTAAGTAAATATCAAACTCAAATACTAAAACAAAAAAAATTAAGTAATTATTTATGAAAAATCCTAATAACCCTTGCATATTCTGTTTTACAAATAAAAAGGAATATCTTTTTGAAAATGAACTAGCTTATGCAACTACTGACACTTACCCTGTATCAAAATTTCATTCACTTATAATTCCAAAGCGGTGTGTTAAAAATTATTTTGATCTAACCTCAAAAGAAATCTTAGCGTGCGATAAATTAATAAAGAAACTAAAAAAAAAAATTGAAATGAACGACAAATCTGTAAAAGGTTTTAATATTGGTACCAATTCGGGCAAGGTTGCTGGACAATCTATTAATCATTGTCATATTCATCTGATTCCAAGACGAAAAAATGATGTTAAAAATCCTCAAGGCGGTGTTCGAGCTGTAATTTCTGCTAAACAGCATTATGTAAGGAAAAAGTAAACTTTATTAACATTTTTTTCTTCAGATGAGATTATTAGTCAGTTGAACTAATATTTTTTATAGATTATGAGCTTAGATTAGTATTATATTTAGCGGAGATAATAATATGTTCACAACAAATCCATTTGCTGTCCTTTCTTCAACAGTCCCTTCAATTGCTTTGCAAGCATTTGTTTTATTGATGTTGGCATTAGTGGTGATTGGAACACTGATGGATATTATTCATAAGAAGAATGTAAAATATTTTTTTAATAATGCTAAAAAAGCAAAAAAAGCAGCAAGTAGAGAATTAAGTCTTGGAGAGAAAACAGCGATAATTTCTAAAACAGTAGTGCATGATATCGGAACTACATCTGAATTAGGTTTGGGTAAAAGAAGGTTTGCACATGTATTAGGAATGTATGGTACAATATTATTTTGGATAGGTTCAGGTGTTATGATATTTGGATATTCTTCTCCTAATGAGGTAACCCCAACTATTTGGCCAATCATTTGGCACGCTGGTGCAATTTTAACTTGCCTTGGAGCTTATTGGTTTTGGTTTTTTTTAAGAGTAGATGTATCTGCTGAAGCTCACTCAGTTTTTAGAATCATAAAAGCAGATTTATTTGTTTTAGCTTTAGTATTATCGTCTACGTTTGGTTTAGCTTGGTCGTATTTTCAATATTCAGGATCTACTGGTTTAAGTATTTTATTTTTAATTTTGTTTGCGGTTGCTAACTTAGTTTTATTTGGAGGAGTTTACTGGTCTAAATTTGCTCATATGTTCTACAAACCAGGTGCTGCAATCCAAAAAAATTTAGCAGAAGCAGATGGTTCTAGAGATAATTTACCTCCACCTGCAGATGCTCCAGAACAATTTGGACTTGGAATTAAACGTGAGGCACCAAAGCACTATTAATATGATTGATAAAATTTTAAAGAAAGGTAATAAGTAGATATGTCAACTTTTGTATACATGACGAGATGTGATGGTTGTGGTCATTGTGTAGATATATGTCCATCAGATATCATGCACATAGACGAAACTATTAGAAGAGCAAAAAATATAGAACCAAATTTTTGTTGGGAATGCTATTCATGCGTTAAGGCATGTCCTAACCATGCAATTGATGTAAGAGGATATGCAGACTTTGCTCCAATGGGTCATAGTGTTAGAGTTAGAAGAGAAGAAGAGAAAGGAACTATCTCTTGGAGAATTAAATTTAGAAACGGTACAGAGAAAAATTTTGTATCGCCAATAACAACAAAACCTTGGGGAAAATTCATACCAAAATTAGCTGAAGCTGATACTCCTAATCAAGGAGAGATTAATTCACAAATTTTATATAATGAGCCACATGGTTTAAATACTGAAAAAGATTTACCAACTTTAGATAAGAATTCATTTAAGCAAGGCGTTTATTATTAATGGCTAAGCACAAAACAATCATTGAAGAATGTGATGTACTAGTTGTCGGTGGAGGTATGGCTGGAACAGGCGCTACCTTTGAGGCAAGACACTGGGGAAGAGATTTAAAAATAATCTGTGTAGAAAAAGCAAATATAGATAGAAGTGGTGCCGTTGCACAAGGTCTTTACGCTATTAACTGTTATATGGGAATGCAGTGGGGTGAGAATATGCCAGAGGATCATGTAAGGTACGCTAGAAATGATTTGATGGGTCTTGTTAGAGAAGATTTAGGTTATGACATGGCACGTCACGTAGACTCAACTGTTCATATGTTTGATGAATGGGGTCTTCCAATGATGAAAAATAAAGAAACTGGAAGATATCAAAGAGAAGGTAAGTGGCAAATAATGATACACGGCGAAAGTTACAAACCAATTGTAGCTGAAGCTGCAAAAAAATCTGCTGATAAAATTTATAACAGAATAATGATTACTCATCTTTTAAAAGATGAAAAAAATCCAAATCGAATAGCTGGTGCAGTTGGCTTTAATGTTAGAACTGGAAATTTTCACGTATTTAAATCTAGAACAGTAGTTGTTTCTGCTGGGGGAGCATCGCACATATTTAAACCAAGAGCAGTTGGTGAGGGTATGGGTAGAACATGGTACGCACCTTGGAGTAATGGATCTGCTTATGCATTACCTATTCAAGCAGGTGCAAAAATGACTCAAATGGAAAATAGAATTGTACTTTGTAGGTTTAAAGATGGTTATGGTCCAGTTGGAGCGTATTTCTTACATTTAAAAACTTATACTCAAAACGCTAATGGCGAAAACTACGAGAAGAAATGGTATGAAGCTACAAAAGAATTAGTGGGAGAATATATAGACCATCATCCAACACCAACGTGTTTAAGAAATCACGCATTTATTCAAGAAACAGCTGCAGGTGGTGGACCAATTCACATGGTTACAAAAGAAGCATTCCAAGACCCACACCTAGAAACAGTTGGATGGGAAAATTTCTTAGGAATGACGGTTGGACAAGCAGTTGTTTGGGCATCTCAAAATATTGATCCAAAATACACAAATCCTGAATTAACAACTTCAGAACCATATGTAATGGGATCTCATGCTACATGTTCAGGAGCATGGGTTAGTGGACCAGAAGATATAGCACCTGATGAATATTTCTGGGGATACAATAGAATGATGACTATTGATGGATTATTTGGAGCAGGAGATGCAGTTGGTGGAAGTGCTCATAAGTTTTCATCTGGTTCATTCACAGAAGGAAGGTTAGCATCTAAAGCTGCTGTAAAATATATTCAAGATAAAAAGGCTGATGATATAGAAGTTTCTGATGCACAATTAGAAAAGCTTAAAGAAGAAATCTTTAAGCCAATTGAAAATTATACAGTTGGCAGAAATGAAATTACTGGAGGCACAGTTTCTCCTAGCTATATTTTACCTATACAAGGACTACAAAGACTACAAAAAATTATGGATGAATATTGTGGTGGATTAACAAATAATTACATGACAAATGATAATCTACTAAAAAAAGGCTTAGAACAGCTACAATTACTTCAAGAAGACTTAGATCATGTCGGAGCTGAAGATTATCACCAATTGATGAGAGCATGGGAACTTAAGCACAGAGCTGTAACATCAGAATGTGTTGCCCATCATACGTTATTTAGAGAAGAAACGCGTTGGCCAGGCTATTATTATAGAGGCGATCATATGAAACTTGATGATGAAAACTGGCATTGTTTAACTGTTTCTAGAAGAGATCCTGAAACTGGAAAATTTGAAATGGAGAAAAAGCCTGTTTATCATATAGTTGATGATAAAGAGAAGAAGCAAGCTTCCTAACCATTTTAGATGAGTATTGTCGACAAATCAGACGAAGAAATCATTAAAATTGCTGATCCTATCTGGGATAACATGGTTAGATGTTCTAACATGAAAGACTATGGTGGATTTACTAGGGATTTATCATCACAAATGCTTTACGGGGCCAACGAAGTAGAGCTAGGCAAGCAATGGGCAAGCAATAAGCTGATCTCAAGCCTTAAAGAGGGGTGTAAGGCTATAGGCTGTCTAAGAAGAGGCTTGTACGTAACTGTTATCTATAAACAAAACAGTACAGAGATACCAGGAGACTTTTTAGGTCGACTTGTCCTTGGAGAAGAGGGAGATGAGGTCAAAGTCTTCGGGGCAACTATTTTTTAAATTTAATTAAATATTATTTGCATTTAGTAAAACTTGTGGTATTTCGCGGGTATGCTTCAAGCTTTTAATCAAAATATTAAGAAAATCCCATTATTAGTTTCAAATCAGTTTTCAAAAATAATTAAATCTTTTCTATATCTTTTTATATTTTTTACTTGGGCAATTATAATCTTAGGAACATTTCAAAATTTTATTTAATTTATTCTTATAATCATTGACTTTAGATTATGAGAGGAATAGTTAGATTATATGGAATATTTTCTTCCAATAGCTCAAGTCGAGATTAACATACTCTTTATATTTGGTTTAAGTTTAGCAGTTGGTATTCTTTCAGGATTATTTGGTGTAGGCGGAGGATTTTTAATGACACCGTTTTTAATATTTTTAGGTATTCCACCTGCTTATGCAGTTCCAAATGAAGCAAGCAATATTTTAGGTACATCGGTATCTGGTTCAACTACTCATTATTTAAAAGGTACATTAGATTATAAAATGGGATTGATGATTGTAGTCGGAGGAACTATTGGAACTTTACTTGGGATATTAACTTTTTCTTATTTTCAAGATATTGGAAAAATAAACATTGTTATCTCTTTAGCCTACATGTACATCTTAGCTATACTTGGAACTTTAATGCTTATTCAAGGAGTATCCGAAATTGATAAGGCTAGAAAAAAAATTGTTGTTAGAAAAAAATTACATACTCATTATTGGATACATGGACTACCCTTTAGAATGCGTTTTAAAAAATCAAAAGTTTATGAAAGTGCATTTACTCCAATTATTATTGGTTTAATTGTTGGATATATTGCAGCAATTATGGGAGTGGGTGGTGCATTTATATTGGTTCCTGCAATGATTTATATTATTGGAATGCCAACAAAACTAATTCCTGGCACATCTTTGTTTGTTACAATTTTTGTAAGTGCAATTGTAACTGTTCTTCATGCTTTTAATTACGGAACAATTGATCTTGTTTTAGTTTTTGTACTTATACTTGGCTCAATTATTGGCGTTCAGTTTGGTCAAAAAATTGGTGAAAAAGTTGATAGCTCAGAATTTAAAACCATCTTAGCAGTACTTTTATTATTAGTTGGAATTGCAATTGCTTATGACACTTTTATTAAAGAAGACATAATCGTTGAAACAGTAGCAAATGGAACTAAAAACCTTGGTAACATAGCACAGTTTATTTTAGATTATTCTAAAGACCTTCCAGTTTTTTATGGACTTACATCAGTTGTATTAGCAGTAGTTCTTGGAATTGGAGCTGCAATTTTAAGAAATTATATTTCTAAGTGGAACAAAGCAAGAGAAGCTAAGCTTAAAGCTTAAGCACTTCTGTATAATTTAGTCATAACAAATTCTCTGTGACCAAGTGCTTCAGCACAAGTTAATCTTCCGTTTGCAACTCTTATCGTTGCTTTAATTAATTCGTTACCAGCTTCATCTAAATTCATTTCTCTTGATAAGATTTTAGAAACATCAACATCAATATGTTCACTCATGGTTCTAGCAGTTAAAGGATTAGCAGTTAATTTTACTACTGGTTCAATTGGGTTTCCAATTATATTTCCTTGTCCAGTTGGAAATAGGTGAAGATTAAATCCTCCTGCAGCTTGTAAAGTAACACATTCTGCAGCAGCTGATGATGTATCCATAAAGTATAAGCCTGGACCTTTGGTTGGTTCTTCTGCTGGCTCTAGTACATCAATAAATTTACATCCCCCAATTTTTTGAAAGTTTCCAAATGCTTTTTCTTCAATTGTAGTAAGTCCACCAGCTATGTTTCCAGCTGTTGGTTGACTTTCGGAAAGATCATCTGTTGCTTCTTTTAAGATGAAATCATTATACGAACTCCACGTTTTTCTAAATTTTTCTTGAGCTTCAGGAGTTTTTCCTCTTTTTTCACATACAGTTTCAGCACCTGTTAGCTCAGATGTTTCACCAAAACATAAATGAACACCAAGGGGCTCTAATTTATCCATTAAATTTCCAACTGTCGGATTTGATGCTAATCCTGATGTTGTATCAGATTCTCCACATTTAACTGAAATCCATAAATCACTTATAGGACGTTCTTCTCTTTGTTTCTCAGATGCCCAAATGGAAAATTCTTGAGCTTTCTTTGAAACTCTTGCGATAGTGTCTATATCTCCTACACCTTCTATACTAAAACCTTCAACTGGTTTTCCAGTCGTTGCAATTGCATCAACAATTCTTTTTGTCCATTTAGGCTCAATACCAATTACTATAACTGCTGCTACATTTGGATTTTTTCCTGTTCCAATCATTGTTCTAAAATGAAGCTCTAGGTCTGCTCCAAATTGTAATCTTCCATAAGAATGTGGAAGTGCAATCGTACCTTTAATATTATTAGCTACAGCTTCAGCACAAGCATTTGAAATATCATCAACAGGTAGAATTATTACGTGATTTCTTGTGCCTGTTCTTCCATCTTCTCTTTTATATCCTAAAAACGTTTTTGGAATTTCCATTTTACCACTTTTTAGTTTTTACGTTGTGAACATGTACATGCTCACCTTTTTTAATTGATTTAACTACTTTGCCAATATCATGTCCGTATTTTAATATTGTATCTCCCTCGTTAAGATCAGTCATAGCAATTTTATGACCCAAAGGTATTTCATCCATCGATTGAATTTTTACTGATTTATCGTTTTCCATAATCCAGCAGTCACAGTCTTGTTTAGGAGTAATTTTTTCAATAACTACAACACCTACATTGTCTTTTTCATCGTGGATTATAATATCTGTGCCAGCCATTGTGACGATTTCTTTGTTTGAAATTCGATCCAATTTATATATGAATTGGGCACTTTGACAATTAAAAAATAGAATTAAGAAGGATTTGATATGGCTAAAATGACGACTGAAGAAGCTTTTGTAAAAGTTTTACAAATGCATGGTATCGAACATTCGTTTGGTATTATTGGTTCTGCATTCATGCCTATTTCTGATCTTTTCCCAGAAGCTGGAATAACTTTTTGGGACGTTGCTCATGAAACAAATGGTGGATTGATTGCTGATGGTTATACGAGAGCAACTGGAAAGATGTCAATGGTGATTGCTCAAAATGGTCCGGGTATTACAGGACTTGTTACACCAATAAAAACTGCTTACTGGAATCATACTCCGTTACTATTAGTTACACCACAAGCTGCAAACAAAACTATGGGCCAAGGTGGTTTTCAAGAAGTAGAGCAAATGAATTTATTTAAAGACATGGTGTGTTATCAAGAAGAAGTTAGAGACCCATCAAGAATGGCAGAAGTTTTAAACAGGGTAATAGAAAAAGCATTTAGAGGTTCAGCGCCTGCACAAATAAATGTGCCAAGAGATTTTTGGACACAAGTTATAGATATAGAATTACCTCCAATTGTAAGATTTGAAAGACAAGGTGGCGGAAAAGATGCTGTTGATAGAGCGGCAAAATTATTATCAGAAGCAAAATTCCCAGTAATTTTATCTGGGGCAGGAGTTGTTATTGGTGATGCTATTGATGATTGTAAAAAATTAGCAGAAAAGCTTGATGCGCCTGTATGTAATGGATATCAACATAACGATAGTTTTCCAGGAAGCCATCCATTAGCTGTTGGTCCATTAGGTTACAACGGATCTAAAGCTGCAATGGAGTTAATTTCAAAAGCTGATGTAGTTTTAGCATTAGGAACAAGATTAAATCCATTTTCAACATTACCAGGATATGGAATTGATTACTGGCCAAAAGATGCAACAATTATTCAAGTAGATATGAACCCTGATCGTATTGGTTTAACAAAAAAAGTCACTGTTGGTATTTGCGGTGATGCTAAAATGGTAGCTCAACAAATACTAGAAAAACTTTCATCAAATGCTGGAGATAATGGTAGAGAAGATAGAAAAAATCTAATTCATCAAACAAAATCTGCATGGTTGCAAACTCTTACAAGTTTAGATCATGAAGATGATGATCCAGGAACTGTTTGGAATAAAGAAGCAAGAGAAAGAGATAAAGACAGAATGTCTCCAAGACAAGCATGGAGAGCTATTCAAGCTGGGATGCCAGAAGATGTTATAATATCAAGTGATATTGGAAATAATTGTGCAATAGGTAATGCATACCCAACATTTGAGAAACCAAGAAAATATTTAGCACCAGGTTTATTTGGACCATGCGGTTATGGATTTCCATCTATTCTTGGAGCAAAAATTGGATGCCCAGATACTCCAGTTATAGGTTTTGCTGGTGACGGAGCATTTGGAATAAGTATGAACGAAATGAGTTCGTGTGCAAGAGAAGAGTGGCCTGCAATAACAATGGTAATTTTTAGAAATTATCAATGGGGTGCTGAAAAAAGAAATTCAATTTTATGGTTCGATGATAATTTTGTTGGAACAGAGTTAGATCCAGAATTAAGTTATGCAAAAGTTGCTAATGCATGTGGTTTAAAAGGCGTTATCGCAAATACAATGGAAGAAACCACTAAAGCTATTAAACAATCATGTGAAGATCAGAAAAAAGGTATTACTACATTTATCGAAATAATTCTAAATCAAGAATTAGGTGAGCCGTTCAGAAGAGATGCTATGAAAAAACCAGTTAAAGTAGCTGGTATAAGCAAGAGTGATATGAAACCTCAAAAGTCTCTTGTTAGTTGAGATTAGTAAAATTTCATTATAAAAATAATTAACTGTCAGGAAATAAATGAAAGTTAAGAATATTCTTTTTATAATGGCTGATCAACTTAGGTGGGATTACCTTTCATGTTATGGCCATCCACATTTAAAAACTCCTCACTTAGATAATTTGGCAAAAAAAGGTGTAATGTTTGAATCTGCTTATGTTCAAGCACCTGTATGCGGCCCATCAAGAGCATCTTACTACACAGGAAGAACAGTATTTAGTCATGGCTCCACATGGAACCAAGTACCACTTCCAATTGGCGAATTAACTATTGGTGATTACTTGAGGCAGTCAGGAATAAAAACTTGTGTAGTCGGAAAAACACATATGAGACCTGATATTAATAGCATGAATAGATTGGGAATTTCAAAAACAACAGAAATTGGTTCTGTTGTAATGGAACCAGGGTTTGATCCTTATGAGAGAGATGATGGTCTTCATCCAAACAACATTATGAAAAAATCTGAAAAAAAATTATCCTATAACGAATGGTTAAATAAATTAGGATATGATGGAGATAATCCTTGGGATAGCTGGGCTAATTCAGTTGATGGAGAAAATGGAGAAGTTTTAAGTGGTTGGAGATTAAGAAATTCAAATAAACCATCTAGATTACCTGAAAAACATTCAGAAACTGCATTTATGACTAATAGAGCAATCGATTTTATAAAAGAAACTAAAGAACAATGGTTTTTGCATCTATCATATATAAAACCACATTGGCCTTATATTGCACCCGCACCATATCACAATATGTATTCGCAAAATCAATTTTATCCTGTTCAAAGATCAGACTTAGAAAAAAATATTAATCATCCTGTCTATAAAGCTTTTATGGAAAATAGTATTTCAAAAACATTTTCACAAGAAAACGTAAGAGAGACAGTTCTTGCTGGTTATATGGGTTTAATCAAACAAATTGATGACAATCTAGGAAGACTTTTTAAGTTTTTGGAAGAAAATGGGAATATGCAAGATACTATGATTGTTTTTACATCAGATCATGGTGATTATCATGGTGATCATTGGCTTGGTGAAAAAGAATTATTTCATGAGCAAATAGTAAAAGTACCGATGATTATTTATGATCCAAGTGAAGAAGCAAATAAAACAAGAGGAAAAAAAGAGAAAAGATTTATAGAGGCAATTGATTTACTTCCAACTTTTTTAGATGCTGTAGAAAGTAAAGCAAGCAAACATAGACTTGAAGGTTCTTCTTTAATTCCAATTCTAAGAGATGAAAAAATTAGCAAATGGAGAGAGAGTGTATTTAGCGAGATAGATTATTCATTTAATGAAGCAAGAAAAATTTTAAATATAGGCGCTTCAGATGCAAGAGCCTATATGATTAGAAACGATAAATGGAAATATATTTATTATAAAGGTTTTCCACCACAATTATTTGATTTAGAAAAAGATAAAGATGAATTCAATGATCTTGGTCAATCTAAAGATCATCAAAACATACTAAATCAAATGAAAGATATTTTACTAGAAAGATTAACAGATCGAAAAAATAGAACTGCCGCTGATGATGAATTTGTTTTGAAAGAGAGAGATTATTCTGAAGATGGTGGTATAATGATTGGTGTTTGGTAATCTAAGGATACATTAAACTCGGCAAGTACAAACATAAAGCTGGAAAAGCTATTAATAACGCAAGTCTAATAACATCAGTAATTAAGAACGGCAAAGTACCAAACCAAATTGTTTGAAGAGGTGTTTTGTTCATTACCCCTTTAATTACAAATAAATTCATACCAACCGGAGGTGAAATCAACCCAAATTCAACAACTATAACAGCAAATATTCCAAACCATACTGGATCAATTCCAGCATCAGCAATTACAGGATAAAAAACTGGAATAGTTAAAAATAACATTGCAAGAGAGTCCATTACAGTTCCAAGAACTAAATAAATAGCGCATATAACTAAAATAATCCCTAATGGAGTTAGTTGAAGATCATTAATAAAATCTACTACCGTGAACGGTAATTGAGTGACTGTTATTAAAAAATTAAATACACTTGCACCAATAACAATTAAATAAAGAGCACCAACAGTTTTAACAGTATCCCATATAGAATTTCTGAGCAGTTCAATTGTAAGCTCACCCCTAAAAAAAATAAATATGATTACCAAAATAACCCCAACTGCTGCACTTTCAGTAGCTGTAAAGAAACCAAGATAAAGACCGCCCATAATTATCGCAAAGATTAAAAATATTGGAAAAACTTTTGTTAGAGCAGATATCCTATCTCTTGCAGTCATTTTCTCTCCATGACCACCTTGATCAGGGTAAATTACTAAATAAACTCTAATAGCAATCATGTATAAGACTACTGCAATCAATCCTGGTATTAGAGCTGCAAAAAATAATTGCTGTATTGATTGCTCAGTTAAATACGCATAAATTATCAATATTACACTTGGTGGAATTATAATTCCTAATGTTCCACCTGATGCAACGGAACCACTTATTAATGCATCACTATACCCGTGTCTTTTCATTTCAGGTCCTGCCATTTGTGACATTGTAGCTGCTGTAGCAATTGAAGATCCACAAATCATTCCAAATCCAGCACACGCACCTACAGTAGACATTGCTAATCCACCTTTATAGTGACCAACAACTGCATAAGCTGCATCATATAAATTTCGAGATAGGTTTGCTCTATTTGCAAGATTTCCCATCAAAACGAAAAGAGGTAATACAGATAAAGTGTATTTTGAGACAGCCTCAAACGGAGCAGTTCCTAAAACAAAAAGAGCTTGTTCAAAACCTGTTATTAAAGCAAAACCTGTAAAACCAACTACTAACATTGAAATACCTATTGGAACATTTAATGCCATAAGAATTAGTACAACTAAAAAAGATAACGAACCGCTTACAATAGGATCAAAGCTCATGAGTTTTCATTCCTTAAAGCGCTAATTAACCAAAAAACTATAGCAACAACACTTAACCACATACCAACTGACGCTGCATAATAAAAAGGATAAAAATATATTTCTAAATCAATAGTTACTCTTTCATTTTTAAAAAAAGCCATAGCTTCTTTTGTTGTTGCATATGCCATCATGGACATAATCACTATCATTAAAATAAATCTAAAAATGTTTATAAAAATTTGAAAAGTATTGTTTGATACATTTTTTATAAAATCAGCAGAGACATTTGCATTTAAAAAGAAAGCTCTCGGCATTGCTAAGAATGCAACCAAGGCCATTCCGAATTCAACTAATTCAATTGTTCCTGTAACAGGAGAATTTAGAAATCTTCGACCAAAGACATCACAAAAAGTTAGTATAGCTAAAGATAATAATATTAATCCTGATATAATTGCTGAAAGATCAAATATGTAATTAATTTTAAATTTCATTTGATAAACTTTCTTCTAATTTATCAGAGATTAACGTATAAAGTTATAAAAATATGAAATTTATCTCATTCAATCATGATAACAGTGAAAAGTTTGGAATTATTGAAAATAATTTAATAACCGATTTAACTGGAAAGATAGATGGAGCTTCAAGTTTAAAAGAATTAATAAAAATAAAAAAGATTAAAGAAGCAAAAGAATATGCAAAGAGTAATCCAGGATCTATAAAACCAGATCAAATTGAATATTCTCCTTTAATTCCTAATCCAGGTAAAATCATATGTGTAGGTTTGAATTACAGTGAGCATGTAAAAGAAACAAACCGTACCGTTGAGGAAAACCCAGTTATATTTCACAGATTTCCAGAAAGTCAAACAGCTCATATGCAACCAATACAAAGGCCGACTGTATCAGAAAGTTTAGACTTTGAAGGAGAAATGGCTGTAATAATAGGTGAGGCTGGTAAACATATCAAACCAGAGGATGCGTTAAAGCACATTGTTGGTTTTTCTTGTTATAACGAAAGCACTATTAGAGAGTGGCAAAGGCATACTAGACAATTTGGTATGGGAAAAAACTTTGAAAGAACGGGAAGTTTTGGTCCTCACATGGTTTTAGCAGAAGACATTCCAGATTATAAAAGTTTAACAATAGAGACCAGGCTCAATGGCGAAGTAATGCAAAATGCTAAACTAAGTCAATTAATTTTCGATATACCAATTTTAATTTCTTATGTATCCAAAGCTATGGCGTGGAGAGCAGGCGATGTTTTGGTAACAGGAACTCCTGGTGGAGTAGGTTTTAAAAGAAATCCACCTGTTTTTATGAAACCAGGAGACAATGTTGAAGTCGAAATCACTGATATTGGTGTTTTATCTAACACTATTAAGGATGAAATAATTTCAAATTAGAGTTAAAATTTTAATATAAATTTTAGAGGGAGAAATATGAAAAACAAAATAATTGGATTTGTTTTTGGTGTTTTAAGTTTAGGTATAGTAAATGCTGCTTCAGCAACTGAACTTAAACTTGCAACATTTGAACCACCAAAAGCATTTATCGCAAGCAAAATTCTTGCTGCATGGGCTGATAAAGTAAACGAATGTTCAGCTGGAGCAGTTAATGTTAAAATGTTTGCAGGAGGCGTGTTAGGAAAACCACCACAACAATATGATATTGTTACAAAAGGTGTAGCAGACATTTCATGGACGGTACTTGGATATATCGGAGGACAGTTTCCATTGAGCTCTGTAATTGAATTACCTTTTTTAACAAAAACTTCAAAAGCAGGATCTAGAGCTTTAAATACTCTTTATGAAGAAGGTTACTTAGATAAAGAGATGGCAGGAATTAAACTAATTGGTTTACATTCTAATCCTGGTTATCAAATACATATGAAGTCAGATAAAGTTGTAAGACCTGCTGACTTCAAAGGTAAGAAAATGAGAGTACCAAGTAAAATTGCTGGAACAATTTTAAAAACTCTTGGAGCAACAGGTGTAAGAGTGCCAGCTCCTGGAACTTCGGAAGCACTTAACAAAGGTGTAATTGATGGAACTCCATTCCCTTACACTGCAATTGGATCTTTCAGACTATTTGATGTAACTAAGTATCACACTGAAGTTAATATAACTAATGCAACATTTGGTTTGATAATGAACCAAGGTAAATATGATGGTTTATCAGCAAAAGGTAAAGGATGTGTAGATAAATTTAGTGGTCAGTGGTTTGGTGACTGGGCATCTGGATTAATAGATAGTCAAAATGCTAAAATGAGAGTTGAGGTAGAGAATAAACCTGGACATGAGATCATAGTAGCTTCTGATGATGTTATAGCTGAATATAAGAAAATATTAGCACCTATCGAAGCAAACTGGCTTGCTGAAATGAAAGGCAAAGGCCTTGATGGTGACGCAGTTCTAAAAAGAGCAAGACAAATAATATCCAAAATAGACGGTTAATTTAAACCTAATTCTTGAGCCTGCATTAAATAATGCAGGCTCAATTTTAATCCTGTATAATAATTGAATGGCAATAAATGCATTAAGCTACATCGGTGTTAATTCAGATCGAATTGACGACTGGTCAGATTATTCTAGAAAATGTTTGGGAATGCAGCAAGTGGATAGGGCAAAAGACTCACTTTCATTTAGAATGGATGATCAAAAGCAAAGATTAGTTGTAACAGGAGATACTGGAGATAGTCTGGCCTTTATGGGTTGGGAAGTTGAGAAAAAAGAAGATTTAAAAATGTATGCTGATCGACTTGAAAATAATAATATACCAGTAACTCATGGACAATCCTCATTTGCAGATAAAAGATTTGTTAAAGATTTAATTTATTTTAAAGACCCTCAGGGCAATCAGATAGAATTAATATTTGATCCAATGAAAGATAGCGATCCTTTCAAACCATCTAGACCAATTTCAGGATTTAAAACTGGTGCATTAGGAATGGGGCATGTTGTTTTACATGCTAAAGATTTTAATAAACTTGTTCCTTTCTACAAAGAACTTTTAGATTTTAAAATCAGTGATTATAGCAATACACCAATATCTTTATGTTTCTTTCATGTTAATGGTAGACATCATAGTTTTGCATTGTTTGGATCGGGCCAACAAGGATTTCACCATTTTATGGTAGAGTACAATTCTTTAGATGATGTTGGTCAGGGATATGACTTAATGAATTTAAAAGACGACAAAATTGCTTATACAATGGGAAGGCATACTAATGATTACATGACTTCATTTTATTCGATAACACCATCAGGTTTCTTTGTAGAAAATGGATGGGGTGGAAGAATAATTGATCCTAAAACATGGGAAGCTATTGAAACTTTTGAAGGCCCAAGCTTTTGGGGACATGAAAGATTGTATTTACCAGAAGAGGAAAGAAAAAAATTTAGAGATAAAAGAATGCAAACTGCTGCAGAAGGTAAACAAGCTCCTTTATTAGTAGATTGCCCTTGGCTATATTCAAATATTGCTAAAAAGAAATAAATTTAAGAATTAATGAAAGAATATGATGTAGTAATTGTTGGATTGGGTCCAACAGGAGGAACCTTAGCAAACTTATTAGCAATCCAAGGTTATTCAATTTTAATTTTAGAAAAAGAAAATAGTTTTTATCCTCTTCCAAGAGCAGTCCATTTTGATGATGAGGTTATGAGAGTATTCCAAACAATTGGAATTACAGATAAATTTCTAAAATATACTTTGATTAACAAAGGAACTAAGTTTGTAAATAAAAAGGGTAATGTAATTTTAGACTGGCCAAGACCAAAAGAAATTACTGAAAATGGATGGTATCCAAGTTATAGATTTCACCAACCTGATTTAGAAAGGCAATTACGAAATAGACTTAAATCTTTTAAAAAGGTTTATATCCAACAAAATACTAAACTCTTAAAAGCTACAAATACAAAAAATAGTGTTCAAATAATTTACCAAGATATAAAAAAAAATAAAATTCTGAATATTAAGGCTAAATACTTAATTGGATGTGATGGTGCAAACTCAACAGTTCGAAATCAAATAAAAACAAATATGAGTAATTTAGGATTTACTCAAAAATGGGCAGTGGTTGATTTAATTTTGAAGAAAAAGAAAAATAATCTTCCAGATCGTACAATTCAATTTTCTAACAAAGTAAGACCTGCAACATATTGTAGAAATGTAGGCAGAAGAAGAAGGTGGGAGTTTGTAATTAATAACAAAGAAAAAGAAGAAACCATTATGTCTGAAAAGTACATATGGAATTTCCTTAAACCATGGCTTAGTAAAAAAGATGCTAAACTCGAGAGAAAAACTATATACACATTCAAATCTGCGATTAGTAAAAGTTGGAGAAAAGGTAGAATATTCATTGCTGGAGATGCTGCTCACTTGATGCCACCTTTTATGGGCCAAGGAATGTGTGCAGGAATAAGAGATGTTTCAAACCTTTCATGGAAATTATCGCATTGTTTAAAGAATAATCATTCAGAAAAATTACTTAATACTTATCAGAGCGAAAGATATTCCAATGTTAAAGAGTACGTAAGCACAACTATGAGAATGGGTTCATTTATAAATGCTGTCAGCTCAACTAAAATTACAAAAAATATTTCTTCAAATAAAGAAGGAGTAAAATCTATGAAATCTATTAAGCCAAAACTGGGCAAAGGACTTGGAAAAGTTAATGATAAACTTCGAGGTAAAATATTCCCTCAATTTAAATTAAAAAATGGAAAAAATTTAGATGAAAAATTTTCTTCAAAACCCATTGTAATAATTTCACCAAAATTAAAGAAAAAAATTTCTAATAAAATTAATTATGTACTGTCTAATAATGTAAATGGTTTAAGTGAATATCTTAATAATATAAAATCTGAGGGACTTATAGTTAGACCAGACAGATTTATAATTGGTTCTATAAAATCTAATAAAATTTCAAAAATAAAAAATTATTCAATTTAGATTTAATTCCTCTTTTATAATTTTTATTTTTGTTTCATTATCTTGAGCAATTTCACCTGAAGGAAGATATAATGAATTTTCAAATCCAATTCTTATTTTTCCACCAAGTTTTATTGCTTCTTTCAAACAAATAAATTCTTCTTTTTCAAAAGCGCATATAGCCCAATCTGCTTTAAATTTATTTTTTTCTAATTTTTCTAAATATAAAGGTATTTTATTTGGATCACTAATTTTTCCAGTATAGTGACCAATTACAAATAAGCACCAAGTGTTATCTCTTTCAATTTCAGATTTATTTAAAACATTAGAAAGTAAATCTATATCTTCAGGTTCATGACAAATATGTTGAACATTAATTTTTTCATCAGATAAATATTTATATAGTTTTATATCTTCATCAGTAGGATTTCTGCTTGGAATTAATTCTCTAATTGCAATCGATATTCCAGGTGGCTTAACATCGTATGCATATTTACGCATTTCACCTGGTGAATATCTACCAACAGCCTCAGTGGTAACTTGTAAGTGCATGTTAGGAACTATCTTATTTAATTTTATTAATGCTTCACTGCAATCATTAGCGTCTAATATATGTTGGCTATTTTTATCTCTGATGTGGAAATGAATTGCCTCAGCACCCGCCTCGTATGATAATTTTGCTGTATTAACAATTTCATCAATAGTTATAGGAACTTTTGGATGATCCTTCTTCATAGGTCTCACTCCGTTGGGTGCTACCATAATTTTTGGGAGTTCTTTAGGTTGATAAAATTGCATAATTAAAGTCTACTATTATTTAGTATAAATAAAAATTAAATTTACGGATGAGTAATAATTTAAAAGTTTCAATAATTATAATACTTGGAGTTATAGCTTTGTATATATCAACTCAGTATTATTCAGGTTTTAATAAAAGCAAAACTATTAAAGCATGTATAATTGGAAAAGCTGAATTAGATTCGAATAAACCTGAGAGCGAAAGGCTCTCTGCTGATGAGGTTAAAAAATTTTGTGAAGATCAAATAAAATGATGAAAAAATCAAAAAGATCAGATGTTGATCCATTTATAGTAATGGATGTAATGGAATCAGCAAGAATTGCAGAGGAAAAAGGTAAAGATATAATTCATATGGAGGTAGGGCAGCCAGGAACACCAGCACCTAAGATTGCAAAAGATTATATTACTAATGAGATAAACAAAAACAATCTTGGCTACACCGTATCACTTGGTCTACCAGCTTTACGAGCTAAAATTTCAAAGTTATATGGAGATTGGTACAATTTAGATTTAAATCCGAATAGAATAGTAGTCACAACAGGCTCTTCTGGAGCTTTTATATTATCCTTTTCTGCACTGTTTGATAGTGGAGATAGAGTTGGAATTGGATCTCCAAGTTATCCTAGCTATAGACAAATACTAAAATCATTAAGTTTGGAAACTGTAGATATTCAAACCAAACTTCAAAATAGATTTCAACCAATACCAGATGATATTACAAACAATAATTTAAATGGAATTCTTGTTGCATCACCTGCAAATCCAACTGGGTCTATGTTGGATAAACAATCTTTAGAGAATTTAATTAATACTGCAAATGAGAATAATGTAAGTTTTATTAGTGATGAAATTTATCACGGAATTCAATATGAAAATAATCCAACTTCAGCTTTAGAGATAACTGACAATTGCTATGTAATTAATTCTTTTTCAAAATACTTTTCTATGACTGGTTGGAGAATAGGATGGATGGTTGTACCAGATGATCATGTTAGACAAGTAGAAAGGCTTTCACAGAATTTATTTGTTTGTCCTCCACATGCAAGTCAAGTTACAGCTCTTGCTTCATTGGATGCAAATGAAGAGTTACAATCAAATGTTGAAGTATATAAAAAAAATAGAGAGATACTTTTAGAAGAATTACCGAAGGCAGGATTAAAAAAGTTTTCACCACCTGATGGTGCTTTTTACATTTATGTTGATATATCTGAATATTCAAATGATAGCTTAGCTTTTTGTAAAAAAGTTTTAGATGAAGCAAATGTTGCGATAACACCAGGAATTGATTTTGATCAAAAAAGAGGAAATTCTACTATCCGATTCTCATATGCTAGAAGCACAAAAGATATAATTGAAGGAGCTAAGAGAATTAAAGATTTTATGTCTAAAAATTATTAAATGGGGTCAGCTCAATTGGTTATTACCAAAAGAGCTCCCCATTTTTATGCCATTTTGGCCAAATCCATCAAATGGATTTAGTTTGTGTTATTTTTAATATGTGATATCTCACCAGCTAAGTGTCAGGTGGCGTTATTCTAAGCATTTGCACCTCCTTCACTTACGAAAATAAGTTTTAAGTAGGTTGTATTCAACAAATTTATTTCTATTTTTTATAAATATATTATTTGAATACAACCTATCTCTTTAGTAGATTCTCGATATCAAAATTATTAAAATATTCCCAAACTCTTAAATGAAACTTATGTCACAGAGACAGATAATAAATATATTTGTAATTAAAATCTCATGAAAACAATATTTGTTATTGGATCAAAAAAACATACTCTGAAGTACACAAGAAAAATGCCAGAGGGTGAAGTAAAGAAAATGAAATCTTTTGTTACAAACAAAGGACAAAAGCTTGAAAAAACCTCAAAATTTAAAATTTTAAAAGTCTCAGACGACAAAACTTCAAGAACTTTCAAAATCAGTCTTTAATTATTAAAATGAACAAAATCGTATGGTTCAGGAACGATCTACGTATATCTAATAATGATGCATTTAATGAAGCTTCAAAATCAGGAAAGATTTTACCAATTTACATATTTGATAAAGAATATCACAAATTACCTACATCAAGTTCATTTCATCTAGATTTTTTAAAATCATCACTAGAAGATTTGTCAAAAACACTCAGTGAAAAATATAATGCTAAACTCAATATATATTATGGAGAGACGTTAGAAATTTTAAGTCATTTAACTGATAAATTTAAAATAAATGAGGTTTATTCAAATATAATATTCAAGAACATGTATATAACTAACTTAGATAAAGAAGTTAGTTTTTTATTTAAAGAAAAAAATATTAATTGGAAAATATCAAATCAATTTGGTGTTCAACTAAATCATAGAATTAGAAATAAATGGTCATATAATTGGAATAAATTTATAGATAGTGAAAGCGTTAATTCAAATTTAAATTGCGAGTTTATTTCAGATAATTATGTAGAGGATTTATCGAAATTAGAAACAAACAATTTAGAAAATGGAAAAATTCAGATTGGTGGAAGACAAAAAGCACTCCAACTTTTAGATACTTTTCTTAATGACAGATCAGAAAATTACCAAAAAGAAATGTCTTCGCCGATAACAGGAGAAACTTCATGTTCTAGATTAAGCCCTCATATTGCATTCGGAAATATTTCTATCAAGGAAATTTTTAAAAAGACTAATGACAAGTTAAAATCCAATTTATCTTTTTCAAAAAAGAAATCCTTAATTGCTTTTAAAAGTCGATTAGCCTGGCACTGTCATTTTATTCAAAAGTTATATGATGAACCAGAAATTGAATTTAGAAATATGAATAGCGCTTATAATGGAATAAGAGAAAATGATTTTAATGAAGATTATCATTTAGCATGGAAAAATGGAACTACTGGTTATCCGTTTGTTGATGCTTGTATGAGGTACCTCAGAACTAATGGATGGATTAATTTTAGAATGAGAGCAATGTTAGTTTCATTTGCTTCTTATCAATTATGGCTTGATTGGAAAAAAACATCAAAACATTTAGCAAAATTATTTACAGATTATGAGCCGGGTATTCATTATTCACAGTTTCAAATGCAATCAGGAACAACAGGAATAAATTCAATAAGAATTTACAATCCAATTAAACAATCAATTGATCAAGATCCTACAGGAGATTTTATAAAAAAATGGGTTCCAGAATTAAAAAATGTTCCAGGAAAATTAGTTCATGAACCATGGAAATTAACATTCATTGAACAAAAGGGAATAAATTTGGAAGTTGGTAAAGATTATCCTTCACCCATAGTTGACAATAAAATATCTACTAAAATTGCTAAGGAAAAAATCTGGAATATTAAGAAAACAACAGAAGCAAAAGTTATTTCAGCTGAAGTATTAAAAAAACACGCTAGTTTATCTCAAAGAACATAAAATTTAATTACCGTAAGGTATTCCAACTAATTTTCCATTTTCATTATAAAAATAAAAAAAGTTCGGGTTTATAATCTTAGGCTTTTTAGAAAGTGTTTTAGATTTATTTGTTGATTTATTTTTTTTTAATTTACGTTTCACATCTTCTTATTACTAAAAAAAATAAGGTAAACTATTGATAACTTTTCAACCCAGATATGCATTTATTCTTAATCAATAAATTCAAATTAAGTATATCTATTCTTTTTACTTATGAAATTATCTGAATTATTTCAGCAAAATGGCTTTGATTTAGGAAATCTAAAAGAATCCTTTGGACTAATAGATGGAATATCAGAACACATAATATCTGAAAGTGATGAAGTTTTAGCAAAACAGCATCAAATTTCAGAAAATATTTATTTTTTAATTAAAGGCAAAGCTACATTTACCAAGTATTTTGAAACTAAATCTATAACCTTTGCAAAAATAACAAAGCCTGCAACACCATTAGGTATATCTGGACTTAATCAACCCAATAGATTTATGGGTGAAATATTTATTGAGGGTGGAACAGAATATATCTCTATAAAACTAGATGATTTAAGAGATTTACAACAAAAAAATAGTAAACTTATATCAACATTATATTCAGCTATTTCTTTTTTTTCTTTCCAACTGCTTGTCTCTTCAAGAAACTTAAATACTTTGTATAAAGATGATGAAATACAAATTTCTCCAGGCATCCCATCAGAAAAAAGTATTACAAATATAAATAGAATTAAATCTGCTACTTTTTTTTCTACACTTACTGATGATGACTTAGAAAAGTTTATTAAATTAGGTAATATTAAGATGTATTCATCAAATCAATATATAGTTAAAGAGGGAGATGCTTCTAAAGGTTTAAAGATATTATTAAGTGGTAAAGTTGATGGCTTATTCCATAACTTTATTAATGGAAAAATAAGAAGAAATTTTAGAACTCTAACTAGAGCTGGTATTGCTTTAACTTTATCTTCTGGAAAAGGAGATTTTTTTAATCCATATACAATTAAATCTACTAGAGATACGAAAGTTTTACATATTTCTAACGAAGCACTTGAAAATCTGATTATTTCTGACCCTGAATTATCAATAAAGATTTTCAAAAGACAACTGTGGCAGCTAGGACGTTTCCAACAAAGTGCAACTGGTCTAACAAAATATTCAGCAGAAAACGAATTAGAATTTGTTAGTTTATTATTAAAAGATAATACAGCAAGAATACCTGCTAGCTCTAAGTTATATAGTATTCCACATTTATTGAAGAGTACTCATACTTATGCAATGGCATTTGATGTAGTTTACGAACTACTTATTAAAGGAAATGAAATAGAAAAATCATTATCTAGTTTAATAAAAGATACCTTAAATAATTTAGAAAGAGAGTCTCGTTTCCACAGTCAATTAAATATTATTTATAATAGAGTTTCAAATTCTTCTAATAATTCAGATAAAACAAAATTAAGAGAGTTAACTAATTCTAATTTCACAAAAGCTTTTGATAATGTTAAATATGTAATTAAGGGTTGGGAATATTTGCCAGATGAACCCACAAATATTTTTTTCTACAATCACTTAGCAGCTATAGATGATAATCAGCTTGCAAATGGGCATTCATTTTCAATCGACAGTCATTTCATCAGTTCAAAGATATTATATCCAAAATATAATGATGGAGGTCAACGTATCGTTAGAACAAGTCGAAACACAGAATTTTGGAGATATAATTACTATGAAAATTTAGATTACATTTTTGTTCATACCCCAGAGTCTGATAAGTTGGACGAAAGCGAAGAGGAAAAGAAAATAAGAAAACAAAAGCTTTTTGACGAAGCTCAAAAGGTATTTAATCAAAAACAACCGATTGTAATTGCCCCTGAAGGAACATCAGAAACTGAGGATAATAAAACAATAACATCTCCAGGACCATTTAAAGCTGGAGCATTTAATCTTGCATTTAAGCTTAACCCAAAACCAAAACTTATTCCAATTGCTCTTGCTAATTTTGATTACCCAGTTTCTAAAACGATATATTCAGCAGTTATTAAGGAGCCAATAACAATAAGTGATCATGTCAAAGATCCAGAAAATCAAGAGGAAATGAAAAGCTTCTTAGATAATTACAGAACCAAATTTAGATCTTATGTAGAAGAAGCTATAGATTTAGCCAAAAATGTTCAAGACAACATAGATAAAATAGAAAATTTGAAAACTAATGTAAATTTAGTTAGTCCAGTTGAAGAAGAGTTTGAGCTCGACGTTAGAGAATTAGAACATACTTCTTTTCAACATACAAAAACAAATAACAGTGTTGCTTTGTATGGAAGTTCAACTTTTAAAATGTGGGATAATGCCAAAAATGATTTATCAATAAGTAATCTTTATAATTTAGGTTTTGGGGGTTCAACTTTAGTATCTTGTAGAAGATATTTTGATAGATTGGTTGCTCCTTTAAACCCATCTAATCTTTTCTTTTATGCCGGAGATAATGATATTGGTTATGGAATGGATAGCGATGAATTGTTAAAAGAATTTTCATTGTTTTCCAACCAAGTTGAAGAAAAACTACCAAGAGCGAAATGTTTTTTTATTTCAATTAAGCCTAGTCCTTTTAGAAGAGATCTTATGACAACAATTTTAGATGCTAATTCAAAGATAAAAAAACACCTAACCAATTTAAAAATGTGGGATTATGTTGATATTACAACACCTATGATAAATGCTGGTTATGATAAGTTTTACGATGAAGATCCACTACATATGAACGAACTTGGATATAGTTTGTTAAGTAAGCTTGTAAGAGACAAAATTTATAATTAATATTTTTAATGAGTTTTAAAAAATATCTATGGAAATGTAGATTGTTAGTCCTCAATACGCCTAATTACAGTCATCCAGAGTATAAAAGGTCAAAAGATTTGTATCAAAAAGACATCAAAGGGTTTCACAAAAGATACATAAAATTAGTTACAAAATTAGATAAATCAGAAAAATTTAAAGTTACTTTAATTGGTTTTGATGGCACAATAAAAATTGAGTTAGATAAAATATATACAAAAAAAATCTTTGGAATAGTTGATAAAATGCCAATGAATAAACTTATCAAGGATAAAAAATTTAAACCTTTAAATCTTTCTTTATTTTCAGATTATAAACCAGAGACAACTTTAAAAGGCTTAGGTTTTAAAGATAAGGAAAAGGCATTGTTTACTGTTTCAGCTATAAAAAAAAGACCAATAAAATATCAAGTAAATGTTATTGCAACTATGCTAGGTAGGGCTAAAAATCATCCAAATAAAACAAAAGACATGAATGATGCTATAATTGTTTTTAAAAAATGGATGGAAAATTACAAAGCAAATAAAAAATGAAAAATAAAGGTTTTACATTAATAGAACTATTAGTTGTTGTAGCAATTATAGGTATCTTAGCTGCGGTGGGTGTTGTTGCTTACAGTGGTTATACCTCTGGTGCTAAAAAAGCTGTTATTAAAGATAATCAAAAAGCATTCGCAAAAAGAGTCGCTTTGATAATTCAAGACTGCAATATCAATGGATCTGTGACACTGATGAAAAATTCACCATCCGGAACAAAACTGGATACTTCTAAACATACAGTAAATTGTTATTCGCCAAATAAGTTTGACTTTTGGGGACAGTATTTCAGATATGATATGATGAACAGTGGTTTTAAAAATATTGAAAAATCTGATCCTGTTCAAGCTGTATCTGTTTCCTCAACTCCTTTGGATTGTTGGTATTCTAAAGATGAGAGTTATTATGGGTCTGTTATGATTAAGGGTCATAATTCTATGAATTATGTATCAGTTTGCACTTGTATTCAAAAACCATGTTCAACTGATGCTAATCGTATAGAAAAAAAAATATATTACGATTAAACAATGATCGAATTTTTATTTAAGGTATCATTGCTAATTCTAGGTTTAATAGTAATCAGATTTGGCATTATTCAGATCAGAAAGTATAAAAAGGGTGAAATTAGATCAAAGAATAATATTTTTAGTCAAATTTCATTTTTAATTTTCTTTGCTGCAATTATAGGGTTAGTTATTTATTCAATTTTGGGCTTACTTGAGTAAGCTAATTTATCTCATATATTAATTTTTAAATTCTAATAAAGAGCTTGGTTATGAAAAAAATTATCTTCTTTTTTCTAAGTATTTTATCAGTATTAAATTATGCAAACGCTAAAGATTTTTTCTTAAATATTACTGACCAAATAGCAGAAAATGAATTTCGATTAAGCTATGGAGTTTCAGTTACTGATGTTAACAAAGATAATAAATATGATTTTGTAGTAACTGGTTTTGGTTTCAAAAATTTAGCCCTCTCTTACAAAGATGGAAAATTAATAAATATTGTAAATGAAAAAATATTTACAGATGAAGAAAGAAGAACAATTGGTGTAGCAGCATGTGATATCGATCAAGATGGTTATGAAGAAATATATTTTTTAAATACTGATACATATAGTGGATCAAAAATTTATTCTGATCGATTAATAGATTTAAATAGCAATAATTTCGAAGATTTATTTGAAAAAGAAATCAATCAAAGTGAATTAAATTTAACAGCTGGAAGATCTGTTGTTTGTGTAGATAGAAAAGGTGATGGTGCATATGGTATTTACGTTGCAAATTATGGTGGTCCAACTCGATTTTATGAATTAATTAGAGATCGAATAAAAGACCAAGCTAAATCATTATCAATTGATAAAATTACTGGAGGAAGAGCCATAGTGTCTGGACATATTCTTTCAGATAGATCTGATATTTTTGCGGCAAATGAAAGAGGAGATAACTTTTTATATTATAATTCTAAAGGTTCATTCCAAGATGTAGCTAAAGAGTATGCAGTTCAAGATAGATTTGAAAATGGTAGAGGCACAGCTTTAAGTGATCTTTTATATAGAGGACGATTAGATATTTTATCTTCAAACTGGGATGGAATGCATAGAGCATATGTTTTAGATGGAGATCAATTTAGAGATATATCAACTTCTCCATACAACGATCCTACAAAAATAAGAACAGTGATTTCAGCTGACTTTGATAATGACGGGTATGATGAAATTTTTATGAATAATATTGGAGAACCAAATAAACTTTTCAAAATTTTAGAGGGCGGAGTATTTAAAGAAATTAAAATGGAAAATGGACTAGAGACTGTTGGTCTTGGAACTGGAGCAGCAGTTGCAGATGTTGATGGCGATGGAATTTTAGAGCTATTAGTTTCACATGGAGAGTCAGGTTTTCAACCTTTAACTTTATATAAAGCAGATGTACAAAATTTTAATTATCTACGTATTAAACCACTTAATCAGTATGGAGCTCCAGCAAGAGGGGCAACAGTAACAATAAAATCTAATAAAAGAATTCACTCAAAAACAATAGATGCAGGCTCAGGATATCTTTGTCAAATGGAACCCGTTGCCCATTATGGAATAAGAAAAGGTGAAAAAGACTTTAAAGTTGAAATTAAATGGACTGATGGATCAATAGAATCATTTGATATTGATGAATTAAATAAAACTTACGAATTTAGACAAAAACTATAGGACAATACTACTCATTATATAGTGTTGAAAAATTATAAAGCTTTTATATATCAAGCTAATGACTATTTGTTCTTTATCATTATTGGCATTATTTGTTTCAGGAATTGTGATGTATCTTTTTAGGGAACCATCTGAGGAAGAATTAAAAAAATTCAATAGCAAAACTCAAGACCGAAGTAACTGGTCAAATATGGGTTTTTAAATCATTAATTAATGCACAGTATTAAAAATATACTTAGTCTTATTATATTTGTTGTTTTTTTTTCTATTCCGATAAATTCAGTAAATTCTCAAGAAAAAAACTATTATCAAGATATCGTTAATGATTGGAATAAAATTTTCCCAGACAGAAATAGAAATGCAGCAGGTCCTAAATTTTTTAAATATATAATTGATAAAGATATCTCTTATGAAGATTTTGTTGAATATAATAAATTATATTGTGCGGTATCGGGTTCTTTAATAAGTCCAAATGCAGTACCAGAATATGTTTATTTGAGTGAAAACAATACAGGTAAGAAAATATGTGGTGAATATTATAGATGCTGCATTCCATGTTCTTGTGATTTAATGAAATATTCAAAAACAACTAAAATGAAACATAAATTTAAAGGCATAGAAAAAGAATTTTATGTTTTCACAATTGAAAATCCTTGTGGGAAAACAGATTTTCCTGAAAGGGTAAACAAAAAATATTTTTGTAATGGCAATGATTTAGATACGAAACAAGTTTCAGTAGTAGATGGAAAACTGGTCATTGGTTTATTACACAAAGCCAAAACCTGCACACAATATAATGTTAATGCCATAGACAGGCACCAGGTGACTGGCAGATATTGCACGCTTAGAAACAATACTCCATTAGATCAACTTCAGTCAGGTATGGGAGATATATTCATTAAACTTGCAAGATAACACCAAGATTATATATTCATCAAAATGGTATTATATAACGAAAAAATTAAACACCTTAGTTGTTCTGATTTAAGGGTGTTTTTGAAAAGATTAGTCAAAGATAAGATAGAAAAAGAGTGGACCGAGGACTTCATTGATAATATGAACCTCGTAATAATCCCAAGAATGACAATAAAAAGACGTTATGAGAATAAGGGTATAGATATGTCAAGACTGATTGATAATCCTACCTACTATCAGCATGTCAAAAAGAGTGTTGACTCTCGAGGCAATCTTGAATTTAAAGATCGATAATTTTTTTTCCAGTACGCCAATTTAATCCCTAGCACTGCATTCATATTTTCTGTAAGCTGCTTTAAAAAAAACAAACTTAAGAGGGAAATATGAACAAATATTTTAAGATAATTGTTGTTTTATTATCTTCTCTATTTCTAAGTTTCTCAGCAAATTCAACTGAAGTAAAATTTGGACACGTAGGAAAACCTGGATCTTTATTTTCTGCATCAGTTGATCATTTTGCTAAACTTGCAAATGAGAGATTAGGCAGCAAAGGAAAAGTAACTGTTTTTGGTTCTTCGCAACTTGGTAAAGACAAACAAGGAATGCAAAAACTAAAATTAGGTACAGTTAACATGTGGTTACCTTCATCAGTAATGGCATCTATTCATGATGAGTTTGGTGTATTTGATATGCCTTTCATTATTAAAGACAGAAAACACATGAATAAAGTTGA
The DNA here is from genome assembly GCA_902517745.1 of uncultured Pelagibacteraceae bacterium. Classification (GTDB taxonomy): domain Bacteria; phylum Pseudomonadota; class Alphaproteobacteria; order Pelagibacterales; family Pelagibacteraceae; genus Pelagibacter. The sequence continues at coordinate 174,906 of CABYDS010000001.1, forward strand.
AAGCCAAGTTTTACCAGGTATGTTTAAAAATCTTGAAGATAAAACTGGATACAAAGTTATTGCTGTTTGGGAAAATGGATTTAGACATATCACAAACAACACTAGACCAATTAACACTCCAGGTGACTTAAAAGGAATTAAATTAAGAACACCTAAATCAAAATGGAGAGTTAAAATGTTCCAATCATATGGTGCAAACCCAACTCCAATGTCTTTCTCAGAAGTATTTACTGCTTTGAAAACAGGAACTATGGATGGACAAGAAAACCCATATGCTCAGATTGCTAGTGCTAAATTCCAAGAAGTTCAAAAATATTTATCAATCACAGGTCACGTTTACACTCCTGCTTATGTAACAGTACATAAAGACCACTGGAGCAAACTACCTGCAGATGTACAAAGTATTTTAGAGCAAGCTGCTAAAGATACACAAAAATTTGTGTACGCTGAAGCTGCTAATCTTGAAAAATCTTTATTGGGAGTTATCAAATCAGCTGGAGTTCAAGTCAACGAAGCTGACAAAGGTGCTTTCATTAGTGCAAGTAAAGGAATATACGATCAATTCGCGTCAGAAGTACCAACTGGTGGTGCGTTAATTGATAAAGTATCGTCTTTAGCAAATTAACATAATTTGTAACAGGCCCTCTACCAGAGGGCCTGAAAAAAAAAATGACATTGCAAAAATTTATAAATTCTTACGAAAAAATATTAAAACTAATACTGTTTATAATGATGGTAGCATTAGCAGTAACAGTTTTACTTGGTGTTACTTTTCGTTTTGCTGGTAGTGCTTTAGTTTGGTATGACGAGGTTGCAGCTGTTCAACTTGCTTGGATAACTTATTATGGTTCAGCATACGCAGCTTTGAAAGGCGCTCATATAAGTGTTCCAAGTATTTTTAAAGCCTTTCCATTAGTACTTAGAAAAATTTTCTTTGTAGTCTCAAAATTAGTTGTTTATGGTTTTTTAATATTATTAGCTTACTATGGATATTTAGTTTTAACTCTTATAACTGGAGAAACCTTAGTAACATTAGAGTGGGTTCCTCAACCTTTTGTGCAATCAGTTATTCCAATTGCATCATGTTTATTTATTTTATCTGAAACTTTAAGAATTCCCGAAGACTATAAAAATTTAGTTCTTCAAACAACAGGTGACGAGCAAACAGGAGATATTTAATGATAATTCTTACAATGTTTGCAGTTCTTCTACTTCTTTTATCTATAAATGTACCTATCGCTATTGGCCTTGCAGTAACAACAATTATTGCAATGGTTTTGAAAACTGGAACAAGTTTTCTAATTGATACGGCAATCGTTATGTTTGACGGATCAATGAAGTTTCCATTGATCGCTATTCCTCTATTTATCCTAGCTGGATCAATTATGAATAGTGCGGGTATTTCTAGAAGATTAATTGCTTTTGCTTCAGCGCTTGTTGGATTTATCAAAGGTGGTTTAAGCATGATTAACATTGCTACCTCTATGTTTTTTGCTGAAATTTCTGGCTCTGCGGTTGCTGATGTTGCTGCACTGGGATCTATTCTAATTCCAGCGATGAAGAAAAAAGGATATCCAGGTCCATTTGCTGCTGCAGTAACTTCATCCTCAGCGTCTTTGGCGATTATCATTCCACCTTCAATACCAATGATTGTTTACGCGGTAATGGCTCAAAGTTCAGTGGTTCAATTATTTGTAGCTGGAATTGTTCCAGGTGTAATAGGTGGCTTCTTCTTAATGTTAGCAGCATACATTACTGCAAGACGTAAAAACTTTCCTGTTGAGGAAACATTTAATATTCCAAATGTAAAGAAAACTGCAAAAGATGCAGCTTTAGCATTTTTACTACCTATCATTATATTAGGTGGAATTTTTGGAGGAGTTGTAACAGCAACTGAAGGAGCAGGTTTAGCAGTTGTAGCATCATTAGTTATTGGATTTATTTATAAAGAAATTGACTTTAAAAGATTATACGAATCAGCTTGTGAAGGAGCAATTCAAACAGCTTCAGTAATGTTATTAGTGGCTGCATCTGTATTACTGGGTGAATTTTTAACAATTGAACAAATTCCACAAAAAGTTGCAGAGTCAATTATTGATTTTACAAATAATAAATATGCAGTCTTAGGAATACTTAATGTATTTCTTTTAATAATAGGTTTCTTTTTACATTCAGTTGCTGCAATAATTTTAACAGTTCCAATTGTAATGCCATTAGTTAATGCTGTAGGAATTGATCCAGTTCACTTTGGTATAATTGTGACATTAAATTTAGCAATTGGTCAACAAACACCACCAGTTGCAAGTGTTCTAGTTACGGCTTGTTCAGTTGCAAAAGCAGATATATGGGATGTAACAAGATCTAATATATCCTTTATATGTGTATTATTAGTATTGTTAATGTTAGTAACTTATGTTCCAGCTATACCAATGACTTTAGTTGAATTTTTTTATAGGAGCTAAATGAGCAAATTAATTAAAGTAAATAAAAAAAATAAACATTTAGTTGAAGTTGTTATCAATAGACCAGAAAAACTAAATGCAATGACTAAGCCAATGTGGATTGAGCTTGGCAAAGTTTTCAAAAAGTTATCTAAGAATAAAAATTTAAGATGTATTATTATAAGAGGAGAGGGTGGTAAATCTTTTTCACCAGGAAATGATATTGGAGAATTTAAAAAACAAAGATCTTCATCAAAATTAGCAAAATCTTACGGTAAATTTTTACATGGTACACTTGGTGCGATTTTTGATTGCCCAATACCAACAATTGCTTTGATTGAAGGAATATGTGTTGGTGGTGGATTAGAAATAGCAGGATGTTGTGACATTAGAATTTGTGGTAAAAGTTCTAGGTTTGGAGTTCCAATTAAAAGATTAGGCTTAACAATGGCTGCAAAAGAACTTGAGGTACTTTTAAAAGTAACCAATTACACGACTGCAATGGAAATATTATTTGAAGGAAGAGTATTTGGAGCTGATGAAGCGTTTCAGAAGAGGCTAGTTAATAGAGTAGTTAATGATAAAGATGTTGAAAAAGAAGCCTATAAATCAGCTGAATTAATTTGCGAAGGTGCTCCAAAAGTTGCAAGGTGGCATAAGCAATTTGCAAGAAACATCTTAAAAAATGGAAAAGTCACAGAAAAAATAAATAATCTTGGTTACAAATGCTACGATACACAAGACTTTAAAATTGGATATCAATCTTTCTTAAATAAAACAAAACCAAAATTCAAAAATAAGTAATAGATGACTGCATCATTAAAAGGCATTCGTGTACTTGAGATGGCACAAATAATGGCTGGTCCCACTTGTGGACTGTTATTAGCTGATCTTGGAGCAGAGGTAATTAAAATAGAAAAGACACCCGGAGGAGATGATACCAGAAACTTCTTGCCACCAGAAATTAATGGAGAGTCTGCAGCCTTTATGATGATGAATAGAAATAAGAAAGGTATCGCATTAAATTTAAAAGACAAAGATGGAATTGAGATATTTAAAACGATGGTAAAAAATTCTGATGTGGTTTTGGAGAATTTTAGAAAAGGGACATTAGAAAAATTAGGAGTCGGATACGATGTTATGTCAGAAATTAATCCTAAAATCATATTATGTGAGATATCTGGATACGGTAGAACAGGTCCTTACGCTGACAAAGGAGGATTTGATTTGGTAGCACAAGGAATGAGTGGATTAATGAGTATTACTGGCGAAAGCAAAGATAAACCACCCATGAAAGTCGGTGCACCAATAACAGATATTACGGCTGGTTTACTTGCAGCTAGTGGAATTTTAGCAGCATTAGTTCACAGAGAAAAAACTGGTGAAGGACAAAAAGTTGATACATCTTTATATGAAGCGGGTATTGTTCATACTTACTGGCAGTCTGCTATTGCAGGTGCTACAGGAGAGTCACCTGGTCCTTTAGGATCAGCACATCCTTTAACAGCTCCCTATCAAGCATTTAAAACAAAAGATAAATGGATTACTGTGGGTGCTTCAAATCAAAACACTTGGTTGATGTTACTTAAAGCAATTGGTCGTGAAGATTTGCAAGAAAATGAAAAGTTTTCATCTAATTTAAATAGAAAAAAAAATTTAAAAGAACTAGTTGATATTCTTAATGAAGAACTTGTTAAAAAAACTTCTAGTGAGTGGTTAAAAATTTTTGATGATAATGGTTTACCATGTGGACCTATTAACTCGATAACAGACATGTTTAAAGATCCTCAAACAATTGAAAGAGAAATGGTTATAGAAGTAGATAATAAAAAAGCAGGTAAAAGTAAGGCTATTGGTATGCCTATTAAATTTTCTAAAAGCAAAACCGAAAAGTCAAAAGGCGCTCCAAACTTAGGAGAACATACAAAAGAAGTTATGCAAATTTTTGGTTATAAAGATGACCAGATTGAAGATTTTTATAATAGAAAAGTAATTCTTTAATTAACAGTTTCAAAAATTTTAAATAATAATTCTGAGACATGCTTACCTTTTTTCTCAGATAAATCAGATATTTGATTTCTGCAGCTTGTACCATTTGCAACTATAAAATCTTTTTCACTACTATTATTGATTGCGGGTATTAAAGAAAGATTGGCCATTTTTTTTGATACTTCATAAGTCTTACTGTCATATCCAAATGAACCAGCCATTCCACAACAACTAGACTCTATCATTTTATTATTAATATTTAATTCTGATAAAAGATTAGTCAGACCTTTCATTCTATCCTGTGATTTTTGATGACAGTGCCCGTGGATTAATACATTTTGATCGAACTTATTAGCTTTAATATTATTGTTTTTTCTTATTTGTTCTAAAATAAATTCCTCAAGTAGATAAAATTTATTTTTAATTTGTTCTTTATTATTTACATTTTTTAAAGTCTGATACTCGTCGTTAAATGTTAATAAACAGGATGGTTCAATACCTACAACTGGTAAATCAATGTAATTATTTTGGATAACGTAATCATTAAATCTATTTAATTCTTCAGAAGCCTTGTCTAATTGACCGTAAGAAATATAAGTTCTACCACAACAAAGGGGTCTCTTTAATTTATCTTTACCAAAACTTGGAATAACTGCCTGGTAACCAAATTTATTTAGTACTTTAATTGCATAAACTAAATTTTCATTTTCAAAATTAATATTAAATGTATCTGCAAACAGAATTACTTTATTTTCTGATACTGTCTGACTGTCGTAAATCTCTCGTAATGCGTTCTGGTTTTGAACTTCAGGCATCGTCCTTGCAGTTGCAAAACCAAATTTTTCAACAATTGTTGAGATTAGCGGTATATTTTTGATCTTATTGAATATAGGAGCAATAATCTTTAATAACCAAATAAGTCTTGGCATATCTGAGATAATTCTATCTTTAATTCGCATACTAAATTTTTTATAGTAATGAGAGAGAAACTCAGATTTCATCTTAGCCATATCAACCGACATGGGACATTCTCTTTGACAAGCTTTACAGCTGACACATAACTCCATAGTTTCATACATTTCTTTTGATGCAAATGAACCCTCTGGAAGTTGATTAGATAAAGCTAATCTTAAAGTATTTGCCCTACCTCGTACTAAATCTTTTTCTTCTTTAGTTACTCTGTATGATGGACACATCACACCAGAATCTAACTTTCTGCAAGCACCATTGTTATTACACATCTCAACAGCATCAGAGAATTGACCCCAATTAGACCAATCATAATGTGTATCTATATTTTCTGTTTGGTAACCTGATTTGTATCTCATTAAAGATCTATCATTTGATTTAAATGGTCGAACAATTTTTCCAGGATTTAAAAGGTTTTTACTATCGAATGTATCTTTTATTTCTTCAAATGCATTTGTGATTTTTTTTCCAAACATCATCTCATGAAATTCTGATCTAACAATTCCATCACCATGCTCACCAGAATGAGAACCTTTATAATCCTTAACCATTTCAAAAGCTTCTTCAGATATAGACCTCATATTTTGTATATCTTTATCAGATTTCATATTTAAAACTGGTCTTACGTGAAGAGTTCCAACAGATGCATGTGCATAAAACATTCCACTTGTTCCATATTTTTTAAATATTTCTTTTAATCTAGCTGTGTAGTCAGCTAAGTGTTCTAGAGAAACTGCACAATCTTCAATGAAGGCAACTGGTTTTCTATCACCTTTCATTGACATTAAAATATTTAATCCAGCTTTTCTTATTTCAAAAACTTCTTTCTGCTCTGATAAATCTGAATAATATGAAAACTGATTTTTTTTGTTTTGATTTAAAACTAAATATTCTAGATCCTTTATTTTCTTTTCATATACACTTTTTTCAGTATCAATAAATTCTACCATCAAAACAGCTTCAGGATTTCCTTTGATGTATTTTTTTATACCTCCAGCATACATCGGGATTTCTTTCGCTAAATTTAATAAATTTTGGTCCATCAACTCAACGCAAGTTGGTTTTAATTTCACAATCTCTTTTGATAATTCCATTGCTTGATGGAAATTATCAAAGTAGCAGACACCTAAAATTTTATTCTTTGGTATTTCTGATAATTTTAATTTTATTTTATTAAATAAAGATAATGTTCCTTCAGAGCCAACAAGAAGATTTGATGAATTAAATCCTTCTGGATCAATTAGATCAATGTTATATCCTCCAACTCTTCTTTGTGTTGTTGGCCAATTAGCATCAATTTCGCCTCCAACCTGTTGTCTTACATCGATAAATTTATCTATGATTTTATAAAGTCTATCTTGGTTATTCTTAGTAGCTAAATAATTCTTATTTATCTGGTCAAAATTAAATATAGAACCATCATCTAATATTGCTTCAATAGCTAATACATTATGAACCATGTTGCCATAATATAAAGATCTTGATCCACAGGAATTGTTAGCTGACATTCCTCCAATTGTTGCTCTACTACTTGTTGAAACATCTACTGGAAACCAAAGTCCATGAGGTTTCAAATAAGCATTTAGATGATCTAATACGACACCAGGCTGAACCCATACGTATTTTTCTTCAACGTTAAGTTCTAAAATTTTATTTTGATGTTTGCTGTAATCGAGTACAACGCTCTCTCCAACAGTTTGACCACATTGAGAACTACCACCTCCTCTGGCCAAAAGAGGAACAGAATTCTTTTGTGAATATTCCATTAAATTTAAAACATCATTGGTGTCTTTTGGAAGAACTACACCAAGAGGTTTAATTTGATATACAGAAGCATCGGTACTGTATCTTCCACGTGAGAATTCGTCGAATAAAGTTTTTCCATCAACTTTACTGCTAATTTCTTTACCAATCTTTTGTATCTGATCTGAATTAAACCGCATAAAACTTAATTAAAGGTTTATTTATTTTTGTAAACCAGTTTACCGAACTTTTTTAACGCGGCCTCTGAAATCTCTAAACCTAAACCAGGTTTTTCATTTAAATGTATCCATCCATCACTCATTTTGTGTGGATTTTCAAATAATTGTGCTTGAAGAGGATCTCTCTCATCATCAAATGACTCAACTATTCTTCCAGCTGGAGTTGATGCTACTAGTGGTGCATGAATATAACAATCATGATGTGGAGCTACATCTATATGATTTAATTCACACAATGCAGAAAGTTTTTTTCCATTAGTAAATCCACCAAACATTGTGCAATCAAATTGTAAAATTTGTATTGCCTCTTCTTCAATCATGGACCTACATCCATAAATAGTTATTTCACTTTCACCACCTGATAATGGAATTTTGGTTTGCTTTGATAAAAGTTTTAAAGTTCTTCTATCATCTTCCCATCTAACTGGTTCTTCAATCCATGTAGGATTAAATCTCTCAAATTCTTTTACACCTTCAATTGCAGTTTTTAGATCCCATGCTCTATTGACATCAATCATTAAACCTTTTTGATCTCCGATTTCGTCTCTAATGATTTCCAATCTCTTAGCATCTTCTTTAATACTAAGTCCCCCAACTTTAACTTTAAAACTTTGATGACCAACACTTACTAACTTTTTTATTTCATCTCTTAGTTCTTTTTCATCTTTACCATCTCTGTAGTAAGCACATGTTACATAAACGGGAATTTTATTTCTGTATCCACCAAATAATTTGTACAATGGGATGTTTGAAGCTTTTCCTATCAAATCCCAACAAGCAATATCTAAAGCTGCTGAAATTCTGATTAATGCTTCTCTACTCCAACTTTTTTCGCTACTGGTTCGAGTATCAGTTAACTTGAAAATTTTTTCATAAATTTTTTCTGGGCAAAATGGATCTTCTCCAATGATTAAATCTTGTAAGCCATTTGAAAATGGTTTGATGATTGGAGCAATATTAGTGTAGCTTGTTGCTAAACCAAAGCCTGAATGACCGTCTTTAGTTTTAATTTTAATCAAGAGTTCATTAGCTGTTGGCACAATGAAGTGACTAACCCAATGTGGCTTTACTTCATCTGGATTATTAAGAACATAAACCTCTAAGCTATCGATTAAATTACTACTATTTGTCATACATTATAAATTTGCTTATATAATTTCTTTAGCATATACAGCGGTATGGCAATTTCAAATAATATAAGACCTGGTCGACATTTTTTACAAATTCCAGGACCAACAAACGTACCAGATAGAGTTCTAAGAGCTATGGATTATCCTACAATAGATCATAGAGGACCTGACTTTGCTGAATTAGGATTAAGAGTTTTAGATCGAATAAAATTAATTTTTAAAACTTCTGAACCTGTAATAATTTTTCCAGCTTCAGGAACAGGTGCTTGGGAAGCTGCGCTTGTAAACACTTTAAGCGCTGGTGATAAAATCTTGATGTTTGAAACTGGACATTTCTCAACTCTTTGGTGGGATATTGCACAAAAATTTAAAATTGAAGTAGACTTTGTTGAAGGTGATTGGAGAACAGGCGTTGATCCAAACATCGTTGAGCAAAAACTAAAAGAAGACAAAGATAAAAAAATTAAAGCAGTTTGCGCTGTACATAATGAAACTTCTACTGGTGTTACAAGTAGAATTGGAGAAATTAGAAAAGCTATGGATAATGCGGAACATCCAGCTTTATTATTTGTTGATACGATATCTTCATTAGGATCTATTGATTATAGACACGAAGAGTGGAAAGTTGATGTAACTGTTGGTGGTTCTCAAAAAGGATTACTATTACCACCAGGACTTTCTTTTAATGCAATAAGTTCTAAAGCTTTAGAGGCATATAAAACATCTGAGTTACCAAAATCATATTGGGATTGGGGACCGATGTTAGAAAACAATAAAAAAGGTTACTTTCCTTACACACCAGCCACAAATTTATTCTATGGTTTGGATGAAGCAATTAATATGCTTACAGAAGAGGGTTTAGATAACGTTTTCAAAAGACACAAAAGATTTGCAGAAGCTACTAGAGTTGCAGTTAACTCGTGGGGATTAGAAATACTTTGTAAAAACCCTGAAGAATATTCAGACTCATTAACAGCAGTAATGGTTCCAGATGGTCATGATGCTGATTTTTTAAGAAAAACTATTTTAGATCATTACAACATGTCATTGGGAACTGGACTTGCAAAAGTTGCTGGCAAAATTTTTAGAATTGGCCATTTAGGTGATTTTAACGAACTCATGTTAGCTGGAACATTAGCAGGTGTTGAAATGGGTTTAATGAAATCTAAAATACCTTATAAAAAAGGCGGAATACTTAAGGCACTTGAGTATCTTTGTTAATTAATCAAGTTGTGAATTATGCTTGATTTTTGCATCATAGGATCAGGAATTTCAGGATCAACGATAGCAAATTTATTAAATAAAAAATACTCTGTTGCAGTTTATGATAAAGCAAGGGGTTTTGGTGGAAGAAGTTCATTTAAAAAATATAAAGATAAAATTGGATTTGACCATGGACTTCAATATATCTCTCCAAAATCTAGTAAATTTAAAATATTTACTAATCAACTTATTAAAAAAAAAGTTTTAAAAAAATGGGGTGGTAATCATTTATTTCTACATAAAACAGTTAAAGAAATTAAAAATCATTTAAAAATAATTGGAACTAAAGGAAACAACTCTATTAGCAAACATTTATTAAAGAAAATTAAATGTAATTTTGAACATGAGCTAACAAATATAAAGAGATTAAACGACTATTGGGAATTAACATTCAAAAATGATGTAAAACAAAAATGTAAAAATCTTATTTTGACTTGTCCATTTCCTCAAAGTAAGAAATTAGGACAAAAATATTTAAATAAATCCTATTTAAATCAAAAAGTTAAAATGGATGCTAATTTAACAGTCATGATTGTCACTAATAAGCTTAAACAATCAAATAGTAGTTATTTTTTTAATGATGAAATACTTGGTTGGGCAGCATATGAGAATAGCAAGAAAAGATTTAACTATAAGTATGATTTATGGACACTTCAAAGCACTTATAAATACGGCAATAAATTCACAAAAGATTATAGAAATAAAAGAAAATATTATACCAATCAGCTTGTTAAAAAATTTGAAAAATTAACAAAGTTAAAAATCAAAAAAATTCATCATTCGAAAATTCATGGTTGGATGTATTCATCCAATTCAAAACCACTTAAGCAATTATCTGTATGGAATAAGTCTTTAAAATTAGGTTTGTGCGGTGATTATTTTGGAGGTCCAAGATTAGAAAATGGGTGGCAAAGTGCACACGATTTACATAGTAAAATACGATATGTTAAATAAATGAAAATTATATTTTCGATATTAATTTTACTATTTTCATCATCTATTAGTTATTCCAAAAATACAGATATTATCCATGATTTTAAAATCACATTTGATTGTAAATTAGAAAAAATAATGATCAAAAATAAAGATTTTAATTATCAAACTTTTACTGCAGATAATATTGAAGTTGATAAAAACAAAGTATTAAAAGTTGTTGCACAACAACCAAGTAAACTTTCTATTATTGGTTTATCAGAATTTATAGATACTTATTCAGATATAAGTAAAGACGACGTTAGAATTGCAAAAAATGATATAATTTTATTTAAAAATATAGATTTTAAAAAAAAATACTCAGAATCAGTATTTTTAAATAGATCAACTGGTGAGTTAATTCATGAAGTTACGAAAAATATGAATACTAAAGATAACGAAAAATATATTTCTTTCTTTGGTTGTAAAAAATAGACTTAATAAATATATCTAAATAAATTTTTTTAAGTTAAATTATTAATATGAAAGTTGTCAAAATTTTATTAATAATAATATTAATAATGATGCCATCCACATCATATGCCAAAACTGGTCAAGGTGAGCTTAAATTATCTAAAAGAATTATGGAACTTGTGATGATGTATATGTATGGAGCAGGTAGTAAAAAGTTTACTGCAGATAAAAAAACAAAAAATGATCCTTTAGTAATGGTAGTATCAGAAGATGGAAATTATGCATGGTATTTTTATTGTCCAGCTGAATATAGAGCATGGGGTTGTATGGATAGCAATACTGTCTATAGAGCAAAAAAAAAATGTGAAAAAAGATCTAACGGAGTTCCTTGCTTTACATTTGCTAAAAAAAGAAAAGTTGTATGGAAAAATGGTGGAACAAAAGTAAGTTTCAAAAGATCAGATTTAAAAGATCCATATTTAATTGCTAAAAAAATACAAGATGCTGGTTTTTATGATGGTGATTTAATGGATTTGCCAGGAATAAATTATGAAACAGGACAATTAATAGAAGGCAAAAATTTGTCTGGTAAAAAAGACAGTAGTTTAAAAAAAATAACTAAGAAAAATACCTCATCAAATATAATTCAAGAGATCAAAGAATTAAAAAAATTACTAGATGAGGGAGTTATAACTGAAAAAGAATTTACTCTAGCAAAGAGTAAAATATTAGGGGGAAACTAAATCTAACTTCTGTTTACCTAATCTTTCATTGCCCTTTTCAGTAACAAGATATTTTTCGCCTAAATTCATTGCTAATTCATTATCTCATTCTATTAAAATCATATGCATAAAGAATACACTTCTTTCTTTGGGTGTATTAAAGAATTATAATAATGATTCAATTAGTTAATGATAAAATTTTTAGTCAAGCTACCTATTTTAAAAAGATTAATTCCTTCTCTTGGTATTAGATTATTAAGTATTTTAAAAAAAAATAGAGGTTATTTTAAAATTAATAACATCAAAATGTTCTTAGATTTCCTAGATCCTATTGATAGACAAATTATATTAACAGACGAATATGAACATGAAGAATTTGTAATTTTTTCGAAATTTATAAAAGACAACTCTATAGATAATTTCATTGATATAGGCGCAAACTGTGGTTTTTATACATTTCATCTATCAAACATTTTAAATGTATTCGCTTTTGAACCTAATCTTGAAGCTTATGAAAAATTAGAGAAAACACTAAAAAAAAATACTACTTTTAAGGATAGGGTTAAATTATATCCATTTGGCATTTCTGAAAAAAACTCGGTCTTAAAGATGAAAACTAAAGTAAAATTTGGATATGTTCAAACTGGAGGATCAAGTGTTTCAAATCCAATAGAGGAAATAGGGCATGAGTTGTTTGAGGCAGATTTTAAAATAGGTGATGAAATTTTAAAGTTAAATAATCAGAAATTAGCAATTAAAATAGATGTAGAGAGACATGAGCTTAGTGTTTTAAAAGGTTTCGTAAATTTATTAAATAATAATGATTGCTTGATACAAATAGAGATTTTTGAAAAGAATTTTAAAGAAGTTGATCAATTTTTGAAAGATAATAAATTTAGTAAAATTTCAAGTTTTGATGAAAGATCAAATTACTTTTATTCTAATTTTATAAATTTATAAGATTACTAAATCTTGTTTTTGTTTTCCTAATCTTTCATTACCTTTTTCAGTAACAAGATAAGTTTCTCCTAAATTCATTGCTAATTGATTTTCAGAGTCCATTAATATCATGTGCATAAAGAATATATTTCCTGGTTGAATCTCATATGGATTTCCTGTGTATAACATTGGCCAATCCATCCAGTTTGGTGAAAAAGTTGCACCCAAGGAATACCCACATGCATTCATTCTTGAATTCTTAAAGCCATGATCGTCAAAGGTTTTTGCATGAACATCAAAAACTTCTCCAATTTTATTTCCAGGTTTTAATTTATTTTCACAATTTGTAAGGGCTTCAACACAAGCCTCATGCATTTTATGATGTTTCGGATCAGCTTTTCCTATTGGTATTGTTCTAAACATCGCTGAATGATAGTGCCTATAGGTTCCAGCCCATTCAATGGTCAATTGATCTTGATTATTAAGTATTTGCTTTTCTGCTTGATATCGACAGAGTAAGGCATTCTTTCCAGACCCTATAATAAATTCATTTGCAGGATAATCTCCACCTCCTTCAAATATAACTCTGTTCATTTCAGCTAAAATTTTAGACTCACTTACCCCTGCTTTTGCATGCTTCCAAACTTCATCTAAAGCTTTGTCAGCCAAATTTGCTGCTTTTTTTACATAACTAATTTCTTCATCAGATTTAATTACTCTGAGTTTTGTTATTAATTCCGACCTATCTTCAATTGAGCAATAGTTTTGTAAAACTGTATTAAGTCTTAAAGCATTTCTTCCTGTTAGACCGTATGCTTCATATTCAACACCAATTTTTTTACCTTTTAAATTTAACTCATCTAAAATTATTTTGAGATCATCAGCAGGATTAGCACCATCTTTATCTACCCAAATTCTTATATCACTAATATTGGATGTGTTTTGAGCTTGCCTTAGATCAGGGGCTCTAGTTAATAATATTAAATTACCTTTTTGATCTAAAACTAATGCTTGGAAAAATACATATCCAAAAGTATCATAACCAGTGAGCCAATACATAGACTCTTGTCTAAACATAATAAGAGCATCTACACCCTCATTTTTCATTGAATTTAATGTCTTTTCTTTTCTATTTGAGAATTCTTCTTTACTAAAATGAAGACCCATTAACGAATGTTAACACTAACAGAACCAATTTTATCAACTGTTCCTTTGTATAATCCTTTTCCTTTAAATGGAACAACTCCCACAGTTGAGCCTGTGAAAACATAAAAATCTTTATTTAAGTTAATCTTTTCTTTCTTAACTTTATTTAAAACAAATCTTAAAGAATTTAATGGGTTAATATAAACAATATTTGTATTACCATTTACTTTTACTCCATTCTTCTTGCTTACTAATGATGTTTTTAAATTATTCAAATTTAATTTTTTAAATTTTGTTTTTCTTCCAACAACAAATTTGATATTAAATCCAAAGTCTCCACATATATCTCCTAAATAAGTAAATTTCTTATTTCTTTGTCTAAATCCAACTATTTCAAAACAAGGCCCCATAAACTTAATAAATTTAGCGGCATTTGATTTTGTAACTTTTCCTTTAAAATCAAAGAAAGATTTCTTGATAAAGTAATAAACTTCAACCTCTATTCCTTTAGTGTGCTGGTTTATTTTTACTTTTTGACCAGATTTAACTAATCTTTTTTTAAATACTTTTGCTGTAAAAGGTTCTTTTTCTTTTAATTTTTTTAAAGCTTGAATTCCAGTTCCACCAGCTTTTATTCCAATTGTTTCGTCTTTAATTTGGTCTTCGCACAATTTTCTAAGTTTGTTAGCTAAATTAATATTTTTACAATATTTTACTGGGATAGGATTAATGACTGTATTTGTGTTGTAAGCTTTTACTAGTCTGCCAGCGATACGATTTATTTCATTTTTCATAGGCAGAACTTATTGAAGAATACTCATAGGATCAAGTCTAGTTTGAAACCAATTTATCCTAAAATCTAAATGAGGCCCTGTTGATCTTCCAGTGGATCCAACTGTTCCTATAATTTCTCCTTGTTTAACTTCATCACCAACTTTAACCATTACATTTTCTAGATGTGAATATATTGTTGAAATTCCATGTCCGTGGTCCATTATTACGGTACCACCTGTATAATAAAGATCATCTTCTGCCATAGTCACTATTCCAGTAGCAGATGATTTGATTTCAGTTCCCTGTTTGGCTGCAATATCAATTCCATAGTGAGGCCACTTTGGTTTCCCATTAAGAATTCTTTGGCTACCGTAAACTCCACTAATTATTCCTTTAACTGGCATAATAAATTGTTCAGTAAAGAAAGTTAAATCTGAATTGATGGCTCTAGCTTTTCCAATTCTTCCATTTTCTTCTTTAATTCTTTTATAAACAGACTCTGGTGGTGTAACTTTATTTTCAGGCAGACCATCTATTCTTTGAATATTATATTTTCTCTTAAAAACTTTTTTTATAATTTTATTTTTTTTACCATTATTTATTTCAGTAATAGCTACATCAAATTTTCGATCTCTATCAATACCGAATACAAAGTATCCATCCTCAGATACTTTAACTTGCGTTTTATCTACAAATACCTTTGACCCAGGTTCTGCTTTACCTAAAATAAAATGTCCTTGTAAAAATTTACCTTGAAACTCTAAAGCATGAGAGTGTGTAGAAAATATAATTGCTAAAAAAAGCAACAATTTTTTCATTATTTTGCTGTCCAACCCCCATCAATTACAATTGATGTCCCAGTTATCATGCTCGCTGCATCTGAAGCTAAAAAACATACTGCTGTAGCCACATCAGACTCTGTTGCAACTTTTCCCATTGGAATATTACTTAAAGCAAGCTGTTTGAATTTTTTATTTTTAAAGAATTTTTTAACCATTGGAGTTTCAACAAATGTAGGTGCAACTGTATTTACTCTGATATTTTTTGTTGCAAGTTCAACTCCCATTCCTTTTGTTAATCCCTCAATTCCAAATTTTGTCATGTTATAAACATTTCTACCCGACATACCAACATGTCCTAATTGTGAAGACATATTAATTATAGATCCACCTTTTTTTTTATTTTTTAACATTTTTAGGACTACTAATTGCGCAACATTGAATGCTGCTTTCATATTTAAATCTACAAGATAGTTCATACTTTTTTGTTTAATTTTCTCGAAAGGCTCAGGAATATTTGTACCTGCATTATTTACAAGTATATCGATCTTCTTAATTTTTTTTAATTTAGAAGAAAGATCTTCATAATCCATTATATCACAAGTTATTTTAACTAATTTTCCTTTAACTTTTTTTATATCTTTTTGAAGTTTATCAAGATCAGAAGCAGTTCTACTTACACCAATTATATTTGCACCAGCTTCTGCAAGAGCTATTGAACATGCTCTACCAATACCTTTTCCTGCACCTGTTACTAAGGCAACTTTATTTTTTAAATTTATTTTTTTTAAATACATTTATAAAAATAGTTTTACGTCTGTATATATTAATTCTATTGCAACAAATAATATTGCTAATAATCCAACCCATCCTATCCATTTATACTTTTTAATCCAGCCAGATATCAATGTTGCTGCAGTAGCCATTAAAACTATTGATAAAACTAGACCAAATATTAATAACATGTAGTGATCTCTAGCAGCACCCGCTACTCCAAGTACATTATCTAAACTCATTGTAACATCTGCTAGAATTACAGTTGTTATAGCTTTCATAAATGATGAGTTATCAACTTTTTTTACATTTTCTTCAGCATTACCATTCATTTTAATTATATCCACGTAAAGTCTGTAACATATATAAAGAAGTAATATTCCTCCAATAAGTCTAAGTCCTGTGATTTGTAATAGATAAGCAGTTATTAGTGTAAATATAATTCTTAAAACTACCGCTGCTCCAATTCCCCAGAAAATAATTTTTTTTCTTTGCTCGGTTGGAAATTGAGAAGCAACCATTCCAATTATAATTGCGTTGTCTCCTGCTAAAACTAAATCAATAAAAACTATTTGAAAAAAAATTACTATTTGTTCGGTCATCTTCTACTATCCTCAATTATCATATCAGCTGCTTTTTCCGCAATCATTATTGTCGGTGCATTTGTATTTCCTGATGTGATATGAGGCATAACAGAGGCATCTACAACCCTTAAATTTTCTAGTCCGTGAGCGACTAATCGATCGTTAACAACAGCATTTTCGTCTTTACCCATTCTACATGTGCTTACTGGATGGAAAATAGTATTCGCAAATTTTCCAGCTTCTGTTGCTAATTCTTCATTGTCTGTAATATTGATTCCCGGTCTAAGCTCTTCAGGTTGATAATCTTTATAAGCTTTAGAATCCATAACAATTTTTCTTACAATCTTTAAAGCTTTTCCAGCAATTTCACGATCTTCATCAGTTGATAAATAATTCATTTTTATTTTTGGTGAAACTCTGGTGTCTGGAGATTTTAATTCAATAGACCCTCTACTTGTTGGTCTTACATTTGTAATTGTTGGAGTGAACGCTGGAAATTTATGTAAAGCTGATTTTCCTAAAAGATCAGTACTTGCTGGTGAAATATGAAATTGAAGATTTGGAGTTTCTAAATGTTCATCACTTTTAACAAAACCACAAACATAACTAGCTCCAACTGTTAAAGGTCCTTTTCTTAAGAGAAGAAACTTCAAACCAGACAACATTTTTTTAGTAAAACTGTAGTAAATATCATTTAAAGTTTCTAAATTTTTAATTTTATAAACAGGTCTTAACATTAAATGATCAGTTAGATTTCTTCCGACTCCTTGGTGATCTTTTAAAACATTAATATTGTTTTCTTTTAGAAGTTCTCCTGGACCAATTCCTGATGCTTGTAATATATGGGGTGAACCAATTGTACCTGCGCTTAATATAATTTCTTTATTAGTCTCAACAGAAAATTCTTTTCCATCTATCCAATAATTTACTTTTTTTGCTTTATTATTTTCAAATTCTATATTTTTAATATGAGCCTTAGTAATAATTTTTAAATTTTTTCTGCTCTTAACTGGATTTAAGTAACCTACAGCTGTACTGCATCTAAAGCCATTTTTAATTGTGAATGGAAAATATCCCATTCCCTCATTATCACCGTTGTTAAAATCATCAGTTCTTTTATAACCATGCTCTTCTGCAGCCTCTAAAAATAGATCAAGAACTTTAAATGTTGCTCTAATTTTCTCAACTGCAATAGGTCCTCCAGAACCGTGAAATTCATTTTCTCCAAATTGAAAATCTTCAGACTTTTTAAAATAGGGTAGAACATCATCCCATGACCAACCAACATTACCTAGTTGTCTCCAATAATTATAATCATTTGATTGGCCTCTAATATAAAGCATTCCATTAATAGATGAGCTTCCACCAAGTGTTTTACCTCTAGGATAAACCATTTGTCTGTTATCGCAGTTTGGCTCTTTTTCTGTATTAAAACACCAGTCAGTATCTGGATTGTGCATGGTTTTAAAATAACCACCTGGAATATGGATCCATGGATTTGTGTCTTTACCACCAGCTTCAAGTAAAAGAACTTTAGTATCAGGATTTGCTGTTAATCTATTAGCTAAGACACAGCCTGCGGATCCTGCACCAATAATTATGTAATCAAATTTATCCATATTTTTTATAAATAATCTTTAATGAATATTTAATGATTTTAAACATTTTTCTCATAAAAACGTCGAAATGACACTTGTATGTGCCTTTGATTTTTGAGAGGATCTTCACATTATAAATAAAAAGAGAGGGATATAATGAAAAAAATCGTTTCAGCGTTGTTTGCTGCTTTCTTAGTATTTGGATTTATTTCAAATGCGAATGCTGCAAAAACGTTAAAGTGTCAGACGGTTATTAGCGCTAAAGGTGATGAAGCGGTAATGTTAAAAGACTTTACTGACAACGTAACAAAACTAACAGGTGGATCTCTAAAATTTGAAATTATGCCAGCAGGAACAGTAGTTGGAGTTAAAGAAACTCTTGATGCTGTTGACAAAGGTTTGATTGATTGCGGATTTGCTTGGACTCACTATTGGTCTGGAGAACATCCAG
Source organism: uncultured Pelagibacteraceae bacterium (assembly GCA_902517745.1). Classification (GTDB taxonomy): domain Bacteria; phylum Pseudomonadota; class Alphaproteobacteria; order Pelagibacterales; family Pelagibacteraceae; genus Pelagibacter. The sequence goes on from CABYDS010000001.1 coordinate 193,833, forward strand.
CTGCTATGTTATTTGGTTCGCCAGTAGCAGGTGGTGGTGTAGGAATTGATAACATCGCTTTCTTATCATGGTTTTTATATGGTGGTGGAGAACAACTATATGACAGACTTTGGGGAGAAATGAAAAGAGACATTAAAGGTTTCATGCTTCAACCAGTTGGTCCAGAAGCTTTAGGATGGTTCCCAAGAAAAATCAAAGATATGGATGATTTCAGAACATTTAAGTTCAGAACTCCTCCAGGAATTCCAGGTCAAACTTATAAAGACATTGGAATAGCTTCAGTTGCAATGGGTGGTGGAGATATTCTTCCAGCATTGGAAGCAGGAACTATTGATGCTGCTGAGTGGTGTTGTCCTCAACCAGATAAAGTGTTTGGTATACATAAAGTATTAAAACACTATTATCTACAAGGTTTGCACCAAGTAGTCGTAAATGCTGACTTTTACTTAAATAAAAGCACTTACGATAAATTCACTGACCATGAGAAATTTTCAATGAAGATGGCTGCTGATGCATCGTTGATGAGAGCTTTAGCTTACAGAATCAACACGAATGGATTAGCACTTAAAGATCTAACTGAAAATCATGGTGTGATACTTGAAGATACACCAGCTGATTATTTCCCAGCTTATATGGCTGCAGCGAAAGCAACTTTAGAGAAAAATGCAAAAGAAAACGCATTCTTTAAAGAAGTTTATGACTCAATGATAAGCTTTGCTAATACTGCTGTACCATTCTGGTCTGGTGCACAAACATCGAATGCTAAGCTAGGAATGGCTTATGCTAATTCGTTAAAGAAATAAATAAAGTTATTAAGCGGGCTTTTATGAGCCCGCTTTTTTTTTCAAAAAATTATATGTCGGATAATCCAAAGTTAGATATTTCAGATGAAATGATAGCCGAAAGGCGATCAGGATCTGGAAAGATGCCTGATGATATGTCAACTTGGATGGCTAAAACTATAGTTAACATAGACAAATTTAGTAAATTAATAGGAAACATTGTTTGCTGGATTACGATCCCACTAATGCTTGGGATGGTTTATGAAGTTTTAGCAAGAAAATTATTTTTAGCTCCTACAATCTGGGCTTATGATATGAGCAGATTTTTTTATGGAGCATTATTTATGTTAGGAGCAGGATACGCTCTTTCAAAAGGTGTTCATATTAGAGCAGATTTTTTATATAGAAATTTTAAAGTTAAAACTCAAGGCAGAATAGACTTTTGGCTTTACTTATTATTTTATTTTCCAGGATTAATAGTCTTTTTGTATATGACAACAGGTTTCGTCCAAGAAAGTATAATGAGAAACGAAAGAGGGATGGATACAACATGGATGCCATATATGTGGCCAATAAAATCTTGTCTATGGATTGGAATTGTTTTTCTTCTTATTCAAGGTATTTCAGAACTTTTAAAAAGCTATTACGCAGCCGTCAAAGGTAAATGGCCAGGTAGTTAATGCTTTCACATTTAATAGACCCAGCAATTTTAGGTTTCATACTTATTGGTGTGATGTTGTTTGCAATATTTATAGGTTTCCCAATTTCATTTACTCTTATTTTTTTAGGTTTTGTTTTTGGTTATTTGGGTTTTGGAAAATTAGTTTTCTATTTAATGACACTACAATTTTCGATGGTAATGACCGAACAAACTCTCGCAGCTGTCCCCTTATTTGTATTTATGGGAATAATGATGGAACAAGCAGGTTTAATGGAGAGATTATTCTCAGCTTTCCAAATGATGTTGGCAAGAGTTAGAGGCTCTTTATATTATGCAGTTTTATTTGTTTCGGTAATATTTGCAGCTGCTACAGGAATAGTTGGTGCATCAGTTACAATTCTTGGAATTATGGCTGCAAAATCAATGAACAGGTCTAATTATGATGTAAAATTAGCTGCTGGTACAATTACTGCTGGAGGAACTTTAGGTATTTTAATTCCTCCAAGTATTATGCTTGTAGTTATGGGTCCAATTATGGAAATTCCCGTAACTGATTTATTCGCAGCTGCAATAGTTCCAGGAATATTATTGGCATGCTTATATGCTGCATACACAACATTCAGATGTATGATGAACCCAAAATTAGGTCCACCCATACCAGAAGAATTAAGAACAACAGATTTAAAAAAATTATGGCTAGAATTTTTTTTAGGATTAGTTCCACCTGCTGCTTTAGTATTTGCTGCATTAGGAAGCATTTTATTTGGATTTGCTACTCCAACAGAGGCTGCAGGATGTGGAGCAGGTGGTGCATTATTGCTTTCTTTAGCTTACAGAAAATTAACATTAAAAAAATTACAAGATGCTTTAGTTAAAACTCTAGAGATTTCTGCATTAATTATGGTTTTAGTTGCTGCTTCTAATTTCTTCGGAGCAGTGTTTGCAAGATTAGGAACCCCAATGGTTTTAACAGATTTTCTATTATCACTTGAGATGAATAAATATTTAATCTTAGGAATAATCATGATTATGATTTTTCTTTTAGGATGGCCACTAGAGTGGGTACCTATTGTTATGATAGTTGTTCCTATTATTTTACCATTAGTTGAAGCATTAGGATTTAATTTAACTTGGTTTGCAATTCTTGTTGCTGTTAATTTGCAAACCGCCTGGCTCTCACCCCCCGTAGCGTTATCTGCTTATTTTTTAAAAGGAGTAGTTCCAAGTTGGGATTTAAAAGATATTTATCTTGGAATGATGCAGTTCATGGTATTACAGATAATTGGATTAATTATAATCATAGCGTATCCAAAAATAGTACTATGGTTGCCAACTCTCTTATATGGACAGCAGTAAATAATTGATTAATATCGTCTAAGTGAATCAGAGCGAAAAATTTCAATTAAGGAATTGGGAACTAGTTTCAATAAATCCTAATAATCGAGACTGGAGTTGGAAAAATTACTTTAACTTTTGGGCTATAAATATTCAAACAATTGTTGGGTTCTCTTTAATATCAGCTTTATATTTATTTTATGATCTAAATTTTTTTGTTGTCTTAACAGGATCATTGCTAGCAGGATTATTAGTATTCTTTTTTGCTAACATCATTGGAAAAATTTCTCAAAGTAGTGGATTAAGTTTTCCAGCAATTCTTAGACTTTCAATGGGTTTTACAGGAGCGAGATATGTAGGAATGATCAGAGGATTAGTTGGTTTATTCATGTTTGGTGTACAAACATTTTTTATATCAAAATCACTAGGTTATATTGCAAGGATCATCATATTTAAAATTGATAATCAACTTTTGCAGAATGAAATATTTTTATTATTCTTTTTTGGCTTGAATTTAATTGATTGGGTTTGTTTATTCTTAACATTAATATTTCAATACATTCTTTTTACAAAAGGACAGAATTTTCTAAAATCATTTATTAATTTTTCAGGTCTTTCAATATATTTAGGGCTATCTGTTTTATTAATTGTTATTTTATCTGAGTATTACAATGAACTCCTAAATGGAATAAAACTAAGCTTAGTCTTTAGCAATTTTGCAATTCAGTCAAATATTGCTCCAATAATTTCAATCACAGGAACTTTATTTGCTTATTTTGCTATAGTTCTCCTCACATTTGGTGATTTTTCTAGATACTCAATGAATTATAAAGAGATGACCAAAGGAAACTTAAGTATAATATTAAATTTAATATTCTTTTCTTTTTTCTCTGTTTTGATCACTTTAGGTTCAGATATTATTCTCACCAGTAAAGGATTAAACGCTTCAAGTATACTTACAAATCCAAATGACATAGTCGGTAAATTTAATAATAATTTTTTAACTTTCTTTTGTTTGATATTTATTATTATCTCTTCGTTATCAACTAATTTGATAGCAAATTATATTCCTTCGCAAAATACATTGATAAATTTTTTCCCGAACTCTTTAACGTTAAAAAAAACAGGAATTGTAATATCAATTGTTGGATTAATTATTTCAACATTTTGGCTTTCAATTTTCAGTAAAGCTAATGTTTTGATATTTGTTGAAGCTGTAGCTACGACTTTTGGCCCAATTTTTGGAGTATTGGTTGCAGATTATTACTTGTTTAAAAAACAACAAATTAATCACAAAGAGCTTTTTTATCCTAAAGAACATACAGAATATATTTACAGTAACGGTTGGAACCTCAAAGCATTGTATGCTCTTTTAATTGGATCAATATTTTCATTATCATCTTTGCTGAATGAAAACTTTATACAATATCAATCTTTTGGTTGGATTATTGGAGCATTCGCATCTTATTTAGTATATTATTTATTAAATAATAAGTAATCATGAAAGCGCTTGTTTATACTGGTGTAGAAGAAATGGAATTTAGGGAGGAAAAAGAACCTTCTGAAAAACCTGGAGAAAGTATTCTTAAAGTTCATGCATCAGGTATATGTGGCTCAGATATGCATGCTTACCACGGAAAAGATGAGAGAAGAATCCCACCGTTAATTTTAGGTCATGAAGTTAGTGGTCAAATAATTAACGGTAAGCTTAAAGATCAAATTTCAGTTCTTAACCCATTAATAACTTGTAGAAATTGTGAATACTGCAAAAGCGGAAGAGAACATTTATGTCCAGATAGAGTTCTTCTAGGAATGAATAGACCTTATGAAAGGCAAGGTGCATTTGCAGAACTCATTACAGTTCCAGATCACAATATTTTCAAAGTTCCTGAAAAACTTGATGTAAAAGAGGCTGCAGTTGCAGAACCAACAGCAGTTTCATATCATGCAGTATTATTAGCTGTAGATGCATCAAAAAAACCATTAAATGAATGTAGAACGCTTGTTCAGGGTGGTGGAGCAATTGGTCTTTTGTGTGCATTAATTTTATCCAAGATCCAAGGTAATACAAATTTGACAATTTCTGATCCTAATCAAAAAAGACTAAATGAATGCTCAAAATATGTAGATGCAAAAACAGTGTCACCAGATCATAACGATATTAAAGAGAGCAGCTTTGATTTAGTTTTTGATACTGTTGGACTCGAAGTTTCACGACAACAGGCAATCAGTGTAGTAAAACCAGGAGGAATAATAGTTCATATCGGACTAACTCAGCCTGCAGGATCTTTTAATTTCAGAAAAGCAACTCTTCAAGAAGTCACTTTTATTGGGACTTATTGTTACACAAACAAAGAATTTGGAGAAACCATTGATATTTTAACTAATAACAAGCTAGGGAAGATAGAGTGGATTGAGTACAGAAATCTTAAAGATGGGTGGGGAGCTTTTAAAGAAATTCATGATGGAACCTGTTCGTCCCCAAAGATAGTGCTTCTGCCTTAAATTCTTGGTTTTTTAAGAGGTACTAATACCTTTTTTTCTCCAAATTTTTCAGAATTTTTTGAAATAACAGGTGCGGTTATAATTATAGACCAATAAATCATCAAACCAAAAAGAACTGCTAACTTCATATCTTCTAAATAGAGAACAATAATGATTTATGCATGTTTAAATAATGTCAAAATTTTGAATTTGAAAATTATTTTATCTTTTATATAGAAAGGACATGTTTAGACTTTTATTTAAATTAATTTTAGTGACAATGTTGTCTCAAACTACCTTGTATGCCGAGGAAGTAAAAGTATTTGAGTTTACAGACAAAGAATTATCAGAATTAACAGTTAGAAAAGTAAGAGGGGCAGATAATAAAACGACATATTCAGTTGGATCTAACGAGAATGGCAATTACTTAAAAGCTATTGCAGATAACGCCGCTTCTGGCCTCGGTAAGGAGATTAAAATTGATTTAAACAAAACCCCTTTCATAAATATTACCTGGAAAATTGAGAAAGATATACCAGGGATAGATGAAACAACTAAAAAAGGTCATGACTTTGCAGGAAGAGTGTTCGTCATTAAAAAAACTGGGGCAACACCTTTATCCAATAGAGCAATAAATTACGTTTTTTCGAGTAATCAAGAAGTTGGAAGCAACTTTCCAAGCCCATATACTAAAAAGTCCATAGATAATGTCCTTGCAACCACCAAAACAAACTTAAATGAGTGGGTAACTGTTAAAGCAAATGTTAAAGATGATTTCAAAAAATTCCATAATTTGGATGTTAATGAGCTGGATGGGATAGCGATCATGTCAGATACAGATAATTCAAAGCAAAAATCAATTACTTATTATCAAAATATCTATTTTTCTTCTCAATAAATTTTATTAATATCAATTGATGAAAGTATTTAAGTATAATTTAAAAGTATACTATGAGGATACTGATTTTGGTGGAATAGTTTACCACGCAAATTATTTAAAGTACTTTGAAAGAGCAAGATCTGAGCTTATTTATTCAATAGGATATTCAAATAAAAAGCTATTAAATAAACATAATGTTTTAATAGCTGTAAAAACTTGCAATGTAGACTTTAAAAAACCAGCAAAATTTGAGGATAAAATTACTGTTTTTACAAAAATTAAATCTAACACTTTAACTACTATTACAATGTCACAAGTGATTAAAAGAAAATCAGATATTTTATGTGATGCAGAGATTAAATTGGTATCTCTAAATAATTTGGGAAAACCTGTAAAACTTCCAAAAGAACTTATTAATAAACTAAACTAGTTCTTTCACTTTTTTAAATAGTTTAGTCATTTGTTTTTCATTAATTCTTCCAGTGTTTACATTTCTTGGACTTGGATGATAACACCCCATTAACAATACATTATTAGGTAATTTAAAATATGTTCCATGACCAAATTTTACTCTTTCAGTGTAATCAAAATTTTCTCTATAAAATTTTACACAAGTATCAAAGGCGATTTTTCCTAAAGCTACAATTATTTTAAGATTTTTAAGTATTTCAAATTCAGATTTAAAATAACCAAAGCAATTTTTTAACTCTTCATTTAATGGCTTATCTCCTGGAGGGACACACTTTAAAGCTGGTGTTATGAAAGTATTTTTTATTTTTAATCCATCATTTACATGATCTGAATTGCTTTGATTGGCAATTTTTACATTGTGTAAACATTTATATAAAAAGTCTGAGGATTTATCGCCTGTAAATACTCTGCCTGTTCTTGTTCCACCATGAGCAGCTGGTGCTAGACCAACAATCATTATTTTTCCATTTATATCTCCAAAACCTGTAACTGGTTTTCCCCAATAAGTTTGGTCCATATATTGTTTTCTTTTTTCCGTAGATATTTTTTTTCTAAACCTCACAAGTCTAGGGCATTTATTACATTTAATTATTGTTTTTTTTAATTTTTCAAATTTAACGGTCATTAAGTTTAGAGAAGCTTCTTTTTGTGTGTCCATGGACCTTTTATTGTTTTAGGTAAAAACTTTCTAAGGTCAAAAAGGACTTTTTCAGACAATTTTCTGTAGGTGGTTAGTTTTCCTCCATATATATTCAATAAAGGTAATTTTTTTATAATTTTTAAATCAAAAACATAATCTCTTGTGACTTTTGAAGCTGTATTAAAATCTTCAATTAGAGGTCTTATCCCTGAATAAGTATCTACAATGTCCTTTGTTCTGATTTGTTTTTTTAAGTAATTATTTACTGAACGAATTAAATATGTAATTTCTTTTTTTGATATTCCTTTATTTTCTGGTGATTTAACCTCAACTTCTGTAGTTCCAATTAAAGAAAACTTCCCTTTATAAGGTATCACAAATATTATTCTTTTATCAGTATTTTGAAATGTGAATGCAACATTTTCTTTGTACAATTTTTTTGTAATAATATGACTTCCTTTAACTAATCTTATTTTTTTCTTAGATTTAATTTTTATATTTTTATTTAAGGTTTCGTTTATCCATGGTCCAGATGCATTAATTAAAATTTTTGATTTTACTTTTTCACCTTTTTCAAGACTAATAATCCATTCATTGCCAATAATTTCAGCTTTTTTAACTTTGTTATATTCTAGTATTTTAGCTTTATTTCTTTTTGCATCTTTAGCATTTAGTTTCGTTAATTTTTTATCGTCAATTTGTATGTCAAAATATTGAAAACCAGTTTTGTATTTTTGCTTAAGAATATTTGAAAATTTTTTTGTAAGATCAAACGTTTTTGATTTTGGTATATTGCTTTTGCCACCTAAATTATCATACAAAAATAAACCAATTTTAATTAACCAGGCTGGTCGAATTTTATCTGCATAAGGAATTATAAAAGGAATCGGTTTGGAAATATGTCTGGCAATTTTATAAACTATTTCTCTTTCTTTCAGAGATTCTCTAACTAGTTTGAATTCATAATTTTCTAAATAACGAAGACCACCATGTACTAATTTCGTCGACCAAGATGAGGTTGCTCCTCCAATCTCACCTTTGTCAGCTAAACAAACTGATAAACCTCTACCTGCAGCATCTCTTGCAATACCTGCACCGTTTATACCGCCACCTATTATGAATAAATCAAATTTTTTAGACATTTAAATTATGATTTGTTTTAAAATATACAACCTCTTTTAGAAATTTAAAATTTTTAAATGCAATTATTTACAATTTCATAATATCTTAACATTAATAAATTATTAATAAAAAATTAAATAAACTTAACAGAAGGATAGATATGAAAAAAATACTTAGTGTTTTAACAATTCTATTTACTTTCTCTTTTACATCACACAGTTATTCAAAAACAGAAATTCATTGGTGGTACGGAAACAGTGGTTTTCTTGGTGATGTAATTATTGAAATTGCAAATAGATTTAACGCTTCACAAGATCAATATACGGTCATTCCTACAGGAAAAGGAAGTTATGAAGATAACATGGCGGCAACTATTGCTGCATTTAGAGCAGGCGACCAACCACACTATTCACAGGTTTATGATGCTGGTGCTGCAATCATGGTAGCTCAAGTAAAAAATGGTGTTGTTATCGGTTTTGAAGAAATGGCTAAGAAATATGGCATTGATGTAGATGCTGACAACTATATTCCAGGCATTAAAAATTTCTATGCCGACTCTGATGGAAAAATGATTGGTGTACCTTTCAATAGTTCAACTTGTTTGATGTATGCAAACATGGACATTTTGAAAGAGGTTGGAATTGAATCTGTGCCAAAAACTTATGAAGAATTTGAGGCCATGGCTCCAAAAATCAAAGCTGCTGGATACATTCCTTTAGTTCAAAGTCATAGTCCATGGATTTGGACTGAAAATTTCTTTTCTAGACATAATTTATTAATGTTAGATGGAAATAATGGTTACGATGCTGTTCCTACAAAAACTTTATTCGCTGAAACTGATGCATTTGTCTATCATTGGAAGAAAGTTAAAGAATGGTATGATAAAGGTTTATATGGCTATAAAGGAAGAGCGTGGGGAGACAATCAAGCACCATTTATAGCAGGTGAAGCTGCATTTTGGTTTGGTTCTGCTGCATCATTTGGTGGAATGAAAGGTGTTGTTCCAAACTTTACAGTTAATCATATTCCTTACTGGGATTCAGTAACCAAAGGAAAAGAGTATCCAACTTTTATAGGTGGTGCTGCTAACTGGATCTTAAATGGTCATACTGAGGAAGAGTACAAAGGACTTGCTAAATTTATAGAATTTATGGGTTCTCCAGAAATGGATCTGTATTATCACAATATGACTGGTTACTCTGCAGTGACTAAAGGTGGTATAGAGTTAGCTGAAACTATAAATTTCTATAGAGCTTCTCCATATCATAAAGCAGTTGGTGAACAATTAAGCTTAGAAGGTTCAACTATTCCTGGTGGATATAGAGCTGGTAATTGGCCCCAAATTCGTGAAGTAATTTACGAAAATATTGAGCCAATGTTAAACGGCAAAATATCAATCGAAAAAGGATTGCAGAATATGGACAAAGGTGCAGCTAAATTGTTAAAGCAATTTGCTAAAACTTTGTAAGAATAATTAAAACAATAAGGAGGGTATTAATTTACCCTCCTTATTTATTTTTACAAAAGTATGAAAAAAGTCCAATTCAAATCTAGCTATTCACAATATCTTTTCTTAGCTCCGCAGCTAGGTATATTGTTAATTTTTTTATATTGGCCAATCATACAAACCTTTAGAGATGCATTTACAATGCAAGATGCTTTTGGATTTGGATCGAAGTTTGTATGGTTTGACAATTTTTTATTTATTTTTGATGATCCAGCTTATTTCATAGCTTTCAAATTTACTATTATTTATAGTTTTGTTATTACGTTAATTACAGGCTCAATTGGATTATTACTTGCCGTTCAGGCTAATAATGTAATGCATGGTAAAAGCACTTACAAAACACTTTTAATTTGGCCTTATGCAATTGCGCCTGCGGTAGTCGGTGTAATGGCAAATTATTTTTTTAGTGAAAGATTTGGTCTTCTTTATCATTTATTTCACGAACTGTGGGGATTTAATTGGTACGAAAGTGTGTTCGACTCTTATATTTACGTAATCATAGCTGGTTCTTGGAAGCAAATCAGTGCTAATTTTATTTTCTTCTTGGCTGGACTTCAAGCTATACAAAAATCTGTAATTGAAGCATCAATGATTGACTGTAAAAATAGTTTTAGAAGATTTTGGACAATTACATTCCCATTATTAATGCCAACTACATTCTTTTTAATAATTATTAATATAACGTATGCTTTCTTTGATACATTTGGAATTATTGATACCACAACAATAGGTGCTCCTTCTGGTGAAACAAGAACTCTAGTTTATAAAGCTTACATGGATGGATTTAGAGGACTGGATTTAGGAAGTGCAGGAGCTCAATCAATAATGATGATGTTGATTGTATTAGTAATTACGATTTTTCAATTTAGATATATCGAAGGGAAAATACATTATAATTAATGACTAGATTTATCACATCAAGTTTTTCACATTTAATTTTACTCATTGGAATACTAATCATGGTAGTTCCTGTATGGATGATTTTTGCTAGCTCTACGCACACGAGTTCAATGATTAATATGAATGGTCTCCAAATGTTTTTAGGAGATAGCTTTTATGAAAATTACTTACGAGTTTTATTATATCAGGGTGGTTTTTTTAAAGAGATAACAGCATTAAAAATGTTTTTTAATAGTTTTATCATGGCTACAGGAGTTGCAATATTATCCGTTGTTACATCTTTAATGGCTGCTTACGCGTTGGTTTATTACAGAATAAAATATGCAACATTATTGTTTTGGATTATATTTATTACAATTTTAGTACCATTAGAGTTAAGAATTTTCCCCACTTATTCAGTAATGGCTGAGCTTAATCTAGTGAATTCTTACTTTGGATTAATAGTTCCTATTTCAGCATCAGCTATAGCAACATTATTCTTTCGCCAATTTTATAAAACCGTTCCAGATGAATTACTTGAATCCGCAAAACTTGATGGAGCAAATACCTGGAGATTTTTTGTTGATTTTTTAATTCCTTTGTCAAAAACAATGATTGTAGCGATGTTAATATTTATGTTTGTTTTTGGCTACAATCAGTATCTATGGCCATTATTGGTAACAACTTCAGAACAATATTGGACAGTGGTTATGGGATTAAAAATGATGTCGGGTTCAATTGTTCATCGTTTTGCTTTCGTGATGATGTCTATGGTGCCACCAATTTTAATTATAATTGTGTTGCAGAAATATTTTATTAAGGGGGTTTTTCAAGATAAATGAAAATTAAACCACTTCAAATAATTGCTCATATTATTTTAATACTAGGAGTCTTGTTAATGGTAGTTCCTATTTGGATATCTTTTGCAAGTTCTTCGCATGACTCTGTAACTATATTAACCGAAGGTATGAAGTTTCATATAGGTGATCAGCTAGCAAGAAACTATAACGAAGTTTTAAATGAAAAAGGTGGTTGGTCAGAAGAAGTGACTGCTGCAAAAATGTTTATTAATAGTTTTATAATGGCATTAGGAATTGCAACACTTAAGGTAGTTATTTCAGCAATGTCAGCATATGCTTTGGTTTATTATAGATTTAAATTAGCTGTACCAATTTTTTGGTTAATCTTTATTACTCTACTTGTTCCTTTGGAGGTAAGGATTTTTCCAAGCTATAAAATTGTATCTGATTTAGGTTTAACAAATTCATATACAGGCCTTATCCTTCCATTAGTTGCTTCAGCTACAGCAACATTTTTCTTCAGACAATTTTATAAAACAATTCCAGATGAACTCTTGGAGTCAGCAAAATTAGACGGAGCAAATGCTTGGAGTTTTTTCATAGATTTCTTGGTTCCATTATCTAAAACCATGATAGCAGCAATGTTTATCTTTATGTTTGTATATGGATACAGCCAATATTTATGGCCACTAATAATGACAACTGCAGAAGAATACTGGACTGTTGTAATGGGAATGAAGATTATTTACACAGAAAGCTATGAAGGAGTTGCTCTGCCAAGAACTGCAGAAAGATTTGCGTATATCATTTTGTCAATGATCCCACCAGTTTTAGTGGTAGTATTTTTACAAAAATGGTTCATAAAAGGATTAATTCAAACGGAGAAATAAATGAGCTTTTTAGATTTAAAAAATGTGACTAAGATTTACCCAAATGGAACTAAGGCTGTTCATGAAACTTCATTAAGTGTTGATGAAGGTGAGTTTATGGTTTTTGTAGGACCTAGTGGATGTGGAAAATCAACTTTATTAAGAATGGTTGCAGGCTTAGAGGATATTACAGAGGGTGATATTAATCTTGATGGAAAATTAATTAATGAGGTAGATCCGTCTGAAAGAGATGTAGCAATGGTGTTTCAGAACTATGCATTATACCCACATATGAATGTTTATAATAACTTGGCTTATGGTCTAAAAAACAGAGGAATTGACAAAGAAACAATCGAGCAAAAAGTAAATGATGCAGCTAAGCTGTTACAAATTTCAGATTATTTACAGAGAAAACCTTCAATGTTATCTGGAGGTCAAAGGCAAAGGGTTGCAATGGGTAGAGCAATTGTTAGAAATCCAAAAATATTCTTATTTGATGAACCTCTTTCAAATTTAGATGCAAAATTAAGAATTCAGATGAGACTTGAAATCAAAAAACTTCAACAGAAAGTTGGAGTAACAAGCATATTTGTTACGCATGATCAAGTAGAGGCCATGACACTTGCTGATAGATTAGCAGTTATTAACAATGGAATTATTGAACAGCTTGGAACTCCTATTGAGATATATGATAATCCAAAATCATTATTTGTTGCTGGTTTTATTGGCTCACCTCAAATGAATTTTTTAGATGGTAATATAAAAAATAAAACATTATCTGCAGAAGGTTTTGAAATTAAAGATATTGATAGTGACTTTGAGGGAGAAGTAAAATTAGGAATAAGACCTGAACATTTAAGTCAAAGTGAAAATAGTTTAATTAATTTAAAAGTAGACTTAGTGGAACAACTTGGTTCGGATAATCTTGTTTATGGTCAATTAAAAGACAAAAAAGACTTTTGTTATAGGTGTCCGGGAAATCTAACTATTGAAAAAGGTGCTGATCTAAGTCTTAATATTGAGAACAATAAATATTATATTTTTGATAAAAGCACTGGCAAAAGAGTTAATTAATTTTGATTTTAAGCAAACCAAATCATATAAAAATTTATGGTCACCGAGGAGCAAGAGGAGATCTTCCCGAAAACACTCTAGAAAGTTTTAAATACTTATTTGAAAACAATATTAATGCATACGAAACAGATATATTAATTTCTAAGGATCTTGTACCAGTTATTGCTCATGATTTTAGATTAGATCCAAGCAGAACAAAAGATAATGAGGGGAATTGGATAGAGGATGAAAATTTAAAAATATTTGATTTAACTTATGCAGAACTTTCAAAGTTTGATGTAGGTTCAGTAAATAAATTATCCAGATACGGAAGAAGATTTATTAATCAAAAAAAATTAGAAAACCAAAGAATACCAAAACTTTCTGAATTATTAGAAATGTCTTCAAAAAATAAATCTGAAAAATTATTAATAAATTTAGAAATTAAATCTACACCAGAGGAAGAAAATTTGACACCAGAACCAGAAGATACAGTAAAATTAATTATGAACGATATAAATGAATCATCTTTAAAAGATAAAATAATCGTTTCATCATTTGATTGGAGAACTTTATCAGTAATTAAAAATCAGTATCCTGAAATTCCAAGAGCTTACTTAACTCAACATTTGACAGGAATTAATATTAATCAAACTATTTACAACAGATCTCCATGGTTGAGTTTTTTGCCTTATTATGAAGATCATGAATTGCCAAAAATTATAAAGTCACAAGGTGGAAAAGCTTGGCATCCATACCGAAAAGACATTACAAAAAAACTTGTCGATATTTCTCATCAAGAAGAATTGCCAGTAAATGTATGGACAGTAAACAAAGAGTACGAAATGTTAAAGATGGTTGAGTACGGTGTAGATGGTATTATGACAGATTATCCATTAAGGTTGAAAGAACTTTGTGAGAAAGAAAATATAAAATGGTTTTAGTTTATCTTAATGGATTTAAATATAGTTAATAACCAAGAGAAATTTTTAGCAGGAAAACTTGAAGGATATACTTTAAAAGGTGCAGAAAATAAATTTGATGATAGAGGAAATCCTTTACCATTTCCAGGCTGCACAATAATTTGCAATATTCCTCTTAATACTAATTTATCTGATCAAATTATTAGTTTTCAAAAAAATATAGAGAATTTTAACCCCAAAAAAACTTACTTCTATTTACCTCCATCCAGTTTTCATATGACATTATTTGATTGTTGTAATTTTAATACAAAAGACACTAATTATTGGCCATCAGATATAGATCCTGATATGGATTATAAAGATATAGCTGTTGAATTAAATAGAAGAATTCAGAACTATATCTTTCCAAAAGAATTCAATCTTAAACTAAAAATGTTTTTTGGAGGATACAGTATTATTTTAGAACCATATTCTGAAAAGGATGAAAAAATATTAAGAAATTGTAGAGATGAACTAAGTAGCTTATTAAAAATTAAATTTGAAAACCATCAAAGATATACTTTTCATATTACTTTGGCATATATCTTAAGAGAGCTTAGTGAGATTGAAATAAGTAATTTAATTGAATTTAATAAAAAACTATTTTTAGACTTTAGTAAAAAATTTCCAAAAATTACTTTTTCAAAACCTGAAATGTGTACTTTTGAGAACATGTTAGAATTTAAAAGTGTTAATCCTTCCAGTCTGTAACAGTTTTTAATTCTAAATATTCTTTAAGCCCCAAACTCAATCAGCTCATAATAGATATGATTATTTGTTATTATTAAAATTTTCATCAAATTTAAAATTGTTTTTTATCGAGCATAAGTAATAATTAGTTTAAATTTTTTTAATAAATCTTTCACTTTTTAGTAAAAATACTTTCATATTTTATAACGATTATCCCGTCATGAAATTATTTTTAATTATTTTTTCACTTATTTTAAGTTCATCAGCTTTAGCAGATAAAATTACCATTTTACATATAAATGATCATCACTCTCATTTGGAACCAAATAAAAGACTTGATTTAAATTTAGATGGTGAAAAGACGAGAGTTGTATCAGGCGGTTTTCCATCTGTCGTAGCAAAATTTAAAGAATTAAAATTAAAAAATGAAAATGTTATCAAGCTTCATGCGGGTGATGCTATTACAGGGACATTATATTACACTCTTTTCAAGGGCAAAGCAGATGCAGAAATGATGAATCAAATTTGTTTTGATGCTTTCGCTATAGGAAATCATGAATTTGATGATGGTGATAAGAGTTTAGTTGAGTTTTTAGATTATCTTCATACTGATAAGTGTAAGACTCCAGTTTTGTCAGCAAACATTAAAGCAAAAATAAACTCACCTTTGTCAAAAAAAATTAAACCTTACACTATAATCAATAAAGGAAATCAAAAAATTGGAGTAATTGGAATTGTGATCTCAAAAAAAACGAGAGAGTCATCAAATCCAGACGACACAACTTTATTTTTAGATGAAATTAATTCAGCACAAGAAAATATAAATAAGCTTAAACAACAAGGAATCAATAAGATAATTCTTTTAACTCATTATGGATATAAAAATGAGATTAACATGGCTAAACTTCTCACAGATGTTGATGTTATAGTTGGAGGTGATTCTCATAGTCTAACTGGAGATTTCGATAATGTAGGACTAAATTCTAATGGGGCCTACCCAACTGTAGCCAAAAATAAAAATGAGGAAGATGTTTGTATAGTTACAGCATGGGAATATTCTCAAATTGTTGGAGAACTTAATATCGAGTTTAATAACGATGGCACCATCAAGTCATGTGATGGAATACCACATATAATGTTAGATGATTCCTTTAAGAGAAAAGATTCAAATGGAAAAAGAGTTGAGATAGATGGTAATTATAGAGAAGCCGTATACAAGGCTATCGAAGTTAATCCAAATATTTCAATCGTAGAGGCTGACGCACAAGCATCAAAAATATTAGAAAAATACAAAAATGAAGTTAAAGAAAAAAGCAGTGAAGTAATTGGCAGAGTAACTGATGATTTATGTCTTGAAAGAATTCCTGGACAAGGAAAGTCAAAACTTTGTGATGTATCAAAAACTGAAAAAAATGGATCCGATATTTCGAATATTGTAGCACACGCCTTCAGAGAAATGTCCAAATTAAGTGATATTGCAATTCAAAATGGTGGTGGAACAAGAATAGATATAAAAGAAGGCAATATTACAATTGGGGACGCGTATACTTTATTACCTTTCAGTAATACTATTGTAGAATTGAAAATGAGTGGAGAAGAAATTAAAAATGTTTTGGAAGACTCAATTGATTATGCTTTAACTCCAGATGGTTCTACAGGAGCCTATCCATATGCTGCTGGATTGAGATGGGATGTTCAAGCAAGCAATAGTAAAGGAAATAGAGTGATAAATTTAGAGTTTAAGGGTAGAACAGACAAGAGTTGGGTAAAGATAAATCCAAGTAAGACTTATACAGTAGCAACAAATAACTATATTGCAGCTGGTAAAGATGGATATAAAACTTTTGGAATTATATCTAAGCAAGGAAGAGTAGTAAATACATATCTCGGCTATGCTCAATCTTTTGTAGATTATGTCAAAAAGATAAAAACTTTATCAAAACTTCCCTTGTCAGAATATTCAACTCAATCTTTCACTAAATAATTTAAATTTCATATCCTTCCAGCTTGTATTAGTTTTTACTTTTAGAAAAAAAAATTTAGGTATAGACTTAAATTGTGAAAAAATTTCTTGTTGCTATTGACCAAGGCACAACATCAACTAGAGCAATTCTCTTTGATTTAGATGGTAATATAAAATTTACATCCCAGTTTGAATTTAATCAATATTTTCCAAAAAATGGATGGGTGGAGCATAATCCAAACGAAATTTGGCTTACAACTCTAAAAGCGTTGAAAAAAGTAATAAAAAAAGCATCACTATTAAGAGGAAAAATATTAAGTATAGGAATAACTAACCAGAGAGAGACAACTATTCTTTGGAATAAGAAAACAGGAAAACCAGTCTACAACGCAATTGTTTGGCAAGATAGAAGAACCCAAGACTATTGTGAAGAGTTAAAGAAAAAAAATTATGAAAAAATTTTTAGAAAAAAAACTGGATTATTTATTGACCCATATTTTTCTGCAACTAAAATTAAATGGATACTAGAAAACGTAAAAAATGTTAAGAAACTTTTAAAATCAAATAATTTATTATTTGGTACTGTTGATACTTTCCTTATTTGGAAACTTACTAATGGGCAACATCATTTAACAGAAGCTACTAATGCTTGTAGGACCATGTTATTTAACATTAATAATAATAAATGGGATAAAGAAATCTTAAAAAAACTTAAAATTTCTGAAAATATTTTGCCAAAAGTTAAAAATTCAGCTGATAATTTTGGTTTAACAAGTAAGAGAATTGTCGGCAGTGAAATACCAATATCAGCAGTTCTAGGAGACCAACAAGCAGCTGCAGTAGGACAGTCATGCTTTGAAAGAGGTTCAGTAAAAAGCACATATGGAACTGGTGCCTTTGTCATAATGAATACTGGTTCAAAAAAAATTTATTCTAAAAATAAATTATTAACAACAATATGTTACAGATTGAATGGAAAAAATACTTATGCTCTTGAAGGATCTATTTTTATTGCAGGTGCAGGTGTACAATGGTTAAGAGATAAATTAAAATTTATTAACAATGCTTTTGATACGGAAACAATTGCTCAGTCAAAAAAAAATAATGAGGGTGTATACGTTGTGCCTGCCTTCAGTGGAATGGGAGCACCTTATTGGAGGCCTGATGCAAGAGGGGTAATAACAGGTTTAACAAGAAATAGTGATTGGAAAACCTTAGTTAGAGCAGTATTAGAGTCAGTTGCCTATCAAAGTAATGATTTATTTAATGCAATGAAAAAAGATGGTTTAAAACCAACTAAACTTAAGATTGATGGAGGCATGGTAAAAAACAACTGGTTTTCGCAATTTTTATCTGACATCATAAATATAAATACAGAAAGACCAAAGGTATTAGAAACAACTGGTTTAGGAGTAGCTTTACTAGCTGGATATCAAATTGGATTATTTAAATCATTATATCAAATCAAGAGGAAATGGAAAAAAGATAAAATTTTCAAGCCTAAAATAAACCGAAAAGTTAGGAACGATTTAATAAATGGTTGGAAATTATCAGTTCAGAAAGCTCTATTATAAAAAATACAGATAAAAATTTAATTGTCGTTTATGAAATATATAAATTTTATTCTTTTATTTTTGCTAAGTATTTTTAATTCAAATTATTCACAGGCTAATGATTTAGTAATAAGCGAACTGCAGAAGGGCGGGAAAATTGTATTTATAAGACACTCACTTGCACCAGGAAATGGAGATCCTGATAATATTGATTTGAAAAAATGTGATACTCAAAGAAATTTAAATCAAAAGGGCATAGAGCAATCAATAAATATTGGAATATTATTTAGCGATAATAATATTCAAATTGATAAAGTGTTATCTAGTGAATGGTGCAGATGTAAAGATACTGCAAGATTTGCGTTTAATAATTATGAAATCTTCAAAGGGTTAAACTCTTTTTATCAAGAGAAGTTTTATAAGTATAAAGATGAACAAATTAAGAGTTTAAAAAAATATATATCTAATTGGAATGGCGATAAAAATCTTATTTTAGTTACACATTTTGTCGTTATTTCAGAAATGTTAAATTTTGGTACTTCATCTGGTGAAATTGTTGTTATAGATAAAGATTATAAATTTATAGGAAGTATTGAAACCATGTAGTAATTATACATGATTATATATTGAATTATGAAAGTTGGATTTATAGGTGTTGGATGGATGGGATTTGGTATTGCAAATAACATCCTTAAAAATAATCATGAATTATTTGTGATAGCTAACAAAAACAGAAAACCAATTGATAGAATAGTTAAAGAGGGTGCAAAAGAAGTTAAATCCTATGAAGAACTCTGCAAAAGTGGATTAGATGCTTTGTTTTTGTGTGTAACAAATTCTCCTATCGCTCATGAAATTGGTAAAAAAATAGTTTCATTACTGACTGATAAAACAATCATTATTGATATTACCACTCATAATCAAAATGGATCTATCGAAATGGAACAAATATTAAATGCAAATAATATTCCTTATTTAGAGTGCCCTGTAATGGGAGGTCCTGTTCAAGCAGAAGAGGGAATATTAGGTGGAATTGTTGGTGGATCTGAGGAAAATTTAAAAAGATCAGAAGAACTTTTAAAATGTTTTTGTAAAAATTATTATCATTTTGGTGTGATTGGAAATGGCGCAAAAACAAAATTATTGAATAATTTTCTATCTTTAGGAACAGCTACTTATGTAATTGAATTAATAAAAGCTGCAAAAAAATTAGATATTGATTTAGATAAACTTTATAAAGTAGCACAATTAGGATCAGGTAATTCTAATGCTTTAAAGAGAATTTTTGACAAGGTTCTAGAGGATGATTACACAGGTTTTAAGTTTACAGCGACTAATACACTAAAAGATTTAACGTATATAACAGATTTACTAAAAGGCATGGATAATGCGGAAAAATTATCCGATCTATCAAAATCTTTTTACAAAAAAGCTGTTGATGATGGTGATGGTGAACTATTTATAAGTGAATTAATAAAGAAGAATTAATCTTTCTTTTCTTCTTTTTCTTTTTCAGCGAAGAATAAAGCAATTGCAAATAAAGTTGTCCATGCAATTCCTAATAAAGCTTTTGGACTAGTTTCAGCACTCCATATATCTAAAAAGATTGCACCTAATGCAAGACCGACAAGATAAATAACAATTGCAATATTTGTTTTGCTCATATCAATTAAGCTAATGTTTTACACTATTATTCTAATTGGACAATTATAAACAATCATATATAAAGCACCAATAATTTGGGCGAGTGGCGGAATTGGTAGACGCGTTGGTCTTAGGAACCAATAGTGCAAACTGTGAAGGTTCGAGTCCTTTCTCGCCTACCATATTTTATGAAAGTAACAGTAGAAAATAAAAAAGGTTTAGAAAAAGATATAAAGGTTTTTATCGATAAAAAAACTATATCTGGATATCTCGAAGAAAAATACGAAGAGATTAAAAAAGATGTCGCTTTAAAAGGATTTAGACCAGGTAAAGTTCCAACAGAAATTTTAAAAAGACAGTTTGGAAAAGCTGTATACGGAGAAGTAATCGATAAAGTATTAAAAGATACTACTACTAAAGCTCTTGAGGATAATAAAATTAAACCAGCAGGTCAGCCAAAAATTGATTTAAAATCATTTGGTGAAGGAAAAGATCTTGAATACACAATTTCTGTAACAGAATTACCTAATGTTGAGGTTGGATCATTAAAAGATCTTAAAGTAGACGAATACGTTGTTAAAATTGATCCAAAAGAAACAGATAAAAGAATTGATCAAATAGCCAAAACTCAGAAAAATTTTAAAGAAGCTGAAGAAAATTATGCAGCTAAAGTTGGTGATTTAGTTGTTTTTGATTACAAGGCAACAGTTGATGGTAAAGAATTTAAAGGAAATGAAGGAAAAAATACTCAATTAGAACTTGGAAAAGATTTATTCATTAAAGGGTTTGATAAGCAATTAGAAGGTGTCAAAAATAAACAAGATAAAAAAGTAGAAGTTAAACTACCAGAAAACTTTCCAGAAAAAGAAGTAGCTAACAAATCAGCAGTGTTTGAATGTAAAATTACAGCAGTAAAAAAACCTGAAGAAACAAAAATAGATGACAACTTTGCAAAAAATTTAGGAGCAAAAGATTTAAATAATTTAAAAGAATTAATATCTAAACAAATTAATGATGAATTTAAAAATTCATTAGAAATGATTTCAAAAAAACAAATTCTTGAACAAATTGAAAAACAAAAACTAGATCAGTTACCAGCTAATCTTATTGAACAAGAAGTAAATTTATTAGCCCAAGGTATGAAAGAAGAAGAAAAGAAAAAAAATATGAAATACTTTGAGGAACAAGCTAAAAAAAGAATTAAAACTGGTTTAATTCTAAATGCATTTGGTGAAAAAAATAAAATTAAAGTATCTCAAGAAGAGTTAAATGTAGAAATACAAAAACAATTTAGAATGATGCCTGGACAAGAAAAAATGGTTAAAGAGTATTATGAGAAAAATCCAGGAGCGATAGAGAGTTTAAGAGGATCTATTTATGAAGAAAAAATAATAGGTGAACTAAAAAAAATTGCAAAAGTAAATAAAAAAGAAATTAGCAAAGAAGAAGCTGAAAAAATATTAAAAGAAGAAAATGAAAAAAATCTAAAAGAGCAAGAAAAATTGGCAAAATTATCTGAAGGTGCTGATGAAAAAGTAAAAGATAAAAAAGAAGTTAAGTCAGAGGATAAAAAAGAAAAGAAAACAGCCAAACCATCTAAAGCTCCAAAAAAAGTAGGTAAAAAAACTAAATCAACAAAAAAAGTTAGCAAAAAGTAATCACAAGTTGTATAAGTAAATCGAATCACTTATGACAACAAAAATTCCAGAACACTTAAATACTTTGATACCAATGGTTGTTGAACAATCAAGCCGTGGTGAAAGAGCTTATGATATTTATTCAAGATTATTAAAAGAGAGAATTGTTTTCGTCGTTGGACCAATTAACGATGCAGTTGCATCTTTAGTTACTGCTCAATTATTATTTTTAGAGTCTGAAGATCCTAAAAAAGAAATTTCTTTATACATTAATAGTCCAGGTGGCTTGGTTACAGCAGGTTTAGGAATTTATGATACGATGCAATATATCAAACCTGAAGTTAGTACATTGTGTATTGGTCAAGCTGCAAGTATGGGATCATTTTTGTTAGCCGCAGGATCAAAAGGAAAAAGATTATCTTTACCAAATTCACGAATAATGGTTCATCAACCATCTGCAGGTTTTCAAGGTCAAGCAACTGATATAGAAATTCATGCTAATGAGGTCATGTCTTTGAAAAAAAGATTAAATGAAATTTATTCTAAACACACAGGCAAGTCAGTTGATCAAATTAAAGAAGCATTGGAGAGAGACAATTTTATGACTCCTGACCATGCTAAAGATTTTGGTTTGATCGATAAAGTAGTAGAAAAAAGAGACTAAACAACAATATATAGTTTATTCACAACCTATACTTGATTAAGAAGTAATCTTTGTAATAAAGTATTCAAATTGATTCGTTATAAAAAACTATGAGCAACAATAATAAAAATATTCTTTACTGTTCTTTCTGCGGAAAGAGTCAACACGAGGTTAGAAAATTAATTGCTGGCCCAACAGTTTTTATTTGTGATGAGTGTGTTGAATTATGCATGGACATCATTAAAGAAGAGAGCAAAGATACTTTTGTAAAGCATCAAGATGGATTACCATCACCAAAAGAGATTTGTGCTGTTCTAGATGATTATGTAATCGGACAAGATCATGCCAAAAAAGTTTTATCTGTTGCAGTTCATAATCATTACAAAAGATTAAATTACGAAAATAAAACTAGTAAAAATGTTGAACTTTCAAAATCAAATATTTTGTTAGTTGGACCAACAGGATGTGGTAAAACGCTATTAGCGCAAACTTTAGCAAGAATTTTAGATGTTCCATTTACAATGGCAGATGCAACAACATTAACTGAAGCTGGATATGTTGGTGAAGATGTTGAAAATATAATATTAAAATTATTGCAAGCAGCCGATTATAATGTCGAAAAAGCACAAAGAGGAATTGTTTACATTGATGAGGTAGATAAAATTAGCAGAAAATCAGAAAATCCATCAATCACAAGAGATGTTTCGGGTGAAGGAGTTCAACAAGCTTTATTAAAAATAATGGAAGGAACAGTTGCTAGTGTTCCCCCTCAAGGTGGAAGAAAACATCCTCAACAAGAATTTTTACAAGTAGATACCACTAATATTTTATTTATATGCGGTGGTGCGTTTGCAGGTTTAGATAAAATAATTTCTCAAAGAGACAAAGGTTCATCTATTGGTTTTGGAGCCGAGGTTAAAAGTTTAGAAGATAAAAAAGTAGGTGAGTGGATGAAGAACCTTGAGCCAGAAGACTTATTAAAATATGGACTGATACCAGAATTTATAGGAAGATTACCTATAACTGCAACTCTTGATGATCTTGATGAGAAATCTTTAGTTAAAATTTTATTAGAGCCAAAAAACTCTTTAATAAAACAATATCAAGAACTATTTAAACTGGAGGGAGTAAAACTTACTTTTAAAGATCAATCAGTAAAAGATATTGCTAACAAGGCTATATCTAAAAAAACTGGAGCAAGAGGACTTAGATCGATTCTAGAAAATATATTATTGAAAACAATGTTTGATCTACCAAGTCAAGATAACATTGAAGAAGTTATAATTGATTCTGGTGCGGCGAAAGGTGTATCAGCTCCTGTTATTGTTCATTCGAAGAACAAAACTAAAACTGACAAGACTTCAGCAGCATAATTTCACGTTAATAAACCATAATTTCCTATTGCATTATAAAATATAATATCCATATTTCTCTGATGGATATAAAAGTAACATTACCGTTATTGCCTTTAAGAGACATAGTTGTCTTCCCAAGTATGGTTATTCCCTTATTTGTTGGAAGAGATAAGTCCATCACTGCATTAAATGAGGTAATGAAAGGTGATAAAAAAATTGTTCTAGTAACACAAAAAAATTCTGAAGTAGATGACCCAAAGAAAAATGATGTTTTCACTTATGGATGTGAAAGTAACATTTTACAGTTACTAAAACTTCCAGATGGAACGGTTAAAGTTTTAGTTGAAGGTACTAAAAGAGTTAAAATAGTTGACTTTAAAGATGATGAAAAGTTTATAAAATGTTCATTTGAATACCAAAAAGATATTTTATCAAAAGAAGATGATTTACTTCCTTTAAGCTTAACAGCTATAAAAAGATTAGAGAAGCTTACTACAGTTAATAAAAAAATATCTTCCGAGACAATTAACAATATTAAACAATTGAAAGACCCATCAAAAATTGCCGATAATATTATTTCACATATCAATGCTAGCATATCTGAAAAACAACAAATTTTTGAAACTTTAGATGTTAAGAAGAGATTAAATAGTGTCATTAAAATCATGGAAAATGAGGCTAGCATTATTGGTGTTGAGAAAAGAATTAGAGGCAGAGTTAAAACTCAAATGGAGAAAACCCAAAGAGAATATTATTTAAATGAGCAATTAAAAGCTATTCAAAAAGAATTAGGCGAAATTGAAGACGGCAAGGACGAGACTACAAGTTTAAAAAAATCAATTTTAAAAGCAAAGATGCCCAAAGAAGTTGAGAAGAAATGTATGTCTGAATTAAAAAAACTAAAAAATATGAGCCCAATGTCCGCTGAAGCGACTGTTGTAAGAAACTATTTAGATTGGATGATAGATTTACCTTGGTTTAAAAAAGATAAAGTCGACATAGATTTGAACAAGGCTTTAAAAATTTTAGAAGAAGATCATTTTGGATTAGAAAAAGTTAAAGAGAGAATCATAGAATTTTTAGCTGTGCAAAAAAGAATGGATAAAATAAAAGGCCCTATACTTTGTTTAGTAGGTCCTCCAGGAGTAGGCAAAACTTCATTAGGTAAATCAATAGCAAAAGCAACTAACAGACAATTTGTACGAATGTCTTTGGGTGGTGTTAGAGATGAAGCAGAAGTAAGAGGTCATAGAAGAACTTATATCGGTTCTCTTCCTGGAAAAATTATTCAGATGATGAAAAAAGCAGGAACTAAAAATCCTTTATTTTTGCTTGATGAAATTGATAAAGTTGGAAATGATTATAGAGGTGATCCATCATCAGCATTATTAGAGGCTCTGGATCCAGAACAAAACACAACATTTAATGATCATTATCTTGAAGTTGATTATGATTTATCAGATGTAATGTTTGTAACAACAGCAAACACACTAAATATTCTTCCCCCGCTTTTAGATAGAATGGAAGTCATAAGAATTCCAGGATATACAGAAGATGAGAAGATTAATATTGCAAATAAATATCTACTTCCTAAGCAAATAAAAGATAACGGTGTAAAAGAAGGTGAAATGAAGTTGGCTGATGATACAATAAAAGAAATTATAAGAAGTTATACAAGAGAAAGTGGCGTTAGAAATTTAGAGAGAGAAATATCAAAAGTAACAAGAAAAGTTGTTAAAAAAGTTGTTAATAATGAAGAAAAAAGTGTCGAAGTTAATGAAAAAAATATACCCGACTTTCTTGGAATTAAGAAATTCAAATTTGGTGAATTAGAAGCAAAGGATAAAGTTGGAATAGTCATAGGTTTAGCTTGGACAGAATTTGGTGGAGAAATATTAAAAGTTGAAACAGTTAATATGCCAGGTAAAGGAAGAATGCAAATAACTGGTAAGCTAGGTGATGTGATGCAAGAGTCTGTAAAAGCTGCAAAATCTTATGTAAGATCAAAATGTTTAGAATTTGGTGTAACACCACCACTATTTGAAAAAAAAGATTTTCATATACATGTTCCAGAGGGCGCAACACCAAAAGATGGTCCTTCTGCAGGTATAGCAATGGTAACATCAATAGTATCTTCAATTACTAAAGTTCCAGTTAAGAAAGAAATTGCTATGACTGGAGAGGTAACAATAACAGGTCAAGTATTACCTATTGGAGGTTTGAAAGAAAAATTATTAGCTGCTCATAGAGCTGGTGTAAAAAAAGTTTTAATTCCTAAAGAGAATGAAAAAGATCTAGTTGATGTTCCGAAAAAAGTGAAAGATGATATTGAAATAGTACCAGTAGAAACTGCAGATGAAGTAATTAAAATAGCTTTAACTAAAGAATTGAAGCCTACAGAGTGGACTGAAGTAGATAAATTAACTGAAACTAAAAAAGACGATAAATCTCAAGCTAGTATTCAGTAATAAACAATTTACATTATTAAAACGTTGATGTAATAGTACCATGTTTTGGGCGGTTAGCTCAGTTGGTAGAGCATCTCGTTTACACCGAGGGGGTCAAAGGTTCGAGTCCTTTACTGCCCACCAAAATACGGGGGTGTAGCTCAGTTGGTTAGAGCGATCGCCTGTCACGCGATAGGTCGAGGGTTCGAGTCCCTTCACTCCCGCCATCAAATAAATGAATAAAATAGAGCCTTAAAATGTGACCTATCTGCTCTTTTAGTTGATCTAAAAGGTGCTATATAGACTCATCATGCTTGCGGAATTTTTAAAAGATTATTTACCAATAATTGTATTTTTACTAGTTGCACTTGTATTAAGTGTAGCATTTGTGGCGATCAATTATTTAGCATCTCCAAAAAATCCTGATCCAGAAAAATTATCAGCATATGAGTGTGGTTTTGAACCATTTAATGACTCTAGAATGGAATTTGATGTTAGATTTTATCTTGTTGCAATATTATTTATTATTTTTGATTTAGAAATCGCTTTTCTATTCCCTTGGGCAATATCTCTAGGCAAAATTGGAATATTCGGATTTACTTCAATGATGATCTTCTTATTTATTCTTACTATTGGGTTTATTTATGAATGGAAAAAAGGAGCATTAGACTGGGAATAAAATGAATTTAGAAGAAAGAAAAAAAAATATTCCGGAAGAATTTAAACAATTAGCACAAGATTTTAGTGATAATGGTTTTATAACAACATCATTGGATAATCTTGTTAACTGGGCTAGAACTGGATCATTACATTGGATGACTTTTGGTCTTGCATGTTGTGCAGTCGAAATGATGCAAACTTCAATGCCAAGATATGATTTAGAAAGATTTGGTGCTGCCCCTAGAGCTTCACCTAGACAATCAGATGTTATGATTGTTGCGGGAACTCTTACAAATAAAATGGCTCCAGCACTAAGAAAAGTTTATGACCAAATGCCAGAACCAAGATATGTAATTTCCATGGGAAGTTGTGCAAATGGTGGCGGATATTATCATTACTCTTATTCTGTAGTAAGAGGATGTGATCGTATTGTACCGGTTGATGTATATGTCCCCGGGTGCCCTCCTTCTGCTGAAGCACTTCTATATGGAATAATGCAACTTCAAAAGAAAATCAGGAACAAAGGTTCTCTGGAAAGATAAAAAATGCAAAACATCCAGGATTTAGAAAAAATTTTGAATTCAGAACTAAATACTAAAATAAAAAGTTCTTTAATCAAACATAATCAAATTTACTTAAAAATTGATGAAACGGACTTAACAGAAGTTATTTTATTCTTAAAAACAAATTCAAAAACTAAATTTAGACAACTGATAGATATCACAGCTGTAGATTTTCCTGAAAATGAAATTAGATTTAAATTAGTTTATTTATTATTAAGCCACGAATTTAACCAAAGAATTATCATAGAGATATATGTGAAAGAAAAAGAAATTGTTGGTTCAATAACATCTATATTTCCTGCTGCAAATTGGATGGAAAGAGAAGTATTTGACATGTATGGAATTGATTTTAAAGATCATCCGGACTTGAGAAGAATACTTACAGATTATGGTTTTGAAGGACATCCATTAAGGAAAGATTTTCCTTTAACAGGTCATAATGAAGTTAGATACAGTCATGAAACAAAAAAAGTTATTTATGAACCAGTAAAATTAGAGCAAAATTATAGAAACTTTGATTATGAAAGTCCCTGGGAAGGAACCAAGTATATAAAAGAACAAACTAAAGAATAATGGCAAAAGAAACTAAAACTTTGAATTTAAATTTTGGACCTCAACATCCAGCAGCTCATGGAGTTTTGCGATTAATATTGCAGTTAGATGGCGAAGTTGTTGAAAAAGCAGATCCACACATTGGTTTATTGCATAGAGGGACAGAAAAATTAATTGAAAATAAAACTTATACCCAAGCTGTTCCGTATTTTGATCGACTAGATTATGTCGCACCAATGAACCAAGAACACGCTTTTGCTTTAGCAATTGAAAAAATTCTAAAAATAGAAGTTCCAATAAGAGCTCAATACATAAGAGTAATGTTTTGTGAGATTGGAAGAATACTTAGTCATATTTTAAATGTCACAACGCAAGCAATGGATGTTGGTGCATTAACTCCTACTTTATGGGGATTTGAAGAAAGAGAAATATTAATGGGTTTTTATGAAAAAGTTTCTGGTTCTAGATTGCATGCCAATTATTTTAGAGCCGGAGGAGTACATCAAGACCTGCCAAAAGGATTAGATAAAGAGATAGGAAAATTTTGTGAAAGATTTCCAAAAATAATAAATGATTTAGAATTACTTTTAACCGATAACCGAATATTTAAGCAAAGGAACGTTGATATAGGAGTAGTATCAAAACAAGATGCTCTCGATTATTCTTTTTCTGGTGTTATGTTGAGAGGATCTGGCGTTCCCTGGGATTTAAGAAAATCCCAGCCTTACGATTGTTATGAACAATTCGAATTCAAAATTCCAGTAGGAAAAAATGGTGATTGTTACGACAGATACCTGTGCAGAATTGAAGAAATGAAAGAAAGTGTAAATATAATAAATCAATGCTTGGCAAATTTACCTGTAGGACCAATTAAAACTGATGATGGAAAAATCAGCCCACCACCAAAAAAAGAAATAAAACAATCTATGGAAGCATTGATCCATCATTTCAAGTTATATACCGAAGGTTATAGAGTTGATAAAGATGAAATATATACAGCTGTAGAGGCTCCCAAAGGAGAATTTGGTGTTTACTTAATTTCTGATGGTTCAAGCAAACCTTACAAATGCAAAATTAGAGCTCCAGGATTTTCTCATTTGCAAGCAATGGATTACTTAATTAAAGGTCATATGTTGGCTGATGTTCCTGCAGTTTTAGGTTCAATGGATATTGTTTTTGGAGAGGTAGATAGATAATGGCTGTTAAAAAAATATCAAAAGTTCAACCTGAAAGATTTGAGTTTAATAAAAAAAACAAAGAAACCGCTGATAGTGTTATTAAAAATTATCCTTCTGGAAAACAGCAAAGTGCAGTTATGGCTTTATTGTACTTAGCACAAAAACAAAATGATAATTGGATACCCTTAAGTGCAATGAAATACATAGCAAAGTATTTAGACATGCCATATATAAAAGTATATGAGGTGGCTACATTTTATAGCATGTATAATTTAACTCCAGTTGGCAAATATTTCTTTCAAGTATGTACTACAACCCCATGTATGTTAAGGGGTGCGTATAATTTAGTAGATGTTTGTAAACGAAAAATTTCTGACGAAGAAAATCGTTTGTCAGAGGATGGAAAAACTTCTTGGTTAGAAGTAGAATGTTTAGGTGCTTGCGTGAATGCTCCAATGCTTCAATTAAATGAGGACTATTATGAGGATTTAGATCCAATAAAACTTGAGCAAATAATAGATAAAATAAGTAATGATGAAGTTCCTCAACCAGGATCCTATAGAGGCAGATTAAGTTCTGAACCAGAGAATACTAGAAAAACATTAATAGGTAATAAAAATGCTTGAAGATAAAGATAGGATTTTTCAAAATTTATACAATGATTTTGGTGTTGATTTAACATCTGCAAAACAGAGAGGAGACTGGAAGGATACAAAAGAAATTTGTGGCAAAGGAAGAGAATGGATAATTAATGAAATTAAAGCATCAGAACTTAGAGGAAGAGGAGGAGCTGGATTTCCTACAGGATTGAAATGGTCTTTTGCTCCAAAAGAAATTGGATCAAGACCACATTATTTAGTAATTAATGCCGATGAGTCAGAACCTGGCACATGCAAAGATAGAGATATTCTGAGATTTGAACCACACAAATTAATAGAAGGCTGTTTAATTGCATCTTATGCAGTTAATGCACACAAGTGCTATATTTATATTAGAGGGGAATATTTTAACGAAGGACAAAAACTTCAAATAGCTATCGATGAAGCTTACAAAGATGGTCTCTTAGGAAAAAATTCTGCAGGGACCGATTGGGAATTAGATATTTATATTCATTATGGTGCTGGGGCTTATATCTGTGGTGAGGAAACTGCCTTACTTGAGAGTATTGAAGGAAAAAAAGGACAACCAAGATTAAAACCTCCATTTCCAGCTTTAATAGGTCTTTATGGTTGCCCGACAATAATAAACAATGTTGAAACAATTTCAGTGGTACCAACTATACTTAGGAGAGGTGGAAAATGGTTTTCATCACTGGGTAGACCAAAAAATACTGGTTCTAAAATATATTGTATTTCAGGAAATGTAAATAATCCCTGCAACGTAGAAGAAGAAATGGGAATTCCATTAAAAGAATTAATTGAAAAACATGCAGGTGGAGTAATAGGTGGATGGGATAATCTAAAAGCAGTTATACCTGGTGGTTCATCAATGCCATTACTGCCAAAAGAAACATGTGAAACAATAAAAATGGACTTTGATGCATGTGTTGAGAATAAAACTGGTTTAGGAACAGCTGGTATTGTTGTTATAAATAAAGATCAAGACATTATTAAGTGTATGGCTAGAATAGCAAGATTTTATAAACACGAGAGTTGTGGTCAATGTACACCATGCAGAGAAGGTTCTGGTTGGATGTGGAGAATGTTAGAGAGAATGGCCAAAGGAGAAGCCACAAGAGATGAAGTAGATATGTTATTAGATGTAACAAAACAAATTGAAGGTCATACCATTTGCGCTTTTGGAGAAGGATCTTCATGGCCTGTTCAAGGATTGATCAGAAATTTTAAAGATGAAATAATTGAAAGAAATAAGTTTGATCCAATAGTGAAAAAGCAAAAAGATATACCGTATTTAGTTGATCAACATTTATTAGAAAAAGAAAATGCTTAAACTTAAAGTAAATGATATTGATGTTGAGGTAGAAGAAGGAACTACAGTATTGCAAGCTTGCGAACAAGCGGGAGCAGAGATACCAAGGTTCTGTTATCACGAAAAATTGTCTATAGCTGGGAATTGTAGAATGTGTTTAGTTGAAATGGAAAAATCTCCTAAGCCAATAGCATCTTGCGCGATGCCTGCTGCAGAGGGGATGGTGCTTAGAACTAACACCGAAAAAGTGAAAAAAGCAAGAAAAGGTGTAATGGAATTTTTACTAGCAAACCATCCACTAGATTGTCCAGTATGTGATCAAGGTGGCGAATGTGATTTACAAGATCAATCTATGTATTATGGAATTGATAAATCAAGATTTAAAGAAAATAAAAGATATGTACCTGAAAAATATATGGGTCCACTAATTAAAACTCAAATGACAAGATGCATTCATTGCACAAGATGTATAAGATTTGCAACTGAAGTTGCTGGAGTACCAGAACTTGGAGCAATTGGGAGAGGTGAGAATATGCAAATCACCACTTATTTAGAAAAGGCAATGGAATCTGAACTCTCAGCTAATGTTATTGATTTATGTCCTGTCGGAGCACTTACATCAAAACCTTATGTCTTCGAAGCTAGACCATGGGAACTAAAAAAAACTGAGACAATTGATGTGATGGATGCTGTTGGATCAAATATAAGAGTAGATACATACGGATGGGAAGTTAAAAGAGTTCTTCCAAGAATTAACGAGGAAATAAATGAAGAATGGATATCTGATAAGACTAGATATGCATGTGACGGCTTAAAAAATCAGAGATTAGATACTCCTTATGTAAAGATTAATAATAAATTAAAGCCATCAAGCTGGGACGAAGCTTTTAAAGCTGTATCTGAAAGAATTGCAAAAACAAAGTCTGAAAAAATTGCTGGATTTATTGGTGATATGACAAATATGGAAACTACATATGCAGCAAAAGATTTTTTTGAAAAAACGATCAAGTCTGAAAATTTGGAATCTAGATATGAAAAATTATATATTAATACAAAGGTAAGAAGTAATTATCTATTTAACAGTTCAATTGAAGGAATAGAAAAAAGCGATTTAATAATTCTAATAGGTACAAATCCAAGATTTGAAGCAACAATATTAAACTCACGAATAAGAAAAAATTATTTAAAAAATAAGATAGAAATTATATCTCTAGGTGATGTTGGTGATTTAACTTACCCTTACCAAGTTATATCGAATAATACCGAGACTATAAAAGATATTATTGATAATAAGCATGAAATTTCTGAAAAAATTAAAAAATCGAAATATCCAAGTATAATTTTTGGACAATCAGTTCTAAAACTTAAGTCGGCACCTTATATTTTTGAAGAATTCAAAAATTATCTATTAGAAAATGATAAAATTACCGATGATTGGAATGCATTAAATATATTATCAAAAAATTCATCCACAGTAGGCTCATATGACTTAAATGTATTGTCAAAAAATTCTAGCTACGAAATATTGGATAAATTAGAAAACAACGAATTTGAAATTTTAATTTTATTTGGTCAAGATAATTTAAATTTTGAGAAAAAAAATGAATTTATAATATATATAGGTAGTCACGGTGATAAAGGTGCAAGTATTGCTGATGTAATTTTGCCTGGTGCTACTTACACAGAACAAGATGGTTATTTTACAAACTTAGAAGGAAAATTACAAAAAGCCTACAAGGCATCATATCCACCAGGTGAAGCGAAAGAGGATTGGCAAATAATAAATGAATTGTCCTCATTCATTAAAAGAAAAAATTTATATAAAGATAAAAATCAACTTATCGATTCATTAACAAATTATTTAAATCTTAATAATAAAAATGAAACTGATTTTAAAGTGCCTGAATATAACTTTAAATCAGAAAAAATTATTTCTGAAGAGATTGATTATTATCACTCAAATGTAATAGCAAGAGCATCAAAAACAATGTCAGAATGTAAAAATATTAGAATGAGTTTACCAAAAACCGGAACCGATAATTAATGGCTGAACTATTTATATTTTTTGAACAAATTTATAGAATTCTTTTTCTATTGATCCCTGTTTTAGTATCTGTTGCAATGATCGTTTGGTTAGATAGAAGAGTATGGGCATTTGTTCAAAAAAGAAGAGGTCCTAACGTTGTTGGTCCATTTGGATTATTTCAAACATTAGCTGACGCATTAAAATACATTTTTAAAGAAATAATCATACCAGCAAGCTCAAATAAAGTTATATTTATATTAGCCCCAATAGTTACAATGACTTTGGCTTTAATTGCTTGGGCGGTAATTCCTTTTAGTGAAACTTTTGTACTAGCAGATATCAATGTCGGTATTTTATATCTTTTTGCAGTTTCATCTTTAGGTGTTTATGGAATAATTATGGGTGGATGGGCATCTAATTCAAAGTATCCTTTTCTAGGAGCAATTAGATCAGCTGCTCAAATGGTATCTTATGAAGTTTCAATAGGTGTAATAATTATAAATGTATTACTTTGTGTAGGTTCATTAAATCTAAGTGACATCGTTTTAGCTCAAAAAGATTTGTGGTTTGTAATACCTCTATTCCCAATGTTTATAATATTTTTTATTTCAGCCTTAGCAGAAACTAACAGACCACCTTTTGATTTGCCAGAAGCTGAAGCAGAGTTAGTTGCAGGTTACCAGACAGAATACTCTGGAATGATGTATGCAATGTTTTGGTTAGGGGAGTATGCCAACATTTTACTTATGTGTGCAATGGGATCCATTTTATTTCTTGGTGGCTGGTTATCTCCTATAGATTTATTTCCATTTAATGTTATTCCGGCTCCAATATGGTTAATTTTAAAAATACTCTTTTTATTTATCTTATTTGCTCTGATAAAAGCAATAGTACCTAGATACAGGTATGATCAATTAATGAAACTTGGATGGAAAATTTTTCTACCATTTTCATTAATTTATGTAGTATTAACTGCAAGTTTTTTAATGTATTTTGATTTATTACCGGGTAATTAGAATGAGCTTGATAAGATTTTTCAAAACAATTTTTATGATTGATTTTTTAACAGGATTAATCATGGCAATAAAAGAGATATTTAAACCAAAAAAAACAATTAATTATCCATTTGAAAAAGGTTCAATTAGTCCTAGAGCAAGAGGAGAACATGCGCTAAGAAGATATCCAAATGGTGAGGAGAGATGTATAGCTTGTAAACTATGTGAAGCTGTTTGTCCTGCTCAGGCTATAACAATAGAGTCTAGCGAGAGAGAAGATGGAAGTAGAAAAACTACTCGTTATGATATTGATATGTTAAAATGTATTTATTGTGGTTTGTGTGAACAATCTTGTCCAGTTGATGCGATTGTGCAAGGTCCAAATTTTGAATTTGCTACAGAAACAAGAGAAGAACTTTACTATAACAAAGAAAAGTTGTTAGAGAATGGAGATAGATGGGAGAATATTTTAGCAGCAAATATTAATGCTGATAGCTCCCACAGATAATCAATGATTGCTCACGCAATAGTCTTTTATATATTTTCACTGATTGCAATTGTCTCTGCAATTATGGTAACTGTTTCGAAAAATACAGTTAACTCAGTTTTTTTTTTAATATTGGACTTTATTAGTATTTCTTGCCTATTCATCATGATTGGTGCTGAATTTTTAGGAATGATAATGCTTATTGTGTACGTCGGAGCAGTGGCAGTATTATTTTTATTTGTGGTTATGATGTTAAATGTTGCTCAACAAAAAAATGAATGGTTTAATTCTAGTGGAAGAAGTTCCCATATTCCAGTTGGTCTATTAGTAAGTATAATTATATTTTTTGAATTAATTATTGTTATAGGTGGATGGAAATATAAACCAGATTTGTTAGATTCAATTGCGATTGAAATAAATACTCACTTAACAAATACTCAATCTTTAGGAAGCGTTATATATACTGATTATATTCATTTGTTTCAATTATCTGGAATGGTTTTATTGGTAGCCATGATCGGAGCAATTGTATTGACGTTCAGACAAAGATCTGGAGTAAAAAGACAAAGTTATTTCAAACAAATATCTAGAGATAGAAAAGATGGTATTGAATTAGTTGATGTTGAAAATAATAAAGGAGTTAAAATAGATGCTTAGTATTGGTCTTGGACATTACTTAACTCTCGCTGCTATTATATTCACAATTGGTATTGTGGGTATTTTTCTAAATAGAAAAAATATTATTGTTATATTGATGAGTATTGAATTAATACTTTTAGCTGTAAATATAAATTTAGTATCTTTTTCTATTTTTATTAACGATTTGAGTGGCCAGGTTTTCACATTATTCATATTAACAGTGGCTGCAGCTGAGGCCGCAATAGGACTTGCAATTATTGTAGTTTACTACAGAAATTCTGGAACAATAAGAGTTGAAGAAATCGACAGATTGAAAGGGTAAATGGAATACTTAATATTATTTTTACCTTTGATAGGTTCAGTCATATCGGGTTTCTTTGGCAAAACCATTGGTGATAGATTATCGCAATTAATCACGTGTATTTTGGTTTCTATTTCGGCATTATTATCTTTGTTCATATTTTTTAAAGTTGTTTCATTAGGATATGAGCATAATGCAATTATCGCAACTTGGATAAATTCAGGATCTTTAAATGTAAATTGGTCAATTAAAGTTGATGCTCTTTCTGCAGTAATGTTAGTTGTAGTTACTCTGGTTTCATCCTTAGTTCATATCTATTCTGTTGGTTACATGTCTCATGACCCACATAAACCAAGATTCATGTCCTATCTATCATTATTTACATTCGCCATGTTAACCTTAGTAACATCAGATAATTTTTTGCAATTATTTTTCGGATGGGAAGGAGTTGGTCTTTGCTCGTACTTTTTAATTGGTTTTTGGTATAAAAAGGAAACTGCTAATGCTGCTGCTATTAAGGCTTTTATAGTAAATAGAGTAGGGGACTTTGGTTTTGCATTAGGTATTTTTTTAATATTTTATATTTTTGGCACAGTAAATTACGATGAAGTTTTTCTTAAAATACCTGAAATTATAGATCAAAAAATAAATTTTCTATCTTTTGAATTTTATACAATAGATTTAATTTGTTTATTACTTTTTATTGGAGCAATGGGAAAGTCAGCTCAATTTTTGCTTCATACATGGTTACCAGATGCTATGGAAGGTCCAACACCAGTATCCGCATTAATTCATGCAGCCACAATGGTAACTGCAGGAGTTTTTTTAGTAGTTAGATGTTCTCCAATTTATGAGTACTCAGAATTAGCTTTGTCTGTAATCACATTAGTTGGAATGACCACAGCTTTTTTTGCAGCTACAGTTGCATTAGTGCAAACAGATATTAAAAAAATTATCGCTTATTCAACATGTAGTCAATTGGGATACATGTTTTTTGCAGCAGGTGTAGGTGCATATAATGTTGCAATGTTTCATTTATTTACACATGCTTTTTTTAAAGCTTTACTTTTCCTAGGTTCTGGATCAGTAATTCATTCATTTAAAGATGAACAAGATGTTACTAAGATGGGGGGAGTATTTAAAAAATTACCCTACACTTATGCATTAATGGTTGTTGGTACTTTAGCTTTAACAGGATTTCCTTTCTTATCAGGTTTTTATTCTAAAGATGCAATAATTGAATTTGCTTATATAAGTGAAACAAAATTTGGAATTTATGCTGCTGGTGTAGGTGTATTAACCGCTGTAATGACTTCTATATACTCATGGAGATTAATATTTAAAACTTTTCATGGAGATTACAAAAATAAAGATCTTAGTATTGATACAATGCACGAGTCTCCATTAAGTATGATGTTACCTTTGGTGTTATTAGCAGTTGGTGCTGTTTTTTCAGGATTTTTATTTAAAGAATTATTTATAGGTCATGATACAATGTACAACTTTTGGGGAGAGTCTATAAAATTTCTAGAACCATTAGGAAAAGAACATCCTCCAACTTGGTTTTTGTTTTTAACTCCTACATTAGTAGTTTTAACAATTCCATTGTCATATTATCTATTTGTTAAAAATACTAAAATTGTAAATGAAATAGTTTCCATTAACATGCCAGTTTACATTTTTCTCCAAAAAAAATGGTATTTTGACGAATTGTATGATCAAATTTTTATTAAACCTTCAAAAAGTTTTGGAATATTTCTTTGGAAAAAAATTGATGGATTAATAATCGATAAATTTGGACCAGATGGAATTTCAAATTTAGTAAAACTTTTTTCTTTTAAAGCAGTAAAGTTTCAATCAGGTTACATTTATCAGTATGCCTTTATAATGCTCTTAGGTTTTTCAATTTTATTAACTTTATTAATAGTAAAATAATATGAATTTCCCAATTCTATCATCACTAATTTTACTTCCAACAATAGGAGCCTTATTTATTTTTTTTGTTAGATCGTCTAATTCTCAATATCAAAGTAGCAAATATGTTGCCCTTTTTATAACTTTAGCTAATTTTTTCTTATCTTTATATTTATGGATTGTTTTTGATAAATCCATAGTTGACTTTCAGTTTGTTGAAGAAAGAGAATGGATTTCAGGATTTGTTAATTACAAAGTTGGAGTAGACGGGATATCAATTTTATTTATTTTACTTACAACATTCATTACTCCAATTTGTGTAATAACTGTAAATGCAACTATCAAAAATAGATTAAAAGATTTTTTAATAGCAATCTTGATACTTGAAACATTTATGATAGGTGTCTTTTGCTCGTTGGACTTAGTTGTATTTTATTTATTTTTTGAGGCTGGTCTTATTCCAATGTTTTTAATTATTGGTATATGGGGCGGAGAAAGAAGAGTTTATTCAGCATTTAAATTCTTTTTATATACTTTGCTAGGTTCAGTTTTAATGCTGGTTGCTATTATATCAATATATTGGATAACTGGTACAACTGATGTCATTAAGTTATATGAATTGGGTATCGACGCTAAGTACCAAAATTTATTATGGCTAGCATTTTTTAGTTCCTTTGCTGTTAAAACACCAATGTGGCCAGTGCATACATGGTTACCAGATGCTCATGTAGAGGCACCAACTGCTGGTTCAGTTTTACTAGCTGCAATACTTTTAAAAATGGCTGGATATGGATTTATAAGGTTTTCTCTAGGTTTGTTTCCAGTTGCTTCATTATATTTTGTTCCTTTAGTTTACACACTTAGTTTGATAGCGATTATTTATACATCACTAGTAGCCTTAATGCAGGAAGATATGAAAAAACTAATAGCTTATTCGTCTGTAGCTCATATGGGATTTGTAACACTAGGTATTTTCACAATGACACAGCAAGGAATAGAAGGAAGTATTTTCCAAATGATAAGTCATGGTTTGGTATCTGCAGCACTATTTTTATGTGTTGGAGTTGTTTACGATAGACTTCATACAAGACTTATAAATAGATATGGAGGCTTAGTTTCTATAATGCCAAAGTACGCAATAGTTTTTATGGTTTTTACTTTAGGAGCTCTTGGATTACCTGGAACAAGTGGTTTTATTGGCGAATTTTTAGTTTTAATGGGTGCATTTAAAAAGAATATACTTGTAGCAACGATTGCAAGTCTAGGAGTGATCTTGGGGGCGGCATATATGCTTTGGTTATATAAGAGAATAATCTTTGGAAAATTAATTAATGAAGATGTAAAAAAAATGGTTGATTTAAAAAGCTTTGAAATTGTTACATTATGGCTTTTAGTATTACCGATTATATTTTTTGGTTTTTATCCAGAACCTTTGATTAACTCTATAGAGGTATCAGTTGCAAACATGATAGATATGAATGATTTAGACAAGATTAATAAATTAGCATTAGGCGATTAATGGAAAATCTACAACTTATAATTCCAGAGTTATTTATATCAATAATGATTATGTTTTTATTAATATTTGGGGTATTTAAGAAAAATAGTTCTCAACTAGTTTATAATTTAACAACAGTAAGTTTAGTTGCTGCTTTAACATTAATAATTAATTTAGACGCGCAAATTCAATCATCATTATTTAATAATAGTTACAATATAGATAGTTTAGCTAGATTTATGAAAATTCTTTTAATTTTGTCTGGGATTTTTGTAATGCTGTCATCATCAAAATATATTCAGATTAGTAAAATTAGCAAAATTGAATATCCAATTCTTATTTTATGCTCAATCTTAGGCATGATGGTGATGATTAGTTCAAATGATCTTATTGTTTTTTACATGGGATTAGAATTGCAATCATTAGCATTATATGTGTTAGCATCATTTAATAGAGACAATTTACTATCAACAGAATCTGGATTAAAATATTTTGTTTTAAGTGCTCTTTCATCTGGACTTTTATTATATGGGTGTTCACTTATTTATGGTTTTTCAGAAACGACTAATTTTAATCAAATTATGGTTAATACAAAAGAAATAGAATATGGATTAACTTTTGGAATAGTATTTATTTTAGTTGGATTAGCTTTTAAAATTTCTGCTGTTCCTTTCCATATGTGGGCACCTGATGTTTATCAAGGTTCACCAACATCTGTAACAGTCTTTTTCGCATTACTTCCAAAAATTGCTGCATTAACTGTATTTATTAGATTTTTATACATTCCTTTTTATGAATTAGGTGATCAGTGGCAAATGATAATTATATTTTTGTCTATTGCATCAATGGTATTCGGAGCAGTAGCAGCAATTGGTCAAAAAAATTTAAAAAGACTAATAGCCTACAGCTCAATTAGTCATATGGGATACGCTCTTGCAGGTTTATCTACAGGTACAACGCAAGGTGTGCAGAGCTCTATTACATATATAACAATTTATCTTGTCATGAATTTAGCTTTTTTTAGTTGTTTGTTTATGCTTAAGCGAAACGATGAATATTATGAGAACATAGATGATTTATCGGGTCTTTCAAAAAATCATCCGTTATTGTCATTATCATTGCTTGTTGCGCTATTCTCTTTAGCGGGAATACCTCCACTAGCTGGTTTTTTTGCAAAATTCTATATTTTTGTGGCTGTAATAAATGAAAAAATGTATTTTTTAGCAATAGTTGGACTGCTAGCAACAGTAATCGCTGCTTTTTATTATCTAAGAATAATCAAAATTATATATTTCGATCCAGAAAAAGAAAAATTTGAGTCGAAACATAATTTAGGTTTAAAATTTACTCTATTAGCATCAACTTTTTTCATTCTTGCTTACTTTATATATCCAAGTGGAATAGTAGATATAATTTCACAAATAAACATTAATTAATGAAACTCAAAATATATTCTTATAAGGGTGTCAAAAGCACTAATGATACAGCAATAAGATTAATCAAACAAAACATAAAACAAGGTATAGTTACTAGCGATATCCAGACTAATGGAAAAGGACAAAGGGGAAAAAAATGGGTTTCTAGAAGAGGAAATCTTTTTATTTCAATTTTTTTTCCTATTAACGAAAGATTAAATTTAAAAAAAATTACATTTTCAAATCTTAAAATAATAAAAAATATTTTAAAAAATATTGTTCCATATAAAATCAATATTAAACTACCAAATGATTTAAAAATAATGAATAAAAAGGTATGCGGAATTCTTCAAGAAATAATTTATTATAATGAAATTAAATTTCTAATTATTGGAATAGGTATTAATATAAAAAGTAGTCCAACAATAAAAGAATATGAAACTACTTATATAAATAAATATAATAATAAAATTAATAAATCTAAAATTATAAATTTTATAAAAAACAACTTCGAAAAAAAATATTCTTATTATGCCTAATTTTTACATTATTGGAGATATTGGAAATACAAATATAAAAATCTGTGTCTACAAAAATAAAAACATTGTCAAAAAAATCAGACTATCTACAAATAAAGTCAATTTAAAATATTTAAAAAAAAATTTAAATGTTTTGAGAAAATATGATAAAAAATTAAAACATATTTTATTCTGCTCCGTTGTTCCTAAATGTTATAAGAAAATTAAAAATTATTTTAAATTGTATTTTAATACAAATTGTAATGAGTTAAAAAATCATAATTTAAGTAAATTATTAAGTATAAAAGTAAATAGGAAACAAATTGGCTCTGATAGGTTAGCTAATGCAATATCAGTAATTGACAATAAAAATAATTATATTGTAGTAGATTTTGGAACAGCAACTAATTTTGATGTAATCTCAGCAAATAGCTATAACGGAGGGGTAATTGCTCCTGGAATAAATCTATCATTAGAAAATTTATCAAAAAAAGCATTTTTAATACCTAATGTAAAATTTAAAAAAACAAATAATGTTGTAGGTAAAAATACTATAAGTGCAATTAATTCAGGTTTTTTCTTCGGTTATTCTGGTCTGATTGACAATATTATTCATTCCATTATTAAACAAACCAAAAAAAAATATAAAATAATATTTACTGGTGGACTAGCAAAAATGTTTAAAAATTCCTTAAAACTAAGAGTAAAAATAAAGTCTAATTTAACTACTGATGGAGTTTTAAAGGCTGCTATGTATTTAAATAAATGAAAGAAGAATTAATTTTTTGCCCTTTAGGGGGATCTGGAGAAATTGGGATGAATATGAATTTATTCGCCTATGGAAATCCAGATAATAGAAAATGGATAATTGTAGATATAGGAGTTACTTTTGCAGATGATGCAATTCCTGGAGTTGATTTAATATATCCTGACCCTGGATTTATTGTTGATAAAAAAGATGACTTATTAGGTATTGTTCTAACTCATGCACATGAAGATCATATTGGTGCAATTGCTCATATATGGCCAAAACTAAAATGTAAAATATTTGCTACTCCATTTACATCAGTGTTAATTACAGAAAAATTTAAGGAAAAAAAAATTGATGTAACAGAATATCTAGAAGTTGTTCAGTTAAATAGCATTGTAGATTTAAGTCCTTTTAAAATAGAATTTGTTACATTAACACATTCTATACTAGAACCTAATGGACTAAAAATTGAAACACCTGTTGGAAACATATTACACACTGGTGATTGGAAGTGTGATCCAGATCCATTAACTGGAGACAATATGAATTCAAAAAGATTAAAAGAAATTGGTGAAGAAGGTGTTTTGACAATGATATGCGACTCAACAAACGTATTTAGTGCAGGAAGAGCAGGATCTGAGCTCGATGTAAGAAAAAATATGCTAAAGATAATGGAAAGATTAAAGAAAAGGATAATTATTACTTCTTTCGCTTCAAATGTAGCTAGAATGGAGTCTGCCTTTTATTGTGCTGAAAAAACAGGTAGGCAAATTGCTTTGGTGGGCCGTTCAATGCATAGAATTTATAAAGCTGCTAGACAATGTGGTTACTTGCAAAATGTTATTGAACCACTTGATGCAAGAGATGCAAAAAATATTTCAAGAGAAAAAATTGTTTACTTATGCACTGGTAGCCAAGGAGAACCAATGGGTGCGATGAACCGTATTTCAAATTATACACATCCAGATGTTTTTGTTGAGAGAGGAGACTCAGTTATATTTTCTTCAAAAATTATTCCAGGTAATGAAAAAAAATTATATAAACTTCACAATCAATTAGTTAGAGAAGGTGTAGAAGTAATTTCTGAAGATAGTGAATTTATTCATGTATCAGGACATCCAAATAGAGAAGATTTAAAGGATATGTATGACTGGATAAAACCAAGATCAGTCATACCTGTTCATGGTGAACATAGACATATGATTGAACACATAAATTTTGCTAAAGAAATGCAAGTCCCGTATCCAGTTAGAGTAGAAAATGGTGATATAGTAAGAATTTATCCAGGTGATAAACCTGAAGTCTATGATAAAGCACCAAGCGGAAGACTGTATGTAGATGGTTCAATAAGTGTGGAAGAAGATGCTCAGTCTATTAAAGAGCGAAAAAATTTGTCTACTAACGGATTAATAGAAGCAACACTCGTAATAACTCCTAATGGTAATATCCACAACAAACCTTTATTAACTTTTAGAGGTTTGCCAATATACGAAAAAGATGAATTCACATTTAACCTTGAAGAAGAAATTGAAAAAACGGCAAAAACTTTTTCTTTAAATAACAAAAAACAAGAATCAAATTTAATCGATGCGCTTAAAATAACTTGCAGGAAGTATACAAAAGAAAAATTAGGAAAAAGACCTTACACAAATATAAATTTAGTGAGGATTTAATTGAGTATTACAGGCTCAATAGTTGTATATGTTTGTTTGTGGTGGATAGTTTTTTTTGCCATTCTTCCAATAGATGTAAATCGCGAAAAAAAGGGAAATATAGAAGGTGTTGACCCTGGGGCCCCAGAAAATCCAAAAATAACAAAAAAAATAATTTATTGTACTTTAATTACTTCTGGTATTTTTATAGTTATATATCTATTAGTAATTAATGAAATTTTAAATTTACGTAACTTTTTAAATTAATGTTTTTTTCAAAATCATTCATTCCAATACTAAAAAATAATCCATCTGAAGCAAAAATTAAGTCTCATCAATTAATGTTGAGAGTAGGTATGATTAAACAGTCCTCTGCTGGTATTTACTCTTGGTTACCGCTTGGATTTAAAGTCATGAAAAAAATAGAACAAATAGTTCGAGAAGAACAAGACCGTGTTGGTGTTCAAGAAATATTAATGCCCACAATTCAATCATCTGAAATTTGGAAGGAAAGTGGACGA
Organism: uncultured Pelagibacteraceae bacterium; assembly: GCA_902517745.1. Taxonomy (GTDB): domain Bacteria; phylum Pseudomonadota; class Alphaproteobacteria; order Pelagibacterales; family Pelagibacteraceae; genus Pelagibacter. The sequence goes on from CABYDS010000001.1 coordinate 237,809, forward strand.
TACGAAGATTATGGTGAAGAAATGTTAAGAATTAAGGATCGTCAAAATAGAGAAATGTTATATGGCCCAACCAATGAAGAACTCGTGACAGAAATTTTTAGATCTTCCTTTAAATCATACAAATCTTTACCTCAATTATTATATCACATTCAATGGAAATTTAGAGATGAGTTAAGACCAAGATTTGGCATTATGAGATGTAGAGAATTTTATATGAAGGACGCTTACTCTTTTGATTTAACAGATGATGATGCAATATTTTCGTACAATAAATTTTTCCTTTCATATTTAAAAACTTTTAAGAGATTAAATTTATCAGCAATTCCCATGGCTGCTGATACTGGCCCTATCGGTGGAAACCTATCACATGAATTTATCATTCTTGCCGATACAGGTGAAAGTAAAATTTTTACAGATAAAAGAATATTCGATGTAGATAGCTCCAAAACAATTCTTGACAAAGACTCCTTAAGTAAATTGAGAAAACAATATGAAAAATTTTACTCTGTGACAGATGAGAAATTTAATAATGAAGAATTTGAAAAATCTGTTCCACAAGACTTTAGAGTGAATACCAAAGGTATTGAAGTTGGTCACATTTTTTATTTTGGAGACAAATATTCGAAACCAATGAATGCTACTGTTGATTTCAATGGAAAAAAAGAATTTGTTAAAATGGGATCATACGGAATAGGAGTTTCTAGACTCGTTGGCGCCATAATTGAGGCAAAATATAATGATAAAGATGGTGTTATGAAATGGCCCATGTCTGTAACACCCTATGATTGTGCGATTATACCAATGATAAATAAAAATGATAAATCTAACTTAGAAAAGTCTATTAAAATATATGAATTTTTAAAATCAAAAAATATAGAAACAATTATAGATGATACAGATGAAAATATTTCAGCTAAAATCAAAAAGTTTAATTTAATTGGAATTCCATATCAATTGATAATTGGAAGTAAATCTGATGGAAATTTGTATGAGTTCAAAGAAGTTGATGGAGAAACTCAAAATTTAAAAGTTGAAGATATAGCTTCACAAATAATAAAAGCTAAACAAAATTGATTTCACAATTAGAAAAAGAGATTATATTTAGATTTTTAAAAGCTAGAAAAAAAGATGGCTTTTTAAATGTAATCTCTATTTTTTCATTTATTGGCATTGGCTTGGGAGTAGCTGTACTAATAATAGTTATGTCAGTAATGAATGGTTTTAGAACAGAGTTAATTAATAAAATTGTAGGTTTTAATGCCCATGCTGTTGTAAAATCTTACGACAAGCCTTTAGCTTTTATAACAGATAACGATTTTGCAAAAGGTGTAGTTTCAAATGATGGAGAAGCAGTAATTCTTTCAAAACAAAGCACAAAAGGCATACTTTTAAAAGGATATTTGAAAAAAGATTTTAAAAATTTAGAAATATCAAATAACCAAAAATATTTTGGATCAACAGACTTAAACAAAAATTCAATTTCAATTGGAAAGGATTTAAGCTTTTTACTTAATATAGACATTGGTGATCAAATAACAATAATGTCACCATCAGGTGTTCAAACAATTGTTGGGTCTTTTCCAAGACAAGATAAATTTGAAGTAGTTTCTATATTTGATAGCGGAATAGGAGAATTTAATGAGAATGTAGCATATATTAATCTTAATATATTAGAAGATTTTTTTGATAAGAATAAAGACGAAAGATTTGCCGAGTATTATTTCAAAGATCCAAAAAATATCGATTATTATAAAAAAAAATTGTTAGATCTATTTCCTGATTCATATGTTTACACATGGGCAGATCTAAATGAGTCTTTATTTTCAGCTTTAAAAGTTGAAAGAAACGTCATGTTTATAATCTTATCTCTAATAATAATTGTAGCGGCATTCAATATCATATCCGGCCTAACTATATTAGTTAAGAATAAAACAAGAGACATAGGAATTTTAAAATCTATTGGCGTATCAAATAAATCAATTAAAAAAATTTTCTTTGTTGTTGGATTTATTATAGGAACCTCAGCAACTTTATTTGGTATTTTATTAGGGTCTATATTTTCGTTTTATATTGAAGATATTAGAAAATTTATTTCTAATACTTTTGATATAATGTTATTTCCAGAGGAAATTTACTTTTTAAGCACCCTTCCATCAGAAATAAACTTTAATTCAATAATTTTAATTGCATTATGTTCAGTAATAACAACTTCTATTGTATCCATTTATCCAGCTTCCAGAGCGGCAAAATTAGACACGATACAAACTTTAAAATATGAATAATTTTTTAAAATTAAATAATTTATCAAAGAAATACGAAAAAAATAAATCTCTTAAAGTTTTAAACAATATAAATTTTAAATTTGATGCAGGGAAGGTCTATTCTATTATGGGACCCTCAGGGTCTGGTAAGTCAACACTATTAAATTTACTGTCATTAATTGATATTCCGACATCTGGTTTTATTGAATTTAACAAAAAGAAAATTGACACAAATAGTTCAATAGAGAATGACAATATAAGATCAAAAAATATTGGTATTATTTATCAAGACAAAAATTTATTGCCAGATTTTACAGCACTAGAAAACGTAATAATGCCAAATTTATTAATTTCTAACAATAAAACAAAATCAAAAGAACTAGCAAAAAAATTGATAAAAAAATTTGATTTAACCTCAAGATTAAATCATTATCCATCTGAGCTTTCAGGTGGAGAAAATCAAAGAATTGCAATAGCTAGAGCTTTAATTAATGAACCAAATATTATTTTAGCAGACGAACCTACTGGCAGTTTAGATTTTGAAAATGCTAAACTAATATTTAAAATTCTATTAAATCTTAAAGAAAAAAATAGAATTATTATATTTGCAACCCACAATAGATATTTTGCAAATATGGCAGATTGTAAAATTAAAATGATTGGTGGTAAGATGAGTGTCACTGATGAAAGAATCATTTAACAGAACATTTAATCATTTTAAGATACATACTCAATATTCAATTTGCGAAGGAGCTATAAAAATTGATCAGTTAAAAGATTTCTGTAAAAAAAACAAAATTAGATCAGTTGGCTTATCAGATACTTATAATTTATCAGGTGCATTAGAATTTTCAGAAAATTTGTCATCAGTAGGAACGCAGCCTATTATTGGAACTCAGATATTATTTAAATATAAAGAATTTAAAGGTTTAATACCTCTTATAGCTAAAAATTATGATGGATATAAAAATATTATCAGGCTCTCGTCAGAATCTTATTTGCAAAATTCAGGAATAACTGATCCATATTGTGAATTAGATGATTTAGTTAGTAACTCAGAAGGTATAATAGTCTTAACTGGTTCAATTAAATGTATTTTTGGTAAACTTTTTAACAAAGGTTTATTTAATGAAGTTGAAGAAATACTAATAAAGTTAAAAGAAAAATTTGATGGCAATATCTACATAGAAATTCAAAGACATAATGACTTTAATGAGAGTGATTTTGAAAATTTTAACCTTAAAGTTTCTGAAAAGTTAGAATTACCAATTATTGCATCTAATGAAGTTTATTATTTAGATAAAGATATGTTTGATGCTCACGATGCATTGATGTGTATAGGTGAAAAAACATATGTCAACGATTCAAGTAGAATAAAACTTACAAACCAACATTATTTTAAATCATCAGATGAGATGTTTGAGCTTTTTAAAGATTTGCCTGAGGCATTAGAAAATAATTTCAATTTACCATTTAGATGTTCGTTTAGGCCAAATTTTTCTAAACCAATTTTACCAAGTATTTCATCCTCTGAAAAAGATCCAAATGAAATGTTGAGACAATTATCTTTCGAAGGTCTAAAAGATAAATTTAAATTATTTTTTGATATTGACAGTGTAAATATTGAAAAAAATAAAAAATATTTGGAATATAAAAAAAGATTAGATCATGAAATACAAATAATAGTTGAAATGAATTACTCTGGTTATTTCTTAATTGTTTCAGATTATATAAAATGGGCTAAACTAAATAAAATACCAGTAGGGCCTGGAAGAGGATCTGGCGCAGGCTCTTTGGTTGCTTGGTGTTTATCTATAACTGACATTGATCCAATAAAATTCAATCTAATTTTTGAAAGATTTCTAAATCCTGACAGAATTTCAATGCCTGATTTTGATATAGATTTTTGTGAGGAAAAAAGAGATTTAGTTTTTGAATATTTAAATACAAAGTACAAAGATAGTGTAGCCCATATTATTACTTTTGGTAAGCTTAAAGCTAGAATGGTTATTAGGGATGTTGGTAGAGTTTTGGGATTACCATATGGATTTATTGATAGTATTTGTAAAATGATACCTTTTGATCCATCCAGACCAATGTCTTTACAGGAGTGTATTAATGTTGAACCTAGATTACAAAAGTTGATAAAAGAAGATAAAAGGATTGACCGTTTAGTCAGTTTGTCTCTTAAATTGGAAGGTTTAAATCGAAATGTTGCAACTCATGCAGCGGGAGTTGTTATTGCAGATAAAAAATTAACAGAAACTGTCCCTTTATATAAAGATAACTCAGCAGATTTACTATTGCCCTCAACTCAGTTTGATATGTATTCAGCTGAAAATGCTGGACTTATCAAATTTGATTTTCTAGGTTTAAAAACACTAACAGTTATCGATAAAGCACAAAAATTGATAAATAAAACTAAATCTCAGTTTAATATTGAAAAAATTAATTATGAAGATCAAAAAGTGTATGAATTATTATCAAGTGGTAAAACTGTTGGTTTGTTTCAACTTGAAAGCTCTGGAATGAAAGATGCTCTCATGAATATGAAACCTAATAGATTAGAGGATATTATTGCATTAGTTGCTTTATATAGACCAGGTCCAATGAGCAACATCCCAATTTACAATGAGTGTAAGCATGGCAAGAGAGAACCAGATTATCTCCATCCAAAATTAGAAGATATATTAAAACCAACTTATGGTGTAATAATTTATCAAGAACAGGTTATGCAAATAGCCCAAGTTTTATCTGGTTTTTCAGCTGGAGAAGCAGATATTTTAAGGAGAGCGATGGGCAAAAAAAAAAGAGCAGAATTAGAAAAACAAAAGCAAAGATTTATAGAAGGAGCACATAAAAATGGTATTAGCAAAGATATAGCTGCTGGAATATTTTTAAAAATTGAACCATTTGCTGAATATGGTTTTAATAAAAGCCATGCAGCAGCATATGCAGTAATTGCTTATCAAACAGCTTTTTTAAAAACTTATTATCCTCATGAATTTTTTGTGGCATCGATGTCAATGGAATTATCTAATCAAAAAAAATTAAGTGAGTTTAATGAAGAATTAAAAAGGCTCAATATTTCAATTATAAGACCTGATATAAATAAATCATTTGCAAATTTTACATCTGATGGAGTAAATTTCTATTATGCTTTAGGCGCAATTAAAAATGTTGGATATGAGGCAATATCAAATGTAATAAAAGAGAGAATTAATAATGGTGTATTTAAAAGTTTATCTGATTTTGTTCAAAGAGTTAATCCAAAAGATATAAATAAATTACAGCTAGAAGGTCTAGTACAGGCAGGAGCTTTTGATAATTTAAATGAAAACAGACAAGCAATTTTTAATTCAATTCCTAACCTAATATTAAAATCAAAAAATATATATGAAAATAAGTCAGTTAATCAAATAGATCTTTTTGGAAATCAAGAAAATGAAGATATTAATTTTATTGAAAAAATCGAAAATTGGTCAACTGATGTTAAGCTAAATAAGGAATTTGAGACATTGGGTTTCTATATATCAGACCATCCATTGAATCAATATAAGTCTGTATTTAATCAATATGATATTACCAGTTATAATGAATTTGAAAAAAATATAGATACTAATATTTCGAATATCGCCTGTACAGTTCTTAAAATTCAAGAGAAAAAAACTCAAAAAGGAAATTCTTACGCAATTGTGAAATTTTCTGATTTATCAAGTGTTTTTGAATTATTTATTTTTTCTGACATTTTTGAGATAAATAGAGATAGGTTAACTGGCGGACAATCACTTTTATTGACATTAACTAAAACATATAATGATGAAACTAAAACTCAAAAAAGGATTAATGTTAAGGAAATAACATCTCTTAAAGATATAATTAATAAGCCGATTAAAAATATTACTTTTAAGTTTAATAATTATAATGATTTGAAAAAAGTAAAAAAATTTAGTCGTTTGGAAGGAAATGCAGATGTTAAAGTTATCTTATGTGGAGATAGCGCTAATTATATTTTTAAACTTAAAGATAAGAGAAAAGTAAGCAATAATCTTATAAATTCTCTGAATTTGTCAGAAAATATAGTATTTGAATAAAAAAATTGCTTGTAATTTGGAAAATTCTTAGTATTTATTTCGAAAATTAAAACGCACACAATTAGTGGTTTAATACCTCCGGTCCCTTTTGGGCTATAATTGTGGTGGTATAACCGGGAAGATATATGAAAATACCTAAAATAACTATAGAACAACTTTTAGAGGCTGGAGTTCATCTAGGTCATAAAACATTAAGATGGAATCCAAAAATGAAAAAATTTATTTTTGGAAAAAGAGACTCTATACACATAATTGATCTAACACAAACACTAGAGTTAACTAACAATGCACTAGAAAAAGTTCATAATACTATAACGTCAGGGGGTAAAATCTTATTCATTTCAACAAAGAAACAAGCATCTGAAGCAATAGCAAAATTAGCAAAGGATACAGATCAATATTTTGTTAATTATAGATGGCTAGGAGGAATGTTAACCAACTGGGGAACAATTTCAAATTCTATAAAAAAATTAAATAAAATTAATTCAGATCTAACATCTGAGAATAGAGGTTTTACAAAAAAAGAATTGCTTAAAATGAGTGGTCAAAGAGATAAATTACAGAGATCACTTGGAGGAATTATGGAAATGAAAAAAGTTCCTGACTTAGTTTTTATTATAGATACAAATTACGAGTCGCTTGCAATAAAAGAGTCTATCAAACTTGGTATACCAATAATTGCAATTCTTGATACCAATTCTAATCCAGATGGTATTGATTTTCCAATTCCTGGAAATGATGATGCTAGAAGATCAATAGATCTATATTGTAATCTTATTAAAGAGACAATAAATGATGCAAAACAAAATATAAAAACATCAATACATGAATTGAAACCAGAAGAAAAAAAAAATGATGAAAAAAATGTTAAGGAAATCAAAACAACAGATATAAAACTAAATTAACTTTTAACAATTTTAATTATAATCATGAGTGATCTGGAAAAGGTAAAAGAATTAAGAAAATCAACTGGTGCTGGTTTCAAAGATTGTAATATAGCACTAAAAGAGTCAAATGGTAATTTAGAAAAAGCAGCTGAAATTTTAAGAGTAAAAGGTGTCGCAAAAGCATCTAAGAAAATGTCAAGAGATGCAAAAGAAGGAGTTGTAGTTATAAGCGGAAATTCAGAAAAAACCTCTTTAATCGAGATTAATTGTGAAACAGATTTCGTTGCAAAAAACGATGATTTTATAAATTTTGTAAAAGAAATTAGTGAAATTAATAATGAATGTTCATCAGATTTAGATAAATTAAATAAGTCATTAATGGTTAACAAAAAAACCGTGGAAGAAAATCTTGTTGCATTAATTGCAAAAATTGGTGAAAAAATAACAATTGGCAAAACCAAAACAATTAAAAATATCAATTCTCAAAATTATATATATCAACACTCTGTAGTAAAAGACAATGTATCAAAACTTGGTGTTGTAGTTTCGCTAGAAACAAATGAACTTAACGAAGAAATAAATTTATTTGGAAAACATTTATCCATGCATATAGCTGCATCAAATCCATTGGCTCTTATTTCAGACGATATTGATCAAAATATTATAGAAAAAGAGCAACAATTAATAACTGAAGAACTTAAAACCTCTGGTAAACCTGCAGAAATTTCAGAAAAAATTAGCATCGGTAAGATAAATAAATTCAAAGAAGAAAATAGTTTAATGAGCCAAGATTGGGTCATGGATCCCAAAAAAAAAGTAAAAGATATAATGAGTGAATTAAATATTGAAGGTTTAAAAATTAAGGAGTTCACAAGAATTAAAATTGGTGAATAATGTTTGACGATCAATCATATAAACTAAAAATGTTAAAAACTATTGAAGTTTTTTCAAAAGAGTTAAGTTCTTTAAGAACAGGAAGAGCAAATGCAAGCATGTTAGACTTAATAAGAGTAGACGTTTATGGGCAAAAAATGCCAATTAATCAACTTGCCACTGTTACCACTCCTGAGGCTAGGACAATAAATATTCAAGTTTGGGATGCAAATAATACTGATTTGATTGACTCTGCAATAAAAAAATCAGAGCTAGGATTAAATCCACAAATAGATGGCCAGTTAATGAGATTACCAATTCCAGATTTAAGTGAAGAAAGAAGAATTGAAATGAAAAAATTAGTAAAATCTATGGGTGAAAAATGTAAAATT
>CABYDS010000002.1 GCA_902517745.1 uncultured Pelagibacteraceae bacterium
TTCCAATTGGAATCTGCATAACTAAAGGTTTAGCTCCAAGCCTATCTTTAATCATGTCTACACATCTAAAGAAATCTGCACCGGTTCTATCAAGTTTATTAACAAAACAAATTCTTGGAACTTTATACTTATCAGCTTGTCTCCAAACAGTTTCAGATTGTGGTTCAACACCAGCAACACCATCAAATACTGCAACGGCACCGTCTAAAACTTTTAGTGATCTTTCAACTTCAATTGTAAAATCAACATGTCCTGGTGTATCAATAATATTAATTCTATGTTCTCTCCAAAAACAAGTAGTTGCAGCTGAAGTTATTGTGATACCTCTTTCCTGCTCTTGTTCCATCCAATCCATCGTGGCAGCACCATCATGAACTTCACCAATTTTATGGCTTTTACCTGTATAATATAAAATTCTTTCTGTAGTTGTAGTTTTACCAGCATCTATGTGGGCCATGATACCTATGTTTCTATATTTATTTAGTGTATGAGTTTTTGCCATATTAATTACCATCTAAAATGTGCAAAAGCTTTATTTGACTCTGCCATTTTATGTGTATCTTCTCTTTTTTTTATTGCTGAACCTCTTTTTTGATATGCATCAAAAATTTCATTAAATAATTTATCAGACATTTTTTTATCTTTTCTTTTTCTTGATGCATCAATAATCCATCTCAATGCTAATGCTTGTGATCTTTTAGCTTTTACTTCTACTGGTACTTGATATGTAGCTCCTCCAACACGTCTTGATCTAACTTCAACTGTAGGTCTTACATTATTTATTGCATCATTAAACACTGTTAAAGGTTCGTCTTTTGATTTTGATCTTATTTTATCAATTGCATCGTAAACAATTTTTTCTGCAATTGTCTTTTTTCCGTCAAGCATTATTGAATTTATTAACTTTGGAATTATTACAGATTTATATTTAGGATCTACAATAGGAATTTTTTTAGGTGCTTTTCTTTTTCGAGACATATTTATTTACCTTTTTTCGTTCCATATAAGGAACGTCTCTGTTTTCTATTTGCAACTCCTTGTGTATCCAGGTTTCCACGAAGTATATGATATCGAACACCGGGTAAATCTTTAACACGACCACCCCTTATTAAAACTACTGAGTGTTCTTGTAAATTATGTCCCTCTCCAGGAATATATGCCGTAACTTCAAATCCATTTGATAATCTAACTCTAGCAACTTTTCTTAGTGCTGAGTTTGGTTTCTTAGGAGTAGTTGTATAAACTTTTACACAAACACCTCTTTTCAAAGGTTGTTTTTGTAGTGCTGGAACCTTATTCCTAGCAATTTGTTTTTCTCTTCCTTTTCTTAACAACTGGTTAATTGTTGGCATAAAATTTTTTATATAAGTTTGATTTTAGAGGAAATAACTGTCAGGTTATTTGTGGCAGCGTTTAGTGCACTAGTCACTACATTCCAACCAAAAACACGCACAAAATACTATAGAAATTCCATTTGTCAAATTAAAAGACATGGAAAAATGATGAATTTTTATTGATTTACGGGGCTTTCTGCTTGTTCAATCTTCTCGTTCTCTGCTATGAATTTTTCATCATCTAAACGAGCTTTCTTGTTCCACAAATTTTTAACAGATCCAGTTCCAGCAGGAACTAATCTACCAACAATAACATTTTCTTTTAATCCTGATAGTTTATCTACTTTACCTTTAATCGCAGCGTCTGTTAAAACTCTTGTTGTTTCTTGGAAAGAAGCAGCGGAAATAAACGATTCTGTTTGAAGTGAAGCTTTAGTTATTCCCATTAAAACTCTTTCTCCTACTGCTGGATTTTTACCATCTTTAATTAGCTGCTCATTCATATTTTCAAATCTTATTCTATCGATAATTTCTCCAGGAAGTAATGAGCTGTCTCCTTGTGTTTTAACTTCAATTTTTTTCAACATTTGTCTTAAAATAACTTCAATGTGCTTATCATTGATAATTACACCTTGGAGTCTATAGACATCTTGAACTTGGTTAACAAAGTATTCAGTTAATTCTTCTATACCTAATATTCTTAGAATATCATGAGGTAATGGTTGACCATCTAACAGGTACTCACCTTTTTTTATTTTTTCTCCTTGATTAAAATTAATATGTTTTCCTTTTGGAATTAAATAACTTGAAGTATCGCCATTTTCAGATTCAATTGTTACTCTTTGCTTACCTCTTACCTCTTTGCCAAATATTACTTTACCATCATTCTCTGCGATAATTGCGCTATCTTTTGCTTTTCTTGCTTCAAATAATTCAGCTACTCTCGGCAGACCTCCTGTAATATCTTTAGTCTTTGTAGTCTCTTTAGGTAATCTAGCTATTACATCACCTGCTGAAATTTTTTGTCCGTCTTTAACGGATAAAATTGAGTCTGGAACTAGGTAATATCTTGCCTCATTATCATCAGCTTTTTTAACAACATTTCCTTTTGAATCTCTTAAAGTAATTCTTGGTTTTAAATCTGTATTTTTAGATTGAGTTTTCCAATCTACAACTGCTTTAGTAGAAATCCCAGTTGCATCATCAGTTGTTTCCGCAATTGATACACCATCTATTAAATCTACATAGTTTGCTATTCCATCTTTTTCGGCAATAACTGGTGTTGTGTATGGATCCCACTCGCATATTTTAGAACCCTTTTTGACTTTATCTCCATTCTCAAAGAAAAGTTTTGATCCATATGGAACTTTATATGCAGCTACTTGTAATCCATTATCATCTTCTATTGATAATTCAGTATTTCTACCCATTACAATTAAATTCTTTTTCGAGTCTACTAATAGATTTGTGTTAACAATTTTCAATATTCCATCATTATTAGATACAATTTGAGAGTCTTGTTTAACTGATGCTGTACCTCCAACGTGAAAAGTTCTCATTGTTAGCTGAGTTCCTGGTTCACCGATAGATTGGGCAGATATCATTCCAATCGCTTCACCAACATGAACCATTTTACCTCTTGATAAATCTCTACCATAACAAGTGGCGCACACACCTTCTTTTAAACTACATGTCATTACTGAATAAACATTCAAGTTTTTTACACCTGCAGAGTCAATTTTTTCGCATGCAGCTTCATCGATCATGCTATTTTTCTTAATTAAAACTTCACCGGTTAATGGATTTTTAACGTCTTTTGCGGTTACTCTTCCAAGGGCTCTTTCTGATAAACTAACCATTATATTTCCACCCTCTAAGACCTCAGTAAGTTTTATAAAGCTTGGGTTATCACATTTTACTTGAGTGATGGTTAAATCTTGAGCAACATCACAAAGTCTTCTTGTTAAGTAACCAGAACTTGCTGTCTTTAAAGCAGTATCAGCAAGCCCTTTTCTTGCTCCATGTGTTGAATTAAAATATTCTAAAGCTGTTAATCCCTCTTTAAAATTTGATGTAATTGGAGACTCAATGATTTCTCCAGATGGTTTTGCAATTAAGCCTCTCATACCAGCTAATTGCTTCATTTGAGCCGCAGAACCTCTTGCTCCACTGTCTGCCATCATAAATACTGAATTAATTTTTAGACCATCTTCTGTCATTTCTGTAGCAGAAATTCTTTTCATCATTTCTGATGCAACTTTATCTGTGCATTTTGACCATGCATCAATAACTTTATTGTATTTTTCACCTCTAGTTATTAATCCCTCTGCATATTGATTTTCATAATCAGAAATTAGTTTTTTAGTTTCATCAATTAATTGTTGTTTATTATCTGGGATAACTAAATCGTCTTTACCGAATGATATTCCAGCTTTGAAAGCATGCTTAAATCCAAGATCTTTCAATTTATCACAAAATATTACTGTACTTTTTTGGCCAGAAAATCTGAAAACATGATCGATCACCTCAGATACTATTTTTTTAGGCAATAATCTGTCAACTAATGCAAATTTATTATTTATATTTTTTGGAATTAAGTTTGCTAATAAAAATCTTCCAGCTGTACTAATATGCTTTTCATGCTTAGTATTACCTTTTTCATCTACTGTTGTAAATCTAGAGACAATTCTTGAATGAACTTTGATTTGACCAATTTCTAAAGCATGTTCAATCTCCGAAGTATTAACAAAATATCCCTCAACTCTATCTGTTTGATAAGGCGGTTGAGAGAGATAGTAAATTCCTAAAATCATATCCTGACTTGGAACAATAATAGGTTTACCATTTGAAGGGCTTAAAATATTGTTTGTAGACATCATCAAAACTCTTGCCTCTAATTGTGCCTCTAAACTTAATGGTACGTGAACTGCCATTTGATCACCATCAAAATCTGCGTTGAATGCTGCACAAGTTAATGGATGTAACTCTATCGCATTTCCTTCAATTAATTTTGGTTCAAAAGCTTGAACGCCTAATCTATGTAATGTTGGCGCTCTATTTAATATAACCGGATGCTCTCTAACAATTAATTCTAAAGCATCCCAAACTTCATTTCTCTCTCTTTCAACAAGTTTTTTAGCTTGCTTGATTGTAGAAGCTAATCCAAGTTTATTTAATCTTGCATATAAAAATGGTTTAAATAATTCTAAAGCCATTTTTTTTGGCAAACCGCATTCATGTAATTTTAAGTCTGGTCCAACCACTATCACTGATCTTCCAGAATAATCTACTCTTTTACCAAGTAAATTTTGTCTAAATCTTCCTTGTTTACCTTTCAACATCTCTGCTAAAGATTTTAGAGGTCTTTTTCCAGTTCCTGTAATTACTCTTCCTCTTCTACCATTATCAAATAAAGCATCTACTGACTCTTGAAGCATTCGCTTTTCATTTCTCACAATTATGTCTGGAGCTTTAAGATCCATTAATCTTTTTAAACGATTATTTCTATTTATAACTCTCCTATACAAATCGTTTAAGTCTGAAGTAGCAAATCTACCTCCATCTAATGGAACTAATGGTCTTAATTCAGGTGGAATTACTGGTATTGTAGTTAAAATCATCCACTCAGGTTTATTTCCAGTTTCTATGAAAGACTCAATTAATTTTAATCTTTTAATTGATCTTTCCTCTGAAACTTTTGATTTAGTCTCTTTGATTGATTTAATTAAAGCTTCTTTTTCTTGTTCTAAATCTATTGATTTTAAAATTTCTAAAATTGCTTCAGCTCCAATACCTGCAGTAAATGACTCTTCGCCATACTCATCTTGATATTTTATAAGCTCTTCTTCACCTAAAAGCTGGTTTTTCTTAAGTCCAGTTAGACCTGGTTCTATTACAATAAAGTTTTCAAAATAGAGTACTCTTTCTACCTCTTTTAGTTTCATATCTATTGCAAGTGATATTCTACTTGGTAACGATTTTAAGAACCATATGTGAGCAACTGGAGTTGCTAAATTAATGTGACCCATTCTTTCACGTCTAACATTTGACTTTGTAACCTCAACTCCACATTTTTCGCATATAATTCCTCTGAATTTCATTCGCTTATACTTACCACAAAGGCATTCATAATCTTTTATAGGTCCAAATATTCTTGCACAAAATAATCCATCCTTTTCAGGTCTAAAAGTTCTGTAGTTTATTGTTTCAGGCTTTTTAATTTCTCCGTAAGTCCAAGATTTGATTTTCTCTGGACTAGCAAGAGTTATTTTTATGCTATTAAAATTTTGAGCTTCTGAAATTTCTGAAGATTTAAATAGATCTGTTAATTCTTTACTCATATTAATTTAGCTCCACATTTAGTGCTAGAGATTTAATTTCTTTAACTAAAACATTAAATGACTCAGGTATTCCTGACTCAAAATTTTCCTCACCTTTAACGATAGTTTCATAAACTTTAACTCTGCCAGCTACATCATCTGACTTAACAGTAAGAATTTCTTGTAATGTATACGAAGCTCCATAAGCCTCTAATGCCCAAACTTCCATTTCACCAAATCGCTGACCTCCTAATTGTGCTTTACCACCAAGAGGTTGTTGCGTTACTAAGCTGTAAGGACCAGTAGATCTCGCATGAATTTTATCTTCAACTAGATGATGAAGTTTTAACATATAAATTGTTCCAACTGTAACAGGTCTATCAAATTTCTCACCAGTTCTTCCATCCCAAAGTGTAGTTTGACCTGAGTTTGGTAATTCTGCTAATTCTAACATTTTGGTAACATCGTTTTCTTTAGCGCCATCAAAAACTGGTGTAGCTATTGGAACACCATGTCTTATGTTTGAACATAAATCCTCAAATTCAGATTGATTTAATTTTTCAATGTCTTCATCATATATTTCTTTACCGTATACATTCTTCAAAAATGTTTTGATCTTCTCTGTCTTTTCAATTTTCTTATGGTTTTCGTTTACTAATTGATTTAATTTCTCACCTAACTCTGTGCAAGACCATCCTAAGTGTGTCTCTAATATTTGACCAACATTCATCCTACTCGGAACACCTAATGGGTTAAGAACTATATCTACTGGTTTACCATTTTCTCTATAGGGCATATCTTCAACTGGAACTATTTTGCTTACAACACCTTTATTTCCATGTCTTCCAGACATTTTATCTCCTGGTCTTAGTCTTCTTTTTATAGCAACAAAAACTTTAACCATTTTCATAACACTAGGTAATAAATCGTCACCTTGTCTAATTTTTAAAACTTTATCTTCAAATCTTTCTTGAATATCTTGTTTAGCGCTATTGTACTGATCTTTAATTTGAGACAATGAAGATACTTTATCTTGCTCATCGACTGATATTTTAAATAAATCAGAAACAGGTAAAGTATTAATTATCTCCTCAGATATAACTGTATTTGCCTCAACATCTTTAACTTTTTTATTAATTTTTGTTCCATTTAATATTGATGACAATCTCTGTTTTATACTTCTTTCTAAAATTTCTTCTTCAACTTTTTTATCTTCTTGAACACTCTCGATTTCTGCTCGCTCTATAGTTATTGATCTTTCATCTTTATCAATACCATGTCTATTAAATACCCTCACATCAACTACTATACCACCACTTCCACTTGGCATTTTTAATGATGTATCAGTAACATCAATTGCCTTTTCTCCAAATATTGATCTTAATAATTTTTCTTCCGGGCCTGATGCAGTATCTCCTTTAGGAGTTACTTTACCCACTAAAATATCTCCTGGTTTAACTTCAGCACCAATATAAACTATTCCTGACTCATCTAAATTTTTTAAAGATTCCTCATTAACATTTGGAATATCTCTTGTAATATCTTCCTCACCCAATTTTGTATCTCTAGCCATTACTTCGTATTCTTCTATGTGTATAGATGTAAACACATCGTCTGTTACACATCTTTCTGAAATTAAAATTGAATCTTCAAAGTTATAACCTTGCCAAGGCATGAAGGCTACGGTTACATTTTTACCTAAGGCTAATTCACCAACTTTAGTAGATGGGCCATCAGCAATGATGTCTCCAGATTTAACTTTATCTCCAACTCTCACTAAAGGTTTTTGATTTATGCAGGTGTTTTGATTTGATCTTTTAAACTTTTGTAAATTATATATATCAACCCCTGATTTAGTATAATCTTTTTCACTTGAAGCTTTTATAACAATTCTTTTACCATCAATTTTATCTACAACTCCATCTCTTCTCGCAACTATTGTTACTCCTGAATCTAAAGCAACATCACTTTCTATACCTGTGCCTACAAGTGGGGCCTCTGGTTTTAACAACGGAACTGCTTGTCTCATCATATTAGAACCCATAAGTGCTCTATTAGCATCATCATTTTCTAAAAAAGGTATTAGAGATGCAGCCACCGATACAAGTTGCTTTGGAGAAACATCGATATAATCTATGCTATCTGGTTTAGCTAAAATAAAATTTAAATTTTGTCTACAAGAAACTAATTCTTCAGTAAACTTACCATTTTTGTCAATAAGAGAATTAGCTTGTGCAATAGTAAATTTGGTCTCTTCCATGGCAGATAAATATTCAATATTATTTTGCACGATACCATCTTTTACCTTTTTATAAGGGCTTTCAATGAAACCATATTTATTTATTTTTGAATATGTAGATAAACTATTAATTAGACCAATGTTCGGTCCCTCTGGCGTTTCAATTGGACAAATTCTTCCATAATGAGTAGGGTGAACATCTCTGACTTCAAACCCAGCTCTTTCTCTTGTTAAACCACCTGGTCCTAAAGCAGACACTCTTCTTTTATGAGTGATTTCGGAAAGTGGATTAGTTTGATCCATAAACTGAGATAATTGTGAGGTAGCAAAGAAATCTTTAAGAGAAATAGTCAAAGGTTTTGCATTAATTAAATCTTGGGGCATTGCTGACTCAACATCTAGAGTAGTCATTTTCTCTTTTATAGCTCTTTCCATTCTATAGACGCCTATTCTTGCCTGATTTTCCACTAGTTCACCAACTGATCTTACTCTCCTATTTCCTAAATGATCAATATCATCAACTTCATCTTTACCATCTCTTAAGTCTAACATTTTCTGAATTATTGCTAGTATGTCATCATTTCTTAAAATTGTAATTTTATCTGAACAAGTTAGTTCTAATCTTGAATTCATTTTTACTCTTCCAACATCTGATAAATCATATCTGTCAGAGCTAAAAAATAGGTTATTAAATATCTGAGTAGCTATTTCTATTGTTGGAGGTTCTCCTGGTCTTAAAACCTTATAAATTTCAGTAATTGCATCATTTTTATTTTCATTTTTATCATTAAAAATACTTAATAATAAGTATGGACCTTTATTTATTGAGTTAGTTCTAGAAATATCTAAAGATTTAATATCAGCCTCAATGATTTTACTTATTATAGTCTCATTTATTTCTGTTCCAATTTTAAATACATCTTCACCAACTTTAATATCTCTATGTAAAAATTTACCGTATAAAGACTCGCTAGAAACAAAAATTTCTTTTAGACCATCATTTGAGAGTTTTTTTGCAGTTAAAAAATTAATTTTTTCACCTAATTTAACAACAACTTTGTTATTTTTTGCATCAATTACTTCCTCTGAAAAATTCTTAGCTTTATAATTCTCTGGATCAAACTTGGTTTTCCACTTATTTAAATTTTTATCATACGATAAAGTTTCTTTTTGATAAAATTCATCAACAATATCATTTTTGGAAAAACCTAATGCTTGTAACAGTGTTGAAACTAAAATTTTCTTTTTCCTATCAATTCTAAAATATAACAAATCTTTTACATCAAACTCAAAATCTAACCAAGATCCACGATTAGGAATTACTCGACAATTGAATAATAATTTTCCGCTTGCATGAGATTTTCCTTTATCATGATCAAAAAATACACCTGGGCTTCTATGCATTTGATTAACAACAACTCTTTGAACTCCATTGGTTATAAAGGTTCCACTATTTGTCATCATTGGAACTTCACCCATATAAACTTCTTGTTCTTTTGCTGACAAAATATCTTTTGTGTTATTTTCTTGATCAATCTCGTATACAACTAATCTAAGAGTACATTTGAGAGCCGCAGAATAAGTTAGCCCTCTAGCTATACATTCTTCAACATCGAATTTAGGTCTTTCCAATTTGTATGAAACATACTCAAGTGTTGCTTTATCATTTAAATCTTCAATTGGAAAAATGCTTTTAAAAACTCTATCAAAACCTTTAACAAGATGTTGCTCAACATCTTGTTTGAATTCTGTGAGTTCTTTATAAGAATTCTTTTGCACCTCTATAAGATTTGGAATAGATAAACTTTCTTTAAGTTTACCGAAGCTTCTTCTTATGTTTTTCTTTTCTGTAAAAGATAATTGCATCTCAGCTACTGATTAAAATGTAACCAGTAAATAATCCTATCTAATTTATTTTAGTTCTACTTTTGCGCCAGCTGCTTCGAGTTTTTGTTTTATCTCTTCTGCTTCTTTTTTATTAACACCTGTTTTGACTTCTTTTGGTGCTCCTTCAACTAAATCTTTTGCTTCTTTAAGTCCTAAAGCCGTAATAGCTCTAACCTCTTTTATAACATTAATTTTTTTATCCCCAGCTGCAGTAAGCATAATTGTAAATTCATCTTTTTCTTCTGCTGGTGCTGCTCCACCTGCAGCTGCTGGTGCTGCTGCTACAGCTGCCGCCGCAGTCACTCCCCATTTTTCTTCTAGTTGTTTTGAAAGTTCAGCTGCCTCTACAACAGTTAAACTTGATAAGTCATCTATAATTTTATTTAAGTCAGCCATAGTAAATCTTGTCCCTGGTTATTTTTTTGATTTTTCGAGCGCTAAAATAGCGATTTTTGACGCCGGCGCAAGTAAAATACTTGCTATTTTTTGTGCTGGAGACCTTAATATTCCTACTATTTTTGCCCTAGCCTCATCCAATGAAGGTAAGGTAGCTACATTTTTGACGCCAGCAACGTCTAAAATGTCGGATCCCATGATTCCACCTAAAATCTTTAGATTCTCATTTTCCTTTGAGAAATTTGTCAATATTTTTGCAGAAGTTATTGCATCTTCAGACAAAGCTACAGCAGTGGGACCTGAAAACAAGTTTGAAAGATCTTTGCATCTTGTTTTTTCTAGAGCTAATTTTGTAATTCTGTTATTTGTAATTTTAAATTTTATGCCGTGTTCTCTCATTTTAGCTCTTAAGTCATCAAGTTGATTCATAGTTAAGCCTTGATAATGAGTAACTATTACAGCTTCGGAATTTTCGAACTGATTTGTCATATCAGATATATACTGTTTCTTTTGTTCTTTATTCATCATAATTAAATACTCTTACCTAATTTTATTTTATATGAGACACCCATTGTTGACGTTATAAAAGCTTGTTTAATTAAATCGCCTTTAATTGTATTATTTGATTTTTCCTTTTCTAATGCATCTAATACCGCATTAAAATTCAATATTAATGTATCATCCGAAAAAGATTTGTTTCCTATGCTCAAACCAATGTTTCCATCTTTATCATTTCTTATTTCGACTTGTCCAGATTTTGCATCGGTTATAGCTTTTTTTACATCATTGGTTACCGATCCTAATTTCGGATTTGGCATTAATCCTTTTGGACCAAGAACTTTTCCTAATTTTGAAAGTTTAATCATCATTCCAGGAGTACAAATTAATTTTTCAAAGTTTATATTTCCTGCTTTTATTTCCTCTATAAGCTCATCTCCACCAACAACTTCTGCTCCAGCATCTTTTGCCTCTTGAGATTTATTATCTTCACAAACAACTCCTATTTTAACTTTTTTTGAACTGCCACCAGGTAAATTGATTACTGTCCTAATATTAATCTCACTTTTCTTTTGTTTATTATTAATTTGTAAATTTAGGTCTAAAGACTCATCAAATTTTGTTGTACAATTTTGCTTTAAAATAGGAATTAATTTATCAACAGACTCTGACTGCAAATCTCTAGTTTTTTCTGGCAATTTCTTATATCTTTTTGATGACATTATTCAACTACCTCGATACCCATAGATCTTGCAGATCCAGCAATAATTTTTGCAGCTTCATCAACATCATGGGCATTTAAATCTGCCATTTTTTTTTCAGCAATTTCTTTTAATTGTTTTTTTGATATTTTTGCAACTATGTTTCTTCCAGGTTCTTTTGAACCACTTTTTAATTTTACGGCCTCTTTAATAAAATGTGATGCAGGAGGTGATTTAATTATAAAATCAAACTTTTTGTCTTTATATACTGTTATAATTACTGGTACAGGCTTACCTGCAAATGATTTAGTTTTTTCATTAAAAGCTTTACAAAAGTCCATTATATTAATCCCTCTTTGACCTAGAGCTGGGCCGACTGGTGGTGCTGGGTTTGCCTGACCACCATTTATTTGTAATTTTATATATCCACTTATTTCTTTTTTTGCCATTAACTTGCCTTCTCTACTTGACTATATTCTAAATCAACAGGAGTTGGTCTGCCAAAGATAGATACCGAGACTTTTAATCTTAATTTGTCTTCATCTATATCTTCAACTAAACCACTGAATGAAGCAAAAGGTCCATCTATAACTTGGACTTTTTCACCAACATTGTACTCAACACCTGATTTGGGTTGAACTACACCATCTTTAATTTGGCCAAGTATTTTTTCAATTTCTTTTTCAGACACAGGTATTGGTGTTCCCTTTGTTCCTAAAAAACCACTTACTTTTTTTAAATTTTTAATCATATGATAAATAGTGTTATCCATTTCGCTCTTTAACAAAACATATCCTGGAAAATATTTTTTCTTTCTTTGAACTCTTTTTCCTCTTTTAACCTCAGTAATATCATGTGTAGGAACAATAATTTCCTCAATTTTATCTGCAAGATTTGCTTTTGTGGCCTCCTCTTTTATTTCTTGGGCAACCTTATTTTCAAAACTTGAGTGCGATTGTACAATATACCAATTTTTCATTATAAATTAACCTTTAAAACCAATTCTAAAAAAAATTGAAGAACTTGGTCTAATAACAAAAAAAATAAGGCTGCAACGATAGCCATGGCAACTACCATTAAAGACCCTTGTATAACCTCTTTACCGGTAGGCCAGGTAACTTTAAAAGCCTCTTGTTTTACATCCTGAATAAATTTTAATGGATTTTTCATAATTTAATTTTGGCAGGAGCGGAGGGAATCGAACCCCCAACCTCCGGTTTTGGAGACCGGCGCTCTACCAATTGAGCTACACTCCTATGGAGTTTACTCTATAATTTTAGTTACTACTCCAGCTCCTACTGTTCTTCCACCTTCTCGGATAGCAAAGTTTAACTTCTCTGCCATTGCAATTGGTGTAATTAATTTTACTGTAAATTTTGCATCATCACCTGGCATCACCATTTCTGTTCCAGCTGGTAATTCAACTTCACCTGTAACATCAGTTGTTCTGAAATAAAACTGCGGTCTGTATTTTGTAAAAAATGGAGTATGTCTTCCACCCTCTTCTTTTTTTAATACATACGCTTGAGCTTCAAATTTAGTATGTGGAGTGATTGAACCAGGCTTACATAATACCTGTCCTCTTTCTACATCTGTTCTTTCAACACCTCTTAAAAGAGCCCCAATATTATCTCCAGCCTCACCTGAGTCTAATAGTTTTCTAAACATTTCAACTCCAGTACACACTGTTTTTTTAGTTTCTCTTATTCCAACAATTTCTATTTCATCTCCAGTTTTAATAATTCCAGATTCTACTCTACCAGTTACAACTGTTCCTCTTCCTGAAATTGAAAATACATCTTCAACTGGCATCAAGAAATCTTTATCTTTTGGTCTATCTGGTTGTGGTATAAATTCATCAACAGATTTCATAAGTTCCATTATAGAATTTTTTCCAATCTCATCATCTCTACCTTCGACCGCAGCTAGTGCTGAGCCTTTAATAATTGGTGTTTTATCTCCTGGGAATTTATATGATGTTAATAAATCTTTAATTTCTTCTTCAACTAGCTCGATCATTTCTTTATCATCTACTTGATCAACTTTATTTAAGTAAACAACTATAGCTGGAACACCAACTTGTCTTGCTAAAAGAATATGTTCTCTAGTTTGTGGCATTGGGCCATCTGCAGCATTTACAACCAAAATCGCACCATCCATTTGTGCAGCACCTGTTATCATGTTTTTTACATAATCTGCGTGTCCAGGACAATCAACGTGTGCATAGTGTCTTTTTTCTGTTTCATATTCTACGTGAGCAGTTGAAATTGTAATTCCTCGCTCTTTCTCCTCTGGAGCTTTATCAATTTGATCATAAGCAGTAAATTGCGCACCGCCAGACTCTGCTAATACTTTTGTGATCGCAGCAGTTAATGTTGTTTTACCATGATCGACGTGACCTATGGTTCCAATATTACAGTGCGGTTTATTTCTTACGAACTTTTCTTTTGACATTACTTGTTTACCTCTTTTATTTACTTAATTAATTTTTTGGAGCGGGTAAAGGGAATCGAACCCTTACATCCAGCTTGGAAGGCTAGCGTTCTACCATTGAACTACACCCGCAACACCCAAGTACACTCCATGTTATAAAAAAAATTATTGAATGGTGGAGGGGGAAGGATTCGAACCTTCGAAGACCGAAGTCAACGGGTTTACAGCCCGCCCCATTTGACCGCTTTGGTACCCCTCCTTAATATAGTTTTAGGTGGAAGCACCCCATGTTCAATAAAGCTTTAAACAACATGCGTTTTATATATTTTTATTGTACAAATGCAATACGTGAAATATATGAAAATAGCTTAATAAATAGTGTAAATTCAACAATTATCATGAATAAATCATCTTTTTTTATAGTTGGAAAACATGCTGTTATTGAAGCACTAAAAAATCCAAAAAGAAAAGTTTTAAAAATTTTTCTAACTGAAGAAAGTAAAAAAAATATACACAGGGTAAGTTCAAGAAAAAATCTACTTAAAGATTTAAAAATTTATTACAAGACAAGAAAAGAATTAGATAAATACTGTTCAAAAGATGGGATTACGCATCAAGGCTATGTAGCCGAAATTGAACATTTTGAAAAAAAAAATTTAAAAGAATTTATCAAATCAAAAAAGGATTTAATAGTTGCATGTTTGGATGAGGTTACAGATCCTAGGAACATTGGTTCCTTAATTAGAAGTGCCGCATCATTTGAAATAGACGGAATAATTATAAAAGAAAGACATTTTCCTTCAGAAAGTAAACTTATGTATAAATCAGCAAGTGGATGTATGGAGCATATCAACATATTTGAAGTATCTAATATTAATACTACTCTTAAATTTTTAAGAGAGAAAAATTTTTGGATTTATGGTTTTGAAGCAAAAAGTAATAAAAGATTTAACGATATCAAATGGGAAGGAAATAATGTTTTATTATTTGGTTCAGAAGGATTTGGTATGCGAGAGCATACAAAAAAATACACAGATTTTTCAGTAAAAATAGATATAAATAAAAATATTGAGAGTTTAAATATATCAAATAGTGCTGCAATAGTTTTTCATCATATAAATCAATATAAAAATAAAACTTGATAATAATAAAAATCGTAATACAAAACTTATTGTGCCCTTGTAGCTCAGCTGGTAGAGCAATTGATTTGTAATCAATAGGTCCGCGGTTCGAGTCCGTGCGGGGGCACCACTAAAATCTCATTTATTTCCAATAATATTAAAATTTTTAAAAATATTTTTAAAAATCAAAATCGTTTAATAAGAACATATAAGGGAAGGAAGTAGAACTAACTGTAGTCTTTTTGTAGTCTTTAGGATTAAATTTTATTTTCCTGTGAAGAACATTGACCTAAATTTTTCTTTTTAATTGGATCATAAATTTTAAGAGTTTTTCTATTAATAGGAAAAACGTTGTCTGTTTTAGAATAGCCTGGTGGTGGATCCCACGCCATATCATCACTAAACATCATATAATTTTTTTTTATATTTACATCAAAACTTTTTATTATTTCATCTTCCTTAAATTGATTATTTGGATACTCGCCAGCTTTATATGTTCTTTGCATAATTTTTAGATAAAAAGTTCCTCTATTAGTTTTACATTCGAGATAATTAGTCGGTTTAAATAAACGAAGTTCATTAGCTATTATCCACCCAAAAAATCCTATGGCTACAAATAAAGCTATTTTTTGTTTATCAACCATTTATTTTTTTCCTAAAAAATCTGACCAACTAATCCATTCTTTTTTATAGTAATATTGTGGAGCTGCAGGAATTTCATTGGGTTTAGTTTTATTCTTGTTTAATCTCATAAAATCTCCATACACTTTCAGATTAAATTTTTTAATAATACGTTTGGCTTCATTAAAACTTACAAAAACGTCTTTTTTAAATTGATCTGCAACCCTTCCATGTCCAAGAAAATCACCAGTTGAAACCCAATCTTTTCCGTAAATTCTTCTACTGGGAAAACCAGGAAAACCTTTTGGTAATTTTCCATTTTTATAAAATTCTCTGTAATCATTAAGTGAATTAAATTTGAATTTCTTTATAATTTTTTTTGCTTTTTCATATGTTAAGTAATTTTTTGATTTTTCTTTATTTGAAATAATTTTTGAACCAAGAAAATCTGCCCAACTGATCCAACCTTTATTTTTGTATGTTCTGTTTGGTAAAAATGGAAGTAAATCTCTTTCTTTAAATGTTTTGTGAAATAGGAAATAGTCTTTAACCATGTTAATATTTTGTAACCTTACAATTTTTCTGGCTTCTTTGAATGAGTAGAATTTTTTACGCATATTATGTACTCTTCCAGTACCAAGAAAATTTCCCCAATCAATCCATTCATTATAGTAAACCTGATGAGGATTTCTTGGCATATCTTTCGGAATTTTATTTTCATTTTTTAATTTATAATATTGAGACTGGAATCTTATATTATTTTTCATAACATATTTTTTTGAATCTTCGTAAGATTTGAAATTAACAGCTGCAACTTTGTCCCAAATTTTTAATTGAACTGACTTATTAAACTCCTCTGCTTCAACTTTATAAAGCTGATTAATAGAAGTTATTCCTTCAACTGGAGATCCACGTTTAGGTTTCTTTCCTTCTGATATTGCTCTTAAATATTCTACAATTCTTTTATCAGTTGTTGCCAAAGCCCTTACTGTTACTGACACATCATCAAAACCTTGCGCCTCTGCTGCTGTATCAAAGTCTACTCCATCAGGAATAAATATTGGGATCAAAATATATCCAAACTTTTTACCTTTTGCTAAACGAAGCGCCCTTCCTGCTGCTTGAACAATGTCGACCTTGCTTCTTTTTGGATCTGTAAAACAAACACAATCAATTGCAGGTAAATCTACTCCTTCAGTTAAACACCTTGCATTTGTCATTAGCCCCTCCTCTTCCTCGAAGGATAACATTTCTAAAGCACGATCTGATGTAGGCATGTCTCCTCTGACATGAAATGTTTTTAGCTTTCCATAAGTTGGATAAATTTTTGATATTAAATTTTGTTGTTTTCTAAAATTTTCAGCTCTTCTAATAGACCGATGAAATGAAATAGCATTTTTTATTTTAAGTTTTTTAATAGCTTTTCTAAGTGCTATCGCTGTTGCAAGCTCTCTAGCAGTTATATCTCTTAGATCTTTCTTAACCTCTAAATATTTATTATCTTCTGCAATCTTTTCTATTTCAGGAGTAGTAATACCAAAAGTTATAATTTTATAATCAGATATTATTGGTGGTTTTGAATTTATAGCTTCTTTAAAACTTAATTCATAAATTAGATTTCCATAGTCTCTAGGATCATCCATAGACATATATTCATCACTATTACCTCTGAATAACCTTTCAGTTGCTGTCATAAATAAACGTTTATTAATTTTGATATTTTTTTGATGAAGTAAATGTGCCATCGGTTTTTTACCTGAGCCAACAGTTTTATGAGCTTCGTCCATTATACCTAGATCATATTTAAAACCTTTTGATCCGATAGCTGTTGCTCTTCCTGATTGATACGTAGTAAAAACTATCTTTAATTTCTTAGTTTTCTTTCTTAAAAAATTCCTAATGACTCTTGGATCTGTATCTACTTTAATTCCAAGATCTGCAGAGAAAGTTACGAAATCATCCTGCTCTTCTTTAACTGTATCATCTGAACATACACATAACCAATCTGGCTCAATATTGTTTAATAAAAATTCTCTGGTCCAAACTTTAAGGGTTTGTTGTAATAATGCTAAACTTGGAACAGCCACTAATATTGATTTTGGCTTCATTTTTTCAGCAATCCAGAATGCAGTTAAACTCTTACCTGTTCCACAAGGCATTATCATTTTGCCCCTTTCATTGGATTTAAAATAAGAAATTGTTTTAGAAATTGCCTCCTTTTGGTGAGGTCTTGGTCTTAGTTTTTTTGGTTTTACTATTTTACCAATAGCTTTAGCTTTTATTTGATCAAATAATTCTCCCTTATCTCTATCTAATTTTAACCATTCATTAAGTAAAATATAACCAACTTTAAGAAGCTGTTTTTTCTGTGGAGGTCTATTTACAGTAGCAGCAATAAGACCATGAGAAATATTTTTACAAACAGTAAATGCAAGATTGTTAAATGTAGCTAAATCCCCTTTAACTTTTAGAGTCTCAGTTTTATCTGAACGATATTTACACTGAATAGCCCAATATTCACTATCAAAAGTTTCAGCAATTAAATCAATTCCTTCATCTGTACTTGGGAGTTTAAGCTTTTTTTTAACAGCTGTTGGTATCTCATTTAATAAATAAACTTTTCTTAATTTAGTTTTATATTCTGGGGATACTTCTAAAAATAATTTAGTTAAATATTCAAATATTGATCCAGCTAGTTTAGCCTTTTTATTCTTTATCAGCTTCTTAAGAGTTCTGTCTAGATCTTTAAATGATCTAGACTGCTGAATAATTTTTCTTTCTTGCATACTTAAAAGGTACAAAATTTTATAAAACAAGTGTAGTCTTTTTGTAGTCTTTATAGATGATGGATGTAGACGGGAATCTAAAAGTTAAGTAGTATCAACCTTAATGAAAGGAAAATTATTTACGCTTAATGATTTGTAATCAATAGGTCCGCGGTTCGAGTCCGTGCGGGGGCACCATTAATTTATTTCATTTCTAATCTGTTCGATTTTAATTTTTTTCTGAAGACTTCTATTTTTATCAAATATTAAATTAAATTTGATTTTTTTGTTAGTTTTAATTGATATTGATTTTGCATTTCTTACCTCAATATTATCAGCAACAGCACTTATGGGTCTCTTTATATAATTTAAATTCTTAATTGTAATTTTAGATTTATCACTTACTATTTTTCCCTTCCACCTCCTTGGTCTAAAAGGACTTATTGGACTTATTGATAACTTATTAGAATCTATGCTGAGAATTGGGCCATGAACAGACAGATTATAAGCTGTACTACCGGCAGGTGTTGATACCAAGACACCATCCGAAATTAAATGTTTTATAATTTGTTTTTTTCCATTTAAAATAGTTAATGATGCTGTTTGTCTACTTTGTCTTAGTACAGAGATTTCGTTGATTGCAATACATTTTTTTATAGTGTTTGATTTATTTTTTACACTCATCTCTAACGGAGATATTGAGACCAATCTTCCTTTAACTAAATTTTTATAATTTGTTTTTTCAGAATATTTATTCATAAGGAAACCATAATTTCCTGAATTTATTCCATAAAAAGGTTTTTTGTATTTATTATATTTTTTTAATGTTTCGAGCATAAAACCATCGCCACCTATCACAATTATTAAATTAGATTTTGATAAAGAATAGGTCTTTATTCTTTTTAAGACTGCATTTTTAATTTTAGAAGATCTAGAATTTTTGTCAGAAACTAGAAAAGGATTAACCATTAGTGGTGCCCTCGGCCAGACTCGAACTGGCACTCCCAAAAGGGCAAGGATTTTAAGTCCTTTGTGTCTACCAATTTCACCACGAGGGCATGAGTTATTTTCATGAGTGTTTATGCCAATATTTATAATTGAACAAGAGGAATAAGTAAATTTTTTTTATTTTATCTCTCTAACGTCTAGTCTACGTCTAGTTGTCCTATAAAATCCTATTTTAATTTTAGCTAATTATTATTTAACATTGGCTTGTAAATAATTTAAAATGGAATCTGTCCCACCTAAAACGCTCTCAAACAATTCAATAGCCTCAACGTCGTCTGTTTCTTTAAAGTAATCATAGTGACACTGTTGGTTTTTTGCAATTTTCTCATTTTTAGTCATACTTATGAAGCTCATCCAGCCCCATTGATTTAACAATCTAGAACCACATTTACTTTGAATATTTTCGCTGTGTCTAAAGAAAGGTATAATAGCATCTTCTCCTGGTTCTTCTCCAATATTAATCACTAAAATTTGATCATCAGTATCAAGTTTTCTCTTATAAACTAAAGCTTCTTCAAGTTTAACTTTCTTATCAACTTCATTTATTAAATTTCCTTTAATAATTGATTTATATAATTGATCTTCTTTTTGCCTTTTTGGTTTAATTGGATTTGTATTAGATGAGAAGTTTACATTATTTGATTTAAGTTTAAATATTCCATTTTCATAATTAAATATTGTAAAAATTTCTTTCATTGGTTCTGCAATTTCCTCGGTTATTTTCGCTTTAGCTATTTTTTTTGTATCATTTGGTAAAGTTCTTAAATTTTCATTATCTTTTAAATATTTTAATATAGAATTTGTCCCAGCTAAAATAGCTTCAAATAATTCCAAAGACTCAGCATCATTAGACTCAGAAAAATAATTATGAATACATTGTTGGTTTTCTGCAAAATTTACATTATTAGTTTCACTTACAAAATTCATCCAACCGCCCTCAATGAAATTTAACTCCTTAAATAACATGCCACATTTATTTATAATATTTTCACGGTGTCTAAACAAAGGCATGATTGTATCTTCATCTGCCTTCCTTCCTATATAAACAGCTAAAATTTGATCCTTCATTTCATCTGTTAATTTATCCTGGTAAACCAATGCTCCATCAAATTTAATATTTTTATCATCTTCAGATATCAAATTTCCTTTGATAAATGCTTTATATAATTCATGATCTTTTTGTTTATTTGGCTTAATAGGATTTGTGTTTGATGCAAATTTTACATCATTTGATTTAAGCTTAAATATTCCTCCAACATTATTATTAAAAATTTTAAATTCTGAATATCTAAATTTTTTTTCATAATCAGTTGGTTTTTCAGATAGTTTTTTTGTCCAGAGATTGCTCCCCTCTGACATTATATTTGCATTGAATATCTCAATTGGTTGGATATGATAATATGCGCCATGAAACGGAAATACTTTAACTTCATGAGGTGAAAATTTACCTTCAAACCACTCCGGATGTTTTTCTGTCACAAATCTCATTGACCAATTAATATAAAATTGTTTATCTGGGATTCTTCCCATTTTCAAATCACGCTGGTAATTTTCAAGACCACCTCGTTCATAAATAACGTGTTCCATATGTGTTTTAAAAGGTTTTGTTCCACATGATGCTGCGCCAACTCCTTTTTTTGCTATATGTTTTATTAAAGTAATATCATCATATATTTTGAAAAGTTGCTCGTAAGCTTCTGCTAATGTTTTTCCATGTCTTGTTTTATAATCAAGAAGATTGAACTTTGCTAAACTTAACAATTCTACATTCGTTGAAAATAATTGGCTTGTAGAGTGTGAATATCCAATTGCTTTACAACCTTTTGCTGCTGTTGGAATAAAATATCCTTCGTCACCAATCATGCTTAAAACATAGTCTAAATCCCACAATCCTTTTGACCAAAGTTCTTTATCTTGCATAACTATAGCCAACGCTAATTCAGCTGAAGCAAATCTCAATCTTACTGTTCCACAATTATTAACTTTATGTCTTTTTTTATTCAGCTTCATAGGATTTTTAATTGGACAAAGTTTTGTTCTACTACGATTGCCATCTCTATCAAGTCGTTCAATCATTGCTTTATCTTTAAAATAATTTTGGATAGTTTTATGCTGATCTTCTGTAAAATTGAATTGATCATAATTAACTGCATAAAATGTTACTAATGGAGAAAGAACACCCCATAATTGATAATCTCTTGGATTAAAATTATCCTTACCAGAATTTTTATAGACCCAATTATCTTTTTCGGCGGTTGCAATATTTAATATTATTTCCCCATGCAAATCTATTCCTCCCTCAAAATCTATTGTGGCATAACTCATTAAAGCTCTTTGACATCTTTTGAAAATTTCTTCTTCAATTGTAGGAGTACTTGGAACTTTAAATTCACTAATTACTTTTGTGCACAATTCTTTGGTTAAAATTTTTCCACCTATATCTTCTTTCCAAAGATACTTTTGACTATGCCAATTATTGGCCTGTATATTTGTTCTATAAAATTTATATCTTTTATAATCTTTTATAATTCTATCTGTTTTGGGAAGTGGAACCTTTAGAAGCTCACTTGATTTAACATGATCATCCATCATTTCTTTTGCTTCATCTGAATAAATTTGTTCTGCTAATATTGGATTTGTAAAAGTAAAAATTGAAAATAATAAAAATATTAAAAATTTTTTCATAGATATATTAATTATAATATTCTATCTATCTAACGTCTAGTTTACGTCTAGTTTAAGAAAATTTATTATACATATTTTCAAATAATAATAGGTTAAGGTTTTATTAAAATGTAGGATTTGATGGGATTTAAGACTGTATGAGACCGTGTGAGACTACAAAATATCTCAACCCTATGTTTTTTAAGTCCTTTGTGTCTACCAATTTCACCACGAGGGCATGAGTTATTTTCATGAGTATTTATGCTAATATTTATAATTGAACAAGTTTAATAAGTAAAATTTTTTTATTTTATCTCTCTGGTTTCTAGTTTGTTTCTAGTTATCCTATAAAGTCCCAGAACCCAGAATCACGATCCCTAAAAGTTTTTTCATTTTATACAATTAGCATTAAATCCAATTAGATTGTCTATGCCATACTTTGGTCTTTTGGCTAAATAAGTAATATCTTTTTCATGTTTTATTCCAGTTACCATTTCCATTAAGGTATCAATAGCTAAAGCCTCTTGATGTGTGTGCTTTCTAGCATTATGTTTTTTATATTGATTATTTTTTTGCTTACCATCGTATTTTCTTGAGGAGAAACTTTCATAATCAGTGATCCCTAAATTTAATACTTCTGCTGCTTTAGTAATTCTATTCATAACTAGGTCTGGAACTTTAGCCCCCCAATTTTTAGCTAAATAGATGTATCCTAGAGCTGAATTTAAACCATAAGAGTGATACCATAGGGCTCGAAACCCTCTAAAAGAATTATTATTGATATAGCCATCATCATAAAACACTTCCTCTATATTTTTAAATCTAAAATTGAATTCTTTTGCTGCTAGTTTTTTATTGTTTGTCCAATGAGCATAAGCTAAGTTTGGAATTCCTCCGTTTCCCATTGCATAAAATCCTTTTTCTTTCTCTAAAAATTCTTCAGGCTTAATAAATTTTTTATGCATTTTTTTAATATACTTGTTAACAATTTTAATTTCTTTATCACTTAAGTAATCTTTAAGATAAATTGCTATTAGCAAATAATTTGTAAAAGCATCCCTTGCAAATTCATATGCATGATACCAGCAAGGTGCCTCGGGATTTCCATCTTTCCAACATTTTGGTTTCTTTTTTAACTCTTCTTTACCGATTGTATCTAGTAAAACATTTGCTTTAGCTATTTTAATCAATATTCCTTTAGCGTCATCAATGTCAGTTTTATCATTATTACCAATTGCATTATGGGTAGCAACAGCAAACATGCTCATTGGACCAGTTAGATTTAAGTGATTTACACTTCTAGAATTTCCCAGCGCCCACTCACTCATCCAATCTAAACGTATTAAGCTTTCAATTCTAGCTTTTTTATATTTGGATTTAAAAGTCTCACCACCCACATATGAGCATGACTTAATCTTATCTGTATAAAAATGTTTAGGAAAAGATATATCTTTAGATTTAACTTTTGCTTCAGCAGATAAGCATAAAAATATGCCAAATAAAGTTAAAAGAATTTTTTTCATTATTAAAATTATATTATTTCATCTCTTTAGTTTCTAGTTAATTTCTAGTTTGGTAGAATTTATAATTCATATTGCAATAAAAATAATTAAAGTTTTTTTAAAATTTAGAATTTAATGGGATTTAAGACTATATGAGACTGTGTGAGACTATAAATTTACTCTACCCTATGTTTTTTAAGTCCTTTGTGTCTACCAATTTCACCACGAGGGCATTTGTAAAATTCATCGTTATATATATTAAAATTTATATCTCAACTATATTAAATTGTATTGATATTCTCTAGCTTCAATTATTTGTTTTGGTAAATTAAGCTCAACATCATCTAAACTTATAAATTCATCTTTCTTGATGTCTTTTTTTAAGATAACATTATCAGTATATCCCATAGGTAAAATTCTTTCTTGTTTAGATCTTTCGGATGAAATCAACCTTCCTCTTGCACAATAACCCCCTTCTCCATCAAGTTTTTGTCCTGCTTTTAAATCTTTTTTTGCGACACTAGCTATTTCAGCATTAAAATTTTTTGTGTGACCTGTAGCCTTATTATCAAGGACTATGGAATAAATTGATTGAGCTAATTCTAATCCAATATAATGATAGGGCCTCCAAATGGCTGAATAACTTCCCGAAGAATCAGTTACCATTCCATAGTCTTTAAAACAGTTTTTCACATACTCATTTTGAGCTTTAATAACAATATACACTCCCCATCTAAGATCATTAGGGATATCTTTTTTATCCAAATCAATGCTTGATATAACCTCAACTTGACCAGAATAATCTAATAAACCTCCTTCGGATTTTGGAATTAATTTTTTAGCAATATCATAAACTCCGATTGGAGGATATGTTAATCCACTATTTGGGCATTTTAAGTCTGTAGCATTACTAACAGCACACATTTCTATGGATGATTTATCCCCACATAAAAAACTATTAAACATTTTAGGATTCATCCCAGATTCATTTTCAGCTCTTTCTTTAGTTAAACCATAATGTCCCCAAACAGTTTCTGGTGTCGAATATTCAAACGATGGATGATATTTTGTTCCTTTACCTGCACATATAACTTCAAAACCATTTAATTTTGCCCATTCAATTTGTTCTAATATTAATGATGGTTGATCACCATAAGCCATTGAACAGATAACATTGTTTTTTCTTGCTAAATCAGACAAATACTTTCCACATAAAACATCTGCTTCAACATTAACCATTATTACATGCTTTTTGCTTTCTATGATTTTCTTTGCATGTAATGTGCCTGCTATAGGGTTGCCTGTAGCTTCAATAAATACATCAATTTCTCTGTTAAAAACTTTGTCTAAATTATCTGCAAAATTAATGTTTTGTATAGTTTCACTAGATAGCCCACTATTAAAACAATTTTTTTTTGCTCTCTCAATATCAAGTTCTATTATTGAATCTATAATGATTTTGTTTAATTGATTATATTGAGCGAGAAACATTGAAACAAATTTTCCACAACCAATAAAGGAAACTCTAATTGGTTTTTTTAAATTTTGAAGTTTAGAATATAAATACACGCTTCTATTTTAATAAGAAAAAAATAATAAACCAATAAGATAATAATCCTGAAACAATAGTAGCGATTACACTCCTTGAGTAAAATCCAACAACTAAAGCAACAATTGCACCATAAATTTTTGGATCTGTGATTTCTACAAACAAACCAAAATCATTAAAAAAAATACCAGGAAATATTATTGCTGGAAATACAGCTGCTGGAACATAATTAAGAACTTCTTTAACTTTTGTTCCAAGCATTTCTCTATCAATTAAAGCGACCATGGCCATCCTAGAGAAATAAGTTACAATTCCAGATACTATAATTGAAAACCAGGTCATTTTTTTAACCTCAACATTATAAATGCAGCAATTAGAGCGACTATAGGAGATAATATTATGTAAGATTTAAATGGAGCATTAAATAAAATTAATGATGCAAACCCAGATACCAACATCACGAAAACATGATCTAGTTTTTTTAAGTCATTTACAATAATCGCTAAAAAAGTGAGAGGGATCGCAAATTTTAAACCCAATTCTTCAGGAATAAATGAGCCCAATATAATTCCACTAATTGTGGATAACTGCCAACAAAACCAAAGTGTTACTCCTGTACCAAGAACATAATAATGTGGATTAGATAAATTTTTATTTTGTTTAATGTACTTGTTAGATTCTGCAAAGCCTTGATCTACAATAAAATAAGAAATAAATAATTTTTTAATAAAACTCAGTTTTTCTAAATACTCAGATAAAACTGCTCCATATAGTAAATGTCTCGAGTTTATTACTCCAACTGATGTAATAGCTACTAATGATGAAGCTCCACCTGACAAAAGTTGCATAAATATTATCTGTGAAGCGCCGCCAAAAATAATCAAGGAAGTTGCATAAACTAAAATTGGATCAAAACCTAATTCAATACCAATAGCTCCAGTTATAATTCCAAAAGGAATTACTGATAACATATGAGGTAAAACAGCAACTATACCTTTAAAAAATATTTTTGATTTTGAAAGCATTAATTAAAAATTCACTAAAGCTTTTTTGAGATATTTTTTATCTAATTTACAATCTTTATAGCCCTGCTTAACAACGTTTAGATATCTTTCTGTGGGATATCTAAAAATTGTTTTTTTAGGCATGATATAAGTCATGACAGTATTGTTGTAATACTTAAAATACATTTTTTTATAAAGAATTGGATAATCTTCATAAATATCAAGTTTTTTTTCATCACTTTTTGATATCTCGTACAGTCCACCAGGCACTATTGAATTATTTTTCTTTTCTATATCTGCTGCACGATACTTGCTTCTGAAATTAAGTGTATATCCTTTTAAATTTATCTTTTTAATAAATTTGGAATCTTTACATCTTCTTTTCATTTGAAAATGATTTAGATTACTTCCATAAGCAAAATAAAGCATAATTATCTCTCAACTATTTCAATTTCTTTATCTTTAACAAACTTAAGTATTTCTGAATTACATTTATCAATTTTTGTTTTATCTACTGATCTGACAACAATTGAAACCCCTAATTTTCCAGCTTTAAAAAAAGGATAACTTCCAATTTCAACTTCAGAATTATTATTTTGGACCTCTGTTAAAGATTTAGCTATTTCACTCTCAACAGTTCTTAAATTAATTGTTTCACTCAATATTGGTTCCCCTCCAACCAACAGATTATTTAAACTTCCGAGCATAGCCTTCATAATAGATGGAACTCCTGGAAGACAAAATACATTTTCAACATAAAAGCCAGGCGCGCCACTAGATGGATTTAAAATTAAATTAGCGCTAACAGGCATTTTAGCCATCTTTTGTCTACCTTCATTAAATTCTCCTGGCTTATAATAATTTTCTAGTATTGAAAAAGCCTCTTTATGAAAACCGTATTCAATATTAAATGCTTTAGAAACAGACTCTGCTGTAATATCATCATGAGTGGGTCCTATTCCTCCTGTTGTAAATATATATGAATATTTTTTTCTTTGTTCATTAACTGTATTTATTATAATACTTTCATCATCAGGAATGACTCTAACTTCTGCAACAGGTATGCCTAATGAATTTAACCAAATAGCTAATGTGCTTGTGTTAACATCTTGTGTTCTACCCGATAGAACTTCATTACCGATAATTAAAATACCAGCATTTATCTCTTTTTTATTTTGCATATGTAAATATAAGTAAATTTATATGAAATTTACAAATAGCCTTATTAAAGGAAAATTATTAAAAAGATATAAGAGATTTTTCGCCGATATAAAAGTAAATAACAAGATTATAACGGCACATTGTCCTAACACCGGATCTATGCAGGGTCTTTTAGATCAAGGTAATGAAGTTCTAGTTACAGAACACAATGATCCAAAGAGAAAACTGAAATTTACGTTAGAAATTATTAAAGCAAATAAAAGATACGTTGGTGTAAATACTCATAGAGCTAACAAAATCGTTAATCATGGATTAGAAAATAAATTAATATCTGAGTTTAAAACTATCAAAAATATTAAACCAGAATTTAAATTTAGTGATGATACAAGATTTGATTTTTTATGTGACAGCTATTTAATAGAAGTAAAGAATGTAACATTATTTAGAGAAAATGATATTGCGGAATTTCCTGATGCAGTAACATCAAGAGGAACAAAACATCTAAATATGCTAATTAAATCAATTAAAAAAGGATATAAACCACATGTCTTATTTTTAACGCAAATTCAAAATATTAATAACTTTAGAATTG
Organism: uncultured Pelagibacteraceae bacterium; assembly: GCA_902517745.1. Classification (GTDB taxonomy): domain Bacteria; phylum Pseudomonadota; class Alphaproteobacteria; order Pelagibacterales; family Pelagibacteraceae; genus Pelagibacter. Next base: position 27,795 of record CABYDS010000002.1, read on the forward strand.
CAAAAGATATTGATCAAATTTATTTTGAAAACTACAAAAAAGCAAAAAAAGCAGGAGTTAAATTTCTCGCTTATAGATGCAAAATTAGCTCTAAAGAGATTAAAATTGAAAAAAAAATTAATATTATAGATGAGTGATTATAAAGAAAAATTTGAAAAGATGAGAGTTGCTGGAAAACTTGCATCTGAAACTTTAGACATGCTTACAGATTATATTAAACCAGGAGTATCGACAGATAAGATCGATAAATTAGGTTATGAATTTATAAAAGATAATGGTGGCTATTCAGCTCCATTATTTTATAGAGGTTTTGAAAAATCACTCTGCACATCATTAAATCATGTAGTTTGTCATGGAATACCATCTGAGAGAATTTTAGAAGATGGTGATGCAGTTAATGTTGATGTAACAGCGGTCATTGATAATCATTATGGGGATACAAGTAGAATGTATGAAATTGGAAATGTTCCAGTTAAGGCAAAAAATTTAATCGAAGCAACCTACGACTCATTAATGAAAGCAATATCAATTTTACAACCAGGTAAAAAACTTGGTGATATAGGATTTGAAATTCAATCTTATGTTGAAAGCAAAGGTTATTCAGTTGTAAGAGATTTTTGTGGACATGGAATAAGCAATGTATTTCATGAACCTCCCAATATTCTTCATTATGGATCTAAAAATACCGGCAAAGTACTATTGCCTGGCATGACGTTTACTATTGAACCAATGATAAATTATGGAAAATATGACACAAAAGTTTTAAATGATGGGTGGACAGCAGTAACTAAAGATAAATCGTTATCAGCACAATTTGAGCATACTGTTGGTATCACAGAAGATTCGTATGAAATTTTCACAGAATCTGTTAAAGGTTATACGAGGCCCCCATATAATTAATGATATCAAGATATTCTAGAAAAGAACTTGTCAGTATTTGGTCTGAAGAAAACAAATATAAAATTTGGCTAGATGTAGAAATTGCTGCAGCTGAGGCAATGGAAAAATATAAAATTATTCCTAAAGGAGTTGCCTCATTAGTTAAAAAAAAAGGTAAAATCAAAGTTAAAAGAATTCATGATATAGAGGCAAAAGTTAAGCATGATGTAATTGCTTTTTTAACATCAATTACTGAACAGGCGGGTCTTAAAGCAAGATACCTTCATCAAGGAATGACGTCATCTGATGTTTTAGATACAACTTTAAATATTCAATTGGTTCAATCAGGAAATATTTTATTAAGAGATATTGATAAAATTTTATCTGTTCTAAAGAAACAGGCAAAAAAATATAAACTAACACCATGTATTGGAAGAAGTCATGGAATTCATGCGGAACCAATTACATTTGGTCTAAAATTAGCATCATTTTATGAAGAATTTAAGAGAAACAAATTAAGATTAAAAGATGCAATAGAAAATGTATCTACATGTGCAATTTCAGGAGCAGTAGGAACATTTGCTAATATAAATCCTAAAATTGAAACTTATGTTGCAAAAAAATTAAATTTGAAAGCTGAGCCAATTTCAACTCAAATTATACCAAGAGATAGACATGCACATTATTTTGCAGTTCTCGGGATTATTGCTGGATCTGTTGAAAGAGTAGCTACAGAAATAAGACATTTGCAAAGATCTGAAGTTTATGAATTACAGGAATATTTTTCAAAAGATCAAAAAGGTTCTTCTGCTATGCCTCATAAAAAAAATCCAATATTAAGTGAAAATCTTACAGGACTTGCAAGGATGGTAAGAAGTTACGTAATACCAGCTTTAGAAAATATTTCTTTGTGGCATGAAAGAGATATATCTCACTCTAGTGTTGAGAGAAATATTGGTCCAGACGCAAATATAACTTTAGATTTTGCTTTAGTTAGACTGTCAGGAATTTTAGAGAAAATGATTGTTTATCCAAAAACGATGATAAAAAATTTAAACTTAACAAGAGGTCTTGTTTTTTCTCAAGAGGTAATGTTAGAACTTACTAAATCAGGTATTGCTAGAGAGAAAGCGTATAGATTGGTTCAGTATCATGCAAAAGCTAGTTTTGCAAAGAATACAAACTTATTAACACTTTTAAAAAATGATAAATCGATCACTGGTAAAATAAGTGAAAAAAGATTAGATAAAATCTTTACTTATGACAAACACTTAAAAAATGTAAATTATATATTTAAAAGAGTATTTAAATAATGAAAAAAGGAAAAAAATTATACGAAGGTAAAGCAAAAATAATTTTTGCAAGTAACGATAAAAAATATGTTATCCAACATTTTAAAGATGATGCAACTGCATTTAATAATCAAAAAAAAGCAGTGATGGATGGTAAAGGAATTTTAAATAATAGAATTTCTGAACATATATTAACTCAATTAAATAATGTTGGTATCAAAAATCATTTAATCAAACGTTTAAACATGAGGGAGCAATTAGTTCTACATGTTGAAATTATACCTATTGAATTTATTGTGAGAAACATTGCAACTGGATCATTAACAAAAAGATTGGGTATTGAAGATGGGACAGTCTTAGATAAACCTTTAATAGAGTATTGCTTGAAAGATGATGATTTAGGAGATCCCTTAGTAAGTACTGAACATATCTTAACTTTTAAGTGGATGGAAAAAGATGAATTAAACTTAATAAATAAAGAATTAAATAGAATTAACGATTTTCTTCAAGGCATGTTTAGAGGTGTTGGAATTAAACTTGTAGATTTTAAAGTAGAATTTGGAAGATATGAAAAAAATGGAAAACAAGAGATTATACTTGCGGATGAAATAAGCCCAGACACCTGCAGACTATGGGATGTAAATAGTGATAAAAAATTAGATAAAGATAGATTTAGAAAAGGTCTTGGTAATTTAATTGAGGCTTATCAAGAAGTTGCCAGAAGACTAGATATACTTCATGAACAATCAAATATAAGACCATTAAAATACACTAAACCACAAGCAGTAAAGATTAAAAAGAAGTAATGAAAATTAAAGTAATTGTAACTCTTAAAAATGGAGTTTTAGATCCTCAAGGAAAGGCAATTCAACAAACGCTTAATGGTATGAACTTTGGAAATGTAGAAGATGTAAGACAAGGTAAATATTTTGAAATTGAAGTTAAAGAGAAAGATGAAAAAAAAGCAAAGTCTTTAGTCGATGATATGTGTAAAAAGCTATTGGCCAATCTTGTTATTGAGGATTACAAAATAGTTTAATAAATGAGATCATCAGTCATTATTTTTCCCGGATCAAATTGTGATAGAGACATGGATGTAGCTCTAAAAAAATTTGGTTTTAAAAATCAAATGGTTTGGCACAATGATCAATCTATTCCAAAATCAGATTTGATAGTATTGCCTGGTGGCTTTTCATATGGTGATTACTTAAGGTGTGGAAGTATAGCCTCTAAATCAAAAATTATAAAATCAGTAATTGATTTTGCTAATTCAGGGGGATTAGTTCTGGGAATTTGTAATGGATTTCAAATCTTAACAGAAACAGGCTTACTTAATGGAATACTACAACAAAATAAGTTTCTTAATTTTATATGCTGCAATGTTTTTGTAAAAGTTAAAGATAAACAAAATAAATATTTCAAAGATTTAAAAAAAGATGTTTTAGAACTTCATATTGCCCATAACGAAGGCAATTACTTTTGTAGTGATGATGAATTAAAATCATTGGAGGATAATAATCAAATAGCTGTAACGTATTGTGGAAAAGATGGCACAGAAAATGAAAAAACTAATCCAAACGGAGCAATTAAAAATATAGCTGGAATATTTAATAAAAACAAAAATGTATTGGGAATGATGCCACATCCTGAGAGAATGATTGATAAATATTTATCAGGTGAAGATGGTTCATTATTTTTCAAAAATATTTTGGATAATTTTAAATAATGGAAGTCACTGAAGCAGTTGCAATAGACCACGGATTAAAAAAAGAAGAGTTTTCTAAAATATGCGAACTTCTTAAGAGAACACCTAATTTAACTGAGCTTGCAATATTTTCTGCAATGTGGAACGAACATTGCTCTTATAAGTCTTCTAGAAAACATTTAAAAAAAATGCATACAAAGGGAAAACAGGTCATACAAGGACCAGGAGAAAATGCTGGTGTTATTGATATTGGAGATGATGATGCAATTGTATTTAAAATTGAAAGCCACAATCACCCTTCGTTTATCGAGCCTTATCAAGGTGCAGCAACCGGAGTTGGTGGGATCATGCGAGATGTATTTACAATGGGAGCAAGACCAATAGCGAATTTAAATTCAATTCATTTTGGTTCCCCTCAACATAAAAAAACAAGAAACTTATTAAGAGGAGTTGTTAAAGGCATAGGTGGATACGGAAATTGTATTGGAGTTCCAACGATTGCTGGCCAAACTACATTTGATGAGTCTTACAATGGAAATATTTTAGTAAATGCCATGACACTTGGTTTAGTAAACAAAAATAAGATTTTTTATTCAAAAGCAGCTGGTTTAGATAAACCGGTAATATATGTGGGCTCAAAAACTGGAAGGGATGGAATTCATGGTGCCAGTATGGCTTCAGCAACATTTGATGACAAAATTGAAGAAAAAAAACCAACAGTTCAAGTTGGAGACCCATTTACTGAAAAACTATTACTTGAAGCATGCTTAGAATTAATGGCTGATAATTCAATTATTGCAATTCAAGATATGGGTGCAGCAGGATTAACATCTTCTAGTGTTGAAATGGCATCAAAGGGAAATCTTGGAATTGAATTAAATCTTAGCGAGGTTCCTTGTAGGGAAGAAAAAATGTCTCCATACGAAATAATGTTATCTGAAAGTCAAGAGAGAATGCTTATAGTTCTTGAAAAAGGAAAAGAAGAACACGCGAAGAAAATATTTGATAAATGGAACCTAGATTTTGCAATTATAGGTAAAACAACTAATTCAAAAAAAATAGAATTAATATTTGATAATAAAAAAGTTGCTGAAATACCAATTGATCTTCTAGCTGAAAATGCTCCAATTTATGATCGTCCTTGGAAAAAAACTAAATTACCTCAAAAATTAAAATTTGATAAAGATGAATTTAAATCTCTAAAACTTTCAGATTGTCTAAAGAAGATTTTAAGTAATTCAAATATTTCTGAAAAAAAATGGATATGGGATCAATATGATCATACTGTAATGGGTGATACAATTCAAAAACCAGGTGGTGATGCTGGTGTTGTTAGAGTACACGGGACCAATAAAGCGGTAGCTGCATCAGTAGATTCTTCTGCATTATATTGTTTCTCGCATCCATTAACTGGAGGAAAACAAATAGTTTGTGAGAGCTATAGAAATCTTATTTCGGTAGGAGCTAAACCTATTGCTATTACCAATTGTTTAAACTTCGGAAATCCAGAAAAAGAAAAAAATATGGGTGAATTCGTAGAATGTGTTGAAGGAATTACAGAAGCAAGTAAGTATCTAGATTTTCCAGTCGTATCTGGAAATGTATCATTTTATAATGAAACAAAAGATAAAGGTATCAAACCTACACCGACAATTGGAGGTGTTGGACTAATCTCTGATTATCAACGAATGCTTACTATGGATTTTAAAACTGATGGAAACTTAGTTTACGTAATTGGTAAAACCGATGGACATTTAGATCAAAGTATTTTTGCAAGAGAGCTTTTAAATGAAAAAAAAGGTCCACCACCAACTGTTAATTTATTTAATGAAAAAAACATTGGTGAAACTGTATTAGATTTATCTAGAAAAAATCTAATTGTGAGCTGTCATGATGTGTCATTAGGTGGAATTTTAACAGCATTATCAAAAATGTGTATTAAAGGAAAAAAGGGAATAAAAATTAATTCACTTAAAGGTTTAACAAATAAATATGAATATTTTTTTGGTGAAGATCAGGCTCGATATATTGTTGAAATACCTAAAGCTAGTTTGAAGAAAGTAAATGATATTTTAAACAAATATTCTGTACATTTCGATGAATTAGGGACAGTTAATGGACAATCCATCGTATATAAAGATGACATCAATTTGCCTATTGAAGAATTGGCAGATGCACATAAATATTGGTTAAAGAAGTATATGGATAGCTAATGGCAATGGATTTAAAAGAAATTGAGAGTTTAATTAAGGAAGGATTGCCTGACGCAAAAGTTGAAATTCAAGATTTAGCGGGTGATGGAAATCACTATTCTGCTACAGTGACATCAGCTGAATTTTCAGGTAAAAGTAAAATAGAACAACACAAAATGGTATATAATTCTTTAAAAGGTAAAATGGGAAATGAGCTTCACGCTTTAGCAATTAAAACAAAGGAAATTTAAATGGAACAAGAAACAAATGATTTAATAAAAAGTGAAATTGAAAATAATGATGTATGTCTTTTTATGAAAGGTACTCCAGATGCACCTCAGTGTGGATTTTCAATGGCAACTTCAAATATTTTAAAGGTTCTTGAAGTAAATTTTAAAGGCGTAAATGTTTTAGCAGATCAAAAACTGAGAGAAGGTATAAAAGTATTTAGTGATTGGCCAACAATTCCTCAATTATATGTTAAAAATGAGTTTATTGGCGGATGCGATATCGTAAAAGAAATGTATGAGAGTGGAGAACTTGCTAAACTCTTTGAGTCTAAAGGAATAAATTTTAAAGCTAAGAATTAATTATCTAGAGTAATATTCAATTACTAAATTTGGCTCCATCACGACTGGGTATGGAACTTCTTCAAAAGATGGAACTCTTACAAATTTAACTTTTTTATTCTTTTCGTCTAATTGTAGATATTCTGGAACTTCTCTTTCTTTGTTAGCAAGAGCAATATCAATTAAAGCAAGTTGTTTAGATTTATCTCTAATTTCAATCGTGTCTTCTTCTTTAACCTGATAGCTTGCTATATTAACTTTTTTACCATTTACTTTAACATGACCGTGGTTAATCAATTGTCTTGATGAAAAGATAGTGTTTGATAACTTTGATCTATAAATTACAGCATCTAATCTTCTCTCTAATAATCCAATTAAGTTTTCAGCAGTATCACCTTTTTTCATGATTGCTTTTTTATAAACATTTCTAAATTGTCTTTCGTTCATGTTTCCATAATAAGACTTTAATTTCTGTTTTGCTTGAAGTTGAATTCCGTAATCTGAAGGTTTGCCAGCTTTTGTTTGTCCATGCTGTCCTGGAGGATAGGCTCTTGTATTAAAAGGGCTTTTGGGTCTGCCCCATAAATTTACTTTTAATCTTCTATCTACTTTATGTTTAGAGTTTAATCTTTTTGTCATTAGTATGAGGTCTTATAAGCCTAAGTTATGTTTTGTCAATCAACCTTTTCCTTACTTAAACCAGCAAATACACTCGATAAAATACGAGTTTCTTTTTCTGAAAGATTGAGTTTATAGAAAATACTTCTTAAATTTTCCATCATGATCGGTTTTTTTTCAGGTGGGTGAAAAAAATTCTTATTTTCTAAATTATTAATGCACAAATTTAACATTCTTTGAATGTCATTCTTATTTGCACTTTTAATTTTTTTTGACTTTTCAAAGAAAAACTTTTTATTTGAAATTAGTCCACTTACTATTTGAGCTACTATAATTAGACTATGAGACAAATTTAAAGATCTAAAATTCCTATTACTTGGAATTTGTAAAGTATAATCAGCATAACTAACTTCATTATTTGATAATCCAGATGCTTCTGATCCAAAAAGAAAACCAACCTTTTTTTTGTAATTAATCTTATTTAGATCAGTTATTGATATATGTTTAATATTTTTATTTCTAAATCTTGCAGATGTTGCAACTAATATATCCAAATTACTTAATGATGTTTCTAAATTTTCATATACTTTTGCTTTTTCAACAATATCCTTTGCCCCTACAGATGTTGCAATAATTTTATCATTTGGAAATGAGGGTTTTGGATTAACAATTGATAGATTATTAAAATTAAAGTTTTTTAAAGCTCTAGCACAGGCTCCTATATTTTCTGATAGTTGAGGTTTGTGTAAAATAAAAGTTATATTTCTTAATGACATCAAGTACTAGCAGGAGCATTATCCTTGAAAAGCTTATAATCCAAACTATCAACAAGAGCTTTAAAAGATGCATCAATAATATTTGGAGAAACTCCTATTGTGAACCAATTACCATGTTTTGAGTCTGCACTTTCTATAGAAACTCTAGTAACGGCTCCAGTTCCTGTATTTAAAATTCTAACTTTGTAATCAACTAGCTTTAAATCTTTTAAATATTCTGAATATTTTTCAAGTTTATTTACATTTTTTCTTATCGCATTATCTAATGCATTAACGGGTCCATTGCCCTCGCCTTCACATAGTATTTCATGACCATCTACTTCAAGTTTTGCTTTTGCAAATGATACAACTTCACCAGTTGAATCTTTCTTAACAGAAACATCATACTCATTAATTGAAATATATCTTGGTATTTCCCCCATCAATCTTCTAGCCAATAGTTCAAAAGATGCATCAGCACCATCGTAACTATATCCTATGAACTCTCTATCTTTTACTTCATGAAGAAGTTTTTTAATTTTTGGATCGTCTTTTTTAATATTAATGCCAATTGCATTTAATCTAGACATTATATTAGATTGTCCAGATTGATCAGAAACAACAATATTCCTAGCATTACCTACTTCATCAGGATTAATATGTTCATAAGTTTTCGGATCTTTTTGTACAGCTGATACATGCATTCCACCTTTGTGTGAAAATGCAGATGCACCCACATAAGGTAAATGTTTATTAGGTTTTCTATTCAGTATTTCATCTAATAATCTTGAACATTGAGTTAAATTTTTAATGTTGTCAGGTTTAATATTAATTTCATATTTGTCTGAAAAATCTTTTTTTAAAAAAAAAGTTGGGATCAAAGACATTAAATTTGCATTACCACATCTTTCTCCAAGTCCATTTATTGTACCCTGAACCTGTCTAACTCCTGCTTGCACAGCTACTAAACTATTGGCAACTGCATTTTCAGTATCGTTGTGGGCATGAATTCCAAGGTTTTTTCCGGGTATATGCTTTGTTACTTCCTCAACAATTTTAGAAACTTCGTGAGGCAATGTTCCTCCATTGGTATCACATAATACAATCCATCTTGCACCACTATCATATGCGGCTTTTAAACATGATATTGCATATTCAGGATTAGATTTATAACCATCAAAAAAATGTTCAGCATCAAACATAAATTCTTTACCTGAATTAACTATATGCTTTGCACTTTCGCTTATATTTTCTAAATTTTGATCATTTGAAATGCCTAAAGCCACATCCACATGAAAATCCCAACTTTTGCCAAATAAACAAACTGATGAACTCTTTGAATTAATCAAAGATGATAACATAGGGTCATTTTTTGCACTATGCTCTGATTTTTTAGTCATACCAAAAGCAGTAAGGTTAGCATTTTTAAAATTTAGATCTTTATTGAAAAATTCTGTATCTGTTGGATTTGCCCCTGGCCAGCCCCCTTCGATATAATCAACTCCTAAGTTATCTAAAGATTTGGCGATTTTTTCTTTTTCATTTAATGAAAAGTCAACGCCTTGAGTTTGTGCCCCATCTCTTAGTGTTGTATCAAATATATAGATTTTTTCTTTGCTCATTTTAATTTCCACGAGGTTGTACCATCTTTATCTTCAATTAAAATACCCTTATCTAAAAGATCTTTTCTAATTTTGTCAGCTAATTCATAATTTTTTTCATCTCTTGCTTTATTTCTCTCAACTATTTTTGAATTAATTTCATCTTCTGAAAGAGAAATTGTATTTTTTTTTGTTTGTAGCCACTCTTCCGAAGTATCAGTTAATAAACCTATAAAATTGCAAGCTTTTACAAAAGTTGCTTTATCCTCGTTCGTTCCAGTTGAAGCTTTACTATATAAAGAATGTAAATTAGCAATATAGCCTGGGGTGTTTAAATCGTCATATAAAGGATCTAATAATTCGTCTGGTAATAATGTACTTTTATGAACATCAGAATAGGCTGAATACCATTTGCTTAAAGTCTTCTCACATTCTGATATTAGTTTTTCATTCCAATCTAATCCTTGTCTATAGTGAGCACTAATTAATGCTAATCTTAAAACTTGGCCATTATATTTATTTTTAAAATCTTTTATTTTTAAAATATTTCCCTGAGATTTTGCCATTTTTTCATTAGAAAGAGTTATAAATCCATTATGAACCCAATAATTTGCAAATGAATTTGTTTCATTTGCACATCTTGATTGAGCAATCTCGTTTTCATGATGAGGAAAAATCAAGTCTCTACCGCCCCCATGAATATCAAATTCTTCACCCAAATATCTTTTAGACATAACCGAACATTCTAAGTGCCAACCTGGTCTGCCTTTGCCCCAAGGAGATTCCCATGAAGGCTCTTTATCTGTTGATGGTTTCCATAATACAAAATCTTCAGGATTTTTTTTTATTTCTGAAACCTCTACTCGTGAACCAGCTATTAATTCATCTAACTTTTTATTAGATAGTTTTCCATAATCACTAAATTTTTTTACTTCAAAATAAACATGCTTATCCTTTGAATATGCAAACCCTTTTTTCTCTAATTCTGTGATCATTTCAATCATTTGTTTTATATTTTCTGTTGCCTTTGGTTCGCTGTTTGGTGTTTCACATTTTAAGTATTTACAATCATTATGAAAATTATCAGTAATTTTTGAAGTTAAGTCGTTTATAGAAATATTTTGATCATTAGATGCTTTGATTATTTTGTCATCTATGTCTGTTATGTTTCTGATATATTTTACAGATGTTGATCCATATCTATTTTTTAAAATTTTATAAAGAATATCAAAAACAACTAATGGTCTGGCATTACCAATATGTGGATCATCATAAACAGTAGGACCACAAACATACATGCCTATGGATTTTTCATTTTTGGGAGTAAATTTTTCTTTCTTACCGCCTAGACTGTTAGTTAAAAATATATCTTTAGCCATACAACTAGGAATATACTTAAATTATAGATTTGTGAATCTATTTGATTAATTAGGAATTTTGCATACTGGAATTGGTTCCATTTTATGCAAATTTGCACTTCGAATTGAATTATATTTATCTCTATTTACAGAATTTTCATTATCCATTGCTTCTTCTAATTCTTTATATGACAAACCAAGCTGTCCTTCATCAGTACGACCATCATCCCATAAACCATCTGTAGGAGGAGCATCAATAATCTCTTTTAAAATTCCAAGTTCTTTACCAAGTTCCCATACCTCAGTTTTATTACAATCTGCTATTGGAGAAATGTCTACTCCACCATCACCATATTTTGTATAAAAACCAACTCCAAAATCTTCCACTTTATTTCCTGTTCCAACAACTATCCCATTGTTTGCTGCAGCTACTTGATAAAGCGTTGTCATTCTTAATCTTGCTCTAGAGTTTGCCATCCCGTGCTCACTACCAAAATTGTTTAGTGTTCCTTCAAATGATTTGAATAAACTATCTAATTCTATTGTGTGTCCCTCTACATTGCTAAAATTCTTCTTTAACCATTCTTGATGTGCCAAACTTAGATCATGTTGTGCGGATTTTTGTTTAATAGGCATTGATAAAACAATTGTTTTTAAACCAGTCATTGCACTTAATGTACTTGAGACAGAAGAATCTATTCCACCAGAAATACCTATCACTAAAGATTGAGCTTTTTTTGGCATAGAATTCACATAATCTGAAATCCAGTTTTTAATGTGATTCACTTTATCTTTGGGTATCATAATTAGAATATAAGAAAAAAAATTTATTTTTAAACTGTTAAGATGCCGCTTTAACTGCAGATTTAGAATACAAACTATTCTTTTTTATCTCATCTGAAATTAAAAAAGCTAATTCTATAGCTTGATCAGAGTTCAATCTTGGATCGCAGTGCGTATGATATCTGCTTGATAAATCTGCATCAGATATTTTTTTTGCTCCACCTGTACACTCTGTCACATCTTGTCCGGTCATTTCAACGTGAAGACCTCCCGCATACGAACCTTCAGCTTGATGAACTGCAAATACATTTTTAACTTCACTTACAACATCATTAAATGGTCTGGTTTTAAAACCAGTAGTTGACTTAATTGTATTGCCATGCATTGGATCACACGACCATACAACATTTAATCCTTCTTTTTTAATTCCTCTGATTAATTTTGGTAAGAATTTTTCAACGTTTTGATGACCAAATCTCGAGATTAAAGTTATTTTTCCTTTTTCATTTTTAGGATTTATAACTTCACATATTTTCGCGATCTCATCAGGTTTTGAAGTTGGGCCACATTTAATGCCAATTGGATTTTCTATCCCTTTACAAAACTCAACATGTCCTCCATCTAATTGTCTTGTTCTATCTCCTATCCAGACAAAGTGTGCTGAAGTATCATGATATTCACCCGTGGTTGAGTCTATTCTTGTCATACTTTCTTCAAAAGGTAAGTGTAAAGCTTCATGAGAAGTCCAAAAATTAACTGTGTATAATCTATTATTAAAATCAGATGTAATTCCACAAGCATCCATAAAAGCTAATGCATCTGCTATTTTATCTTCTAATTCTTTAAATTTCTTAGCTTGGGGACTTTTCTTAATATAATCTAAATTCCATAAGTGAACCTTATTTAGGTCAGCAAAACCACCTTTTGAAAATGCTCTTAAAAGGTTTAAAGTTGATGCAGATTGAGAATAAGCCTTAAACATTCTTTTTGGGTCGGGTCTTCTAGCTTTTTCATTAAAATCTATTGCATTTATATTATCTCCCAAATAACTTGGTAATTCTTTATCACCTTGTTTTTCAGTTGGTGCGCTTCTTGGTTTTGAAAATTGTCCAGCAATTCTTCCAAGTTTTACAATAGGTAAAGAAGCTGAGTAAGTCATCACTAAAGCCATTTGAAGAATAACCTTAAAGGTATCTCTTATATTGTCAGGATGAAATTCCGCAAAACTCTCCGCACAATCACCACCTTGTAATAGAAAAGCTTTTCCATCATTAACCATTGCTAACTGATCTTTCAAATGTCTTGTTTCACCTGCAAAAACTAGCGGAGGAAAGGTTTTCAATTTATTTAAAACCATCTCCAATTCCTTCTCATCCTCATATTGAGGAATATGTTTGACAGGATATTTTCTCCAACTATTTATTTTCCAATTTTTCATTTCAACTCAGAATTGTTTTAACAGACTTTATTATTTATTCAACAGTGACAGATTTAGCTAAGTTTCTTGGTTTATCTATATCGTATCCTTTATCTAATGCAGAGTAATATGCTAACTTTTGCAAAGGTATAGAGGTCAAAAAGGGAATAAGTTCATCAGATATGGCATCGACTTCAATCTGCTCCCAAATATTTTCTGAATAAATTTCATCAGTACTTTTATTTGTTATTAATAAAACTTTTGCACCTCTAGATATAACTTCTTGCATATTTGAAATAGTTTTTTTGTAATGCTCATCTCTTGGAGCAATTACCACTACAGGCATACCTTCTTCTATGAGTGCAAGAGGTCCATGCTTCATTTCCCCTGCTGGATAACCTTCGGCATGAACATAAGCAAGCTCTTTTAGTTTTAAAGCACCCTCAAGTGCAATTGGATATGAATAACCTCTGCCTAAAAACATTGATCCTTTAGAATTAGCAAAATCTTTTCCAAGTGTTTGAATTTTATCTTCAATATTCAATGTATTTTTTGCAGATTTAGATAAAGACAGTAAATCTTTTATTTTCTTTTGATAGTCCTTTTTATTAATTGATTTTTGTTCATAAGAAAGCTTAGTACATAATAAATAAAGGACTAACATTTGTCCTAAAAAAGCCTTTGTCGATGCAACACCAACTTCTGGTCCACAATGAATAGGTAAAACTAGATCAGCGTCTCTTGCAATTGAGCTTTCAACAACATTTACAACAGCACAAGTTTTAACATTATTCTTTTTACACAAATCTAATGCTGCAAATGTATCTGCAGTCTCACCTGATTGAGAAACAAACACATAAAGACAATCTTTTTTAAATTTAATTTTTCGGTATCTAAACTCAGAGGCTATATCAACACTGACATCTAAACTTGTATTTTGTTCAAACCAATACTTGGCAACAAGGCATGAGTGATATGCTGTTCCGCATCCAATTAAAACCACCGATGAAATTTCACTTATTTTCCAAGGAAAATTATAAATATTTATCTCTTTATTATGTTTGTCGATGTACTCATTGACACAATTTTTTAAGGTAATCGGCTGCTCATCTATTTCTTTAGCCATATAATATTTGTAATCTCCTTTTTCATAATTTTGATCATCTTTAGAAAGATTTAAAATTTTTTTGTTTACTTTAGTTCCATCAGCATCAAAAAATTCGACTTGATCCTTTTTTAATATGCAAAATTCTCCATCATTTAAATATGAAATTTTATTAGTCATTGACTTTAATGCATAAGAGTCTGAACCAAGATAGTGTTCATTTGGACCATAACCAACTGCAAGAGGAGAGCCTCTTCTTGCTCCAACTATTAAGTCTGGTTGATCTTTGAATATTATTCCTAATGCAAAACTACCATGTAATTTTTTTAAAACTTTTATAATTGTATTTTTAAGGTTATTTTTTTTTAAATAATCAGTTACCAAATGAACAATTACTTCTGTATCTGTTTGGGATTTAAACTTATAGCCTTTATTTTCTAATAGTTTTTTAAGAATAGTTGAATTTTCAATTATGCCATTATGAACTACAGATACGTCTTCTGATGAATGAGGATGTGCATTTATTGAACTAGGTTTTCCATGTGTGGCCCATCTAACGTGTCCGATACCAATAGAGCCAGATATTTTAGTTTGTATAATGTTTTTCTCTAAAGCGTCTACTCTACCCTCACATTTGACCTCATTTATATTTCCATTCGAAAGGGTTGCTAAACCTGCAGAGTCGTAGCCTCTATACTCAAGTTTTTTTAATGAACTTATAATTCTGGGAGTAACCTCTTTAGAGCTTGTAATTCCAACTATTCCACACATTACTTATTATTTCCTTTTATAATTTTTCTTTTCTTTTTGATTTGATCTAGTTAATGCCAACGACCCTTGGCTTACATTTTTAGTAATCACTGAGCCTGCACCTATAACACTTTTTTCATTTAATGTAACTGGTGCTACCAAAGAAGTATTTGAACCAACGAATACTTTATCCTTTATTTTTGTTATACTTTTTTTTCTTCCATCGTAATTGCAAGTTATTGTTCCTGCTCCAATATTAACGTCCTTCCCCACTAGTGCATCGCCAATATATGATAAATGATTAACTTTAGAATTTTTATTTATTGTACTTTTTTTTACTTCAACAAAATTTCCTATTTTTGATCCGGATTTAATTTTTGTTCCAGGTCTTAAACGAGCGTATGGACCAACACTCACATTATTATCTATTTTAACACCCTCAAGATGAGAGAAAGATAAAATTTTAACATTATTTCCTATTTGTACTTTATCAGCAAACACAACATAAGGTTCTATCTCTACATTCTTTCCAATTTTAGTATCTTTAGAAAAAAAAACTGTCTCAGGCCCCTTCATTTTGACACCTTTTTTTAAAAATTTATCTCTAAGTTTATTTTGTAAATTTTGACTATTCATTAGATAGTTGTATATAACTGGGTATTAATTTTATTAATTCACAATTTATTTCTTATTAATACTTTTTAAATGACACAAAAATTCACAGTTCTTTTTGATTTAGATGGTACGTTAGTAGACACAGCGCCTGATCTAATGCTTGCTCATAACCATGTTATGAAGAAATTTGGATACCCCACAAAATCTCTTGATGAACTTAAAAATACTGTTGGTCAAGGAGCTGGAGCAATGATTGGTAGATCTATATGGAGTCAGGCCAAAAAAGAATTAACTTCAATTAATGAGAAAATTAAAAATGAAATGACAGATGAATTTATTTCTTATTATGGAAAAAATATTTTAAATGAAAGTACTCTGATGCCTGGTGTAAAAGATTTTTTAAATTGGTGTAAAAAAGAAAATATATCAATGGCTGTATGTACGAATAAAACGGAACATCTTGCAGTAGATCTTCTAAAAAAAATTGGGATATATGATTACTTCGAGTATGTTGCGGGTTATAATACTTTTGATTATTGTAAACCTGATCCAAGACATATAACAACAATCATAGAAATTTTAGATGGTAGTAAAAATAAATCAATTATGATCGGTGATAGTGAGTCGGATGCAAATGCAGCTAAAGCGGCAGATATTCCAATGATTTTATTAGAAGATGGATATACTGAAAAAAATATTGATGAAATTTATCATAATCACTTAATAAAAGACTTTGTAGGTATTGAAAAAATTGTATCTCAATATCTTTAATATTGATTAATTTATTTTAACTATTAAAACAAAATCACAAATTAGGAGTTATTTTGTTATCGCATACAATTAAAGTATATCCATCAAAAATAAATCTTCCAAAGAAGAAACAGCTTGCTTGGAAAATAGCAGAGATAGCAAGTGATAATGCTAAATTAAATAAAAATTCAATAGAAATGGTTATTAATAGAATTATTGATAACGCTTCTGTTGCTATAGCTTCCTTAAATAGAAGACCTGTAATGTCCGCAAGAGAAATGGCAAAAA
The DNA here is from genome assembly GCA_902517745.1 of uncultured Pelagibacteraceae bacterium. Classification (GTDB taxonomy): domain Bacteria; phylum Pseudomonadota; class Alphaproteobacteria; order Pelagibacterales; family Pelagibacteraceae; genus Pelagibacter. Next base: position 44,472 of record CABYDS010000002.1, read on the forward strand.
AACATGTTAGAAAAAATGGAGCTAATCTTTTTGGAATAAATTCAAAACTTAAATTTGATTGTGAATGGGCTGCGTGGGCAAATGGAACTGCTGTTAGAGAATTAGATTTTCATGATACATTTCTAGCGGCTGATTACAGCCATCCTGGTGATAATATTCCTGCTCTTTTAGCAGTGGCACAACAATTAAAAAAAAATGGAAATGATTTATTAAGAGGAATTATAACTGCTTATGAAGTTCAAGTTAATCTTGTAAAAGCTATTTGTCTTCATAAACATAAAGTTGATCATATCGCTCACTTGGGACCAAGTGTTGCTGCTGGTATTGGATCTATGTTAAAATTAAATACAGAAACTATTTATCAAGGTGTTCAACAAGCATTACATGTGAGTGTTTCAACAAGACAATCAAGAAAAGGTGAGATTTCAAGTTGGAAAGCGTACGCTCCAGCTCATGCAGGAAAATTGGCAATTGAAGCTGTAGATAGAACGATGAGAGGTGAAGGAGCTCCGAGTCCTATTTATGAAGGTGAAGACAGTGTAATTGCAAGGATATTAGATGGAAAAAATGCTAAATATTTTGTTCCTTTGCCTAAAAAGAACGAAGAAAAGAAAGCCATTCTCGAAACATATACAAAAGAATATTCTGCAGAATATCAAGCTCAAGCATTAATTGATATTGCAAAGGCTCTTAATAAAAAAATTGATAATTTAAATACAATTAAAAAAATTGATATATATACAAGCCATCATACTCATTATGTAATAGGAACTGGAGCTAATGATCCACAAAAAATGGATCCAAATGCAAGTAGAGAAACTTTAGATCACTCAATAATGTATATTTTTGCTGTAGCTCTAGAAGATGCAGATTGGCATCATGTAAAGTCCTACACTAAAAAAAGAGCTAATAAAAAAAGCACAATTAAAATATGGAGATCAATTAAAACTCATGAGGATAAAAAATGGACAAAGAAATACCATGATCCTGATCCAAAAAAGAAATCTTTTGGTGCAAAGGTTATAGTAACATTAAATAATGGGAAAAAAATTATCGAGGAATTAGAAAGAGCAGATGCTCATCCTTACGGCAAAAGACCTTTTAAAAGGAAAGATTATATAAATAAATTTAAAATTTTAACAGAAAATATTATTTCTAAAAAAGAAAGTGACAGATTTTTAAAAGATGTTCAAAATTTAAAAAAATTAAAAAATAATCAACTAACAAAACTAAATATTGAAGTGAGTAAAAGATATTTAAAATCAAATAATAAAAAAGGAATATTCTAGTGCACTTTGTTGAAAAAAAACCTGAAGAGAAAAGAATTGATTTAGATAATAAACTAAAATCAAATAAAATATTAAGAATACCAGGTGCATATAATCCATTAACAGCAAAAGTTATTGAAGAAATTGGATACGACGGAGTTTATGTATCTGGAGGTGTTATGTCTAATGATTTGGGATATCCTGATATAGGATTAACAACTCTTAATGATGTCAGTAACAGATCAAAGCAAATTGCACGTGTTACAAATCTTCCAACAGTTGTTGATGTCGATACAGGTTTTAAATCTTGTAAAGAAACTGTTCAAACATTTGAAAATTTTGGTATTTCAGCAATTCATTTAGAAGATCAGATAGAACAGAAAAGATGTGGTCATCTAGACAATAAAGAATTGATATCAAAAGAGGATATGACAAAAAAAATTAAAGAATGTGTAGAAGCAAGATCAGACAAAAATTTTAAAATCATCGCGCGATCTGATGCTAAAAGTGTAGAAGGTATTGATAAAATGATTGATCGTTGCAAATCTTATATTGATGCTGGTGCAGAAATTATATTTCCTGAAGCATTAAAAGACGAAGCTGAATTTGAAAAAGTTAGAAAATCACTGGATTCTTATCTTTTAGCCAATATGACTGAGTTTGGTAAATCGAAATTGTTAGACTTTAAACAATTAGAAGAGCTTGGTTATAATATTGTAATTTATCCAGTTACTACACAAAGATTAGCTATGAAAAGTGTTGAGGATGGTCTACGTGCCATTTTTGCGGATGGACATCAAAATAATATTATAGATAAGATGCAAACCAGAAAAAGATTATATGATCTAGTTGAGTATGAAAAATACAACTCTTTAGACGAAAAGATATATAATTTTAGTACAGAGGGACATGAATAATGAGTGAAGAAGTAAAAAAAGGTTTATTAGGAATTGTTGTTGATGAAACAGAAGTTTCTAAAGTAATGCCTGAAATTAACTCTTTAACTTATAGGGGTTATGCTGTTCAAGATCTGTGTGAATTTTGTAGATTTGAGGAAGCTGCATATCTTATTTTAAAGGGTGATTTACCAAACAGTATAGAGCTAAGACAATTTGAAAAAATTGAACGAGGACATAGGGATTTATCGAAAAATCTTTACGAAATAATTAAACACATGCCAAAGAAATCTCATCCTATGGATGTTGCTAGAACAGCAGTAAGTGTTATGGGATTAGAAGATAAAGAAACTACAGATAATTCTCAGGAAGCAAACACAAGAAAAGCTTTAAGAATTTTAGCTAAAACTCCAACTGCTTTAGCAGCTTTTTATAGAATTCGAAAAGGTAAAAAAATTATTAAACCAAAAAAAGAGCTAACTTTTGCAGAAAACTTTTTCTATATGTGTTTTGGAAAAGTACCTCAAAAGGAAATTGTAAAAGCGTTTGATGTATCTTTAATTTTATACGCAGAACACAGTTTTAATGTATCAACTTTTACAGCTAGAACTATTACAAGTAGTTTATCTGATATTCATGGTGCTATAACAGGCGCAATTGCTAGTTTAAAAGGACCATTACATGGTGGAGCTAATGAAGAAGTTATGCATATGATGAATAAAATCAAAAAACCTGAGAATGCCTTAAAATGGATCAATAATGCATTAAAGAAAAAAGAGGTTGTAATGGGTTTTGGACACAGAGTTTATAAAAGTGGTGACTCTAGAGTTCCAACAATGAAAGAATATTTCAAAAAAGTTGCTAAAATTAAAAAAGATAAAAAGTTTCTAAAGATTTACGATATCGTTGAAAAAGTAATGATCAGTAAAAAAAATATTCATCCTAACGTAGATTATCCAACGGGACCGACTTATCATTTAATGGGTTTTGATACAGATTTTTTTACACCAATATTCGTAATTTCAAGAATTACTGGTTGGTCGGCTCATATAATGGAACAGCATTCATCTAATAAATTGATTAGACCATTAGCTAAATATAAAGGCAGTAAGTACAGAAAAGTAATGCTTCTAAATCAAAGGTAATATTATTTAATTTGCTTTTCTTTGTATAAAGAGACGCCTTTTTCAATTTTATTTTTGTAAGACCTTTTAAAGCTCTCTAATTGCCAACCTGAAAGTCTGTTTTCTATTTCTTTTAGATTGTTATTTTTCCAATCATCAGTTGTTTCAGGGTCTTTCCAGATTTTCTTTTCTTCATTAGATCTACCACATCCATAGCATAGACCTGATACTGGATCAGTTTTACAAATACTTATACAGGGACTTACTATCACTTAATCCTAGGAGAAAGCGTCTATCCAGTTACCTTGTGTAGATGCTTTTGAATATTCAGTGGCTCTGCCTTCAAAGAAGTTCATATGCTCTACCGCATTTAACATAGTGTCTAACCATGTTAATGGATTTTTTTGAACATCATATATCGGCTCAAGACCTAACTGAGTTAATCTTCTATTACCAATGAACCTAATGTAATCTTTAACTTCTTGAGCAGTTAAACCTTGCATTGGACCCATTTCAAAAGCTAGATCAATAAATGCATCTTCATGTTCAATTATAGTTCTGCAAGCTTCATAAAGTTCTTTTTTAAGTTTTGGTGTCCAAATTTCAGGATTTTCTTTAATGAACTCTTTAAAAATTCTAATCATAGAATTGCAATGAAGAGTTTCGTCTCTTACCGACCAAGTAACTATCTGACCCATTCCTTTGAGTTTATTATGTCTTGGAAAGTTTAATAAAATTGCAAAACTTGCAAATAATTGAAGACCTTCTGTGAAGGCACTAAATACTGCAACAGTTTTTGCGATATCTTCTTTTGAGTTTACATTAAAGTTTTGCATGTAATCGTATTTGTCTTTCATTTCTTTATACTTCATGAATGCAGAATATTCAGACTCTGGCATACCGATAGTATCTAATAAATGTGAATAAGCCGCTACATGTACTGTCTCCATAGAAGCAAATGCTGTCATCATCATTAAAACTTCTGTTGGTTTAAATACGGTTGTGTAGTGTCTTAGGTAGCAGTTGTTAACTTCAACATCTGCTTGAGTAAAAAATCTGAAGATTTGAGTTAATAAATTTTTTTCTGACTCTGAAAGATTTTTTTGCCAATCTCTGACGTCATCACCAAGTGGTACTTCCTCTGGTAACCAATGAATTCTTTGTTGTGTTAGCCACGCATCATAACACCATGGATATCTGAATGGTTTATAAACTGGGTTCTCAACTAATAGACCCATTTTTTTTGGTTCTACAATTTGTTGTTTCGTATCTTTTAGACTTTCTACTGACATGATAAACACTCCTCATATTCTGGTTGTTGATTTTCTTGTTTTTTAGATTTGTAAACATTTGCAGTTACATCTGTAGAATTTGCATCGTTTACGTTTTCCGCTCTTTGTATTGATTTAGATCTGCAGTAATAAAGGCTCTTCAATCCTTTTTTCCAAGCTTGGAAATGGATTTGGTGTAAGTCCCTTTTATGAATATCTGCAGGTATAAATATATTTATTGATTGTGCTTGTGAAATATGAGGTGTTCTGTCTGCACCTAACTCTACAATCCATTTTTGGTCTAATTCAAAAGCCGTTTTAAATACGTCTTTTTCTTGTTGGGTTAAAAAATCAAGATGAGAAACTGAGCCTTGATTAGTTGTGATACTTGACCATGTTTCATCATCATTTTTACCGTGTTTCTCTAATAATTTACTTAGATATTTATTTCTAACGTTAAATGATCCAGACAAAGTTTTATGTGTATAACTATTTGCTGCAATTGGCTCTACACCTGGAGATGTTCCACCACAAATAATTGAAATTGAAGCAGTTGGAGCTATTGCAGTTTTATTCGAAAATCTTTCATTAATACCATAATCAGCAGCATCTGGACATGCACCTCTTTCATCAGCCAAATCCTTTGAAGCTTGATCAACTTGTTTTTGGATGCTTTCAAATATTTTTTTATTCCAAACTTTACTCATCACTGACTCAAAAGGAATCATTTTTTGTTGGAAGAATGAATGAAGACCCATAACGCCTAAACCAACACTTCTTTCTTTTAAAGCTGAATAAACTGCATCACTAAATGACTCGGGGGCTTTTTCAGTAAAGTCAGTTAATACATTGTCTAAAAATCTCATTACATCTGGAACAAAGTTTTCATCGTCTTTCCATTCATCATAAGTTTCTAAATTTAAAGATGATAAACAACATACTGCTGTTCTATCTCTACCCTCTTTATCAATTCCTGTTGGTAAAGTTATCTCACTACACAAGTTAGATGTCTTAACAGTTAAACCAGCAAGCTTATGATGTTGAGGTATCATTCTATTAACCGTATCAATGAATACAATATAAGGTTCACCAGTTTCAATTCTTGCAGTTAATAATCTAATCCATAAATTTCTTGCAGAAACAGTTGCTTGAACTGATTGATCTTTTGGACTTTTTAGTGCCCATTGTTCGTCTAACTCAACAGCTCTCATAAATGCATCTGAAACTAAAACACCGTGGTGTAAATTTAATGATCTTCTGTTTGGATCACCACCTGTTGGTCTTCTCATTTCAATAAATTCTTCTATCTCTGGATGATCAATTGGAAGATAACAAGCTGCAGATCCTCTTCTTAAAGAACCTTGACTGATCGCCATTGTCAAAGAGTCCATAACTTTTATAAAAGGAATTATTCCTGAAGTTTTTCCAACTCTTCCAATTTTTTCTCCGATAGATCTTAAGTTACCCCAGTAACTTCCAATACCTCCACCTTTAGCAGCTAACCAAACATTTTCACTCCATAGGTCTAATATTCCTGTCAAGCTATCCCCTGCTTCATTTAAGAAACAAGAAATTGGCAAACCTCTTTTTGTCCCACCATTTGATAAAACTGGTGTTGCTGGCATGAACCATAAATTACTTATGTAGTTGTAAAGTCTTTGCGCGTGTAAGTTATCATCTGCGTAATGACTCGCAACTCTTGCAAATAAATCTTGGAAAGACTCGTTTTCTCCAAGGTATCTGTCGCTTAGTGTTGCTCTTCCAAAATCTGTTAAATTATTATCTCTAGATCTATCTATTTTAATAGTTATCCCTTTAGAATTTTGAAACAACTCTGTGTTGTTATTTAGTGAAAATAAGTCTGGTCTTTTGTCATTATTGCTGATTTTTTCCGCTGGTTTATAATCAGAGACAGCCTTCCTGATTGCCTGAGACAATGTTTTGTTCATTAAACTCCCTTTTTATCTTTATACTAAAAAATCTAGTAAATAACTAGATATAGTGTGTAGATTTACCTGATATACTATATAAATTGTAAATCAATAGAACATTTATAGAACTTATTAAATATTTTTCAATAAAAATTTTAAAAAAATGTACATATATCCACATGAATAATTCAGGAAAAATAGATCCCTATGGTTTTCGGGAATATGACGCAAGATGGGTATACGAAAAAGACATAGATGATGATGGAATCGTTCAACTCGGTAAAGGTCTTGGAACTCAAATAATCAATCATACAAAAAAAAACAATCCTAGAATTATAGTTGGTCAAGATTACAGATCTTACAGCGAACACATAAAGGAAAAATTAAAAGAAGGTTTGGTTTCAACTGGATGCAATATAGAAGATGTAGGATTATCTTTATCCCCTATGGTTTACTTCGCACAATTTAATCTAGACTCAGATGCAATTGCAATGGTTACAGCTAGTCATAATGAAAATGGTTGGACGGGTGTAAAAATGGGTATCAAAAAAGGACTTACTCATGCACCTGAAGAAATGAAAGAATTAAAAGATATTACACTCCATCAAAAATTTATTAATGGAGAAGGCAACGTAAAAAAAATCGATGGTTTTCAGGATATATATAAAAATGATTTGATAACAAAAAACAGATTAAATAAAAAAATTAAAGCAGTTGTTGCATGTGGTAATGGAACAGCAGGGATATTTGCACCAGAAATTTTAAGAGGTATTGGCTGCGAAGTCGTTGAACTTGATTGCAATTTGGATTGGACTTTTCCAAAATACAATCCTAATCCTGAAGATTTAGAAATGTTACATGCAATTTCAAAAGCTGTGAAAGATAATAATGCAGACATAGGATTTGGATTTGATGGAGATGGAGATAGAGTTGGGGTTATTGACAATGAAGGTAACGAAATTTTTTCAGATAAAATAGGGCTTTTAATTTCTAGAAATCTCTCAAAAGATCATAAAAATAGTAAATTTATCGTTGATGTAAAATCTACAGGTCTATATTCAAATGATAAAGTATTAAAAGAAAATAATTGTGAAACAATTTATTGGAAAACAGGACACTCTCATATCAAAAGAAAGGTAAATGCTGAAAAAGCTTTAGCTGGATTTGAAAAAAGTGGACATTTCTTTTTTAATGAACCTCTAGGTTACGGATACGACGATGGAATAAATTCTGCAATCCAAGTTTGTAAATTACTAAATAAAAGTGAAAAAAGGATTAGCGAAATTCTCAAAGAAATACCAATAACTTATCAAAGTCCTACAATGGGTCCATATTGTAAAGATAGTGAAAAATATGAGGTTATTGATAAATTGGTTGAGGAGATTAAGAAAATTAAAGAAGATAAAATTAAAATTGATGATCAGGAAATTAATGAAATACTAACAGTAAATGGAATAAGATTTTCTTTTAAAGATGGATCCTGGGGATTAATAAGAGCATCTTCTAATAAACCCTCGTTAGTAATAGTAATTGAAAGCGCAACTTCTGAAAAAAGAAAGATAAAAATCTTTGAATTTATTGATAATTTAATTCAAAAAACCGGTAAAGTTGGGGATTACGATCAAAAAATTTAAAATTCAACTATAAAGAGTTAAGAAAGTTTTAGAGAATCGATTAAGATGTAATTGAGGTGGCGGAGGGAGACTGAAACCACCTCGTCTCCTAGGTCACTAAAAATCTATATAAAAATAAAGTCCCAATAACATATAAAAAAACACCAAATAATCTTTGAGTTTTAACTCTATCTAGGTCTTGAACTGTTTTTGCTCCAATCCTTGCCATGAATGTGGTTATTGGAACAAAAATTATAAATGCAGGTATATTAATAAATCCAATACTGAGTGGGATATCAGCTTTTAACATCAAACCAGATGTAAAAAATCCAATTGATCCAAATAAAGCTATTATAAATCCAATAGCTGCAGAGCTTCCTATTGCTAAGTTAATAGGGTAACCAAAGTATCTTAAGATAGGAACATTCATCATAGCTCCTGTTATGCCCATAGGAGCAGATATTAATCCTGACAAAAATCCAAATATTATTCTTGGGAAAATATTAAATTTTTTCTTAATTTTTTTTTTCTTTTCACTTTGTAATAGCAAGTAAGCTCCAAAAAAGAAAACAACAGCAGAAAAAAAGAATAACAATGTTTTAGTATTCATCAATGCTGCCATCAATGTTCCAGAGAAAACTCCAATTATCACAAATGTTCCATAATTTTTAATAATATTAAAATCAACAGCATTGTATTTTTTATGAGTTAATACTGAGGCTGTAGCAGTTAAAATTGTTATTGAGAAAGCTGTACCTACAGATAAATGCATTAAATAATCTTTATCCACGTTAAATGCTTCAAATACAAAAAATAAAAATGGAACTGAGATTAATCCTCCACCGATACCAAAAAAACCTGCAAAAAAACCAACCGGAACAGCGGCTGCCATCATTAAAAAAATAAAATAAATATTATTAATCTCTAAAAGAGTATTATTCAATTTGCCCTGCCGATATACTTTGTGGATTAAACTTTACTTTATCCATTATGTGATCAATTTTCTTAACATCGGCATCTCTTACACACATATTTTCACTTAAATATCTTTTCCAAAAACTTGAACCAGTTTGGCCATGAAATAGACCAAGGGTATGTCTCATAATTTGGTTTAATCTTGTACCCTTTTTTATCTCTTCTTTTACATACTCAATTAGTTTCTCAACAACTTCTTGTCTTGTCAAAACTTCACTATTGTTAAAAATTTTATTTTCAATATCTGCTAACATGTAAGGAGAATGATAAATAGATCTTCCAATCATAACACCATCAACATTATTTAAATGTTCTTTAATTTGATCAGTAGAAGTTATGCCACCATTTATAATTATTTCTAAATTTTGAAAATCTTTCTTTAATTTATTTACATATTCATATTTTAATGGTGGAATATTTAAATTTTGTTTAGGTGTAAATTTTCCTAGCATTGCCTTTCTGGCATGGATTATAAAAGTTTTAACACCTGTATCTTTCAAAATATTTATAAAATTATATAAATTTTCATATTGATCAACATTGTCGTATCCAATTCTAGTTTTGACAGTCACGGGAAGTGAAGTTTTTGATATCATGGAACTTAAGCAATCAGCTACAAGATTAGGTTCTTGAATTAAACAAGCTCCAAATCTATTTTTCTGAACTTTTTTACTTGGACAGCCTAAATTCAAATTTATTTCATCATAACCAAATTCTTCACCTAAATATGCTGCATTTCCTAATAGTTTTGGAGAAGAACCACCAAGTTGCAGAGCAACAGGTTTTTCTCTCATATCAAATTCTAATAGTTTCTTTTTATCTCCTCTATCAATAGCTTCTGATACAATCATTTCAGTATAGAGAAGAACGTTTTTACTAATTAGTCTTAAGAAAAATCTTTCATGTTTATCTGTGCAGTCCATCATTGGAGCAACAGAAACAGTTCTATTTAAACTAGACATATTTTTTGAGTTTGCTTGATATATTAATTTTTTTTTCGTTTACATACTCTTGATGATTTTGTTCAATTTTCCCAAGTTCATATTTGTAATTAACCATTATTCCAAATGACCTTTTAAATCCTACATCAGAAACGTTAGCATTAACTACGATATCGTCAATTTCAGCTCCATTTTTTAAATGAAACCTGCATACATCATTTATAGGAAAACCTAGATCATTTTTTTGTACAGCTAAGTAATTTAAAGCAAGTTTTGTAAGTAAATCTTTATTATCAATAAATTTTCTATCTCCAATTTTAAGATCTAATGATTTTAAAAACTCAACTTTTACAAAATTATCTTTTTGTACTATTTCACTAATTTTCTCATTTTCTGAAGATTTTACCCAATCTGCAAAACCTTGCATCGGTGATAAGGTGCCAAAATTTTTAACATCAGGTAACTCTTCTTGTAACTCATATACCACTCTCTTGATTAAGAAGTTACCAAGCGTAACTCTTGAAAGACCCTCTTGACAGTTGCTAATTGAATAAAATGTAGCTGTATCATAATTTTCATTTTTTCCATCATTAGGTCTTGTCAATTCTTGAATAGATTTTGCCAAACCTTTCGTTAGTGCAATCTCAACAAAAATTATTGGTTCATCTTCTAATGCTGGATGAAAATAGGCAAAAAATCTTCTATTTTCTCCTAATCTAATTTTCAATTCGTTCATGTCTTTCATTGAATGAACTTTTTCATATTTTAATAATTTTTCTAATATTGCAGCTTTTGTATCCCAAGTAATTTTTCTTAATTTTAAAAATCCAGGATTGAACCAATTTTTAAATATATCAATCAAATCGTAATCTAATTCTTTTAATTCAGGGTTTTTTAATAAAAACATTTGTAGATCTTCTCTTAAAGAAACAATCTCAGCCGTTCCATTAGGAGCCATGTTTAATCTAACAAACAATTCTTTTCTAGTTCCTGATGTAATTCTTGATAAATTTAAAATTGATCTACTATTTTTATTTTCGGTATAATCTTTAATAGCATTGTCAATATTTGCTGTATCGGGTTTATATTTTTCATTTACTTGAAGCAAGAATCTTAATTTATCTTCATGAGATAAGTTATGATATCTAAAAAGAATGTCTCTAGCTAATGTGATTCCAAATGCTGCTCCTTTAGATGATAACAAATCATCACATAGCTCAATCAAATCCCTTTTTTTAGAGAATTTTTTTAGTGATTTTTTCTCTAAAATTTTTTGACCAGCATCTGCAATCGTCTCAAATATTCTTTTTATATTTAACATAGCGTTTTTATATATTAAAAACCTAAACTTTTACCCATTATTTTGTCAGGTAACCAAGTCACAATCTCAGGAAAAATACACAAAATAAGTATAGCTAAAGCCATAATTATCATAAATGGTATAGATCCTTTTAAAATTTCTGACAAACTTACATCTGGTGTAATGCCTTTAATTATATAAAGGTTTAGTCCAACGGGTGGAGTAATAAGACCAATTTCCATATTAATTGTAAATACAATTGCAAACCAATACGGATCAAATCCCAGTTGAGTTATAACTGGTAATAATATTGCTGAAGTCATAACAATAACAGCAACAGGTGGTAAAAAGAAACCCGCAATTAATAAAAAAATATTTATTAAAATAAATACCACCCATTTATTGGAGCTCATCTCTACCATGCTTTGAGCTAAGGATTGAGTTACATAAAGTTGTGATAATGTGAAAGCAAAAAGATAAGAGGCTGCTATGATAAACATTATCATCACACTTTCTTTCATGGAAACTTTAACAATGTTCCATATTTTTTTTGGCTGATAAATTTTGTAGACAACAGCAATTAAAACAAATACTAAAAAAGCTCCAACTCCTGAAGCTTCTGATGGAGTAGCAACACCACCATATAAAACATATAAAACACCAGCAATGATTGCTAAGAAAGGAAGTATCCTTGGCAGAACTTCAATTTTTTCTTTGAAAGTTGGAGGTGTTCTATTCTTTAAAGCTTTAGCAGAGTCTTTATCAATAAAGTAACTATGTATCAGTGCCCAGATAGCGAACATACCTGCAAGCATAAATCCTGGTATCAATCCGCTTAAAAATAATCTTCCAATAGATGTTCCAGTTGCAATTCCATAAACAATTAAAACAATACTTGGAGGAATTAATACTCCTAAAGTTCCGCCGGCTGCTATGGTTCCTGTTGCAATTTGATCTGAGTATCCTCTTTTTCTCATTTCAGGAATTCCCATAGTGCCAATTGCAGCACAGGTTGCAGGACTTGATCCACTTAGTGCAGCAAAAATTGAGCAAGCTCCTATATTAGAAATAACTAAACCTCCAGGTACCCTCCATAACCATCTGTCCAATCCTGTATATAAATCTTTTCCTGCTGGGGAATTAGCAACTGCCATCCCCATTAATATAAACATTGGTATTGAAAGTAGGACAAACGAATTTAATCCCGCATAGAAAGTTTCAGCAAAAACATCTAGCATTTGGAAACCTTCGAAAGCAACTAAAAGAGCTATTGATACAAAGCTTAAACCAAAAGCAATTGGTATTCCCGAAAATAAAACTATCAAAGTAAAAACGGCAACGATTATTGCAATTATTAATGGATCCATTAGTTAGCATCCCTTTCGTCTGTAAGCTTAATAATTTCTGCTATATATTGTAAAATCATTAATGCAGCACCTATCATCATTGAAGAATATGGAACCCACAATGGAGGATCCCAAACTGTTCCTGTTGAGTAATTTTTAGTAAACGCTTCCTCAACCATTAAAAAACCAAAATAGAATAAAATTAAGAAGAATAATAAACTGACTAATGAGGTAAAAATTTTAAGTCTTAATATATTTTTTTTTGATAAGAAATCATAGATCCACTCCATACTCACATGAGCTTTCTCACTTAAAACATATGCACTTCCAATAAATGTTGAAGCAACTAGAAGCATTGTAACTAGCTCAGTTTGCCACGTTATTGCTCTTTGAAAAAAGTATCTTTCAAAAACTAATTCAACAATGACAAGAATTGATAAGAGTAAAGCTAAAACAGCAAAAGCTCCGCAAGCTCTTGCAACATAATCACAGAATTTTAAGTATTTTTCTTTCATAAAAAAAACCCCTACTTACAGAAAATAAATAGGGGTTCTTTATATATTATTTTATTTAACTGCTAAAGCCATTTCCATTAGCTTATCGCCACCTGGAACTTTTTCAGCAAAAGCTTTGTGAGATGATTTTATTGCAATATCAACCCATGCAGCATGATCATCAGCATCCATATACACTAATTTAACACCTGCAGCTTTGTATGCTTCCTCAAACTTTTTATCTAAGTTTTCTACTTGAGCTGTCATATATTTCTCAGCAACTTTTCCTGCTTTCATCAAAGCCACTTGTTGGCTAGAATTTAAAGCATTGTAGCTTTTCTTAGACATTAAAATTGGCTCATACATAAACCATAAACCAAATTTTCCTGGAGGAGTTGCACATTTTACTTGTTCATATATTTTGTAACTCACAAAACTTCCTGAACTAGTATTTGCACCTGTTAATACACCAGTTTGTAATCCAGTATAAATTTCAGATGATGGCATACTTTGAATACCTGCACCAGCAGCTTCCAACATTTGATTGAAAGCTTTTCCTGCAGCTCTCATCACTTGTCCTTTAGCATCACTTGGATTTTTGATACATTTAGTTTTTGATGCGAAACCACCACCTAACCATGCATCTGATAGCACTACAACACCAGCATCACTGATTATTTTTTTAATCTCAGTCATCATTGGACCTTTATTAAATCTCAATGCATGCTCATGATTTTTTACAGTTCCTGGCATTAATGTAGCATCAAACTCTGGATGGAATTTTGATGCATAAGCTAATGGGAAAGCAGAAATATCTAATTGACCTGTAGTCATAGGCTTCCACTGTTCTTTTGGCTTATAAAGTGACTTAGCTGGATAAATTCTAATTTCTAAATCAACGTTTGCTTTTTTTACTTCATCAGCAATAATTTGTACCATTTCATGACGTGGGTCAAAAGAGCCATCAGCTCTTGGTGTACCTGGCCATTGGTGACTTGCTTTTAATGTAACTGCGTATGCAGATCCTACTATTGAAAAAGCTATAATTATTGAAGACAAATATAATGTTATTTTTCTTAACATAGTTTTCCCCTTTTTATTTATAATGATGATATTAAATTGAACTTGAGCAGAAGAGTCAATATAAGGAAATGACGTACTTATTATGGATGGTCCTTTAAAAAATTTATTAGTTGTTGATCTTACTAGGGTTTTAGTAGGTCCATATTGTACAATGATTTTATCTGATCTCGGTGCACGTGTAATTAAAGTAGAAGCACCAGAAATTGGTGACGATTCAAGAAAGTTTGGACCTTTTGTGAAAGACTATTCAGCATATTTTATGTCACTTAACAGAGGAAAAGAAAGTATTGCTCTTAATTTAAAAAATGAAGATGATAAAAAAATCTTTGATAAAATTTTAGCAAAAGCAGATATTTTAGTAGAAAATTTTAAACCAGGTACTTTAGAAAAATGGGGATATGGTTGGAAAGATGTAAGCAAAAAATATCCAAAATTAATATACGCATCTGCATCTGGTTTCGGTCAGACTGGCCCTTTAAAAGAATTACCAGCTTATGACATGGTCGTTCAGGGAATGGGTGGACTGATGAGTGTTACAGGTCATCCAAATAGTGAACCAACAAGAGTTGGAACATCAATTGGTGATATTACAGCAGGCCTTTTTACTGCAATTGGAATTAATGCAGCTTTGTATGATAGACAAAAAACAGGTAAGGGAATGTTTATAGATGTTTCAATGTTAGACTGCCAAATTGCGATTTTGGAAAATGCAATTGCAAGATATTTATCTAAAAATGAAATTCCTAAACCGATGGGATCTAGACATCCCTCAATCGCTCCGTTCGAGGCATTTAAAACAAAAGACAGTTATATAATCATTGCTGCAGGTAACGATAAATTATATGAAAAACTTTGTGAAGTATTAGGAATACCTGAGATGGTGAGTGATAAAAGATTTAATACCAATTCACTCAGATGTGAAAATATGAATGAACTTAAATCAATTTTTGAAGAGAAACTTTCTTCAAAAAATACTTCTGAATGGGTAAATGAGATGGAAAAATTAAGGATACCTTGTGGACCGATATTTAATATTAAAGAAGCGGTAGAAAATCCTCAAGTCGAAGCAAGAAACATGATTGTTAAAGCTTATCATAAAGTAGTTGGTGATTTTAGATTAGCAGGCAATCCTATAAAAATGTCTTCGTACGAAGATAAAAGTATTAGAGGGGACATCCCTGATCTTGATGAACACAGGGAACAAATATTAAAAGAGTTTTCTTAATTAAGAATTATTTTCTTCGTCGCTTACGTTATCAGAGACTTGTTCTTCTGCTTCTGAAACTTGATCTAGAGAAACGTCATCACTTTCTTCAGCTTCACTAGGAGCTTCTAAATTAACATCCGGTTGAGCAGATGGTGATAGTTCAGCAAGATCTTCTTTTGAAACTTGAATTTTTTCTGGAATTTTTCTAGCTCTTTTCGATGGAAGAATTGGTACACCGCTTTTTGAAATTTCACCTTTATATTGATTCTCAAAATCATCTCCAATATCTTCGTCTTCTTCAGCAGCATCATCTATTTGTTCTACATGTTTTCTAAGTTTGTAAACTGCTGCTTCTGTTAAATCTGGAACTTTAATTGTTTCTTCTGCTATTTCTCTTAAAGCAATTACTGTGTGCTTATCATTATCTCTATCTAATGTAGGTTCAATTCCAGCATTAAGTTGAGTTGCTCTTTCTTTAGCAACCAAAACTAATTCATAAGGGCTATCTACTTTATCTATACAGTCTTCAACGGTAACTCTTGCCATGGGCGATTAAATATACTCCAAGATCAACAAAATCAAGTATTTTTATACTAAAATTGGATTTAATTTTTTTCTAACTAAAAAAAGAAGAACAAAAGAAATAAGTATATAAAGTGCAGATATTAAAGCAATTTTCTCAATTGTAAATCCAATATCAATTAAAATTCCAAAAAGAGCTGTTCCAAAAGCTGTTGAAAAAACCATAAGTGCAGTGGTCAAAGCTTTAATAGATCCAATATGCTTTACACCATAAACTTCAGCCCAAGTAGAAGATCCCAAAACGTTTGCCAAACCATTTGATATTCCAATTAAACCTAAAAATATAAATGCAGTAAATTGTGCATCAAAGTAAATAATTACAAAAGTCGATAGAAATAAAGGAATATTCATATAAATTAAAAGTTTTCGACTTGTGAATTTATCAATTAAAAAACCAGATATTAAAAGTGTAATTACTGAAAATACTGAATAAGACATAAAAGACTGCGCAATTACAAATGGTCCCCAGTTTTTTGACTCAGTTATAAATGATTGATAAACAAACACACCAGTTGCAATCCAAGGCATGGCCAGCATATTCATACTTACTATATAAAATTTATAATCTTTTATTACTTCAATTCTTTTCCATTGCTTAATATTTTCCTCCTTAAATTCCCCATCTCCAGTACTTTCTCTTGTATCAAGTTTAATAGTTCGTACTAAAAAGAATGATGCTATCGGTAAAAATATTAAAATTAATAAAGCAATTAATGTCCAAATATTTTGCCAAGTGGTTAATGACAACAAGAATACCATTAAAACAGGTAAAATAAATTCAGCACTAGATAAACCAAACCAACAAATACTTAACGCTCTACCCCTTGATTTTGTGAAATATCTTGAAACTGTTGTAGTTGCAGTATGAGACATCATTCCTTGACCTGAAAATCTCATTAAAAAAATTGCAATGAATAAAAAAACTATTGATGAAATTTTTGAAAAGAAAAAACAAGAAAAAGATAAAAGTAATGTTACATAGATTGCAAATCGAAAAATATTTATATCATCAATTTTCTTTCCAACCCAAATAAGTAATAAACTACTGCACAATGTTGCAGATGCATATATTGAGCCAAATTGTCCATGAGTTATCGATAGTGTCTCTCTTATACTTGTATTGAATATTCCAAGAAAAAAACTCTGTCCAAAGCTTGAAAAAAATGTAAATATAAATCCAAATACAATTACTTTTAAACTTAAATTTTTAAACATAAAAAAATATGACTTCTAAAGTTGCTTTCATAGGTCTTGGTGTAATGGGTTATCCAATGGCAGGATATATATCAAAAGCAGGACATAATGTAACTGTTTTTAACAGAACAAAATCAAAAGCAGAAAAATGGATTGGTGAATACAAAGGTAATATGGCTGATACACCATCTGAAGCTGCTAAAGATGCTGATTTTATTTTTACGTGTGTTGGAAATGATGATGATTTAAAACAAGTATCTTTACGAGAACATGGATTATTTCATAATGCTAAAGAAGGAAGTGTATATATAGATAATTCAACAGTGTCTGCTGAAATTTCTAGAGAACTTTATAAAGCTGCAAAAGATAAAGGATTTGGTTTTTTAGATGCTCCTATATCAGGAGGACAGTCAGGTGCTGAAGGTGGAATATTAACTGTCATGGTTGGTGGAGATGAAAGTGATTTTAAAAAAGCGGAGCCAATAATTGATTGTTATAGTAAAAAAGTAACTTTGATTGGACCATCAGGCAGTGGACAATTAACTAAGATGGTTAATCAAATGTGTATTGGTGGTTTAGTTCAAGGTTTATCTGAAGCAGTAAATTTTGGAATTAATGCAGGTTTAGATATGGATAAAGTTATGGAAACTATTTCAAAAGGTGCAGCTCAATCTTGGCAAATGGAAAATAGATATAAAACTATGGTAGCTGATAAATTTGATTATGGTTTTGCTGTAGATTGGATGAGAAAAGATTTAAAAATTTGTATTGAAGAAGCAAAAAGAAATGGTTCACCTGTACCAGTAACTGAAATTGTTGATGGTTATTATGCTGAAGTTCAAAAAATGGGTGGAAACCGTTGGGATAGCTCAAGTTTAATAGCTAGATTAAAAAAGAAAAAGTAATTGTGTCTACCACTGTTCCCTACTACGAGGATTTTTCCGAAATAAAAAAGAAAATTTGGTTAATGCTAACTGATGCAGTTACTAATAGGTCTTCACCATTTAGAATACCTGTTTTTTCGTGTGGAAGTGAAGATAATATTGAAAGTAGAATTGTTGTTCTTAGAAAATCAGATGAACAAAATAATATAGTACAATTCCACAGTGATATTAGATCTGATAAAATTAAAATATTAGAAAAAAACCCAAATTCATCGATGTTATTCTACGATAAAGATGAAAAAATACAGGTTAGATTAAAAGTTGAAGCAATTATAAATCACAATAATGATATAACAAAACAATCTTGGGAGAAAACTCAACATATTAGTCGAAAATGTTACTTAGTAGATAATGGACCAGGTACAGAGTCTGATATTCCAACATCTGGTTTAAAACCTGAGTTAGATAATTTTGATTACACAAAAGAACAAAGCGAAGAAGGATATAAAAACTTTACTGTTATACAGTGTAAAATTAAATCTATTGAGTGGTTATATTTAGCTGCAAAAGGTCATAGAAGAGCTAGATTTGACATTGATAATAGTAAAGATACTTGGTTGGTACCGTAATGAAAAAATATGAAGCTATGGTTTTGTCATGTATGGATCCAAGGTTTCAGCCAAAAGTTTTTAATTATTTAAAAAAAAAGAAATTAACTGGAAAATATAGCTCATTTACTATAGCTGGAGCAGCCATTGGTGTAACTTCTAAAAAATTTAAAAAATGGCAATCAACATTTTTGGATAATTTATCAACTTCAATAAAGTTGCATAATATAAGTAAATTAATAGTAATTAATCATGAAGATTGTGGTGCAGCTAAAATAGTAAATGGAAAGAAAATATTTAATTCAACTATTGAAAATAAAATTCACAAGGATTCTTTTAAAAAAATTAAGTTAACTTTAAGTAAAAAATTCCCTAAATTAAAATTATCTTTTAAAATATTAACATTAAGAGATTAGATTATTTAATGACCTTTTGGATTTCAATTATACGCTCTATTGGCCTGTTCGTTATTAAATAATTTCATAACTCCAGTACCAGCTCTGTCCCAATAATTAAACTTACACCCAGATCCACCACTTCTATAATTCCACTTACCTTTTTTAAGATCGCTTATCTGTTTTTCTCTCAGTTCAACAAGTTTTTTATGATTATATTTTCCCCACTCATTTAAACATATAAGTTTAAACGGATCATAAGGATCTTTTGATGTTGGAGTTAAATAAACAGTATCCTCTCCTTTTGGACAACCTTCAACATCATGAACATAAGCTTTTCCAAAAAACATATGTTTTGCATCAGTATCTTGGCCGCTTGAAAAATGAGCTTTTTTATTCATACCTGGGACACAAGCAAAACCTCCCCCCATCGCATGATGCACTTCATGAAGAGCTGTTTTAACCATATTATTTATATTTTTATTATGTTTATTTTTAAGAAACATTGATGCCATTCCAACACCACCTTCTCCACCATCAACACTCGTTACATCAGCAAAGGTAAAATAAACTTTTTTTGGATTATTAAATCCATTTAACCAAAGGTAACCACGATAATTGTTATTTATATGTTTATGAAGTTCTTTTCTTTTTTTATCTAACCTTATAAAGGTAACATCTAATTTTCCATCTTTTCGATAATCGTATTTATATTTTTTTACACCTGAAGATCCTTTTGTTTTTTTACTAAACTTTTCAACAAGAGCGTTCATTTTGTTAGCGTATTCTTCAATTTTACCATTTATATCTAGCTCACGATCTTTATCACTGGCTGTCAGCATGTATATGAAATGAATTTGATAATCATCATTTACATCAGGTTGATCCTCAAAAAATCTTCCTGGTTTTTTATCCATCTTTGCATTTTTTTCTTTTAGCATTTTTGTTTCTGCTATTTTTGTTTCTAATGCGGCCGATGCTTTAGCCTGGTCATATTTCCAAACAATTTCTTCATTTACTGCATACAAATAACATTCTTTACCACCAGTATATTTCTTAGAATATTTCATGCATTTTTTGTATGTTTTTTTATGAAGATTCTCTAAATCTTTACCTTTATTATGAGCATATGAATAGCTACCAGAATCACAACTAGCATAGAAAACAAAGTTTGTTTTTTTTTCTTTAATTTTTTTAAGTGATTTTTCTATATGTTTTTTGTAATTATATTTAAATGCTCCAGCACACTCTCCTTTAATAGAAGTTACTCCAGGCTCATTAACACCTGCATAAGCATAACCACTGAACAACACATTAAGAATTAAGAATGTAAAAATTAAAAATACTTTTTTCATATTGTTAAATACCTTTAATTATTATATTTGTTCCCTCAGCATTATCTAGTCTTATTTGCTTTATTGGTTTGTACTCTTCAGAATTATACCACTCTAGTGCTTTTTCATAACTTGGAAATTTAAGAACAATGATTCTTGGAAATTTAGTTTCACCATCAAATATTTGATATTCACCATTTCTAACTAAAAATTCTCCATCAAATTTTTTTACAATTGGATTAACTTTTTCAATGTACTCCTTATAATTTTCTGGATTAGTTACTCTTAATTGTGCAATTACATACCCTGCTGACATATTAAAAAACAGTTTTTACGTATCTTTTCCAATTATCTTGGTAATGTTTTGCGTTCTCTGTAATTTTACCTATCTCTTCGTCTGTAAGTTTTCTTACTACTCTCCCAGGAGCTCCAACTACTAATGAGTTGTCTGGAATTTCTTTGTTTTCAGTTATTAATGCTTTTGCACCAATGATGCAGTTTTTACCTATTTTTGCATTATTTAAAATGACAGCTCCAATACCTATTAAACTATTGTCTCCAATTGTACATCCATGAAGCATAACGATATGACCGATAGTTACGTCTTTACCAATTCTTAATGGACAACCTGGGTCAGTATGTAGAACGCTCCCATCTTGAACATTTGAACCTTCTCCAACATGAATGTTTTCATTATCCCCTCTAATTACAGCATTAAACCAAACACTGGAGTTTTTTTCTAATGTGACATCTCCAATAATAGTTGCATTTGGCGCTACCCAATTTTCGCCAGAGTTTTTTGGTTTTTTATCTTCCAAATCGTAAAACATAATTTATATATTATTACATTATGCCTATTAAAACACCAGTATGTGATTTTGGAAAAAAAGCAGAAAACTTTGAATTACAATCTACAGAGAACAAATTAATATCTTTAAATGATATCAAAGGTGAAAATGGAACTTTGGTAATGTTTATTTGTAATCATTGTCCATATGTAAAAGCAATTATTAGAGATGTGGTGGAGGACTGTACTAAGCTTAGTGATTTAGGAATAAATTCAGTTGCAATATGCTCTAATGATCCAATCAATTATCCAGAAGACTCATTTGAAAAAATGATTGAATTTGCAATTAAACATAAATTTAATTTTCCTTATCTGATTGATGAAACCCAAGAAATTGCAAGAAAATATGATGCTGTATGTACCCCAGATTTTTTTGGTTATGATAAAGATTTTGGTCTTCAATATAGAGGAAGAATAAGAGAATTAAGAGAACTAAAACCTGTTAGATCAGGAGACAGTGATTTATTTATTGCTATGAAACAAGTTTCAGAAACAGGCAAAGGTCCTGACGAACAATTCCCAAGTATGGGTTGTGGTATTAAGTGGTCATCTAATTAATGTATTTAATAATAACTAGAACTTTTCCACCCGATGTTGGTGGTATGCAAAATTTAATGTGGGGATTAGCAAGATCTTTATCAAAGTTAGATATGGTTAAAGTTTTTGCAGATTACCATGAAGATCATAAAAAGTTTGATGATAAAGTTTCATTTACGATTGAAAGAGTTAGTGGAGTTAAATTATTAAGAAAATATAGAAAATCTCTACTAATAAATGAATATTTAAATGAAAATAAAAATGTAAATTGTATCATTGCAGATCACTGGAAAAGTTTAGAACTTATAAAATCCCCAAAAAAGAAAATATGTCTAATTCATTCTAAAGAAATTAATCACCCTAAAGGATCTCGATTAAACAAAAAAGTTTTAGAAGTTTTAAATAATGTTGACCATGTCGTAGCAAACTCAAACTTTACGAAAAATTTAGCGGTAAACCTTGGAGTTGAAGAAAAAAGATTAATAGTCATAAATCCAGGCATAGATCCTGTTGAGGAAATTCCAAAAGACGATCTTAAACAAGCAGAAGAAATGCTAAGAGGAAAAAAACAAAGGCTAATTACTGTTTCTAGATTTGACAAAAGAAAAAATCATGAAAAAGTTATAATGGCTATTCGGAATTTAAAAGAGAAATATCCTGATATTACTTACACTTGCATAGGATATGGAGATGAAGAGGAAAATTTGAAAAAATTAGTTATAGAACTAAAACTTGATAAATATGTAGTTTTTTTAAGTGATATCTCTAATGAATTAAAAAATGCACTAATAGCAAAATCCAATATTTTTATAATGCCCTCAATAATTCACAAATCTTCAGTTGAGGGCTTTGGAATTTCTTTTATTGAGGCTGCGCAATATGGAATTCCATCTATAGGTGGTAAAGATGGTGGTGCTTCTGATGCAATTGTTCATAATAAAACGGGGTTAATTTGTGATGGTAACAGTCTAGATGAAATTTATTCAAGTATAGATAATTTATTTGAGGGAAATAAATATATTGAATTTGGAAAAGAGTGCAAAACACACTCCAAAAATTTTCTTTGGGATAAGATAATTGAAAACTACAAAGGAATCTTATAAAATCAAAATATGTTAGATAAATTTAATGGAATAATTTATTTAAGTATTTTTATCATCCATTTTATCGTTTACGCTGTTTATGCTTTTAGAACAGTGGTAGCAACAAAATCATTTTTAGATCAATACAATATAGATCATTCTGCAGCTGTGATGGTTAGATTTTTTGGAGCACCGTTTATTGCATCAGTTTTAGTAGCACTATACATAATGTTAATTAAAGCAGATGGTTTGGCAGGAACATGGGGTTTCTTTACATTAATTTTTGCTCAAAACGTTTTATATTTGTTAATTGGGATATATACAATTTATATCAATAAGCTTGGACATAACGAAAAAACAAATAGCGAAGGGGTAATTGCCTCAGGAATTTTAACAGTGCTAAGTGGAATTCTTTGCTACGGTCTAGCTGATAAAATTTATATTTAACTTTTTTTTCTAAAAGTTGAAAAAATTTGCCAACCAACAATTGTGATTGTGATCAATAATATTATGAGTGTTATTGGCCTATCCCATAAAAAATTAGGCGAACCATCACTTATTAAAAGTGACCTTCTCAATGTTTCCTCCATTAATCCACCTAGTACAAAAGCTAATATTAAAGGTGGCATGGGAAAATCATAGAGTCTTAAAAAAGTTGCAACCAGCGCAATACCTATCATTAAAAAAATATCGAAATTATTAAACGACATTAGATATATTCCTGTTACTGAAAAAAATAAAATTAAAGGAATTAAATAATTTCTAGGTACTGCTAAAATTCTAGCGATATAAGGTATTAAAGGTAAATTTAAAATTAAAAGCACGACCATGCCAATGTACATTGACATTATAACTGACCAGAATATTTCAGGGTTAGTTTGATAAAGTCTTGGTCCTGGCTGAATACCAAATCCTAAAAGGGCTCCAAGCATAACTGCAGTTGTACCGCTTCCAGGAATTCCTAATGTTAGCAATGGAACAAATGAACCAGAGCAAGCCGCATTATTTGCTGTCTCTGGTGCTGATAAACCATGAACGCTTCCTTTTCCAAACTTTTGTTTTTCTTCCTCATTTACATAATTTCTTTCCATTCCATATGCTAAGAAAGATGCAATTGTTGCGCCTGCACCAGGTAAAACGCCAATTAAGAAACCAAGTATTGAGGACCTAGGTATTGTTTTAGCCATTTTGATGGTTTCTTCTTTATTTACTTTGATTGAACCTAGTTCTGTTAATGAGATTTGTTTTGCTGCTCTGTTTGGATCTTTCCCTCTAAAAATAATCGTCAGAGCTTCACTCATTGCAAATGTAGCCATGACAATTAATACAAAGCTTATTCCATCAGTTAAATTCATATTGTTAAAAGTAAATCTTGTTATATCTGACAAAGAGTCTTGTCCTACAGTTGCTAACATTAATCCTAAAACTACCATCATCATTGCTTTTAAAAACTGACCTTTAGATGAGAATGCAGAAATGGCGGTTAAACCTAAAATCATTAGTGCAAAATAGTCAGGTGACCTAAAAGCTAAACTTACTTTTGACAAACTAGGGGCCGCAACTAATAAAAATATTGCAGAAATTGTTCCTCCAGCAAATGAACTATAGGCTGCTATCGCTAAAGCCTTACCAGCTTTTCCTTGTTGTGCCATTGGATAACCATCAAATGCAGTAGCAACAGTTCCTGGTATTCCAGGAGCATTTAATAAAATAGAAGATGTAGATCCTCCAAATACTGCTCCATAATAAACACCTGCCATTAAAATTAAACCTGTTGAAGGATCAAAGCCGTAAGTAATTGGTATCATTAATGCTATTGCAGTCATTGGACCAAGTCCTGGTAACATTCCAATTATTGTTCCTGCAAAACATCCAACCATCACCATTAAAATATTCGTTAATGATAGCGCAGTTGATAACCCAATTAGTATTCCTTCGATCATCCCATAACTCCAATATATTTTAAAAACGGATCACGTAGGTAAATGTTTAATAAACCATGTAACAAATACATAAATGCAGCAACAAATGGGAAAGATAAAATAAACATTAACCCCCATCTTCTTTCACCTAAGAAATAGTAAGATGCAAAAAGAAATAAAGAAGTTGATATAAAATATCCAATTTTCAAAATTACAGCTGCATATATTAAAGAGATTACAATTAAATAAATTATACTTTTATAATCTAAGTGTTTGTGATTTACTTCTGTAGTAACTTTCTCAGGTAAAATTATTTTTAAACTCGATAAAATTATTCCTGCCCAACCTAAATATATTGGAAAAGTCCTAGCATTGAATGGTGCATTCTCATCGAATGCAAATACTTGAATGTTGTAAGCCGTGTATAAATAAAATACCGATAAAACTAAAAAAAGCAGTGAGATAAATTTTGTAGGACTTATTCTCACTGCTTTACATTCTTTAATAATCTATAAAGATTATATTACTCCAAGTTTTTTCATCAGAGCTGTCATTTCAACTGTTTGTTTTTCCAAGAATGCATCAAATTTAGAACCTGGGTTATAAATATTTACCCATGCATTTCTTTTTCTAACAGCTTCCCACTCTGGTGTTTTTTGAACATCCCCAAGCATTTTAGAGATTTTATTATAGTCACTCATACTCATGCTTTTTGGTGCAAAGAAACCTCTCCAGTTAACAAACTGAACATCATATCCTTGCTCTTTTAATGTTGGAGCTTCTGGTGCATCACCTACTCTTTCAGGAGCTGTGATACCAATTATTCTTACTTGATCTCTAGCACCCATTACTTCACCTAAGCCTGTTGAAAGTATTTGAGTTTCTCCAGATAAAAGTCCAGCAAGCGCTTTTCCACCAGCATCATATGGAACATAGATCACATCGTTCGGATTTGCTCCAGCTGCTTGGAAAGCTAACGCACCAATTAAGTGGTCCATGCTTCCTCTTACAGATCCTCCAGCCATTTTAATTGACTTTGGATCTTTTTGATATTGATCAACTGCATCTTTGAAATTTTTGATAGGTGAATTTTTTGCAACAACTATTGCACCATAATCTCCAATTACACCTGCAATTGGTTTAACATCTTTATAAGATAATGTACCAGTCCCTTTTACATAACCTTTGTGTCTTGTAATAGATCTTAACACCAATGGTGTTGACTGAACTAAAACTGTGTCTTTCGGAGCGTTATTGATTAGGTAAGCCAAAGCCTTACCACCTCCACCACCTGACATGTTTTCAAATGATGCACTTTTCAAAAAACCAGCTTTTGTTAATGCTTCTCCAGTACCTCTAGCAGTTCCATCCCAACCACCACCAGCACCACCGCCAATTAAAAAATGTAATTTTTCAACTGCAAATGAACTTGTTGATGAAAACAGAAGGAAAGCAGAGAATAAAACTGAAATAAAAGTTTTAATTAGTTTCATTATTTCCTCTCTTATTATATTTATGAAATCATCATTAAACATAAGTTATAAATTTTAGTCAATGCTCAAATATAATCTTACAAAAAATATTAAAGAATATTTATTAGCTTTAATAGGTAGTTATAAGGCTCTATTTATAGGACTTATCGGTGGATACTTAGGTACATTAATTAATTTACCTTTGCCATGGTTATTAGGATCGCTAGGATTAAATTTATGTTTTGCTTTTACAAATTACAAAATAATTTTTCCAACTAAGTTATTAAATCCTATATTTTTAATCGTTGGTATAATTCTGGGTGGAACTTTAAATGTAACATTATTGTATAAAATTCATTTATGGATTTTTTCGTCATTAGCAATGTTAATTTGTACAGTAGTCAGTACTATTCTTGCTGGTTACTATTTTTTTAAAGTTTGTAAATTTAGTAAATTCATTTCAGTTTTAGCAGCTCTTCCGGGCGCGTTTGTTCCAATTTCTGCAGCTTTATTAGAGTTTGGTAAAAGCAAAAATGATAAAGGTGTTTTGATCCCTCAAGCTACTAGAGTAATATTTATTGTAAGTTTTGTTCCTATTTTTTTTATTAATAATTTAGGCTTTTCAGAAATGACGGGTTACAATTATGAAAATATCTATAACGGAAGATATTTTTTAGAAATATTATTTTTATTAATAATCTGTTTCAGTTTTGCAAACATCTTAAAAAATTATAAAATTCCATCACCTACTTTAGTTGGTGCAATGGCTTTATCTGGTGCTTTTTATACCTTTGAAATAATTAATGCTAGATTCCCAGACGCATTTATAAATATTGCATTTATATTTCTTGGAACAGCTTTGGGCACAAGATTAAATGGATTAAAAATTAAAGAATTATTATTTTTTATATTTCATGGAATAATTGTTAGTTCAATTTTAGTTGTTGTTGCAATGATAACTGCTTATTTACTCACTTATATAGGGTTTGAATTTATCCCAACTTTTTTAAGTTTTGCTCCTGGAGGAATTCATGAAATGGTTGTTATTAGTGTTGCTTATAACATTGATCCAATATTTGTGAGCTACCATCATTTTTTAAGAATTTTTATAATAGTTTTATTTTTACCTTTTTTATTATCAAAATTTAGTAAAGCTAATTAATGGCTTCTTGCATTCTTTGAAATACTTTATCTGCTGAAAGTTTTGTCAAATCTGAAACTTGAATTGCTTTAAAATATTTTCGCTCAATACTAACTTTTTTTGCAGTAGTATGCGATCCAAATAAAACTAATCCTTTTACATTTAAATGAGCCGCCATATGTGCTGGCCCAGTATCATTAGATATAACAAAATAACTTTCTTTTATTAATGATGAAAGTTGAGAAATGTTGAGCGCTTTATCATTATCTAATATAATATTAGCATCAATATCATTAGCTAATTTAATTTCATTAGGACCAGGAGCAATTAAAATTTGGATTTCATCTCTAAAAGTAGATTTAATTCTTTTTATCAATTCATTGTAATATGGCCATCTTTTTATAGTTAAATGAGATGATGAAAAGGGGAATAAAATTAAATATTTATTCAAATTATATTTTTTTTTGATTTCTGAAATATCCTCACAGCTCCAAGAAAAGTCTGGTTTAGTTACGTGATTGGTTTTAATTCCAGAAACATTTAATTGATATTCAAAGCGGTTTAGTACAGTGTCTTTATCAAAATCAATTTTACTAGTTCCTTCAGGAAGTGTTGTTTCTGTTGATGACCAAATATCTGAAGTTGCTTTTGGAAAGAGAATATTTTTATAAAAACTAGTTCTTTTAGAATTTTGAAGGTCATAAACTTTAATAAATTTATATTTTTTTATTTTTCTCATTAGTAAATATAAATAAATTAAGTTAAACCTAGAGAGTCGTTTATCTAAAATGACATCAGTTATATTTGGATTTTTTTTTAATAAATCATAATAAGGTTTGGTTGATAGTATATAAAGATCATCATTTGGATGATTATCAGATATATCTTGAATTGCACCACTTGCTTGCGCTATATCACCTAAAGATCCATGTTTTATAATAAGTATATTAGACATATTTTTAACAACTTAACATAATATCGATTTATATGAATAAAATTTTAGTAGAAGTATCAGTTGGAGAATTACTGGATAAAATTTCAATTTTAGAAATTAAATCTGAAAAAATTAAAGATCCTGAAAAACTAAATTTCATAAATGATGAATATAAAATTTTACAAGATCAATTAAACACAAATATTAAAAATTACAGTGAAATTGAAAGTTTATATAATTCACTAAAAGAAATTAATTCAAAGCTTTGGGTAATAGAAGACGATAAAAGATTATGTGAAAAAAATTCTGATTTTGGTGAAAAATTTATTAAATTATCAAGAGATGTTCACTTCCTAAATGATGAACGGGCAAAATTAAAATTAGAAATAAATAATAAAACTGGTTCTAAAATTAAAGAAATTAAAGAATATACAAAATATTAGTTTTATTCCCAATCAAACCTTTGAAAAGAATCAAATATCTTGAAAATACCTTGTGACCATTGATTACAAACTTTTGAAAATTCAGGGTCATTCATATTTAAACATTTAAGTGATGCTATTTTGATTTCATCTTTTTTTATCACTGCAAAATCTATTGGCGGACCAACAGTTAAATCACTTTTTAATGTCGAGTCCATTGATATCAGCGCACATCTCGATGCATCACCAATTGAAACTTTTGGTGTGATTACTCTATCTAAAATAGGTTTTCCGTATTTTACTTCTCCTATAACTAAATATGGTTTGCTATCTGCTGGACGAATGTAATTGCCCTGAGGATAAACTAAATATAATTCAGGAGGTTGATCTTTTATTTGACCACCTACAATAAAAGTTGAGCCAAGTAAAACACTATCAGTATTTATTCCTTGTGGAGATGAATGTTCAATATTGAGAGATCCTATGTAGGATGCAATTTGCTCAAAATCACTACAGGTATTTAAATTCATAATACCTGTTTCGCTTTTTAAATCTTTTTTTATTGAATTATAAACTGCTTGAGAAGTTCCAAGATTTCCAGATGTAACAATTACTATTGTTCTATCTCCAACATCGTGCGTTAACATTTTAGAATATATATTTACATTGTCCAATCCAGCATTTGTTCTGGAGTCTGATGCAAAAACTAGTCCTGTCTCGGTTTTAATGCCAATACAATAAGTCATAATAAGTTAAATGTTTAAATTATATGTGATTACAATAAAACCCATTTATTTCATATCAGATATCGAATTTAATCATTTGCTTATTTAACTCTTATGTAAAAAAATTAAGTTAATATGTCTGATTTCTGGAAAAATTATGATTCAAAATCAACTTTTGATGGATATATCAGTAAAGAGAAGAAGTTGAGAAGTCATGCTAAAATCATTGCAGGCATACTTGAAAAATATGGAAAAAAAAAATTACAAGAAATTGAAAAAAATTGTCAAAGTACAATAAGCGCTAGAGGAATAAATTTTAGAGTTTATGCTGCAAATAATAGAGCTGAAGAGAAAAAATGGCCTTTAGACATCATTCCTAGAATTATACCAAAAAGTCAATGGTTAAAGGTTGCAAAAGGACTTGCACAAAGAGTTAAGGCACTAAATTTATTTATCGATGACGTCTACAATGCAAAAAAAATATTTAAAGACAAAGTAATACCTAAAGAATTAATTTTTAATTCTCCTTTATATTTAAAAGAATGTGAAGGTTTCTCCCCAAAACACAAAGCATGGTCAAATATATCTGGGATTGATCTTATTAAAAATATTGATGGGGATTTTTTAGTTCTTGAAGATAACTTAAGAGTTCCGTCTGGAGTTTCATATATGCTAGAAAATAGAATGGTAATGAGAGATATTTTTCCAGAACTATTTACAAGATATAAAGTTTCTTCAGTTCATCAATATGCAAATAAATTATATAATTGTATGACAGAGTGTATTCCAAAGAAAACTAATAACCCACACATGGTTTTATTAACACCTGGTATTTATAATTCAGCTTATTTTGAACACTCCTTTCTTGCTGAACAAATGGGAATAGCCTTGGTGGAAGGCAAAGATTTATTTGTTGAAAACGATCATGTTTACATGAAAACTGTTAAAGGCCCTTTGAAGGTAGATTGTATTTATAGACGAATAGATGATAATTTTATGGATCCAAAAGTTTTTTTTAAAGGATCCTTATTAGGTGTGCCTGGTGTTTTCAAATGTTGGAGAAAAGGAAATGTTGGAATAATAAATGCTTTAGGAACTGGAGTTGCAGATGATAAAGCAGTTTATTCTTATGTTAATAAAATGATCATTTACTATTTAGGAGAGCAACCAATTATTGATCAAGTTGAAACTCTTCTTTGTGGAGATAAAAAAAATAGAGAACATGTTATAGACAATATCTCTAAATATGTTGTGAAACCTTCAAATGCATCAGGTGGGTACGGAATTATGATTGGTCCAAAAGCCTCAAAAGCTGAAAAAGAAGAAATGATAAAAAATATAAAAAAAAATCCTAGAAATTACATTGCACAACCACTAGAAATTCTTTCTACTGTTCCTACAATCACACCTGATAACATTGAACCAAGACATTTAGATTTAAGACCTTTTATTTTAACAGGTAAATCAACTTACGTTACAACTGGTGGATTAACTAGAGTTGCCCTAAAAAAAGGTAGTACAATAGTTAATAGTTCTCAAGGTGGTGGATCTAAAGACACATTGATTGTTGATAGTAGGAATTAAATTAAACTTGGAATTATTTTTCTTAAATCCATAGAGAGCTTGGGTTTAATTTTTGAATAAATTACACCCTTCCCTAATTTTTTTAATGCCAAAATTTTCCCATCTGGTGAAATAATAGCCGTATGACCAAATGTTTCTCTTTTAGGGGTATTTTTACCAGTTTGAGCTGGTGCAAAAATATAACAAAAATTTTCAATCGCTCTTGCTCTTAAAAGTGTTAACCAATGTTTTTGTCCAGTAAACTTAGTGAAAGCTGATGGAACAGCAATAAAACTTAAATTTTTTTTTGATAAATTTCTATAAAGTTCAGGAAATCTCAGATCAAAACAGATTGTAAAACCTATTTTGCCCCAAGGTAAATTAGCCGTGACTAATTTATTTCCTGCTTTAAAAGTTTTACTTTCTTTATGTTGTTCTTTATTTGGAATTTTAACATCAAACATATTAATTTTATCATAATATTTGACAATTTTTCCATTTGGTCCAACCAGTATAGATCTATTTCTAAGTTTGTTTTTAACCTTAACGCAAATTGATCCGAGCAAAATCCATTTATTATATTTTTTTGAAACTTCCCTAATTTTCTTCAAAATTGGATCTTTATTCATTTCATATGAATATTTAAAAAGTGTTTCTCTACTACTAGACATCAAAGAAGAGGTTTCAGGTGTAATAATTAAATCAGATTTATTTTTTATAGCTTGATTTACATATTTAATAATATCTTTGTAATTATTTTGATAATTTTCTCCACTAGATAATTGTATGCATGCTATTTTCATGTTTGAAACCCATATTTTTTTTCTAAATATTTAATTACATTATGAATTATAAAAGTCATAAACAAGTAAATACCTCCTGCCACAATAAATACTTCTACCGGCTTAAACGTTGTTGAAATTATATATTTAGCAACACCAGTTAAGTCCATAAGTGTGACTGTACTTGCTAGAGATGTTCCTTTAAGCATCAAAATAATTTCATTTCCATAAGCTGGTAAAGATTGTTTAATTGCTATAGGAATTTGTATTTTTGTAAAAATAATTTTTGAAGGTATCCCTAAGCTTCTTCCAGCTTCTAAATATCCTGGTTTTATAGTTTGAAAAGCTGATCTCAATATTTCTGAAGTATAAGCCCCAGTATTTAATGAAAATGCTATTATCGCACACCAGTACGGTTCTTTTAAAACTAACCACAAAAATGTTGTTCTTAAGTATTCAATTTGACCTAATCCAAAATATATTATGAAGATTTGTACCAAAAGAGGTGTTCCTCTAAAAATATATGAGTATCCGTAAGCAAATTTATTAATCAACTTATTATTATTCATTCTCAGGATTGCAAAACCTAATCCAATAAAAAGACCAAGAATTAAAGATACAGATAATAGTTTAAGAGTAATCAAAGTTGCGTTTAACAACTTAGGAAAACTATTAATCATTAATTCAATATCCATTAATAACCTTTGCTATATTTTGTTTCTAATCTATTTAATAATTGCATACTTAAAAATGTAAGCATTAAGTATAGAACTGCTGCAAATGAGTAAAAAAATAATGGATCTCTAGTTGAGCCAGCTGCAATATAGGATTGTCTCATTATTTCAACTAAACCCGTTACAGATATAAGAGAAGTATCTTTTAATGTAATTTGCCAAACATTACTTAAGTTTGGAATTGCTAGTCTTAGCATTTGAGGCAAAATAATTTTAAAGAAGTAAATATATTTATTAAAACCTAAAACTTTTGCAGCTTCGAACTGACCTTTATCTATTGATTGTAGGGCTCCTCTAAATACTTCAGTTGAATATGCTCCCGATATTATCCCTATTGAAAATGAACCGGTTAAAAAAGCATTAATTTCGATGTAATCATTATAACCAAATATTGAAGCAACAAACATAATTGCTCCACTTCCACCAAAGAAAAATAAATAAATTACAAGAAGCTCTGGTACACCTCTAATAACAGTGGTGTATGCATTACCAATAGAATTAAGAAGTTTATTATTAGATAATTTTAATGGAGTAAATAAAGCAGCAAATATAAAGCCAATTATCATTGCGGTTATTGAGACCGCAATTGTCATTAAGGTTGCAAAGAATAACTCGTCTCCCCAACCTTTATCACCAAAATATAGAAGTTCCATAATATAGGTGGCTAATTATAGCCACCCATAAATAATTTATTACATAGAAGCGTCAAAACCAAAATGTTTTATAGCAAGCTTACTAATAATGCCATCATCTCTAGCTTTATCAATTGCTGCATTAAAATCATTTAAAAGTTTAGAGTCACCTTTTCTAATACCTACACCAACACCATTACCAAAATCTCCACCTGCAAATGTTGGTCCAGTTAACACTACTCCTTTGCCAGATTTTTCTGCATAATCTGTAAAAGCAACAGCCGCAGCTAGTGCCGCATCTATTCTACCAGCAGATAAATCTAAGTTTACTTCATCTTGAGTTTTGTAAGTTCTAATTTTTACATTACCCATTAAACCAGACTCTAGAAAGTTCTGGTGAATCGTTGCTGTTTGAACACCAATAGTTTTACCTTTAAATGCTTTAGTTAAAACATCCAGTGTTTCTTGTTCATCAGCACTTACGTCAGATAAATTTATAGCTGACATTGTTTTAAGGCCTTCGTTTTTCGATCCTTTCATAACAGCTAATGATGCAACTTCATCAGCATAACCTTGAGAAAAGTTTATTGTTTTCATTCTCTCACCAGTTATTGACATTCCAGCCATGATGGCATCAAATTTTCTTGAGACTAAAGCTGGTATCATTCCATCCCAGTCTTGCTCTACAATTGTGCAATCATGTTTCATAATTTTGCATAATTCATTTGCTAATTCGACTTCAAAGCCAATCAAATTTCCAGCTGAATCTTTAGAATTCCAAGGCGGATATGCACCTTCAGTTCCTATTTTAATTTGATCTGCAATTGAAGAAATTGTTAGAAATGATGATATTAAAATACCAAGTCCTAATACTTTTAATTTTTTCATTTTTTTCCTCCAAAAATTTTAAAGATTATTTCATAAAATTATTGTTTTAAAAAGAAAAATTAATGATTTATTGACGAGGAAAAATTCCAAGAACAATCGAAACTTGGTATATAAACTCTTGAAAGTTTTGTATTTCCAAAATTTTTGTTAAAAACATTTAACCAATTTTCAACTTGTTTTGGTTTTTTGTCTTGACTTCCTACTTGAGCAGTAATTACACCTTTAGGTTTTAGAATTCTTTCTAAAGATGACATATTTTTTGCAGCCAGATCTATACAAAATTGATCATCATTTAGATCTACAAATATTTGATCGTAAGTATTGTCTTTGACAGATTTAATACTTTCAAAAGCATCTCCCCAAACGCATTTAACTGAATTCTTTTCTGTGGCCTTCTCACCAATTTTACTTAGGTGTTTATCACAAACATCCACAACTTCAGGATCTAATTCATACCAATCTATAAAGCCAAAGTTTTGTGAAATACATTCTCTTGCAACACCACCATCACCTCCACCAATAATTGCAGCTTTTTCTTTGTTTGAATTTAAATTAAGACCTGAATTTACAAAGGTTGAGCTATATAAATGTTCATCACTTTCAGCTACTTGTATTTCATTATCAATAAATAAAGCTTTTCCAAATTGTTCTAAATCAAGTATTTCAATATATTGACCTACTTTAGATTTAAAACTTTCTAAAACCCTATTAACAACATATGATTTTTTTAAACCTGGAGAACTATAATTGTCATGATAAAGATCAATAGTATCTCTATTAAATTCTTTAATTATGATATTTGTATGTTGCATCTCATCTTTTATTATATCTAGAGAAACTTTTGGTGATACTTTTCCACATGTAAAAAAATCAAAGCTTACAATTTCTTTTTCTGGGAAAGTATGAAAACTAATATGGCTTTCAGCAAGCAAAGCGACCAATGTAAATCCTTGTGGCTCAAATTTATATTTAGAAATTTTCAAAACTGTTACTTTTGCCGCTTTGGCAATTTTGTAAACTAACTTTTCATAAAATTCGGGTGTATATTCCTTTTTAGTTCCAACTATATCCAGTGTAATGTGTTCCCCAACTTTTTCCATAAAAATCTAATATATATCTTTTTTAACTAACGAAATTTTTTACTTCTTTCAAACAAAAAACTATTATAATAATTTATCGAGGATAAACATTGAAAAACAATTGGTCAGAAAACGAAGCTAAAAAATATATTAAAAAGTATAAGAAATTAGGTCATTCTGAAGATATGGCTTTAAGAGTTTATACAACTAGGCTTCTAGGAAGAAATCCAGAATTGGTATTGCATGGTGGCGGCAATACATCGGTTAAGACAAAAATCAAAGATATAGATGGTAAATATTATGATGTTCTTTGCGTAAAAGGCAGCGGATGGGATATGGCGGAAATTGAACCAGCGGGTTTGCCAGCAGTTAAATTAAATCCATTGCTTACTATGAAAAAAAAGAAAACTCTCTCTGATTATGACATGGTTGCTTTTCAAAAAAAAAATTTGATAGATACAAAATCGCCCAATCCATCAGTTGAAACTTTTTTACATGCATTTTTACCATTTAAATTTGTTGATCACACTCATTCTGATGCAATTATGAAAATCACTAATAGACCAAATGGAGAAAAGCTATCAAAAAAAATATTTGGTAAAAAAACTGCAATAGTACCCTATGTAATGCCAGGATTTAAATTAGCGCGAAAAATAAATGAAGTTTATTCTAAAAACCCAAATATAAACTGTTTAATTTTATTAAACCACGGAATTTTTACATTTGCTGATAATGCAAAAGATGCTTACAGTTTAATGATTAAGTATATATCTGATGCTGAAAAAACTTTAACCAAACTAAAAAAGAAAAAAATAAGACAGATAAAGAAAACTAAATTTAATTTCTCAACTGCAGATATAGCTCCTATATTGAGAGGTCTTTTATCTGAAAAAAATGATAACAAATTTATCTTAAATTTTAAAAAAAACAGTAAGTTAGATTATTTTATTAATGGTAAAGATATAAATAGATACTCAAATGAAGGTACGGCTACCCCTGATCATGTTATAAGAGTTAAACCTTTTCCTTTAGTAATATCACCAAAAGCAAACTGTACATTAGATGAATTTAAAAATTTAGCTGAAAAAAAATTCAAAGAATATAGGCAAAAATATATAAAATATTTTGAAACTAATAAGAAAAAAACTAAAGAAAAAAAAGTAATGCTTGATACATCTCCAAGAGTAATTCTAGTTCAGAATTTTGGTTTATTTACAGTAGGAGATACCTTAAAAGCTGCAAAAATTGCAGGAGATTTAACTCAAACTAATGCCAATGTAATTTCAAGTGTTGAGGAAACATCCAGATATAAATTTTTATCGAAAAAAGACTTATTTGATGTTGAGTATTGGTCCTTGGAACAAGCAAAATTAAACAAAGCAAAAAAAGAATTGCAAGGCAACGTTGTTGTTATCACTGGTAGCACTGGTGAAATTGGGAAAACAACTTATAAATTATTTAAAAAATATGGAGCTGAAGTTGTTTTGCTTGATATTAATAAAAGTAAGATAAATGATTTACAGACAAAAATAAGCGATCTTTGTATTCACTGTGATGTAACCAATAAACAAAGTGTAAAAAAAGCATTTAATAAAATTTTAGAAATATATGGAGGTGTAGATATTTTAATATCTAATGCTGGTACTGCTATAAGTGGATCAATTGCAGAAGTTAATGATGAAATACTTAGAAAAAGTTTTGAAGATAATTTTTTCTCACACCAAAATTGTGCTTCAGAGGCTGTAAAAATTATGAAAAAACAAAATATAAATGGATGTTTGTTATTTAACATCTCCAAGCAATCAGTTAATCCTGGTAAAAATTTTGGACCATATGGATTGCCAAAGTCTGCGCTTTTAAATTTATGTAAACAATATGCAGTTGATTATGGTCACCTTGGTATTAGATCAAACGGTGTAAACGCTGATAGAATTAGAAGTGGTTTATTAAATAATAAAATGATTAAACAAAGAGCAAAAGCAAGAGAATTAACCACTGATCAATATATGAGTGGCAATCTACTGTTAAGTGAAGTTAAAGCAGATGATGTGGCCAAAGCTTTTTATCATCTTGCGATATCAAAAAAAACAACTGGAGCAGTACTAACTGTAGACGGTGGAAATATTGCAGCTTCTTTAAGATAATTAATTAAATAACTTTTTTAAGCCCTCAGAAGAAGCATCACAAACTCCCTTCTCTGTTATTAATGCAGTAACATATTTAGCAGGTGTTACATCAAAGGCTAAATTTAATGATTTGCTTTTTTCAGGATATATTAAAACTTTATCAACTTTATTATCTTTGTTAATTCCATCTACATGAGAAAGTTCTTTTGGATCTCTTTCTTCTATTGGGATATCTTTAGAGTTTTTTAAATTCCAATCTATCGTTGAACTTGGTAAAGCAACATAAAAAGGTACCTTGTTATCATTAGCTGCAAGAGCTTTTAAATATGTGCCGATTTTATTGCACACATCTCCGTTTGATAATGTCCTATCTGTTCCAACAATACACATATCAACCTGTCCTCTTTGCATTAATATTCCACCTGTATTATCTGCTATAATTGTATTTGGAATTTCTTCTTCGTTAAGTTCGTATGATGTTAGGTTTGCTCCTTGA
This sequence comes from uncultured Pelagibacteraceae bacterium, assembly GCA_902517745.1. GTDB lineage: Bacteria > Pseudomonadota > Alphaproteobacteria > Pelagibacterales > Pelagibacteraceae > Pelagibacter. The sequence continues at coordinate 82,300 of CABYDS010000002.1, forward strand.
TTTCTTGGTCTAGTTTCATCTACCCAAACATGTATTGGTATTCCTTTTTTATGTGCATGGTAAATAGGAGAAGTTGCCGTTCCCCAATCTATTGTTGCTAACCAACCTGCATTGCAATGAGTGAGAATATTTACGGTATCTTTTTTTTTATTATATATATCTTCAATAATATTTAATCCATTTTTACCTATACTTTCACAAAATCCCTCATCTTCTTTACAAATTTCTTTAGCTTCATTGAGTGCAACATTAAATAAATCACCAGGTTCAACAAATGATAGTTTATTGTTCATTCTATGCACTGCCCATTGAAGATTTATAGCCGTTGGCCTAGAAGCAACTAATTCTTCCGAACTTTTTTTTATAAAATCTAAACCGTTATTTTCTTTTATAGCTAAAACCAATCCAAATGCAGCTGTACCTCCAATTAATGGTGCACCTCGGACTTCCATTGTTTTGATAGCATTTATAGCGTCTTTAACTGAACTTAATTCTTTTATTATAAATTTATGTGGCAGCTTTGTTTGATCTATTATTTTTACAACTTGTTTTTCTTCATCAAACCAAATTGTTTTATATTCAACGCCATTAATTTTCATTTAAGAACTCTTCCAGCAATTGTTTTTAATTTATCTTTGGTTTTTTGAGTTCTTTTTTCTGGAGCAGTAATTATTGCTACATCTAAACAATTATTAGTTGGATCATTGGGATCTATGTGATTTTCAAAGTTCTCTATCAAATTTTTAATCATGTTTTTTGCTTTCGCGGCATTATCTAAAAGTACTTTTATTACTTGTTGAACATCAACATTTTCATGATCTGGATGCCAACAATCATAATCTGTTACCATCGACACTGAAGCATATCTGATTTCAGCTTCTCTTGCTAGTTTAGCTTCAGGCATATTTGTCATTCCAATAACATCTGCTTTCCATGATCTATATAAGTTTGACTCTGCTAATGTAGAAAATTGTGGACCTTCCATTACAACATAAGTTCCACCTCTTTGATAAGGTATATTATCTTTTTTTATAGCATCTTCGCAAGCATTCATCAGCCCATTTGAGGTTGGGTGTGCCATTGATACATGCGCAACAATCTCATCATCAAAAAAAGTTTTGTTTCTTGCAAAAGTTCTATCAATGAATTGATCAACTATAACAAATTTACCTGGGGGCAGATCTTCCTTTAAAGATCCTACAGCTGAAACAGAAACGATATCTGTAATACCAAGCTGTTTAAGGGCATCAATGTTAGCTCTAAAGTTTATTTTTGATGGAGAAATAAAATGTCCTTTTCCATGTCTTGGAAGAAAATAAATTTCTTTATTGTTATATTTTGCTTTTAGTATTAAATCTGAAGGCTTTCCCCATGGAGTATTCAAATCTAATGTTTCTCGGTCTTTAAACTCTTCAACATCATAAAGACCGCTTCCACCAATGATTGCTAATTTATTATTTGCCATAATACTTTTTTGATTATAATTAAGTTTTATGGATTTAAAAGAACATATTAGATCGATACAAGACTATCCTAAAAAGGGAATTCTATTTAGAGATATCACGACTCTTATTAAAAACGAAAAAGCTTTCAAAGAATGCATAAATCAAATTGCTGATAGATCTAAAAAATTTCAATTTGATAAAATTGCCGCTATAGAATCTAGAGGTTTTGTTTTTGCATCTGCAGTCTCATATATTTTAAATAAACCCTTTATATTATTGAGAAAAAAAAATAAGTTACCTGCAGAAGTATATTCGGTTGATTTTGAGTTAGAGTACGGAACTGCCACAATTGAAGTTCATAAAGACTCATTTATGGAAAATGATAAGGTACTAATAATTGATGATTTAATTGCTACAGGAGGTACTGCGGAAGCAGCAGCTAAATTAATTGAGATATCAAAAAGCAAAGTTGCAGGATTTATTTTTGTAATTAATTTGTTTGATCTTGGTGGTACTGATAATCTTTTAAAAAAGGGATATAAAGTAGAAAACCTTTTAGATTTCCCTGGTCATTGATGGTAGCGGGAAGTGGGATCGAACCACTGACCTCGGGCTTATGAGTCCCGCGCTCTAACCAACTGAGCTACCCCGCCATTAAATTGTTGTTGATATATACTACTTTTATTTTTTGATGCAAACAAGATTTATGTAATTTCTGATCTGAGTGTGATCAAATTGTGATCCTTTTTTTTAAGGTAAAATTTGGTTTCTGTCCCGCGTCTAAAATTTTTTTTCTTTCTTTTCATATTTTTCACACTCGGCATTAAACGTTAATCCTAATCCTTCGATATACAAAACGCCGGTATAACGATCAATTTTAACTGAGGGTTTATTTACAGGATTTAATTTGAAATTTGCTTTAATCTCAGATTCACTAGACTTAATATTATATAATTTAAATTTATTTTTTTTATCTTTTTTAAGAAAGTTTATAGTTCTATTGAACCCGGGAAGTAGTGCAGCTGGTATTTGAATTTCACCCCTATTTTTTTTTAAACTAACAATAACAGATCCATCAACATCTTTATTCAGAGTAAAACCTGTACCTGTTCCAGTTTTCCTAGATCCATCACCCTTGCAAAGCAGGTTTAGATCTAGTGCATAACCAGAATTACCTAACGTTAGACTTAGAACTACTATCCCTAAAATTTTTTTCATTTAAATTATTTTTTCATTAACTATATTTATCTTTAAATAATTGTGGATTATTTTTTTCAATAATTACACATTTATTGTACTCCGCAAGATATTTGGCACCGCTTCTTGATTCATCAGCCAATCTGAGTTTTGTCTTTAATGATTGTCTAAGAAATTTTTTGTAGTTTCTTTCAATTTCGTTCTTCGTATATACTCTTTTAACTACAGTAGTGGTTAAGCTTGGTGGCGTAGGTCCAAAATCTAATGTAAATTTTGATGGATTGTCAGAGGGTTTTTGACAATATTTTTTTCTTATTTTTTCTGTTTCGTAATAATCGCTCGATCGACAAAATGGCAATCTCTTTAATCTATCCCATTCAGCAATTTTTCTTTTATCTCTTAGTTTCTGTCTTTTAAGTTTTCTTTCATATTCAGCGTATTCTTTATTATAAATGGCTGATGGTTTAATCTCTTCTACATATTCTGCAGTTGGAAGTGAATTAGATAGTCTAAAATTATAATCAGCACACTTTTCTAAATTTGATTTAAAAAATCCAGTAGTTAAAAGAAAAATGGTTAGATAAATAGGTATTTTCTTCATTTACGTTTAGCTCTAAACTTCTCGTTTATATTATCTAGATAAACTCTTATTTTTTCTTTTTCAGTTACTTCTCTTCCTTCTTTTAATTCTTTTTCTAATTTCTTTCTTTTATAAGAATAATAAAATGGCATTACGATAGATAAACTAACAATGATTATTGCTAATATTATTTGCCAAGTTTCCATTAATTAAGCACCCTATCAAATACTGCTATTTTAACATGCTGATAATCATCTTGGATATCAAACTCTATTTGCATATCATCGTCAGGGTCTAAAGTCATGCGTACTAAGTCTACGTATTTATCAATTTTTTTATATGAAACTTTGCCTCTGAATATTTTTTCAAATCTTTTCATTTACCCTTACAAATTTTTTCTATGTAGATTGTACTACTATGTACTTTTTTCATATCTCTTTTGCAGCTGTGATAAGGTGATAAATATTGATAAACTATAATGAATAAGATTATACCAGCGCCAATTTTAATTAAATTTTTATTGGCTAAAATACTTTTGTTAAAAGCTTTTCCAGTTTTGAATGCAGCTTTTTGAACTTTATCTGAACCATCATCTTTACTGCTAATTCCTTTTTTATTTCTTAGATATTTCAGAATTAGCCAAATAGCTCCAGCAACTATAATTAAAGGAATAAATTGTGCTATATCATTATTCATTTTTACTTCTTAAAAATTTGTGATCCAATTATTTTTTATAACAAATAGACTCTACCACTGTGATCTATGTGTGATCAAATGATTTGAGATGTTAATTTAGGTACATGGGACAAGGGAAAAGAACCACTGATCTCGGGCTTATGAGTCCCGCGCTCTAACCAACTGAGCTACCCCGCCATAAATAATTGTTGGTTTATACTACTTTTATTTTTTGATTCAACAAGATTTCACTTGTTCTTTTTCTTATCTTTTTTAATTTTTCTTTTTTCCTTGAGAGAAAGTTTAGCTTTTTTCATTACAGTAGAGTCCTTGAATGATTTTCCGCTATATCTTTTTGACATTGTTTTAACTTAATAAATTTATAGTAAATAAAAAAGTAAATATTGAGGCAAATGTTGAAATAAATATTGCTTTAATAATATTTTCTGGACTTACATTGTATGCAGAGCACATAACAATTGAGGTAGCTCCACATGGACCAACACTAACTAGCAAAGCTCCAGCAAAATTAATTGGATTTGATAAGCTAAAGAATGTGTAGCCTAAAATTAGCAAAATCATTGGTGATATAATAAGTTTTAATATTGAAATAGTGATTGTTAATTTATTGAAAAGTTTTTTTGAGTAAAAAGATAGAATAATACCAATTGCAAATAATCCAACTGGCATTACACATGCTGCCAGTCTTTGAAGAATATACTCAAATGGAGTTTCATCAATATTGATCTTTGAAATTCTTATTATCAATCCAATTAAAATTGCTAATATCATAGGGTTTAAAATTAAATTTCTTAAAAACTGAAATAATTTAATTTTTTTTTTTACAGTAAGTTCTAAAAAGAAACTAACTATGGATATTAAAACTACACTATCCATTAAAATAATACCTGATATTTGAGTTATCGTACTTCCTCGAAAGAATATTTCAGCAATAGGTAAAACTAATATTACGTGATTTGATAAAGCAACTGTTAGAGCCCAAATAATAGATTCTTGCATTGATCTTTTGAAAGTATTTTTGGTTAATAAGAAAGCAAATATTCCGCTTGTTAACTGCATTAAAAAATATGATGAAATTTGAGACACATCTATTTCACCAACATCACTTTGCGCAACTAGTTTTATAATTAAAGCAGGGACTGCGATATAAAATGAGAATAAGTTAAATATTCTAGCTTTTTGTAAATCAAATATTTTAATGTATCCTAAAAGATAACCAATAAGAGTAATGCCTATAAATGGAGTTAAGCCTAAAAATACCTGAAACATTATTGGACAGTAATTCTATGCATAATTCTATCACCTTTAAAAGCTGTTGCTTGATGAAGCATAGATCTATTATCCCAAATAGCTAATTGGTTCTTTTCCCACTCCAAAGAATATTGAAAACTTTTTTTTACTTGGTGTTTGAATAAATAAGTTTTTAATTTTTTATCAATTTTACTGTTATTAAACCGAATAAAGTGTCCTGGACTACAATATAAAGTGTATTTACTATTTATTTTTCTTATCAAATTATGTTTTGAAATAAGCTCTTTAGCTTTTTTCCCCTTTTCTTTCTCTCTTTCCAATCTTGTTACAGAAATAGGTCCTTCTGATGAAAATACACATTTTTCGTTTTTAAACTTTCTTTTAAAGTTAGCAGGTAGTTTTTCATAAGCTAAATATTGAGAGCAAAAATCTGTGTTTGCCTGACCTTTTTTTGGAACTAATTTAGATAACAACATTGTAAATCTAGGCGGCTTTTTTGTATAAATTGAGTCTGTGTGAAATTGTTCGCCAAAACTAGGGCCTTTGTCAGTAGATTTTCTTTGAACAACAGTTATTTGAGGATATTTTTTATTCAATCCTTTAAGTCTTGGATAGTTTGCTAGTTTCCCAAATTTTTTTGCAAATTTTACGTAATTATCAGAATTTAATTTTTGATTTCTAAAGTAAATCATCCCATATTTCGATAAGGCAGATTTTATTTTTTTTAATTTAGAATTATTAATTTTATTCAAATCACAGATTAATTCTGCACCTATGTTTTTTTTATTAGGAATAATTTTAAACATTTTTTAAAAAGAAACTTTTTAATTGTTTAATTGTTTCTTTAGGATTTTGCTCTGGTATAAAATGTCCAGATTTAACAGCAACTCCAACAACTTTTTTATTTGAATAATTTTGCCAAATTTTGATTGGTTTAAATTGTTTACCTATAACTCCACTTTTTCCCCATAAAACTTGAACAGGAATATTTAATTTTTTCTTTCGATCGTTTCTATCATGATCAAGATCAATAGTAGCAGATGCTCTATAATCCTCACATGATCCATGAATTCTCTTTGGTTGCTTAAAGCACTTTAAGTAACCCTCTTCAACTTTTCCAAATTTATGATTACCAGACCATTTGTCCAAGCAATACTTCATCCATTTCCTTGGATCACTCATTATCATTCTTTCTGGTAACCATTTTGGTTGAATTAAGAAAAACCAATGAAAGTAAGCTTTTGCAAAATCTCTAGTTGTTAGTTCGTACATATCTAAAGTTGGACAAATATCTAAAACGCTAAGAGCAAGCACGTTTTTTCTGTGATCTCTTGCCAATCTATGAGCAACTCTTCCCCCTCTGTCATGGCCTGCAACAAAAAATTTAGGATATCCTAATTTTACCATCATTTGTTTCATGTCATTCGCCATTTCTCTTTTAGAATAATTAAAATGTTTATTATCAGATGGTGGAGCTAAACTGTCTCCATAACCTCTTAGGTCTGCTGCAACTACAGTAAAATTTTTTGATAACTCAGGAGCTGTCTTGTGCCACATTAAATGCGTTTGAGGGTAACCATGAAGTAATAATAAAGGTGGTCCATCTCCTTTAATTTTACAAAAGACCTTCCCCTTTTTAACTTTGACGTATTTACTTTTAAAACCTTCAAACATTTATTTATTCTAATTTATATATTAATAATTCAATCAATAATTTTAAAATTGTTCAAATACAACGTTAATAAGGTCAATTATTAAATTGAATTATCATTCATTGAATGTATACCTTCATTTTTGTGAGAATTGAAGAAGAGCTAAAACTAGATTATTCCGACGTACTTTTTAGACCTAAAAGAAGCACTCTTAAAAGTAGAAAAGATGTAAATTTAAAACGAACTTATCGTTTTAAATACAGTAAAAATGAATGGTCTGGAATTCCTATAATGGCAGCTAATATGGATGGTGTAGGCGTGCTTGGTGTTGCCGAAAAATTATCTGAATACGGAATGATTACATGCTTAACAAAACAGCATGATGTTAAAAAAATCAAACAATTTAAAAAAATCAAATCAATATATCCAAATGTAGCTTTAAGTATTGGAACAAAAAAAGAAGACTTTCAAAATTTAGATAAAGTTTTAAAAGAATTTAGTTTCATTAAATTTATATGCATTGATGTTGCAAACGGTTATTCAGAGCATTTTAGTAAATTTTTAAAATCTGTTAGGGATAAATATCCAACAAAAACAATTATAGCTGGTAATGTTGTTACTGCTGATATGACTCAAGAATTAATTCTATCAGGCGCAGATATTGTTAAAGTTGGAATTGGACCAGGAAGTGTTTGTACTACACGAATACAAACTGGAGTTGGCTATCCTCAGTTAAGTGCAGTAATAGAATGCGCTGATGCTGCTCATGGATTAGGTGCACATATAATTGCAGATGGTGGATGCACGTGTCCAGGTGACGTTGCTAAAGCATTTGGTGGAGGAGCTGATTTTGTTATGCTAGGAGGAATGTTTGCAGGTCACGATGAAGGTAAAGGAAAATTAGTAAAATCTAACGGTTCAAAGTATATAGAATTTTATGGGTCAAGTTCTGAAACAGCTAACAAAAAACATTATGGTGGTTTATCTGATTATAGAAGCAGTGAAGGCAGAACAGTAAGGGTAAAGTATCGTGGTAAAATTAATGATACTATTTTAAATATTTTAGGTGGTGTCAGAAGTAGTTGTACTTATGTTGGAGCACCTTCCTTAAAACAATTAAGTAAATGCACGACTTTTGTAAGAGTTACAAAGCAATTTAACGATACATTTGTAAAATAAATGAAAGAGTATTCTATAGCGTCAATTTCTGGTGACGGTATTGGTAAAGAAGTTGTGCCTGAAGCACAAAAAATATTAAAAGAGATTTCTCAACAACATCAATTCAAATTAAATATTGAAGATTATGATTTCGCATCATGTGATTATTATGAAAAGCATGGAAAAATGATGCCAGATGACTGGAAAGATAAATTAACTAAACATGATGCAATTTTCTTTGGTGCGGTTGGTATGCCAGATAAATATCCTGACCACATAACACTTTGGGGATCGTTGTTAAAATTTAGAAGAGAGTTCGATCAATTTATTAACTTAAGACCTGTAAAACTTTTTGAAGGTGTTAATGCACCATTAGCTAATAAAAAGCCAGGCGATATTGACATGATAATTGTTAGAGAAAATACTGAAGGAGAATACTCATCAGTCGGTGGAAGAATGTATCAAGGAACTGATAGAGAAGTTGTTATCCAAGAAACAGTAATGTCAAAATATGGAATAGATAGAGTTCAACAATTTGCTTTTGAATTGGCTAAAAAAAGAAAAAGAAAAAAATTAACAAGTGCAACGAAATCAAATGGAATATCAATTACAATGCCTTATTGGGATGAAAGATTTAATGAGAATAAAAAAAATTATTCTGATGTAGAAACTGATCAGTATCACATTGATATATTAGCTGCTAGATTTGTTTTAAGTCCTGAACGTTTTGATGTGATAGTCGCATCAAACCTTTTTGGAGATATTTTATCAGATCTAGGGCCAGCCTGTACTGGAACTATTGGAATTGCACCATCTGGAAATATTAATCCAACAAATAAATACCCATCATTATTTGAACCTGTGCATGGATCCGCACCGGATATTGCGGGACAAGGGATAGCTAATCCAGTAGGACAAATTTGGTCAGCTGCAATGATGCTAGATTACTTGGGTGAAAAAGAAGCTTCTGATAGAATAGTAAAATCAATTGAATTAACTCTTAAAGATAAAAACAGTCGAACAAAAGATCTTCAAGGCTCTAGTAATACAGAACAGTGTTCAAAAAAAATTTTAGATAATCTTAGTTCAGTCTAAAATTTAATCAGAATTATGAATTTATTAAAAAATAAATCTATTACCAAAGTTATAATTTTATCTATATCAGGATTTTTTATTCTAGTTTGCCAAGATTCTACTGCAAAATATTTAGGAACATTGATGCCATTAAATCAAGTAATTTGGGGCAGATTTTTTTTTCACTTTGTGATTATTTTAATTTTATTCGCAATATTAAAACCTAAGTTAAACTTAAAAAGCAATTTTAAAATTAATATTATTAGATCTATATTAATGGTTTTTGCTACATTTTTTTTCATTCATTCTTTACAAAAATTTGACCTTGTAGATATCTATGTAGTTTTCTTCTCGGCTCCACTAATAGTATCAATTTTAACAGCATTGTTTTTAAAAGATATTCTTTCACCTAAAGGTATAATTTTAATGTTGTTAAGTTTTGGGTGTATAATTTATTCAATGAGTCCAAGTATGAAGGTATTAAGTTTAGACTTAATTTTTCCTTTGGTACCACCAGTTTGTTGGGCTTTATATCAATTTTTTACAAAATTTATTTCTGGTAATAATGATCCTTTAGTGGCGTTATTTTATGCTGCTGTTGTAGGGGCTATTGTTTTCTCTATTTATGTAATTTTTGACTGGACTCCCATTGAGAATAAAAGGTTGTGGGTTTGGTTGATATTTCTTGGTGTATTAGGTTTTACTAGCCACCTTTTAATTATATTTGCAATTCAGCTATCAAATTTATCTTTTGTAACTAATTTTCAATATTCACAATTAATTTGGTCAACATTAATCAATTTTTATATATTTGGAGTACCTTTTGATTTTAATAAAACTTTTGGAGTTATTGGAATAATAGTTTTTGGAGTTTTATTTGTTCAGGCCGAGAGTAGAAAAAAAAAACTTAGTTCTTAAAATCCTTATTGTTTAAAGGTTTTTCTAATACCTCAACTGGATATTTTTGTTTTTCAATTTCAATATATATATTTTTGTCTTTTAATGTTTCAACTGTATTACCAGAATTGACATATCCAAAAGAAAGATTTTTATCATAACAAAAAGAATAATTTCCTGAAGTTGTTTTCCCAATAATTTTATCATCCATATAAATAGGTTCTTCATGTAACAAAAGTGGCTCACCAGGTTTACTGTCTTTAAGAGTAAACATCATCATCCTTTTATCTAATTTTTGGTCTTTAATTTTTAATAGAGCATCTTTTCCAATAAAGTTCACATTTTTCTTATAACTAATTGCAAATTTTAAACCTGCTTGATACTGATTTTCCTCTGGTGAAATATCATGTCCCCAGTGAACAAATCCACTTTCCATTCTCATAATATCCATTGCATGCATTCCACAATGAGATAGTTCGAATTTTTTACCCTCTTCAATTAGAATTTCATATAAATCCTTAGCTAAACTTGATTCAACATAAAGCTCAAATCCTAATTCACCAACGTAAGAAAGTCGTTGAGCCCAAACTTTAAGACCATTTATCATTATGAACTTTCCAGTTCCAAACTTAAATTTATCATTACTAAATTCATCATTGCTTATTTTCGAGATCATCTCTCTACTCTTTGGACCAAACAATCCTAGACAACAAATATCCTCTGTTACATCTTTAAAAGATACGTCTTCATCTAAATATTTTAAGATATGGTATTTATCATGTTCTCTTGTAGCTGCAGAGCTTACAACTCTAAAAAAGTTTTTATCCAAACATACAACAGTTAAGTCTGTTTCTATTCCTCCATCTTCATTTAACATATGAGTGTAAGTTGTTTTACCAATTTCGTTTTTAATATTAGCGGTACATAACTTTTGAAGTTCTTGATGAGTTTTTTCCCCTTTTAAATCAAACTTTGAAAAAGTTGAAAAATCAAAAAGTCCAACATTTTTTCTTGCATTTAAAGTTTCATGCTTTGCTGATGGGTACCAATTTTGATAATTAAAACTATATTCATACTTAGGTTCTTTACCATTTAATGAATACCACATTGGTCTTTCAAAACCTCCTGCAACTCCAAAACAAGCTCCTACTCTTTTTAATTCTTCATGATAGGGCAAAAGTTTTTGATTTCTTGATGTATTTGGTTGTTTATAAGGCCAATGCATTCCATACAGATCACCAAGCGTTTCTGTTACTCTTTCCATAATAAAGTTTTTTGATGAATGGAATTTTTGAAACCTTTTAATATCCACTGAAAATAAATCTTCATTAATATATCCATTCATCATCCATTCGGCAGTAACCCTACCCGCTCCTCCTGAACTAGCAATTCCAATGCTATTAAAGCCACAACATGTATATAGATTTTTAACTTCAGGGGTTTCGCCTAATAAATATTGAGTATCTGGAGTAAAAGACTCTGGACCAGAGAAGAATTTTCTTATTCCTGCACTTTCTAACATTGGCAATCTATGAAATGATTTTTCTAAATAAGGTTCAAAGTGATCAAAATCATCTGGTAGTTCGCCAAACGAAAAATTGTCTGGCACTCTTCCTGTATCTTTAAAAGCCGGTTTTGCCTTTGGTTCAAAAATACCAACAAGCATTTTTCCTGCATCTTCTTTCAAATATAAACAAGCATTATAATCTCTTAAAACGGGAAGATTTTGAGGTAAATTTTTTATTGGCTCAGTGATTATATAAAAATGTTCATTTGGGTATAAAGGAACACTAACATTAATTTCTTCACCTAATTGTCTTGACCACATTCCTGTAGCCATAACAACGTATTCACAATCGATGACACCTTTATCAGTTTCTACCCCACTAATTCTAGAATTTTTAATTAAAATTTTTTTTACAGGTGTTTTTTCAAAAATCTTTGCGCCCTCCATTTTTGCAGCTTTTGCAAGCACGTTAGTTACTCCAACTGGATCTGCTTGAGCATCTTTTGGCATATAAACACCGCCCACAATATCTTCACTATGTAATACGGGATACAATTCCTTTAAACGTTTTTTATTAAGAACTTCTACTTCAACATCTGATAATTGAGCAGTTGTTGCTTGTCTTAGTAGTTCTTGCATTCTTTCTTTGGTAGATGCAACTGTGATTGCACCATTTTGTTTCATTCCGGTTGATAGACCTGTAGTCTTTTCTAAATCTTTATAAAGATCTAAAGAATATTTTCTTATTTTTGTAATTGTTGATGATGCACCTAATTGACCTAGGAGACCTGCAGCGTGCCAAGTAGTTCCTGATGTTAATTGATCTCTTTCAAGCAATATTACATCTTTCCAACCAAATTTTGCAAGATGATAAGCACATGATGTTCCGGCAACGCCTCCGCCTATAACAACTACTTTAGTACTTTTTGGTAACTCTTTCATACTTAATGTGATTTATACGATTAAATTTAAAAGCAAACAATATGATCGATATGGATGGGTCTTTTTATACCAAATTTTTCATCAACTTCATGTTGATGAATATGATGAGAATGCACAAAAACTGGTATTAATTTATTACTTAATGTTTTTAATGTATAAATAAAATTTGATCCTCTAAATTTTCTATCTACTACTTCAAGTTTGAGATTACTCGCATCATCATGCTGTAAGTCCTCTGGTTGTATTAATAATTTTACTTTAGATCCTATTGGAAAAGGTCTAGCGAAATTTCCAGTTATTGTACCTAAATCTTCATTTTCGAGACTTTTCGGACTAGTAACTTCTGCTGGTATTAATGTACCTCTATTTAAAAAATTAACTACTTCTACTGAATTTGGTAAATGATAAACGTTATATGGATCATCATATTGCTTTAATTCACCATCTAATATTATTCCACATTTGCTGCCTAGATAAAAAGCTTCATAAGAATCGTGTGTTACAATTATTGTTGTTATTTTAGAATTTGTTAAAATTTGCTTTAATTCAACTTGAATTTCCTCCTTAAAACTTTGATCTACATTAGATAATGGCTCATCAAGCATTAGTAAATCTGGTTGAGAGACCAATGACCTTGCTAAAGAAGCTCTTTGGGCTTCACCGGCACTAATCTCATGTGGAAATTTATTTAATATTTTGTTTAAGTTTAAAAAATTAATTACTTCTTTAGTTTGTATTTTTTTATCATCTTTCACTCTATCTGAACCAAGATTAATATTTTTTTCTATATTGTAATGAGGAAATAAGCTGTTCTCTTGAAATGATAGAGCAATATTACGATTTTCTGGTTCGATATGAATATTTTCAGAAGAAATTGTTCTGCCTTTTAGATTAATTTTACCTTTATTAATTTTTTCTAAACCTGCAATAGTTCTTAATATTGTGGTTTTACCTATGCCTGAGGGGCCAAGTAAACATACAATTTCACCTTCATTTTCAATTTTTAAAGAAACGTTATTTACTTTATTTTTCCCGCCAGCAGCAAAAGATACATTTTCAATTTCAAAAAAATTATTAGCCATTAGTCTTTCAAAATAAATTTGGACGTAATCAAAATAAATGTACTTGCAATTAATATCAAGAATAATGATGGAACTGCTGCAGCTTCTAAGAGATCTTGAGATGCAAAAATATATGCTGTTGTAGCGAATGTTTCAAAGTTAAATGGTCTCAATATCAAAGTTATAGGTAATTCTTTTATTACTTCTATAGTAATCAATATCCCTATAAGAAAAACAGAATTTTTTAAATAAGGAACATGAATTCCTAAAAAAGTTTTTATTTTCGAGTAACCAAGAAGATAAGAACTTTCATCAATTGACCTATTTATTCTTTCATAACCAGTTTTCAAACCGTTATAAGCTAATGAATAAAATCTGATAAAATAAACTATTACTAAACCAAAAATAGATCCTATAAATACTCTCTTTATAGAATTAAATTCAAAGGCTTTTATAAAAGTATTATCAAACCAAGCAATAAAAGTGATGAATGCTACAGCTAAAATTACACCAGGAATTGCATAACCAGTAATAGAAAATGTTGTAAGATAATTTAAGAATTTACTTTTAGTTACTCTGTTTCCATAATTTGAAATAAATGAAAAAATTACTAGAACAACACTTGATAAAAATACCAAGTAAATTGTGTTTATAAATAATTGAAAAGTATTTAAATCAAATAAATTTTTTGGAAAAATTATTGTCCAATACAACATTTGTAAAACAGGGAATAAAAAGCTGATTAAAAAAACTAAAAAACAAAATCCGAATGCTAAAGAACCTTTTGAAAAGTTTAATTTAATTTTCTTCTTTTCTTTAATTCCTCCCTTAACTGGAGAGTGATATTGAGCTTTTTTTCTTGAGATATTCTCAATAAAAAAAAGTCCTAATATAAATAATAGCAAAAAAAATGAGAGCTGATTTGCAAAAGCTAAATCATCAAAAGATATCCATGAATCATATATTCCAGTAGTAAGAGTTGCTATTCCAAAAAATGATACTGCTCCAAAATCTGATAATGTTTCCATAGCAACTAATGCTAAACCCGCAACTATAGCTGGTCTTGCAGATGGTAAAATGATTTTAAAGAAAGATTTATATTTTGAAAAACCTAGATTTTGTCCTAATTCTATTAAATTTTGAGACTGATAATGAAAAGATGCTCTAGTTAAAACGTAAACATATCCAAATAGTGAAAAAGAAATAGATAAAATAGCACCAAGCATACCATCAAATTTTGGAATGGATTGATTATATACACCAGGTCCAAATAAAGATTTCAATATTGAGTATAGTGTTCCAAAGTTTTCAAAAAAAGCAGTTAATGAATAAGCATAAATGTAAGCAGGTACTGCAAAAGATAATATTAAAGCCCATTTAAAAAATTTAACGCCTGGAAAATCATAAAATGAAACTACGTATGCACTGCCAACGCCTAAGAATAATGTAAGAACCAAAACTCCTAAAAGTAATATTAAGGAATTATAAATATATTCAATTAAAAATGTATTTTTTAAAATATCAAAGTAATTAGTTGTTTCTTGGAAGAAACTTGCAAACACAGTTAAAATTGGAATTGCAACAACAAATGAAACTAAAAATGAAGAAAGGTACCAGGAATTAAATTTCATATATTATAATCCGCCTTATAATCATGAAAATCAAAAGTGCCCATGGCTTAGGAGACCAAACCATAGGCACAAACTTTAGAAAATCAAAAATTAAATACTTTTAGGATATGCGGAACCTCCTTAGTTTTAATTTCAGACAATTTTCTATTATTTACACGTTTATTGATTTTTTCACACTCCGAAGCACATGCAGGACAGGCTTTGGAAGATTTATTATAATCAATTTGCGTAGTAAATTTTTTTTTAACAGCTATCATTTACTTCCAACCTGCAGCCAACATTACTTCTAATGCATCTGCTTGTTTTGCACCGTATGACTTAACACTTGTTTTAGTATCCATTACAAAGTTCATCTCTTTGCCTGGAACTAAATCATTAGGTGTTACACCACCGATCATTGGATACTCAAAAGTATTATTTACAATGTGATTTTGAGCCTCTGTTGATAATAAAAACTCAACTAATTTTACAGCATTAGCTTTGTTTGGTGCATGTTTAAGCATACCAGCTCCACTAATATTAATGTGCGTTCCTCTATCTTGTTGATTGGGGAAAAAAGGCATTACTTTTTTTGCCGCTTCTTGTTGTTCAGCACCTTTTTTTCCAGATAACATCAACGCATGATAGTACGTGTTTGCAACAGCAATATCAGCTTCTCCTGCAGCAACAGCCATGATTTGAGCACGGTCATTACCTTTTGGAGTTCTAGCCATGTTTGCTACAACAGCTTTAGACCATTCTGCAGTTTTTGCTTTACCATTATTCTTAACAAGTGAAGCAACTAAAGATTGGTTATAAATGTTGTTAGATTTTCTTATTACTAATCTACCTTTCCATTTTGGATCAGCTAGACCTTCGTAAGTCATGCCATTAAGTTCGTTTGCATTTACTCTTTCAGGTGAATAATAAATTATTCTTGCTCTCTTAGCTATACCTGTCCATTTAGCAGATCTAAATTGTGAAGGTACGGCATCCTTGATAGCTTTTGACCAACCTGCATTTTGCATCATTCCTTTAGCTGCAAAGGCACCTAATCTTCCAGCATCAGCTGTGATGTATAAATCTCCAACACAGTCTGCTCCCTCTTCAGTAATTCTTTTCTGCAGGGCTTTGTCTTTACCTGATACTACGTTTACTTTAATTCCTGTTGCTGCTGTGAACTTTTCATATAATTGAATGTCAGAATCATAGTGTCTTGCACTAAAAATATTGACCTCAGCTGCAATCGTAAAACTTGAAATTAAAACAAAAAACAATGAAATTATTGTTAATTTTCTCATTCTACTCCTTAAATTTATATTTATATTAAACGTAATTTGTCCTGCAATGCGGATGATAACTATTCTCAATGAAAATGATTATCAATTGCAATATTGTCGCAATTGATTATCAATCGCAATTAGTGCTGTTTTTTGGAAAATCTTATTAAAATTCCCATTCAGAAATTTTGCTGTAAAGGAAGTTTCTAAAAGCTTGAACTCTAGCAACATTTTTAAGTGATTGAGGATATACAAAGTGTGCCTCAGTAGTTGGACCTTGAACGCTTGGTAAAACTTTAACAATATTTGGTTGTTTCACTGTCAAGTAATCTGGAATTGCAGCTAGCCCTACACCGCTTTGAACAGCTAATAGTAAACCATAAACACTATTAACTCTCATTACAGTTTTTCTTTTTTTATTGTCTTTCATTCCAAGTTTTAATGCCCAATCTGGATTATAAACTGGTGATGGAGCTCCTCTACCAAATGAAATAAAGTTGTGCTTATTTAGGTCATTAACTGTCTTAGGATATCCATGTTTTTCTAAGTATTTTGGTGATCCGTAGATGTGATAATTAATATCTATGAGCTTTTTTTGAATATAATTAAGTTGTTTTGGTCTTCTCATAAATATTCCAATATCTGCCTGTCTAGTGCTTAAATCTAGCTCTCTATCATCAAATATAAGTTCGACTTCAATCTCAGGATTTAGCTGCATAAATTCTTGTATTCTTGGTGTTAACCAGGTTGTTCCAAAACTAACAACGGTTGTTACTGATAGTTTTCCGGATGGTTTGTGTTTTTTATCTCCTAAAGTTGTTTCTACCTCTTTTAATTTGGAGATAACTTCATGAGCTGTTTTAAATACATATTCTCCGTTTTCAGTTAGCGTTAATCCTCTAGCGTGACGTTCAAATAATTTAACTTTTAAATCTTCTTCTAAGGATTGAATTTGTCTACTAATTGCAGATTGACTAAGGTTTAGAATAACAGTTGCGCTTGTAAAACTACCTGCCTCAGCAACTGCATGAAATATTTTTAATTTATCCCAATCCATTATTTATTTACATCCACTACTATTTTATGTTTTAAATTTCCTTTTAATATATCGGGATAGACATTTAATAATTCATCTAATCCAATAGTATTTACAGATTTTTCTAAAATATTAAAATCTAGCAAAGCAGGAAATTCTCCCCAGACAAACTCTTTTCTTTTTTTACTGATATTAACCGAGTCTACTCCCCATAATTTAACTGCTCTTAATATAAATGGAATTACTGATGTGTTTAATTTATTGCCACTTGCATTTCCACATATAGCAACAATTCCTTTTGGTTTAGTTTGAGCAATAGCATTCGATAAAATGTTACCACCAACGGTATCTACAACGCCATCCCATGTTCCTTTATCTATTAATCTTGCTTCACCCTCAAATTCCTTACGATCTATAACGTTTTTTGCACCAAGTTCTTTTAAGTAATCTGCTTTATCTGGTTTACCAGTTATTGCAGTTACATTAATTCCCATTTTTGCAAGAACCATTACTGCTACCATACCAACACCACCAGTAGAGCCAGTTACCAATACATCGTTAACCTTTGATTGCATCAATAGTTCCTCTCTTGCTTTAACTGCAAAAGCACATAACAAACCTGTAAGACCAGCAGTTCCCAAAATCATAGCTTGTTTATTTGTCATTCCCTCAGGTGTTTTTGTAATATGATCTTTTTTTACTTTTGCGTATTGAGAATATCCACCATCAAAAAGTTCTCCTGCTCTACAACCTGTTAATATAACTCTGTCTCCTTCTTTAAATTCTTCACCATCTCCTTGTGCAACAGTTCCTGAAAAATCAATGCCAGGTATTCTTGGATACTCTTTTACTAATTTACCACCATCTTTTAGTATCATTGCATCTTTCCAATTGAGATCAGAATAATCTATCTTAACTAGCACCTCACCATCTTTAAAATGGTCTAAACTTAGTTCTTTGACTTCTCTTGTAAAATTTTCGTTCTGATTGTTAATTACAACTGCTTTAAATGAGTCCGCCATGTTTATCAGTAAATATTATTTTGCAATAAATCGCAAATATCTATTTTGATAACTTAAATCGTCCTTAAACTGTCCAAGATAAAAATTTGTAACTGTGGTAGCTTGCTCTTTTTTTATACCTCTCATAGTCATACACTGATGAGTTGAATCTATTGTTACCGCAACACCTTTTGCATCTAACGACTCCATCAAAGTATTAGCGATTTGAACAGTTAATCTTTCTTGTGTTTGTAGTCTTTTAGAAAATACTTCTACTACTCTTGCTATTTTACTTAATCCTACAACTCTTTGATTTGGAATATATGCTACATGAGCAATTCCTATAATTGGTGCCATGTGATGTTCGCAATGACTTTGGACTGAAATATTTTTTTGAACAACCATATCGCTATAGCCTTCAACATCACCAAATGTTTTATCTAAAACTGCTTTAGGGTCTTCTTTGTAGCCTTTGAAATATTCTTTAAATGCTTTTGTTACTCTTTTTGGAGTTTCCAATAAACCTTCTCTGGTAGGATCTTCACCTAACCACTTAAGAATTTTAACGAAAGCTTCTTCAGCTTCCTTGTCTGTTACTTCGTTAATTTTTTTTTCGTTTTCGTTTTTTACTAATTTCATGACGTGCTTTTATATATATAAAACCTTAATTTTAAAATATTTATTATATTTATTATTATGTTAGATAATTCCACATATATGTTTAAAAAAAGAGAAAATGTAGCAGAAATAGAAGAAGGCAAGCTTTTATCTCCTAAATTCGATAATGATGGATTGATTCCAGTCATTACAACATGCTCAAAAACAAAAGAAATATTAATGCATGGGTATATGAATGTCGAAGCCTTCAAGTTAACTATTGAAACCAAAGAAGCTCACTACTGGAGCAGATCAAGACAATCAATTTGGCACAAAGGAAAAACAAGTGGATTTGTTCAAAAAGTAAAAGAGATTCGAATTGATGATGATCAAGATGCTGTATGGATGACTGTAGATATTGGCGAAGGTGCTAGTTGCCACGTTGGGTATAGATCTTGTTTTTATAGATCTATCCCTTTGGGTAAAATTGATAATGCAAGACAAATTGAAATGAAATTTGAAGAAGAAGAAAAAAAATTTGACCCAGAAGTTGTTTATAAAGGACAACCTAATCCAACAAAAATATAAAAAATTAATGAAAGTTTTAAGTCCCTTTGGACCAAAAATTGCTGTTATTAAAATTCCATCAAATTTAGTAAAAAAAATTAATGACGAGGTTGAAAGTATTATTAAAGACAAAAAAAAATCGAAATCAAATGACTATTCAAAAAAGTTAGTAGGTCAAGTTGAGCAAGAAATTGAATTAAAAAATAAATTTATAAAAAAAAATTTAAAAAGTTTTATTTCTAAAAGTGTAAATAAATATTTAAAAAAAAATCTTAATAAGAAGTCTAAAAATATAAAAATAAAAAATTTATGGGTCGTAAGACAATTTAAAAATGATTATAACCCTGTACATTTTCATGATGGCAATGTTTCTGGAGTTGGTTATTTAAAAATTCCAAAAAACTTAACAAAGGGACATAAAAAAATTAAAACTAATGGAACAATTGATTTTATTTATGGTTCTAAATCTTTTTTAAATAATTCTATATTTAATCATAAACCAAGAGTTGGCGATCTTATCTTATTCCCAAATAATTTAATGCATACTGCATATCCATTTAAATCTGATGGTGAAAGAAGATCATTTTCTTTTAATATAGATATTGATAAAAAATTAACAAGATTGTTTCATGCCTGATAAACAAAAAAATGTTTTAGACGAAGACTTGGAGTTATGTTCTAATGATCCTTTAACAGGATGGTATAGAGACGGATGTTGCAATACAGATGAAAATGATCATGGTGTGCACACTGTTTGTGCAAAAGTAAACACTGAATTTTTAGAATGGTGTAAAGAAGCAGGCAATGATTTAATTACACCTCATCCAGAATTTGGTTTTCCGGGTTTAAAAGATGGAGATAGTTGGTGTGTGTGCGCGGGCTGGTACGCCAAAGCTTTAGAAGCGGGAAAAGGATGTCCAATTTATTTAAAGAAAACTCATAAAAACACTTTGAAACTTATTCCAATTGAAACTTTAAAAAAGTTTGCAATCGATTTATCTTAATTACATATTTCCGTATTTAGGTCCACCCCCACCTTCTGGAGTGACCCAAGTAATATTTTGAGATGGCTCTTTAATATCACAAGTTTTGCAATGTATGCAATTTTGAGCATTGATTACAAATTTTTGAACAGAATTTACTTCTTGAACTTCATAAACTCCTGCTGGACAATATCTTTGTGCGGGCTCATCAAATTTCTCTAAAGTATATTTTATAGGCAAATCAGGATCTTTAAGTTTTAAATGTACTGGTTGATTATCATCATGAATTGTACCCGTTAAATAAACCGAACTAGTTTTATCAAATGTAATAACGTTATCAGGTTTAGGATAATCAATTTTTGGCATTTTATCTGCTGGTTTTAAAGCTTCATGATCAGCGTGTTTATGCTTTAATGTGAAAGGAAGCTTTCCTCTAAATAAAATCTGGTCAATTCCAGTAAATAATATACCTAGAATTAAACCCCAAGAGAAACTTGGTTTTACATTTCTCGCCTCATATAATTCTTTGTAAACCCAACTTTCTTTAAATTTTTGTTCATATGTAGATAAATTTATATTTTTTGTAAGATGCTCATAAATTGTTTCAGCAGCGATCATTCCACTTTTCATTGCAGTATGAGACCCTTTTATTTTAGGCATATTTAATGTTCCCGCATCACATCCAACTAACAAAGCACCAGGCATAAACATCTGAGGTAAACTCTGTATACCTCCCTCAATTAAAGCTCTTGCGCCATAAGAAATTCTTTTTCCACCTTCAATAATTTTTTTTATATCTGGATGAGTTTTAAATCTTTGGAATTCATCGAAAGGTGAGAGATGAGGATTTTGGTAATCTAATCCAATTACATAACCTAGAAAAACTTGTTTATTTTCTGCATGATACATAAAACTTCCACCGTAGGTGTTATTATCTAAAGGCCATCCAGCAGTATGCATTACTAAACCTTCTGAATGATTTTTTTCATCTATCTCCCAAATTTCTTTAAAACCAATTCCATATTGTTGAGGATTTTTGCCTTTATCCAATTCAAACTTCTTTATTAATTCTTTTCCTAAGTGACCTCTGCATCCTTCCGCAAACACTGTAACTTTTGCATGCAATTCCATTCCAGGTTCATAAGTATCTTTTTTATTTCCCTCTTTATCAATACCCATATCTTGAGTTGTAATACCTTTAACTGATCCATCATCATTATATAAAACTTCACTTGCTGGAAATCCTGGGAATATTTCAACTCCTAATCCTTCAGCCTGTTCTGCTAACCATCTACAAAGATTTGCAAGACTTATAATATAATTATTATGATTTTGTTGAACCTTGGGAAGTAACCATGTTGGCCAACTTATTGATTTTTGTTTTCCTAAAAATAAAAATTTTTCTTTTGTAACTTTTGTTTTAATTGGAGCATTTAATTCTTTCCAATTAGGTATCAGTTCGTCTAAGGCACGTGTTTCAAACACGTTCCCTGACAAAATATGTGCACCTATTTCAGATGCTTTTTCTAAAAGGCAGACATTAATATCTGGTTTTAACTGCTTTAATTTAATTGCAGTTGAAAGTCCTGATGGTCCGCCACCTACGATAACAACATCGTATTCCATCACTTCTCTGGACATAATGATAATTTCTTACAGTATTTGCTATTTTTGTATAGTGTTTAATTTGTTCAATTCTGACAAAAATTGAGGAAGCGCCTCAAAAAGATCTGCTTCTAATCCGTAATCTGCGACACTAAAAATTGGAGCTTCACCATCTTTATTTATAGCTACAATAACTTTACTTTCTTTCATTCCTGCTAAGTGCTGTATCGCACCTGAAATTCCAACTGCAATATATAAATCTGGAACCACAACTTTACCAGTTTGTCCTACTTGATGATCATTAGTAATATAACCAGCATCAACTGCTGCTCTTGATGCTCCAATTGCTGCATTAAGTTTATCAGCAATATCGCTGATTAATTTGAAATTTTCACCATTTTGCATTCCTCTGCCACCAGAAATAACTATTCTAGCCGTTCCAAGTTCTGGTCTGTCTGACTTAACTTCTTCTTTCTTAAGAAATTTAGTAGATGAACTAGCTTCTGCTGGATCAGATTTTGTAATTTCAGCCGATCCACCGCTCTTATCTGCAGGATCAAATGATGTTGGTCTTATAGTAACACATTTTTTCTTATCATTACTTTTAACAGTAGCAAATGCATTTCCTGCATAAATTGGTCTTAAAAAAGTATCTTCAGAAATAACTTTAATTATATCGCTCACTTGCGAAGTATCTAGTAATGCTGCAATTCTTGGCATTAAATTTTTGCCAAATGTATTTGCTGAGCTTACAATGTGTGAATAATTTTCTGCATGCTTAATTATTGCTGCTGTATAATTTTCAGCAATGTAGTTTTCATAAATCTCATTATCGACATGAATAACTTTTTTTACATTTGGAACTTCGGATAAAGATTTTGCAACTTCATCAGCTTGATGACCTAAAACCAAAACATGAAGATCTTCATTTATTTGAGAAGCTGCAGTTATAGCATTATAGGTAAATGGTCTAACTTCTTTATTATTATGTTCTGCAATTAATAATACTGACATTTAAATTACTTTAGCCTCATTTTTTAATTTTTGCACCAATTCTTCAACACTAGCGACTTTTATTCCAGCCTTTCTTTTTGGTGGCTCCTCAACTTTAATTTGTTCGATTCTAGGATTAATATCAACTCCTAAATCTGAAGCATTTATCTGTTCAATTGGTTTTTTCTTAGCTTTCATAATATTTGGAAGTGAAGCATATCTTGGTTCATTTAATCTTAAATCACATGTAACAATTGCTGGAACATTCACTTCAATGGTTTCCAAACCTTCGTCAATTTCACGTGTTACCTCTAATGCATTATCTTTTACTTCAATTTTAGATGCAAAAGTTGCTTGAGGCCAATTTAATAAAGCTGCTAGCATCTGACCAGTTTGATTACAGTCATCATCAATTGCTTGTTTTCCCATAAATACTAAATCAGGATTTTCTTTTTCTACGATTTTTTTTAAAATTTTTGAAACTGCTAATGGTTCAATCACATTATCAACTTTGACATGTATTCCCCTATCCGCTCCTACTGCTAATGCTTTTCTAACAGTTTCTTGAGCTTTTTCTTCACCGATTGTAATTGCAACTATTTCTTTAGCTTTGCCAGCCTCTTTAATTTTTACCGCTTCTTCTATTGCATTATCATCTGGTGGATTTGTTGACATTTTAACGTTGTCAGTAACAACACCAGAACCATCTTCTTTAACTCTTATTTGAACGTTGTAATCAATAACTCTTTTAACTGCGACTAATATTTTCATTAAGCTCTTAATAAATTGTTTTCTGGATCGTAAGGACTTTCATCTAAAATTGTAGCATCATATTTCTCACCTAATATTTCAATTTTAAGTTTTTGTCCAACATTTGCTAATTCTGGTTTAACCATTCCTAATGCTAATGATTTACCAATTCTAAAACCAAAATCTCCTCCTGTAGCTCTTCCTATAACACTTCCATTTTCATAAATGGGATTGTTGCCTAATACATCTGCATCTTTTGGGTTGTGAACCTCCAAAGTAACAAGTTTGTTATCAAAACCTTTTTCTCTCCACTTATTCAATGCTTCAAGTCCAATAAAACTTCCTTTGTTAGGATGTATAAATCTATCAAGACCACTTTCATAAGGTGAGTATTCAATCGATAATTCTGTTCCAACTAATTTATATGATTTTTCTACTCTCAAACTATTCATTGCTCTAATACCATATGGCTTTAGCCCAAGATCTTGCCCTGCTTCCATAAGTTTATCAAAAATGTGATTTTGATATTCAATTGGATGATGAAGTTCCCATCCTAATTCACCAACAAAATTAACTCTCATAGCATTTACTGGTGCGTACCCTACATCAACCATTTTTGCACTTAGCCATTTAAAATTTTCATTTGAAAAATCATCTTTTGAAACTCTTTGCATTAACTCTCTAGCTTTTGGACCTGAAACAACCAAAACTCCATTACTATTAGTTAAATTTTCAAACTGCACTGAACCATCTGAAGGCATCCATTTTAAAATCCAATCATGATCTAATCTTTGGAAAGCTCCTGCTGATACTAAATAAAAGCTATCATGTGACTCTCTCATAATAGTAAATTCAGAATGAACACCGCCTTTAGTATTTAAAGCATGACATAAATTAATTCTTCCAACTTTTTTTGGTAATTTGTTTGCAACTAAATTATCTAAAAATTCCTCAGCACCAGGTCCTTTAATTCTACATTTTGCAAATGCAGTCATATCCAAAAGACCAACATTTTCTTTTACGTTTTTGCATTCTTTTTCCATTGCATTGAACCATTTTGATCTTCTAAATGACCAATCATCTTTTTGCTCCATTCCATCAGTTGCAAAAAAATTAGGTCGTTCCCATCCAAATTTTTGACCAAACACTGCTCCTAAATTTTTCATTCTGTCATAACATGGCGCTGTTCTTAATGGTCTTGCTGCTGGTCTTTCTTCATCAGGAAAGTGAGTTATGAAAACGTGACTGTAGGCTTCTTCATTTTTAGCTTTTAAATATGATTTAGAGCAATAATCTCCATACCTTCTTGGTTCAACACCAAGCATATCAATTGTGGGTTCACCATCTACAATCCATTCAGCAAGTTGCCATCCTGCTCCACCTGCTGCAGTGATACCAAAACTATGACCTTCATTTATCCAAAAATTTTTCAATCCCCAAGCAGGACCAACAATTGGGTTACCATCAGGTGTATAACAAATTGCACCGTTATAAACTTTCTTAACTCCCACTTCACCAAATGCAGGTACTCTATGTATTGCACCTTCAATGTGTGGAGCCAATCTATCCAAATCTTCCTGAAATAATTCATATTCAGAATCTTTTGATGGTCCATCTACATAACAAGCTGGTGCACCATCTTCATATGGTCCTAAAATTAATCCACCCGCTTCTTCTCTCATATACCATCTGCTATCACTATCCCTTAAAACTCCCATCTCTGGTAATCCATCTTTTTTTCTTTTTTGAATTTCTGGATGGGGTTCAGTAACAATGTATTGATGTTCTACTGGAATAACTGGAATATCTAATCCAACCATCTTTCCAGTTTGTCTTGCAAAATTTCCTGAACAAGAAATAATATGTTCACACTCTATAGACCCTTTATCTGTCTCAACAACCCAACCATCTTTGGTTTGTTTCATTCCAACAACATTTGTATTTCTATAAATTTCTGCTCCTCTATTTCTTGCACCTGTTGCAAGTGCTTGAGTTAAATCAGCTGGTTGAATATATCCATCTTCAGGATGTTGTATTGCACCAACTAAATCTGATGTATTACATAATGGCCATATTTCTTTAACTTGATCTGGAGTTAAAAATTTTACATCAACACCAATTGTTTGAGCAACACCAGCGTATTGAAAGTATTCATCCATTCTATCCTTAGTGCTTGCTAATCTAATATTTGATACAACGCTGAAACCTACGTTCTTGCCTGTCTCTTCTTCTAAAGTTTTATATAAATTGACAGCATACTTGTGGAGTTGTCCAACAGAATAACTCATATTAAACAATGGTAATAAGCCAGCTGCATGCCAAGTTGAGCCTGATGTTAGTTCTTTTCTTTCAATTAAAACAACATCTGACCAACCTTTTTTTGCTAAGTGATAGAGTGCACTAACTCCCACTACTCCACCACCAACTACAACAACTTTTGCTTTGGCTTTCATTATCAGATTCCTACTAAATTTTAATTACTAACGAAACAAAATTCTATTATTCATCATCTGCGTCACGCCAGCCCATTCTGAACATTAAATAAGCGGCAACTATGACGGAAATTGTACCTACTACCATACCAATATTAATCCCAACTTCACTTCCCCAAAAATACCATCCAAGTTGAGTGGATGAAATTGTTGGAAAGCATAAAATAAACATTAGAATTGCATATCTAATATACATTGGAGGCTTTTTCATTATATTGATGATCCCATTGGTATTGGTTGTGAAACTGCTGTTGTTAGCCAGCAATCTAAAAGATTGCCTTCTTTATTATTCTTTTCAACTTTCCATTTAAATTTAAAATATTGTTTGTCCTTATCCAAGACAACAACTTCATAAGTTGCCATTGTATTTGATTTGTAAATTTCAGTTACTGTATTTTCTTTGTGGTCAATCAGCATCGAGTATGAAGCCCCTTTTAACATTCTTTTAAATCTATCTAATGGACCTGTCATCCTTTGATTATTTGGATGTGCAAATTCCCATGTTTGCTCAATCCCTCTATCTTTATATGGACTGTCATTTTTCATTAACGCCTTTAATTGAATTAAAACAACTTGTTTTGGATCTATATTCACACTTGGTTTTAAAACATCAGCAAATGAAGAATTAAAATAAAAAAATGTAATTAAAAAAAATAAAATTTTGAATTTCATATTTTAAATTTATCTTAAATTTAAAATGAAATAAAAGGTCTTTATATCACACTTAATAATTTGATATTATATAGTTTTGAACAATCTATCGTATTCGTTTTTAATACATTTATTAGAGATATAATAAATTTTATTTTGAGAGACTAATTTAGCTGCATTTTCGTTGTGAATTCCTAATTGCAACCATAATACATTTGCACCAATTTCTATTGTTTGTTTTGCTATTTCCTCAGCCTCCTCACTAGGTCTAAAAACATTAACAATTCCAACATGATCTTTAATATCTGTTAGTTTTTTATAAACTGGTTCACCATGTATAATTTTATTATCTGTTACTGGATTAACAGGAAAAATTTTGTAACCTGTATTTCTTAAATATTTCATTATTATATTGGAAGTTTTTTTTGAGTCTGGGCTTGCTCCAACAATTGCTATCGTCCTATAACTTAAATATAGTTCTTTTATTTTTTCATCTAAAAGTGTTGTATCCATAATTTGATTTAAATTTTAAGATCTAGTCGCGGTTTCCAAAATGGTCTGAAGAGTTCAATTTTTGGACATCTATTCATAACTACTTTTAAACCCGCATCTTCAGCAATTTTTGCTGCATCATGATTAATTACACCGATTTGTCCCCATAATACTTTTGCTCCAATTGATATTGCCTCTTCAGCAATTCCATAAAGATCCTCGGATCTTCTAAATACTTCAACCATATCAACAGGTCTATCGATAGCTGATAAATTTGGATAAACTTTTAAATTTCTAATTTCCTTTATACCTGGTTTAGGATTTACAGGTATCATGTCATAACCAGTTTCATGCAAAACTCTTAATACACCATAACTAAATTTAGTTTTATCTGGACTAGCACCAACCATTGCAATTGTCTTAACTGAGCTTAAAATATCTTTTAAATATTCAGCGCTATAAGGTTCGTTATGGTTCATTTTTATTTTTTTTCATCCTTTTTACTTGCGATGTCTGCTTTTAATTCGTGTGGCTCTAAAGGATCAAGAAAAGGATTTCGGTATAATTTATCATGACTTTCAACTCCTATCTCAATTGTGCAATCTGTTTTTGCTTTAGCAACACATAAAATAATATATCCATCATTTATTTGTCTGTTATTTAAAGCAACTTGAGAACGTTGATCTACTTCTCCATTTATTAGTTTAGCTGCACATGTAATACATCCTCCATACTGACATCCGTATGGAAGATCGACACCTTGATCTCTTAATTCGTTTAATAAAGGTTTTTTTCCACTGACTTCAAATGCACTGTTATTTCTGTTTGAGATTGTAATCTTTGTCATAGCCAGATGTCGCTTGTGCAATCTCCACCTGGATATCTACTTTCATGGCACCTACTAGGTCCATTTGGCTCTTTACCAAAATCAACAATAAAATCTTTATTAATTTTCATCCCACCATTTTCAACATCACAATCAATCATAATCATTGCTCCGCCCTGTTTTCTTATTTCAGGATAAAATTGATTATCCCAAGTAGAAAATAATGATGTTGTTACATACATCCTTTTACCATCTAAAGATAATTGATACATTTGAGGTCCACCAGCAATTTTAACACCATTTACTTCTGGAGCCTTTCCTAACAATCCACCCATCCAAACTTGACCAGTTAATTTAGGATTGTGCGGATCTGAAATATCGTATTGTCTCATATCTCCATGAAGCCAATTATTTATATAGAGATATTTATCATCCATAGAAACCAATATCGCTGACATAACTCCAGGTACAGGAATTGGCCAATCAGGATGTGGTTCATTTTCAACATCAATTATTTTTTCCCATTCCCATTTACCTTCTTTTGATTTCCAAAAATGAATTACATTTGCACTTAGCGCAGCACCACAAAATCCATGACTACTGTCAGGATTATGCATAAATTTTACTTCTAATGGTATTAAACCATCCTCACCTAAATACATTGTTTGAACTGGCTCTTTTTTTTTAAAATCCCAAACATGAAGTCTTCTTCCATATTTCAAATGACCAACTTCCTCTAAATCAAATCCAGGCATAAAAGTATTAGGGGCAGCCCATTCAGAACTAACCATCACATTATGTCTTGGTTGGTACCAGAAGTCATAACTAAAAGGTATGTCTCCCATTGAATTTTCCCATCTACCTACAATTTCAAAATCTTTGTTTAAATGTAAATATCCTCCTGGAGCTTCTCCTCTTGCATCTCCTAGAAAAGAAATGATAATTTCAGAACCTAGGCAATGAACTGTGTGTGGTCCTGATAAATTAGTTTTTTTCTTTATTTCAGATCCATCTACTACTTTATGTAATTTTGGAGCTCTAGGATCAGATGCAGTATCAACAACATAAATATTATTTGATCTAACACCTGGAACTAATAAATATTTTCTGCTCATTTTTAAGTCGCCATGACAAGAAGAACATGCATTCCATCCCATATGATGCAATTCATCACCAATACCTGGCATTTCAAGCCTATGAATTACTTTAGAATAAGTAGGGCTTTGAGGATCAACATCGACGGTTGCTAAGTAGTCTGGTTTTTGTATTCCTGTCCCTGTGTAAATCGCTATGGTATATAAAAGCTTTTCTTTTGGTGCTTTTATTGCTTCTGCAGGACTAGCATATCCGGGACCACAACATCCATCCATGATTGATTTTCTCCTTTAATTACAACTTAATCTTTTTTTTAAGTGACTTCAACTTAATGGTTATTTGTTTTTCCAACTTGGATTTCTTTTTTCTATAAATGCACTTATACCCTCTTTAGCATCATAAGATGACATATTAAGTGTCATCATCTTGCTTGTATAATCATAAGCTTTGTTAAGAGGCATTTCTAATTGTTTATAAAAACCCTTTTTACCTATTTTGATAGTTAAATTTGATTTTGAAGATATTTTTTTTGCGATATCTAAAACTTTTTTATTTAAAGTTTTTGGACTGTAATGATCATTAATTAATCCGATTTCCTTTGCATATTTTGCACTAATTGGATCACCGGTAAGTAGCATTTCCATCATTCTTTTTCTGCTAATTTTTCGGCTGACAGCTACCATTGGTGTACTGCAAAATAATCCAATTTTTACTCCGGGCGTAGCAAACGTTGCTGAGTTCGTACTATATGCAAGATCACAACTGGCAGCTAATTGACATCCTGCTGCATAAGCTGCTCCATGTACTTTCGCTATGACTGGTTTGTTTCCCTCCACAATTTGCATCATAAGTTTTGAACAAAGTTTAAAAAGTTTTAGATGATTAGATCTATTTTTTATACCTCTTACCTCTTTTAAGTTATGGCCTGCACTAAATCCTTTTCCAGCTCCTTCTAAAATAATAACCCTTGTTTCTTTATCATTATCTAATTTTTTGAATGCCTTTAATAAAGATGAAAGAGTTTTGTAGGATAATGAATTATAAGTTTTTGGATCATTAATTAAAACTCTTTTAACGCCTGGTGATAATTTATTTATTTTTACAGTCACTTATTTTAATTTACCTTCTTCTCTCATCTTAGCTCTAATTTTAGTTGCTGAAATTTTTTGAATTTCTTCAGGCAAAACTATTTCTTCAATTTTATATCCAACACCTCTTCCATAACAAATATTTGTAATATTAGGGACAAGCATAATTTTGAACCTACCCTCAAACTCTGGATTAAGTTTTTCTTCAATATTTTTTTTGACAGTTTCAAAATCAAACGGGTTATCATCAACACCTTGTACATCTCTAATTTGAATACATACTTGTCCTGTTTTTTTTATAATTTCCTTAAATAGAGTATAGTGACCATCATGAAATGGTTGCCATCTTCCTAACATTTGAGCTGTTGGTTTTTTGTTATCCCATTGATACGTCATTTTTTTATCTCCTTTAAAATCTTTGGTGCCCAAGACTTAGCATCTTGTGTGGTAACATGAAAATTATATTTTTCTGGTTTAACAAACATTTTATTAGTGTCATCAAACCTACCTTCTTTTATTGTATCTACCCAAACTACATAATCTGCAGGAAATAAACTTCTTGCTTTAGGAGTTGGGCAAATAAAATCTGCAATCACATAATTTCCTTGGTTTTTTAATTTTAATGCAAACTCAGCCATTCTTTTTGCTTGTCTTGTTCTTCCTTCTTCTGAAAAATCCCAATCGTTTGCGGCTTTTCTTACTTCATCTGCATTTAATCTTTTTGCATTCAATAAAGGAGCAAGTTCGTCAGCTAATGTAGTTTTTCCTGCGCCTGGAAGTCCCATGATTAATATAATTTTCATTTTTAGGTTTTAACTTTAAATTAAATTACCAGCAACCCACTTATGAAAATGATGTGTTGGATTGTCCATCTTTGGAGAAAAATTACCACCATTATAAGCTGGAGAGTTTCTACCTATTTGCATACTTTGAATTATATCTACATCTTCTTTTTGAATATCTTCCCATTGTTTGTGATTTTCTTGTCTTAAAGTTTTATACTTTGTTGAAGTTGCCGCCTCATCTCCAACATAATAAATTTCCATATGTTCTATTGTAAACTCATGATTGACTGGCTCTAACCAATAAGCATAATAATGATCTTTGTGAATTCCTAACATTACATTTGGGAATAGCGCTACATACTCAGCTATATTTTCCTTATCTTTAGGCCAATTAGGAAAGCATGGGAACTTTTCATTTCCGTCAAACCTTGGATTATAAACAACTGTTCCTTGTCCGGCGAAACGGTTTGGAAGACCTTGAATATGATAGTGATCTTCTAACTTTGAATAAGAATTTAATCCTGGATGAACCCAAGGCAAATGATAGCTTTCACAATAATTTTCAATTGCAAATTTCCAATTACATTTTGCATCTAATTTAAAATAACCATAATCATTTGCATGATGAATTAATTCTCTATCTTTTAAGGGCCAAAATTTTTCCCATCTTTGACTTAAAGGACCAATATAATTCTCAAATGAAATTTCATTGTTGTTAATATTAATCATAATTAGATCTAACCAAATATATGATCTTATCTCTTTTAAATTACTTTTTGATTTATCAAATTCAGGTGTTTGATGAATATTCATTCCTCCAATATGAGGTGTAGCAATTAATTTACCTTCTAAATCATATGACCATGAATGATATGAGCACCTCATAACATTTCTAATTTTGCCAGCTTCTTTAACTAATTTAACTCCTCTATGACTACAAATATTATGAAAAACTTTTATTTCTTTATTTTTTGTTCTAACAATAAGTAAGGGTATTCCAAGTAAATCAATTGGTTTCACATCACCTTCGTCTGGAATAGAACTTCCAACTCCAATGACGATCCACTTATCTTCAAATAATTTTTTTCTTTCAATTAAAGTATATTCTTTACTGATGTAACATTCATTTGGTAAACCATGAGCTTCACTAATTGGTTTAGATACAATATCTAACTTTTGTTTATCTATAATATTGTAAATTTCTGACATGGTTTATTTTATCACTTGATATAACCCTAACCAAGCATTTACGTCTTTGCTCGCAATGTAATCTGATTTAAAAAATTTTATTTCTTTCCATTTATTTTGCTCCTTAAGTTGTTCAATTTTTTTATCAAAACCATATTCTTCGTGTATTCCCTCATTAATAGTAAAACAGATAAATCCATCATTCTTTGTAATCCTGATAAATTCCTCCAAAGCTGGTGGCTTTACATGTCCAAAAGTAAATGTACCAACGCACATAACTGAGTCATATTCGTCATCTTTTTTATTAATGGGTTTATTCAAGTCTACTTGTTCAAGCTCTTCATAAAGATCATTCGGTACCAATTCTAATAACTTTTTCGAAAGATCTGCCCCATGAAATTTTTTAAAACCATATTTTTTTAATTCAACACCCACTAGTCCGGTACCACAACCAGCATCATAAATTTTTGCTTCTTTATTTTTTTGAAATTCTGAAAATACTTTTGTTGTCTCTTTTGGTCCTGTGTAATTCCAATCGACCATATCCTTATCATATTTATTACCATCTCCCCACTCATCGTAATATTTCATTACTTCATCGGTGTCTTTCAACTTGTAGATGGGAATTTTGTTACCTACGTCTTTTTGCGCCATAATAAAACTTACTTCACTTTTAATAAAAAAACTCCAAAATAATTTTTTTTATCAGTAAAATATTTTAAGACTTTAAAGCCAGATTTATTAACTAATTTAACAAAATTATTTTTTGAATATTTATGAGAATTTTCAGTATGAATGGTTTCATCTTTAGTAAATTTAATATTCTTTTTATTAATTTTTAATGTGAAATTTTTTTTCGAGATAAGATGCATTTCAATTCTATTTTTTTTTAAATTGTAGAACGCTTTATGTTCAAAATCTTTCGTTTGAAATTTTGAATTACAAATTTTGTTTACTACATTTAATATATTTTTATTAAATTTAGCTGTTACTCTCAATTTATCATTATAAGCATTTTCAAGGGTCTTCTTATTTTTGATTAAATCTACCCCAATTACTAAATAAGAATTTTTACCTATGATTTTTGAAAAATTTTTTAATATTTTATTTGCATTTTTGGGTAAATAATTTCCTATGGTAGATCCTGGAAAAAAACTGACTATTTTTTTTTTATTTTTTAAAATTTTATTTAATCTATTGGTCTGACTAAAGTCAGCACATATTGCTGTTACTTTTAAATCTGAGAATTTTTTTGCAATTATTGATGCATTTTCAAACAAATATTCCTTACTAATATCTATAGGAATATATTCTTTGGGTTTGCTTAATGAATTTATAAATTTGTTGATTTTTTTATTTGAGCCACTTCCGAATTCTACAATTGTTGAATGAATTGGTAATTTCTTTCTTATCTCTTTTTGTGAACTACCTAGTATTTCTAACTCTTTGTTTGTTGGGTAATATTCTTTAAGGTTTGTTATTTTATTAAATAACTTCGAACCTTTTTCATCATAAAAATATTTAGGTAATAAATATTTTTGTTTTTTATTTAATAATCCTTGTAAGATTAATTTTTTATCATCTTGAATTTGATTGTTTATGTTTATTAATTTTAAATTAGTCACTAGATATCATCAGCTAGTCTGACACCGCAAAACTGCCAAGTATCACTTGGGTAAAAGAAATTTCTATAAGATGCTCTGACATGATTAATAGATGTAGAATGTGAGCCACCTTTTAAAACAAACTGATTACACATGAACTTATTATTATATTCTCCTAGATTTCCTTCATAAGGTTTGTATTTTTTGTAAGGTGTGTAGTTACTACTTGTCCAAGCCCATAAATTTCCATAAACATCGTCTGCCTTTTCCTCTACTTCATGAAAAATTTTATTTTCTAAAAAATTACCTTTTTTTTCAGATTGTTTTAAAAAATACTCTAGTTCAAATTCAGTCGGTAATCTTTTGTTTTTGTATCTTGCAAAAGCATCTGCTTCATAGAAACTTATATGAGAAACTGGCTTTTCATTATCAATTTTTTTTACACCGTTTAATGTAAAATAATTATTATTATCTATCCAATACATTGGTTTTTCTAATTTGTTATTATTTACAAAATCCCATCCATCAGATAACCAATACTCGTGGTTTTTGTATCCTCCATCATTAATAAATTCTTTCCACTCTCCATTAGTAACAAATGAATACAATTTAAAAGGATCTAATTGTGTTTCTGATACTGGTAATTCGTTATCGTAACAAAAAATATCTTCGTCGTTTCCATATTTAAATTTCTTAGCGATTTCTAATGTTAATTCATTTTTTTCTTTAACAGCTGGTTTATCATCTTTAGAATTATAAGTCGGCATCAATGGATTGTTGTAAAAAATATTTTTAATATCCATTAACATTAATTCCTGATGCTGTTGTTCGTGATTTGAACCTAGTTCAACTAAAAATGATGTTCTGTTATTTTTTGTTCTTTTTAAAAAATCAATAATATTTTCAGTTACATAATGTCTATATTTTACAACATCTTTTAAGATGGGTCTATTTAGTGAACCTCTCTTATTTCGAGGATTGTACTCACCTACAGAATTATAATACGAATTAAATATGTAATTATAATCTTTGTTAAAAGGTTTGTAACTTTCATCCAATTCTGACAAGATGAATTTTTCAAAGAACCATGTGGTGTGACCAAGATGCCACTTAAGAGGACTAACATTTTTGCTGGGCTGTATGACCATATCCTCAGCCTCTAAATTCTCACACAGGGATAGAGTTTGTTGTCTTGTTTTGGAGAATAATTCTGTGATTTGAGATAATTTATTTTCCATGACTAAATTTAATTAAATTTTCAGATCATGACAATGGGTTACAATGTGTTCATCTGTTTAATATTTTTATAGACACGGAATATAAAATAATTAAGAATTTACTTATGAATTTTTCTTTAGAAATAGGTCCTAAAACTGATTTAAGCACGTTACCGAAGGTAAAAGATGTTTATGTTACAATGCTACCTGGGGGTGATTATAAAGAGACCGCTCAACAGTCTGGAGAGTTAGTTAAAGAGGGATTTAATCCAGTTCCTCACTTCCCAGCAAGGTCAATAAATGATGAAAATCAGCTGAAAGATTATGTTTCTAGATGTAAAGATTTGGGTGTTAAGCAGGTCTTGGTGATAGGTGGAAGTCGTGACCCGATCGGAAAATTTGATAGCTCATATCAAATGCTAGAGACAGGGTTTTTTGATGGTATCAAGATTGGAATTGCTGGACATCCCGAGGGGAGTCCTGATATATCCGACTCTGATTTAGAAAAAGCTATGATAGATAAAAAGCCTTATGCTGATTATATAGTTACACAGTGGCTAATGGATACTCAGCCTATTATAGATTTTATCTCAAAACAAACAATACCAGTTCATGTTGGAATAACTGGGCCAATGAAAATATCTAGCTTAATTAAATTTGCTAATATTGTAGGGGCAAAAAATTCCATTAACTTTCTTAAATCTAATTTTAGTAAGGCGTTAGATTTATTGAAACCTAAAGACCCTAATGATTTAATTGGGAAAGTTAAATCGCATACTGATTATTTCCACATTTATACATTCGGCGGCTTGAAGGAAACTAACAAGTGGTTGAAGGAGAATAACTATGTCTAATGAATTTGACTATAGTAAACTAAGACATACAACATCAGTAGATCAGTCTGATAGAAAAGTACCATACAATTTAAGACAAAGCGGACCTACTAAAGTTGAGATGCTAATATCAACAAGAGTAAGGAAATCTCCATACTGGCATTTATCTATGAAAGCAGGATGTTGGAGAGCAACTGTTTATAACAGAATTTATCATCCAAGAGGTTATGTTAAACCTGAAGATGGTGGTGCAATGGTTGAGTACGAGGCAATTAAAAACCATGTAACAATGTGGAATGTTGCAGTTGAAAGACAAATACAAGTTAAAGGACCAGATGCAGAAAAATTTGTTGATTATGTAATTACAAGAGATGCTACAAAAATTTCTCCAATGAGAGGAAGATATGTAATTTTGTGTAATGCATACGGAGGAGTATTAAATGATCCTATTCTTTTAAGAATATCTAAAGATGAATTTTGGTTCAGTTTATCAGATAGTGATATTGGATTGTATCTGCAAGGAGTAAATGCGGATGAAAGGTTTAATGTTCAAATTAATGAAATAGATGCTTGTCCTGTACAAATTCAAGGTCCTAAAGCAAAAGCTTTAATGAAAGATCTTTGTGGAAGTGAAGTTGACATAGACAACATGCCTTTTTATGGATTGGCATCTGCAAAAGTTGGTGGAAGAAGTTGTATTATTTCTCAAACAGGTTTTTCTGGCGAGTCTGGATTTGAAATATATTTAAGAGAAGCAACTTTATATGCCGAAGATATGTGGAATGCTGTTCTTGAAGCAGGTAAAAAACATAACTTAATGGTCATTGCTCCTGCTCACCACAGAAGGATACAAGCTGGAATTCTTTCATGGGGACAAGATATGGATCATGAACATAATCCATTTCAATGTAATCTTGGTTATCAAGTTTCTTTATCTGGCAAAGGTGAATGGAACAAAAAAGGTGATTATGTTGGAAAAAAAGCTCTCGAGAAAATGAAAGCTGATTTAAAAGCAGGTCATAAACCTTACAAACTTCAATTAGTTGGACTTGAATTAGGAGGAAAACCTATTGAAGAATATGCTCCAGATTTTTGGTTAATTTCAGAAAACGGCAGTGAGCCTGTGGGATTTATAACTTCTCCTTGGTATCACCCAGAAAAAGGGAAAAATATTGCTATGGGATACGTTCCATTTGATGGCACGCTAAATGCAAATGGTTTTCCAAGAGGTAAGGTTGGATCGAAATTTAAAGTCCATCTACCCGAAAAATATTCTGATAAACCTGGAGAACCAGTCGATGCAGTTGTAGTTGATATTCCATTTACAGAATCTTACAACGCAAATACAAGAGAAGTAGTCAGTAAGTGATAAAAATTTTTTTAGGGGGAATTTAATTCCCCCTAAATATGACGAAAACCTTTTTCATAGTTGTTTGCATTATAATCGCTATTGCTCTAATAATATTCCCATTAATCGTTTCGTATAAGGCGCAAAAAAAAAATAAAGATAATTAATGTTTGCTCAGTTTTTAGATATTGTTTTTAAATCTTTAAAGCTTGATAAAACTCTTTATAGAACTCCAAGATATTATGGAGAAGCTGGAATTTATTTTGCAATTCTAATTATGATTTTAGATGGGGTTGCTGGAGCAGTTGCGGCTAATACGATTGTAAAAACATCTGTTGGTATATCTGGTTTAACAGCATTATTAACTTGGTTGGTGTGGGCAATTTTTATATTTGTAATTGGAGTTAAAATTTTTCCTGATAAAGATAGAAAAATTCCATTTAAAAGAGTTCTTATAGCCGTTGGGTACGCACACGCTCCAGGACTGATAAGATTTTTTGCTGTCACACCAGAATTAGTACTTTTAATTATTTTTCTTACTCAATTTTGGATTTTTGCTTCATTAATTATAGCAACAAGACATATTTTAAATTTAAAATCAAATCTAAAAGCATTTGGAATTGTATTTTTATCTTTTTTAATTATTTCTTTTTTGACAATTTCATTTGTAATGACAAAAATTAATTCATTACCTGTAAGTACAAATATTTAAAGCGGAAATAAAGTTTTAGATGTTCTGCAGGAGTTACAAAGTTTATATCCTGTGAGTATTAAATTTTGAGTTACTGTCTCATCTTCTTTTTTACATTCATCACAAATATCGTTTAATTCATTATTATCTGATTTGTCTGATTTATATTCAAAGTTATCAGTCATTATCTGTTAATCCTGCGCCTGCAGTTTTTTGTTTTAACTCATCAGTTTCTTCTACAAATGTGTTTTCTGATAATTTTGTTAATTCTTTCCAATCTTCTTCAGAAAAATTATTCTTATTTTCTAAGAATTGAATTTTAATTACATCAGCTTTTTCTACAATCTCACTACTTAAGTAATTCGAATAAATTGATTGATTGAAATTTAATAAAAATTCTTTTTGATCTATCTTTAAAAAAATTCTCTTTCCCGTTATTTCCGAAGATCTGCTGACAAACGGCAAAAATATCAATGGGTAAGCCATTTTTTCAATTTCTATATCATTTAGTTCTTGGATAGAGATTGATTGATCAAAAAAACTTAATCCAAGTTTAATCGGACAGTAAAAGTTTTGAGGTCTGTTGCTTTTTTTAAAAGATTGGCAATTTTCAAACTTCTCATTATTAAAAATCTTAAAATATTGGTTTATGTTTTTTATTCCTGGTAAACCAAATAACTCAAGTTGTTTAATGTTCTTTCCTATTTCTTCGGCAACACCCCAAGAGAAACCTTTTGCTTTAGTTGAACGTTTAACAATTGTATCAATTTCACTATAACTTCTCATTAATTACTTTGGTTATATATCCAATATTGATTAAATGAATTAAGTTCATTTGGTAATGGAGCTCCTTGAAACATACAAATCCTTAACCATTTGTCAGATCTTGGATCAAACTTTACTGCCCCAAAAAAAGATAGTTTAAGTCTTAACATATCAATAGGAACTAATTTTGAGCCGATGGTGTTATCTTGAATTTCAGAATATGGATATTTCTCTGTTATAAACACTCTTCTTACAATATGTCTTAAATCATTGTTCCGTAATAGAAAATTGCCAATCTTTAAGCTGTTTTTTAATGTAAAAATAGTTTCATAAAGTTTTTTTATATCTCTAGCAATAGCTGTAGGCTGCTCAAGTTCTGAACCATTATCTTCAAAACGATCTCCAATTCTAGGTTCTTCTTTATTTTTTGAAATGAACCAAAATTTTTTATTATTTTCATTTTTTGAAAAATCAATTTTTAAAATATCTGAATAATTTTTTTCAATTATTTCCCTTAGGTCATTTATAGTTCTATCTACAGGAATGTTAAAACTACTATCCTCGTCTGAACTCATTTTAGAAATTAAAGGATCGGTTATTTCATTATATGGCTCCATCATTATAGAAACCAAATACTCAACTCCTTCTTCAGATAAATTTTCCTCTGCCCAGTTATATAATTTATCAAATATATAAAAATTTGATTTATCAATATTATTTTTCAAATAATTAATTAAATTTTGTAAATCATTAATTAAATTGTTTATTTTTTTCTTTTGGTATTCGCTATCAGTATTCCATGAAGTTACATTTTTTAAAGATTTTATTAAACAATTGTAAAAAATTTTAAACTCTTCTTCTGATACTTTTTCTATTTCTCTGATTTTTTTTAAAGCTGTCTCTTTAGCTAGAATCCAATTATTTAACAATGAAGGGTGGT
This sequence comes from uncultured Pelagibacteraceae bacterium, assembly GCA_902517745.1. Classification (GTDB taxonomy): domain Bacteria; phylum Pseudomonadota; class Alphaproteobacteria; order Pelagibacterales; family Pelagibacteraceae; genus Pelagibacter. Next base: position 122,197 of record CABYDS010000002.1, read on the forward strand.
TTACAATAAATGGCGCCATTCCCAATCCAGTTGAATTTCCAATTCCTAAATTTCTGCAAATATCCAAGTCTAATTCTACGGCGTCTTTAGGATTTTTATGTTTTGCAATATGATTGACTTGATCGAAAGTGAATTGTCTTACAAGGTAGACTAACATCATTTCCAATCTAAAAGGACCATTTATTTCATCTCTATTTTTAATTCTAAACCTGTCTGCTAATCCAAATTTTCCTGAGCCATATACTGCGGTTGTTCTGTACAAATATCCAACTTTTGAAAGCTCATTAGTATTGGGCTGGATACCTTTTGATAAACACTCGACTACGTAATTAAATGCTCTAACTGATCTATTTGCTCTTGAAAGAGTAAGTTCTTTATAAGAAAGTCTCCCTACTTCTTGCTTAGGGACATTTTGTGAAAGTCTATCAATATCGATCTTTGAAGGAATACCATCATACAAAGCAAATGCAGCATCCCATTTAGTTGCTATTACTCTATCAGATCTTTCCTCATCTTTAAGCTCATTGGCAAAACAAACTAGAGAATATGTTTTTTTTTCTTTTGAAAATGAATAAATAGCAACTCCAAATCCCCTATCATTCAAGTCGAACAAATCTCTGTTATATTTCCAATCTTTGAACTCGTTTAAAAATGATCTTAGAAAAGATAATTTAGATTGATGAAACGATCCAAGCCTAGAAAGTTTCATTACAATTTTAGGATCTCTGAGTGGAACTTGCATTAATTAATTCCTTTATAAAAATTAAACCAGTTATTGCCAAGTATCTTATTTATCTCTTCTTCGTGAAAACCTTTATTTTTTAGTTCTGTGTTTATATTATTAAATCCTCTTGCATCTAAAAACCAATCTGGTTGTTTTGGAAAACCAGGTTTATCTTTACTGCCTTCACCAAAATTTTTTGATTTTGACCATGTTCCATTTCTCATCCACTCAACTACGCTGTCTGGCTGGTTTAAACATAAGTCTGATCCTATTCCAACATTATCAATACCCATAATTTCAACTGTTCTTGCAACCATTTCACAAAAACTTTCTAATTTACAATTCGTTCCATCTTTTAAATGGTGAGCATACAATGATAAACCTAACATTCCTCCACTTGCAGACAAAACTTTTAATAATTCTGTAGATTTATTTCTTTTAGCTTCAAACCAAAAAGTTGGATTTGCATGAGTGATCGCAATTGGTTTTTGACTAATTTCAATTGCATCAAGTGTACTTTTTTCTGCTGAATGAGACATGTCAACAACGATACCTACTCTGTTCATTTCTTTAATAGCCTCTTTTCCAAAATTAGTAACCCCACTATCATTTTTTTCATAACATCCAGTGGCTAATAATGATTGGTTGTTATAAGTTAATTGCATAAATCGACAACCTTGTGAGTGTACTTTTTCTATAAGGCCTATGTCATCTTCAATTGGTGAACAATTTTGAAATCCAAAAAAAATTGCAGTTTTGTTTTCTTCTTTTGCTTTTGTAATATCGTTGTAGTTATTTCCTAGAAATATAAGATCTTTATTTTCTTCGAAATGTTTATTCCACTCTTGTATTCTTTGTTGTAATTCATCATAGTCTTCATGATAAACTAACGTTACGTGAACCGCATTTAATCCAGCTTTATTATTTATTTCAAAGATTTCTCTAGACCATTTACAATACTGAAGATTATCAATTCGATAATTCATATTTGGTATACACTATTATTATTATTATGATTGTCACTAACTTAAACTGTCCTTAGCTAAAAATTGCAATTTAAGGGAAATATCTGTAAATTGATATTGGTTTCATGAAATACAAAAAAAAATCACATAAAGTATCAATTGTAATGGGCAGTCAGTCTGATTACAAAACAATGAAAAATTGTGAAAAAGTTCTTAAGATTTTAAAAGTTAATTATGAGACAAGTATCGTCTCTGCTCACAGAACGCCTGATAGACTTTATGCCTATGCAAAGAAAGCAGAAAATAATAATATTTCTATTATTATTGCTGGAGCCGGAGGATCAGCACATTTACCTGGTATGATTGCTGCTATAACTAGAATTCCAGTCATAGGTGTTCCCATTGAAAGTAAAAAGTTAAAAGGTTTAGATAGTCTACTATCAATTGCCCAAATGCCAAAAGGAATTCCTGTTGGTACAGTTGCTATTGGAGAAGATGGTGCAATCAATGCTGGTTTATATGCTGCTTCAATTATAGCTACGTATGATAACAATGTAAGAAAAACACTTTTAAATTGGCGAAAAAAACAAACATCAAAAGTAAAAAAAAAACCAAAGTAATTAATGTCTAAACCTGATCTAGGAATAATAGGTGGAGGACAATTAGGAAGTCTATTAGCATCCGCAGCAAAAAAACTTAATATTAAAACGGTTATTTTATCTGACGATAAAGATGCACCTGCAATCAATTTTGCTGATGAATTTATTTATGGAGATTACCAAGACATAAATATTATCAATAACTTTTTAGAAAAAGTCGATCTTGTAACATATGAGTTTGAAAATATCCCATATGATATATTAAAAAAAATTAATGAAACCAAATCTGTATTACCAAGCCCTGAAATAAATAAATTAATCCAAAATAGACTAACTGAAAAAGAATTTTTAAATAAAAATAATATAACTACAACTCAGTATGTAAGTATAAATGATTTAGATGATATAAAAATAAACGATAAATTTATACCTGGTTTATTGAAAACTTGTACACTAGGTTACGATGGAAAGGGCCAATATAAAATAAATAATACAAATGATTTAAACAATGATTTCGATTTTTCAAAAGGCTACATCTTAGAAAAGATAGTAAATTTAAAAAAAGAAATTTCAGTTGTGGTTACAAGATTTGGTCACCAAAAATATGAAATTTATGATCCAATTGAAAATTATCATGAAGACCAGATTTTAAAATACTCTAAAATTCCCGCAGATATAAGTGATGAAATTAAAAATAAAGCATTGGACTGGGCAAAAACAGTAGCTGAAGAGCTTGATTATATTGGTACTATGTGCGTTGAATTCTTTATAGATAAAAATAATAATTTATATGCTAATGAAGTTGCACCAAGAGTACATAATTCTGGGCACCTAACTATAAATTCACACAACATTAGCCAATTTGAAAACCACATCAGAGCTGTATGTGGACTCGAAAAATTAGAAACAAAAAAAATTTATAATGCAAAAATGCTTAATTTGATTGGTGAAGATATATTAGAATATAAAAATAAAAAGTTTAAAGAAAATGAATTTTTTTATGATTATTTAAAAAAAGAAGTTAAAGCTAAAAGAAAAATGGGACATTTAACAACTATAGAAAAATAGTTTTAAGAAATTGTTTGGATCAAAGAAATATTATTGTTTGTAGGTTTATTAACTTCCTTTGAAACCTCATGAAAGTTTAATTTTGTTTTTTTACACTCTTTAAGAAAACTCGATCCTGTTAATTCAAGATTTAAATATCTATTAACATCATTTTCATTAATTATAACAGGCTGTCTATGATGTATTTCTTTAATATTTTCATCTGCATCCTCGGTTATTAAACAAAATTGATCATTGTCATAAATAGCCGCTAAATACATAAGCTTTTTATCTTCTCTTAAAAAATAATAAGGTGTTTTATTTTCTTTTTCTCTTTTCCACTCATAAAAACCATCTGCTACAGCTACACATCTATGTAGTCGAATTAATTTTTTGAAAGACACTTTTTCATCTATAGTTTCTAGTCTTGCATTTATTAAAGGTTTAAAATCTTTTTGCTTAGCCCAGCTAGGTACTACTCCCCACTTTAAATTTTCTAGAGTATTTCCATTATTATATTTTTTAATTACAGGTAATTTTTGAAATGGATGTGCATTATAATTTTCATTATCTTCAACTTGTATAGCTGACTTAACAAGTTTTTTTGTTTTTGTAACAGGGCTAGTTATTACGTATCTTCCACACATATTTAATTTTCTTGGTTTAATCTAAATTTAGATTATATGTTTTTCAAAACTATGAAATCAATAGAAAATAATTTTGATGATCCGCAAGTAAATGAGTTGCTAACTAAGCATTTTATTGAATTGAGATCAGTTTCTCCTGAGGGGAGTTCTCATGTATTAGATATTCCTGGATTAAAGGATCCAAGTATAAAATTCTGGAGTTTATGGGAAAATAATGAATTAATTGGTTGTGGAGCTTTAAAATTATTTGATGAAACGCATGGAGAATTTAAATCTATAAGAGTTTCAGATAAATTTAGAAATAAAAAATATGGTGGAAAAATAATTTCACATCTTATTGAAAAATCTAAACAAATAGGAATTACTAAACTTAGTGTCGAAACTGGTGCAGGTGATTTTTTTGCACCCGCTAGAAAACTTTTTAAAAGTTTTGGTTTTAAAGAGTGTGGGCCTTTTGCGCACTATAAAGATGATCCTAATTCATGCTATTATTCAGTAGATATTTGAGGAGTTTAGTTTGGAAACTGATAAATCGAGACCATTTGTATTATATGTTGCCGAAATCATTTATCAAAAGATATATGAAATCAAAATTAAGAACCCTAATTTAACTAATATTCAAGCTTTTGAAATATTTATTGCATCAGATGATTATAATGAAATTAGTTCAGGAAATTTTCATGATAAGTGGTTTAAAGAACTTGAGAGCAATGACTACGTAGATAAATCTACAAAAAAAAAGATTAATCAAGAAACTATAAGACTTTTACAAATACAAAAAGATACTATGATTAAACAATTAATGAAAATCCCAAAATTATATTATGCAAAAAGTCACTTTCCGTTGGAGTTATCTCAAAGAGCATTTGATCATTTGTGGAGAGTTTGTGAAAGTTATGAACTTTGGTGCAAAGAAACTAAACAAAATGGATTAATATTATTAAATTTAACAGAATAATTTATGAGTAATAAAATTTTGAGATTTATAGATAGTACTTTAATAGATTTAGGAAGACAGTTTAAGTGGACCTATCTACCACCATTGATGATTTATCTTGCTGCTGGTATTTCAGGACTAACAGGTATTGTTGGAACTTTTTTTGTTAAAGACTATCTAAACTTATCTGCTGCTTTTCTTGCTGGACTGGGTTTTTGGGCTGGAATTCCATGGGCATTGAAGATGCCTTTAGGTCATCTTGTTGATCTAATCTGGAATAAAAAAAATTACATGGTTTTTGTTGGAGCATCCTTAATCTCATTAAGTTTAATTATAATGTACGGTTTAATAATTCATACTGAATGGATGTCATCAATTCTTTCAGTAGAAACATGGTTTGTGATCAGTGTTTTACTTGCTCCGATTGGCTATGTTGTGCAAGATGTTGTGGCTGATGCTATGACTGTAGAGGCTGTTCCTTTAGTTGATGACAGTGGAAATAAATTTTCAAGAGATGAAATCAAGCTTATGCATACAACAATGCAAACTCTTGGAAGATTTGCAATAATTGGTGGAACTGTTTTAGTTGCTTTAGCTAATGTAATTCTCTTTAAAGGAGTAGACGAACTTGAACAAGCAGATAAGATAAGTTTATACGGTTCAATTTATATATATGCTTTAATTATTCCAATTGTATCTGTACTAGGAATATTTCTTGCTTCATATCTAAAAAATCAAAAGAAAAAAAAACTTATTGAACAAGGTTTAGAGGGTGACCAAGATTATGCTCCTTCAGAGAAAACTGAAGTTAACTGGTGGATATTAGGTGGAAGCTTGGTTTTTGTTATCTTCACTTTAGGTATTGGATCATTCAAAGTGCCTTTTGCTCAAGAAATTGTTTTTGTAGGTTCAATGGCAATTATTCTATTTTTAATGAATAAATTAGTTAAAGAACTTCCTCAAGATTTAAGACTTACTGTTGTAGGAACGGCAATAATAATTTTTATTTTTAGAGCAATGCCAGGACCTGGTCCAGGTTTATCGTGGTTTGAAATTGATGTACTTGAATTCAATGAACAATTTTTTTCTGTATTATCTCTTATAGCCTCTGTTTTAACGCTTGTTGGTATTATTTTATTAAGACCATTTATGGCAAACAACTCAATAGCTAGAATAATAGTGATTTTATCTGTTGCAGGTGCAATTTTATTTTTACCAAGTGTAGGAATGTATTATGGATTTCACAATTGGACATCATCAATTACTAATGGAGTTGTTGATGCCAAGTTTATTGCAATATTAAATACTGCACTTGAGTCACCTTTGGGACAAGTCTCAATGATACCTTTGCTTGCATGGATTGCTAAAAATGCTCCGTCGCACTTAAAAGCAACTTTCTTTGCAGTATTCGCATCTTTTACAAATCTTGCTTTATCAGCAAGTGCTTTAGGAACTAAATATTTAAATGAAATTTATGTTATTACTAGAGAGGTAAAGGATAAGGTAACAAACGCTATTCTTACCACTGCCGATTATTCAGATCTAGGTATTTTGTTGATAACAGTAACACTAATAACTTTAATAATTCCAATTGTGTTTGTGGTTATTATTCAAAAAACTAAATTTAAAACTTCAGAATAATTTTTATTCAGCTTTATAGCCAAATTCTAAACAAGCATCAGTTATTGAATGATAAAGAGATTCTCCAAAACTTCTTAAAGCAAATATTCTTACTTTTCTTGGATTTGAACTAATAAAATCAATAGTTATTGTGATTGCATGAAAAGCAGAATTAGAACATTTTCCTTCATCAAGACCATCTAAATTTAACGGACAACCCTTTTTCAATACTTCATCTACCAAAGAACCTTCTAATTCAAGTATTGTTCTTGAATGAGATAGATCAGTTAATGCAAAATCATCATGACTTAGGTTTTCTAAAATAGATTTTTCTATTTCTTTATTCGTTGAAACGACCAACCAATTATCAGGTCCCATCCATAAAATTCTTGTATTAGTATTTGAAGATACCAAGAGTGTCTCAGGTAAATTTAAATTATCTATTTTTATTTTATCAATACTAATTGAAGATTTTTTATATTTAACAATTTGATAAATCAAAACATCCTTGATTTCTCTAATATTTATTAGCTCATCTTTACTATCGTGATTGCCAAACAATCCATGTTTATGAATATTTTCTAGTGCAGAAACATTTTTCATGATCTAACTCTTTTTCCTTCAGGGTCAACATAATGTGAAGATATAACTTCTACTTCAATTGTTTTATTTTTTAATGGTGATACCGCAAAAAACTTTTTACCTATCATATTTTTTCCATCTTTCATTATTGCCAGAGAAAATGGATTATTATTTTCTACACTCCAACAAGAAGAAGAAACGTGACCAAGTTTAGGGTTTGGTAATTTTGCATTCTGATCTTGGACGATATGAGATCCTTCGGGAATACTAGACTTTCTATCAATTGGAATAAGTCCAACAATTTTTTGTCTGCTCTCAACATTAAATGCTTCTCTCCCTAAAGAATTTTTGCCGATAAAATCTTTTTTCTTTGAAACTAATCCATTTAATGAAACATCTGATGGGATTGTTCTACCATCTAATTCTGGCCCTGCAACGTGTCCCATTTCTATTCTTAATGTTGACAAAGCTTCAGTTCCATAAGGCTGATTTCCAAAATCTTTTCCTACTTCCATCATTTTCTCCCACATGAACATGCCATGATCTGATTTGACATTAATCTCATATGCAAGCTCACCAGAAAATGAAATTCTAAAAATTCTTGATGGAACACCAAAAAATTCTGCTTCTTTATAGCCCATAAAAGGCAAAGCTTCATTTGATACGTCTAAGTCCGGATATAATTTTGATAACATGTCTCTAGATTTAGGTCCAGCAATTGCAGCCCCTGCCCATTGCTCAGTTGTAGAGACAACATTTACATTTAATTCTGGCCAAACAATTTGAAGATAATATTCTAAGTGAGATAAAACATTTGCAGCTTGTGCAGTTGTTGTTGTCATATGATAATGATTTTCTGAAATTCTTGTTGTTGTTCCATCGTCCATGACAATTCCATCTTCTCTAAGCATCAATCCATATCTTGCTTTTCCAACAGGTAATTTCATCCAAGCATTTGTATAAACTCTATTTAAAAATTCTGCTGCGTCTGGACCTTTAATATCAATTTTTCCTAATGTAGTTACATCGCATATACCAACATTCTCTCTAACATTTTTTGCCTCTCTCTTTGAAGCTTCAAATAAAGTTTCACTTCCTAGCTTATAATATCGAGGTCTTTTCCAAGCACCTGCATCAACAAAAACAGCATTATTTTTCTCATGCCATTCATGCATTGGAGTTTTTCTAGTCGGCATATATTCCATACCTACTTCACGACCAACTATTGTCCCGATTGTAATTGGTGTGAAAGGTGGTCTAAATGTTGTGTGTCCCACTTCAGGAACTATTTTATTTTCTATATTAGATACCAACTGAAGACCATTTAAATTACTTGTACGGCCTTGATCTGTTGCCATTCCAAGAGTTGTGTATCTTTTGACATGCTCTATTGATCTGTAACCTTCTCTTAGTGCAATTTCTATATCAGAAACAGACACATCATTTTGAAAATCAACAAATCTTTTTGGATTTTCATTTTTAGGTAATGGCATGCACCAAAACTTATCATGAGCACCATATTTTTTTTCATTTACATTTGGAATTGCAATTTCTGTTTTAGTATCTGTAATTTTAGCAGAAAGATTTGAACCATTTTCAAAACCATTTTTTAAACTTTCTTCTAAAGTAAAAGATCCATTTGCCGCACCAACTGAGGTCTCGTGTTGTTTTTTCTTATCTGGAATAAATGCATCAATTTTTTCTTCATACTTAAGTTTATTTCCTGATTGTGATGCTAAATGTACAGATGGTGTCCAAAATCCAGACACACAAATACAATCACAATCGACAGTTTCTATTTTTTCAAAAGAATTTTTATCTTTATTCAGTTTGCCAATTTTTGCAGATTTAACTTTTTTGTACCCATTAGCAACAATAACACCGTGAGAAAATCTTATATCAATTCCTTTTGATTTAGCTTCGTCGATTAATTCTGATGAATGTTCTTCTCTAGTATCTAATATAATTGGTTCAACATTATTTTTTTTGAACTCTAAAGCTGTTTCATATGCGCTGTCGTTATTTGTAAATATTAAAGGTTTCTTTCCAACTAAAACTCCATAGACTTTCATATATTCTTTTGCAGCTGCTGATAAAAAAATTCCTGGAGTATCATTGTTGCCAAACACAATTGGTCTTTCAATTGAACCCGTTGATAAAATTGTTTCTTTGGCTCTAATATACCAGAGTCTTTGTCTTGGGGTGAATTTTGATTTTTTCTCTAAATGATCACTAACTCTCTCAAACATAACCAGCATGTTATGATCATAGTAACCAAAAACTTGAGATCTGTTTTTTACAGTGACATTAGGCATAGATTTTAATTCACTAATTATTTTTTCTGCCCAATCTTTTCCTGATAAATTATCGATGCTTACATCATCGGTCAAAAGTGTTCCTCCAAATCTTGGTTTATCCTCAGCTAAAATTACTTTTGCTCCATTTTTTGCAGCAGCATAAGCACTTGCTAATCCAGAGGGTCCGGATCCAGTAACTAACAAATCGCAATACTCAAATTTATGTTCATATCTTTCTTTATCTTTTTCTATCGAAGCTACCCCTAATCCTGCGGCTTTTCTAATGAAAGGTTCGTAAATTTTATACCAGAAACTTTTAGGCCACATAAATGTTTTGTAATAAAACCCAGCAGGGAAAAACATTTTTAAAAAATTATTAATTGCACCAATATCAAAATTGACTGATGGCCAACAATTTTGGCTAGTAGCAGATAAACCCTCAACGAGTTCCATTTCTGTTGCATTAACATTAGGTTCTGAATGACCATTGAATTCTACTTGAAGCTTTGCGTTTGGCTCCTCTACTCCTGCACCAAAAAAACCTCTCGGTCTATGATATTTAAAACTTCTACCGACCAAGTGTATTCCATTTGCTATTAAAGCAGATGCAATTGTATCACCTTCATATCCAAATAATTTTTTACCATTAAAAGTAAAAGATATTTTTTTGTTTCGATTAATTAATCCCTCTTTATTTAATCTAAATGGTTGGCTCATCTTATTTCTTCTGTGACTTTTGCTGTTTGGAAAATTTCATGTGTAGCGGTGTCTCTTTGCACCTTAATCCATTGTCTACATCCTGCTATATGTTGCCATAACTCTATATGTTTACCTCTTGGACTTTTTCTCATATAAACAAAATTATCCCAATCTTCACTTGGTACTTCTTCATTTATATTAGGTCTTTTTACAGTTGCATCACCTCCATATGAAAATTCTTTTTGTGCTCTTAAACCGCAATAAGGACATTTGATGTATAACATTTTTTAACCAATCCAGGTTTTAGTTCCTAAACCTTTTTCATCTAAAAGATGGCCTGTAGAAAATCTATTTAATCTTAATTCTGAATTTAATTCATGAACTTGATCTTGCGCGATTGTATGAGCAAATGTCCAACCTGAAACAGGAGTTGATTTAAAACCTCCGTAACACCATCCGCAGTTTAAATATAAACCTTCAATATGAGTTTTATCAATTATTGGAGAACCATCCATAGACATATCCATGATCCCTCCCCATGTCCTTAACATTTTTAATCTACTTAAAAATGGAAACAAAGCTAAGCCACCTGTCAATACATGTTGTATAGTTGGCAAGTTACCTCTTTGAGCATAACTATTATATCCATCAAGATCACCTCCCATTACCATCTCACCTTTATCTGATTGACTTATATAAAAGTGGCCTGCGCCAAAAGTTACTACTCCATCTAATAATGGTTTTACAGGTTCTGAAACACAAGCTTGCAGTACATGTGTTTCTATTGGCAGCGTCATATTTAATTTTTCAGCTAATATATTTGTGCTACCTGCAACACATAATCCAACTTTTTTTGCTTTAATATCTCCTCTTGAAGTTCTAATTCCTTTTATCTTTCCATTAACAACATCAAAACCAGTGACCTCACAATGCTGTATTATATCTACTCCCATATCATCTGCTTGACGTGCATAACCCCAAGCAACAGCGTCATGTCTTGCGGTACCAGCGCTTGGTTGCATTAAGCCTCCAAAAATTGGGAAACGTACTTCATCACTAAAGTCAGCCATTGGAATTAATTTTTTAACTCCGTCTCTATCCAATAACTTTGCATCTATTCCATTTAATCTCATAGAGTTTCCTCTACGAGCATATGCGTTCATTTGAGCATCAGAGTGGGCTAAGTTTATTATTCCCCTTGGAGAAAACATCACATTAAAGTTCAGTTCTTGACTTAAGTTTCTCCATAAATCCATTCCAAATTCATTAAATCTTGCATTAGCATCGTACATAAAATTTGATCTTATGATCGTTGTATTTCGACCAACATTTCCACCACCAATCCAGCCTTTCTCAATGATAGCTACATTTCTAATATTATGTTCTTTTGCTAAATAATATGCAGTAGCAAGACCATGTCCTCCACCTCCAATGATGACTACATCATATTCACTTTTTGGAGTTGGATCTTTCCAAGCAACTTCCCAATTTTGGTGATTGGAGAAAGCGTTTTTGATTAGACTAAATACTGAATATTTCTGCATCCGTAAGTTTTATAAAATTAAATATAAGTTTTTGCTAATTTTTTTTATATATATTTTTTAGATGTTTAAATACGTGACAAAAAAGGATAGTAATTCTGCTCATTAATAAGTAATTAGATTTATGTCAAAATCAGATATCCAAATTGCACGAGAAGCAAAAATGAAACCCATTAATGAGATTTTGGGTAAAATTAATGTTCCAGACGAACCAAGTGCTTTTAGCCCTATGGGACGTCATATTGCAAAAATAAATTTAGAATATTTAGATAGTTTAAAAGATAAACAAAATGGAAAATTAATTTTAGTTACTGCTATTACACCAACTCCTGCAGGTGAGGGAAAAACTACTACGTCAGTTGGTTTAAATGATGGATTAAATAAAATTGGTAAAAATTCTATAGTGTGTTTACGTGAACCTAGTTTAGGTCCTTCATTTGGAATGAAAGGTGGAGCAGCAGGTGGAGGATATGCTCAAGTTGTTCCAATGGAACAAATCAATTTACATTTTACGGGGGATTTCCATGCAATTACATCTGCTCACAATTTATTGTCAGCGTTAATTGATAATCATATTTATTGGGGAAATAAATTAAACATAGATGTGAGAAGAGTAGTTTGGAGAAGAGTTATGGATATGAATGATAGATCTTTAAGATCTATAAATATTAATTTAGGTGGAGTAGCTAATGGTTTTCCAAGAGAAGATGGTTTTGATATTACAGTAGCATCTGAGATAATGGCTATCTTTTGTTTAGCAAATGATCTTGAAGATTTGGAAAAGAGAATAGGTAATATTACAGTTGCTTATACTAGAGATAGAAAGCCTATTTTTGCAAAAGATTTAAATGCTCATGGACCAATGACTGTTTTGTTAAAAGAAGCAATCAGGCCTAATGTAACTCAAACGTTAGAAAATAATCCTGCAATTATTCATGGTGGACCTTTTGCAAACATTGCGCACGGTTGTAACTCTGTAATAGCAACTAAAGCAGGTTTAAAACTAGCTGATTATGTTGTAACTGAAGCTGGATTTGGAGCAGACCTAGGAGCAGAAAAATTTCTAGATATTAAATGTAGAAAATCAAATTTAAAACCCGAGTGTGTAGTTATTGTAGCAACAATTAGAGCATTAAAAATGCACGGTGGTGTAGCTAAAGATGATTTAAAAAATGAAAATGTAGACGCGTTAAAAAAAGGTTTGGTAAATTTAGAAAGACACATTGAAAATGTAAAAAAATTTGGTTTACCGGTAGCAGTTGCTGTTAATCATTTTGTTGCTGATACAGATAATGAGGTAAAAGAGTTAATAAATGCTTGTGATAAAATGGGAGTAAAAGCCACTTTATGCACTCATTGGTCAAACGGTGGTGAAGGAACAAAAGAACTTGCAGCACATGTTGTAGATTTAATTGATCAAAAACAAGCAAATTTTAAATTTTTATATGATGAAAAAACACCTTTGTTAAAGAAAGTTGAAACTGTTGCAAAAGAAATTTATCGAGCAAACGAAGTTGTTGCTGACAGTAAAATAAAAGATCAATTAAAATCTTTTGAAGAATCGGGTTATGGAAATTTACCTATATGTGTAGCAAAAACACAATATAGTTTTTCTACTGATCCAAACGCAAAAGGTGCTCCAACAGGCCATTCATTACCAATTAGAGAAGTAAGATTATCTTCAGGTGCAGAATTTATTGTTGTTATATGCGGAGCCATAATGACAATGCCTGGACTTCCAAGGGTTCCTGCAGCAGACTCTATTAAGCTAAATGAAAAAGGTGAAATAGAAGGCTTGTTCTAATTTAAATTATTTAGCCAATTTTCTAATTCTCTCATCCTTGCATCTTTATTTGAAATTTTATTTTCATCTTCTATTATTTTTACATGAGAGTCTATTTCCATTTGGTCAATAAATGCTTTTTTTTCTAAAAGTCGATCTCTCCTAAAATGAATTAAGCTTATCATTTTAGTATAAGTTATCTCTGGATGATATTGAATGCCCCATATATTCGTTGAACCAACATTAAAATTTATACCCATGACTTTATTTATTGGATTTGATGAGAGTAATGTAGAGCCCTCAGGTAATTTTACAACTTCATCAAAATTAAATGCAGGGGTATTAAATTTTTTATTTTTATTTTTATAAAGTGGGTGTTTAAGTCCGTTTTCATTTATTTCTATATTATGAGCTATTCCCCTGTGTGCGCCATTAGGGCATTTCTTTACTTCACCACCAGCAACGGTCACAGCAACTTGCATTCCCCAACATATTGCGAATATGTTTTTTATATTCTTTTGACATTCCCTCATAAAGTTTATTTGTCTTCTTATTTCTGGAGTATCATTGTAAATATTTAAACTACTCCCACCCCATATCATTCCATGATATTTAGTTAAGTCTTTAGCTACTTCATTAATATTTTCATCTGATGAAGGATTAACAACATCAATTTCTAATTGATCTGTAAAATAACTAATACTATCTTTTAAACTTTCAGTATGAGTTTTAATTCCACCATCTGTAAAGCTTTGATTTTCTTCTCTAAGGTTACCTTCAACTATAAGAATTCTTTTCATTAAAATAATTTACCCGAAATACTGTGTTCATAAAGTGCTTTCATGTCATCCTTAGTCATCGTCCTTGGATTGGTAGAAGTTGAAGGATCTTCTAATGCCATAACTGATAACTGCTCTAAATTTATTTTATTTACATCAACAATTTCTGATAATTTATGCGGTATATTTAATTCTTTTCTTAGTTCTAAAATCCACTTTAAAAAACTATCAAAACTTTTATCGAGTTCGAGATAATCACATATAGAAATTATCCTTTTTTCAATCGTATCTTTGTTAAAAGTTAATACATAAGGCATAAAGATAGCATTTGATAAACCGTGGTGAACATTAAATTGTGCATTAATAGGGTGGCTTAAAGAATGAATAGCACCAAGTCCTTTTTGAAAAGCGGTAGAACCCATACTAGCTGAAGCTAATAATTCTGCTCTAGCATTTAAATCTTTACCGTTCTTAACTGCTTTAATTAATGAGTTTTTAATTAACTTCATTCCCTCAATCGCAATTCCATCAGCCATCGGATGAAATCCTGGTGCACAAAAAGCTTCTAAATTGTGTGCCAAAGCATCCATACCTGTAGCTGCAGTCAATCTTGGAGAAAGATCTAAAGTTAAATTAGGATCTAAAATTACAATTGAAGGTAAAAATTTCGGGTGAAAAATAATTTTTTTTATTCCTGTTTGTTTATTAATTATAGCTGATGCTCTTCCTGTTTCTGATCCTGTCCCTGCTGTAGTGGGTACAGCAATGATAGGTGCAACGTTAGTTTCATCTGCTCTTTTCCAATAATCTCCTATATCTTCAAAATCCCATATTGGTCTAGACTGTCCTGACATAAAAGCAATAGCTTTACCTACATCAAGACCGCTGCCACCACCAAATGCAATAACTCCATCACAACCTAATTTTTTAAACTCCCCCACTCCCTCTTCCACATTCTCGCCTACAGGATTACCTGAAAAATTTGAAAAAACTTGAAGATGATTAAAGGTTTTTTTTAAATCTAAAATAATATCTTGAACCATTTTTAGATAAATTAAATCCTTATCTGTGACAAATAATGGTTTATCGATTTTTAGATTTTTACATGCTAGACCTAAATCTTGAATTCTGTTCTCTCCAACCCAAATTGTAGTAGGGTAATTCCAATTAGTTTTCATATTAAATTAATATTTAATTTTTCTATTTTTCTTAGTACAATATATTTATAATTTTAATTGTAGAGGAAAAATTATCATGACTAAAGTCGCTATTATTGGTGCTGGACCTTGTGGGTTATCAATACTCAGGGCTTTTGAACATGCCGAGAAAAAAGGAGACAAAATACCTGAAATAGTTTGCTTCGAAAAACAAAGTGATTGGGGAGGTCTTTGGAATTATAGCTGGAGAACAGGATCTGACCAATATGGAGATCCAGTTCATAATAGTATGTATAGATATCTTTGGTCAAACGGACCTAAAGAGTGTCTTGAATTTGCAGATTATTCTTTTGATGAACATTTTGGAAAACCAATTCCTTCTTTCCCACCTAGAGAAGTACTTTATGATTATATCACTAGTAGAGTAAGTAAAGGAAATTTAAGAAATAAAATTAAATTTAATACAAGAGTAGTTAATACAGTTTTTAAATCAGATAAATTTGAAGTTAGCTATCAAGATAAAGAAAATGATAAAATTTTAACTGATCATTTTGATTACGTTGTAGTGTCCACTGGTCATTTTTCAGTTCCTTTTATACCCGAATATAAAGGTATGAGTTCATTTCCTGGAAGAATAATGCACTCACATGATTTTAGAGATGCAGAAGAATTTAGAGGAAAAAATATTATAGTTTTAGGAAGCAGTTATTCCGCTGAGGATATTGCGCTTCAATGCAATAAATATGGAGCAAAAAGTGTAACAATTGGCTACAGGCATAATCCTATGGGTTTTAAATGGCCCGAAGGAATGAAAGAAGTATTTTATTTAGATAGATTAGAAGGAAAACAAGCAATTTTTAAAGATGGTACCGAACAGGATGCAGATGTAATAATACTGTGTACTGGTTACCTACATCATTTTCCTTTTTTGGAAGAAAATTTAAAACTTAAAACAAGAAACAGACTTTATCCTCCAAAATTATATAAAGGTGTTGTTTGGCAGGATAATCACAAACTTTTGTATCTAGGAATGCAAGACCAGTTTCACACATTTAATATGTTTGATTGCCAAGCTTGGTATGCGAGAGATGTTATAATGGGTAAAATAAGTTTGCCAAGTGAAGATGAAATCGAAAAAGATATTAACAAATGGGTTGCTTTAGAAGAAAAACTGGAAAATCCTGATCAGATGATTGATTTTCAAACTGAATACACAAAGGAATTGCACGATATGTCGGATTATCCAAAAATAGATTTTGAGCTGATAAGAAAACATTTTAAAGAGTGGGAACATCATAAGGTTGAAGATATATCAACGTATAGAAATAAATCTTTTTCATCTCCAGTTACAGGATCTGTCGCTCCAGTTCATCATACAGCTTGGGCAAAAGCAATGGATGATTCATCTGAAACTTTTCTAAATAAAAACTAAAAATTTAAACTAATTTTCTAAAGCTAAGTCTAAATATAAAGCTGCGCTCCATGAGAAATTATTTGCACCCATAACCGATCCATCTTTATAACTGTAATATTCATGGAAACCTTTTTCTTCAATTAATTCTAAAGTTTTTTTTTTGATTTCATTTGCATATTCTGGCTCTTTTTTGATAAGTCCTTGATAAATCAACCAATTACAATTTATCCATATTGGACCTCTCCAATATCTTTTCTCTTCAAATGAAGGATGATTTGGTTTTATTGTTGAGAAATAGTAATTGTCATTAATATTATGATTTTTTAAATTATTAATAATTTTTTTATTTAATTCATCATCTTGTAAATTTGCGTAGAGAGTAAAATAATTTGTTATTGATGGAACAACGATATTCAAGTTAGTTTTTAAATCTTTCGAGACAAAATCATTAATTTTATCATCATATAATTTTAATATTTCATTTTCAGTTTTGGATACAAAATAATTTAAATCATCAAATTTTAAATTAAAATTTTTAGCTAAGCTAATTAAATCTTTATTTGCTCTCAAAAATAAAGCATTAAATCCAACATCTACTACATTAAAATCAGAGATCTCATACAATTTATGTGGATCGTAGTGAACATCTCTAAATTGATCTCTTAAAGTTACATATCTGTCATAATCAGTTTTTAAAGGTCTCTCATCAGAGTTTGAAACTTCAAGATCTCTTCTTTTATAATTAAGATTTTTATCTACTTTGATATTACTCATTGGTTGATCCCAAATTGGTGAATTATCATACCCACTCTCCCAAGGATGTAATATGGATACAAGGCCGGTTTTATTAGGATCTCTGAATTTTATGAACCAATCATGATAATTTTTAATTTTTGTTATTATATTTACAATTCTTGAATGTTGTTCATTACTAAGTTGTTTTTTTTCAACAATTTTCCTCAAAATACTAGCTAAAACTGGTGGCTGAGTAATACCAGAAGAAGGTATATTTTTTCCACATTGCCAAGTTGTGTGATTTGGAAAATAAGATGTGTCTTTTTCATGAAAAAGAATGTGGGGTATCATACCATCGTCCCACTGACCATTAAGCAAAGTTTCAATTTCTATAATTGAAAAATCTAAATTAAAGTAAGAATAGCCCAGCGCTATAAAAGCTGAATCCCAATTCCATTGAGCAGGATATAATTTGTTATTAGTAGGAAGTGTGTAACCATTTTTTCTGTTACCTAATAATATTTTTTTTGCCTCTTCTACTTTATTTTGCATTATCCTTTAACACTTCCTGCAGTAAGACCACTTACTAAATATTTTTCAAAATAAACAAAAATTATTAAAATAGGCAGAGTTACTACTACAGACCCTGCCATCAAATATTGTCTAGGTGTTTCAGCTCCAACATTAAGAAACTGAATAGCTCTTGATAATGTGAATGTATTTGGCCGGTCTAAAAACATTAATGAAAACAAAAATTCATTCCAAGCTATCATAAATACATACAAAGCTACTGATGATATTGCAGGTAAACTAAGTGGGAGTATAATTTTAAAAATTATACCTAGCCAATTTTGACCATCTATTATCCCTGCTTCTTCTAATTCTTTTGGTATACTTTTAAAGTAACCTTGCAGCATATAAATTGCTACAGGTAAGGTTGTAGCTGTATAAACTATTAACAAACCCTCAATAGAATTTCTTAAACCAAGTTGACTAAAAATTGTATACAAAGGTATCACTAAAACTATCGCTGGAAACAAATAAATTATCAATATGGATGTTGATAAAAAATTTTTTCCAAAGAAATTAAGTCTTGCAACTGCGTAAGCAGCCGGTATTGCAAAAATTAATGTTATAATGACTGTTCCTAAGGAGACTATTGTACTCGTTAGCATATATCTTCCAAAATTGTAATCTTTGAATACTATAAAATAAGATTTGAACAACTCTGGCAATCCTTGTGCAAAGTTAATGCTAAAGTCTAAGGGGTTTAATAATAATAATGCTTGGGTTTTAAAGCTTGTAACTAACATCATGTAAAAAGGGAAAAGAATTACAAAAGAGAACAGTGTAATCCCAAATAGTGTTAAAAAATTAAAGAATAATTTTTGAGACGAATGATTTTTCGACAAAAAGTTTTTGTCGTAGTTTTTTATTGTATTAAAGAAAAATAGTGAGATTAAGAATATGCCAAAACTGTACCAAATAGGTAAATTTATTGAGATTAAATAATCAAAAATAGAAAATAAAAGAGCAAGTATAATTAGTTTAATATTTAAATTGAATTTTTTTCCAATAAGAAGATTTATTACGCAAAGAATTATTCCAAAAATAAATAATTTATTAAAATTAAAATTTATTAATTCAATTCCTTGTAATGTAACTAAGATTTTCCAAATACAAATTAATGAAAACAAAAATAATGATGAGATAAAACAATAAGTAAATATATTTTTAATTTTCATCAGCTCTTTTTCCTAAAAGTTTAAAATAGATAAACATAAAAATTAATAGAAACACTACAATCACAATAGAAACTGCAGAACCCATACCAATATCCCCGATTGAAAAACCTTGTTGATATACATTTATTGGCAATGTTCTTGTGCCTGATGCCCCGCCAGTGAGTAAGAAGATGTCTTCAAATTTATTAAAATTCCAAATAAATCTAATCATAAATAAAATTGAAATCACTGCTAATATCTGGGGCAAAGTAATATTAAGAAATTTTTGGATAGGATTTGCACCATCAACATCAGCTGCTTCATACAACTCTTTTGGAACTGCTTGAAGACGAGCAAGAATAAATAAAAATGCTAGAGGAAAATATCTCCAAATTTCAAAAATAATTACAGTTGTTAATGCTAGCCTCAATTTAAAATCAAAACCAAGTATATTTAAAGTTACATATTTTTGTCCTAGTAAATTTATTGGTCCATCAATAATTTGATAGTTAATTAATAAATTATTCAAAGTTCCGCTTGTTGGATCAAGTAAAAGTTCCCAGGTATAAGCAAGAGCAACAACTGGCGCAACATAAGGAAATAAAAGAACACTTCTCATAAATGTTCTTCCAAAAAATTTTTGATTTACCATTTGTGCAGCTAAAATTCCAAAAACTATTGCACCTATGGTTCCAAAAAAAGTGTAATAAAAAGTTGTTGATAATAGATCTATAAAAGCTTTGTCTTTAATTACTTTTTTGAAATTATTTAATGTAAATTCATAAGTTAATAATATATTTTGTGACTTACCTGATAGTTTAGGCTTATAAGATTTTAGTTCCTTCTTGGAAATTTCTTGATTATTAATATTTTGAAATACTATTTCTAAATTTTCTCGATATTTTTTTGGCCAATTACCTAACTCACACTTAAGTAAATTTGATTTAAATTGACATTTATTATTTAAACTTATTGGTTCGATATCATCTGGATATTTATCTTTAAATTTTACATTAGTAATTTCTTGTGTAAGAGAACTATTTCTTAATTTATAAATTACTTTTATTTGATTTGGATTATCATTAATTGATTTTACTAATTTTTTTGCTCTTGGTTCAGGAATTCTTAAATCTTTGAGCTCTACATTTTTAAAACTTATCCAAATATTAGAAAATATCGGAAATAAAATTATAGAAAATACTAAAAGAACTGATGGTAATATTAAAAGATAAGCTGTTGTTTTTTCAATTTTTGCAAGTTTTGAACTCATAAAAAAAAGCGGATAATTAATATTACCCGCTTTTTTTAATTTTTTAAATTACTAGAAGCTAGCTAGCACAGTATTAATTTCATCTACTGCTTCATCTAGAGTCAATTGATCGTCAATATATTGTCTAGTGATTCTATTTATAAACTTATTGTTAATAATTTTAGATGCTCTAGATAGTTCGCCTTCTTTAACACCCCATCTATTAGCAGTATCTAAACCAGCAACAATATTATTTATTACATCTGCAGAATATAGATCTGTTAAAGGAGCTTTTCTATCAACTCCTACAGGTAATTTGCTCCACGCAGTTGTAAATGCATTTGGATCACTTGCATTACCTCTTCTTACAGGGAACTTGCCTTCTGGTGCTATAGATAAAGTGCTTGTGTATCCTTCATCCATTGAATAAAGAATAAACTGCTTAGCTTCATCGGTATCTGCATCTGCAGTTACACCAAAGTATCTAACATCCGCCCAAGCCGCACCTTTTACATTATTTGGTCCACTAAAATTAGTAATAAAACCAGTTTTAGATGCCAATTCAGGTGATGTTGGATCGCTATTAATTGTTGGTGGAGCTGAGTCTCTTAAACCAGCTAATTCATCCATAATAAATGGTGACCATATTATCATTGGAGTTTTACCAGCAAAATAAAGTTCTCTTGATTGTTTCCAATAAAGTTCTCCTGGAGGGCTAGCCTTAGCTAATTTTTTATAAAACTGTAAAGAATTCTTTAAAGCTCTTCCTTGTTTTTTTGTTCCACCTTTTTTTACAATATTTACACCGTTTGCAAGCATGACATGTTCTAAAACTTGACTCATAAAGTTTTCGTCAGTTTTAGTTGCCGCAACAAATCCAAACATATCATTACTAGATAAAGCATCTATTGCTTTCTCGATGTTTGCATAAGTCGTCGGTGGTTCTAAACCAGCAGCTTTAAATAAATCTTTTCTGTATACAACCATTTGCGTCCAGCCATCTACTGGCACGGCTGCAATTTTGCCACCTTTTTTAGCCATCTTTAAAGCACCTGGAGCAAAAGTTTTCTTTCCAAGTGAGTTAACGATATCATTATTTGCATCAACGTCTAAAATTCCCGCTTCTGCCCATGGCAATACATATTGCAATGTATGATAAATTACATCAGGAAGGTCTCCTGCTGCAGCTGCTGCAGTAGCTCTTGTTCCTAAATCTTTTTCATCAATCGGGATAACTTCAACTCCAATTCCGGTTTTGGCTTCAAAAGCTTTTGCCATCTCTTCTTGTTTAGCCATCCTTGCTGGTTGAGTTTCTGTCGTCCAGAATTTGATATCTGCAAATGCAATTGAATTAAAAACAAAAGCTATTGCAGAGATTGTTATTAATATATTTTTAAACATATATTCCCCTCTTTTTTCTTGTTTTCTAAAGTTATTTAAAAATTAACACATAATGAACATTTAAAAGAAGAATAACAAGTATGTAATTTAAAAAATACTACCTGAGATTGATTCAAGAATTTTTAAAAGAAATACCTTTATTATCAAATAAATGGCAACGAAATGGATCAAAACCTATTTTAACAGTGTCACCTACTTTAATATTTGTGTCTCCATCAGTTTGTACAACAAGAGGATCTCCCTCTTTCTCTAAATATAAATATGTTCCTGACCCTAATTTTTCTACAACGAATACTTTACTTTCCCATAATGAATCTGTTTTTGCATTTAATATCAAATGCTCTGGTCTTATTCCAATTTTTATACTATCCCCTTCTTGAGTATTATCAGAAATTTTTGGTACATTTAACTTTCCAGTCCCCATTATATCTACTTCAGAACTCTTTGAACTTTTACTTAAAATTTTACTATCTATAAAATTCATTTTTGGAGATCCGATAAAACCACCAACAAACAGATTATCTGGGTTATTATATAAGTTCATGGGTGATCCCTTTTGTGAAACTATACCTTGATCCAATACAACAATATC
Organism: uncultured Pelagibacteraceae bacterium; assembly: GCA_902517745.1. Classification (GTDB taxonomy): domain Bacteria; phylum Pseudomonadota; class Alphaproteobacteria; order Pelagibacterales; family Pelagibacteraceae; genus Pelagibacter. Next base: position 144,689 of record CABYDS010000002.1, read on the forward strand.
ATTTGCAAGTGTCATGGCTTCAGTTTGATCATGAGTTACGTAAATCATTGTTGCATTAAGTTGATCATGTAATTTTGCCAATTCTACTCTCATTTGTACTCTTAATGCAGCATCTAGATTAGATAATGGTTCATCGAATAAGAAAACTTTTGGTTTTCTTGTAATGGCTCTACCAATAGCTACTCTTTGACGTTGTCCTCCAGATAATTGTTTGGGTTTTCTCTCAAGATATTCTTCTATCTGTAAGATTTTAGCAGCCTCCATCACTCTTTGCTCTATCTCTTCTTTTGATTTTTTTTCAATTTTTAAACCAAAAGCCATATTATCAAATACAGTCATATGAGGATAAAGAGCATAAGATTGAAATACCATTGCAATATTTCTTTCTTTAGGTGGTAGATCATTTACAACTTTATCATCAATAGATATTGTACCTGAATTAATTTCCTCTAAACCAGCAATCATTCTTAAGATTGTTGATTTACCACATCCGCTTGGGCCTACTAGAACTGTGAAAGACTCACTTTTTATATCAAGAGAAACATCTTTGATCACATGTGTGCTACCAAAAAACTTGTTTACTTTATCTATTTTAATACTTGCCATTTTTAATTTAATATTAATTTTTTGTTATTAATTATAGATTTAATTAATTTTGTCATCAAAGGGATTTTTTTTTGTTGAATTTTTTTTATTACAAATGGAGCAATTTCTCTTGCAAGTTGCTCTCCCTCTACGGTTTCATTAGGCATAAATTTTCTTTTAGCATTTTTGAATGTATAGCCTTGCCCTAAGTAACTTCCCATTTTACTATTTCTACCTCCAGCAGCACTGACGTATAAATCTCCAACTCCAGCCAATCCAAGAGCAGTCTCAATTTTTCCTTTAAAATATTTAGTAATATATATCATCTCATTTATAGATTTTTTGAATAAACTTGAAGACATATTTAAACTATCTCCAGCCCCAATAATCATTGAATAAATATTTTTAATTGAAGAACAGATCTCAACTCCAATAACATCTTTCGAAGTTTCGGTTAAATAGTATTTTGTAGTTATCATATTACAAATTTTTTTTGCGGTTTTGATATTTTTATTAGCAACAATTACACTTGTTTGTTTTTTATTTGAAAGTTCTTTTGCTAAGCAAGGTCCTTTTAAAACTGAAACGTTTATATTTTTATTAGTTTTCTTTATATCCTCTGAAATAGTAAAAATTTTCTGTTTTTTTTTCTCATACTTCAAACCTTTGGTAAGAATAAGAATTGGACTTTTAATATTTGATTTTTTAAATTCTTCACTAATAAAATTTATTCCTGATAAACTTAACGCAACAACTACCAAATCATATTTATTTTTTAATAGATCAGTTGAATATTTTTTGTATTTTAGTTTATTTGGTAAATTTATTTTTAAACTAGAATGATATTTCTTTTTTGAAGACAAATTTTTAATAAAAGTTTTATTATAAGGCTCTGTGATAGTTACTTCATTTTTATTATCTATACATGGAAAAGTAAAAGCAGATCCCATTGCGCCACCGCCTATTATTAAAATTTTTTTCATTTAAGATTAAGCAATTCCTAGATGTTTTTTTCTTTTTTCTACCCAAGTTCTTATCAAATTATCAAAAATTAAACCTATAAAAGCTACACAAATACCCAAAGTTAATCCAATACCAGCACCATTTTTATCTGATAAAGCTTTTAAAATATATTGCCCTAAATCTTCAGTGCCGATAAATGCTCCTATAATCACCATAAATAATGCAAACACTATTGTTTGATTTATACCAAGCATCATATGAGGGAATGCTAAAGGAAATTCAATTTTTGTTAATCTTTGAAATTTATTTACACCAGACATCGTCGCTGCATCATGTAAACCTGCTGGAACACTTCTAAGCCCTTCAATTGTGTATCTAGTTGCTGGTATAGTTGCATAAACAATGACAGCAATAAGAACAGAAGTGTCAGTTATTCCAAAAAGCATCATAACAGGAATAAGATAAACAAATGATGGAAATGTTTGAAATATATCACATACCCCTAGCATAAATTTTGCAGAATGTTTATTTTGAAAACATAATGTGCCAACCGTAAAACCAATTATACAAGAGACAATTACCCCAAATGTTGCCATGTAAGCCGTTACTAAGGCTCTATCCCACCAAGGGCTTAGAGCTATGAATAATGTCAAACCACAAACTACTAATGCAGATCTAATTCCACCAATTAAATAGCCTGCACCAACAACTAGAACTAATGTAGCAACAGCTGGCATCCTTAAATACAAAGCCCTCATTGGTTGTAACACTTCTTGAATTAACCATGTATTAAATGCTTTTATATAAACAAAGAAGGTATCAAAAATCCAATCGACACCTTTATTCCAAAAATCAGCAGTTGATATTCCTTTATTGTGTGGAACTTCAAATAAATAATTGTAACCACCTTTAAAATAAACAGATCCAAAGTAAGCGAGTAAAATTCCAATTATGACCGTAATACTAAAAAATAATAAATTTTTATTTCTTTGAAAAAAATTCAAATTGCCAAAATAATCGACTTGCTTGTTTGCCCATGCTAATGACATTTTATCTAATAAAATTGCAATTAGACTTATACAAAGACCAGCTTCTAATGCTAATCCGATATTAAGCTGATTTAGTGCTAACAATAAATTAAAACCTAGACCTTTCGCTCCAATGAAGGCTGAAATAACAGCCATAGAAAAGCACACCATGATAACCTGGTTTACGCCAATTAAAATATCTCGTCTGGCCGTTGGAATTAGCACTTTAGACATTAGTTGCCAATTATTACAACCACTCATTCTTCCAGCTTCAATTACTTCTGGAGGAATAGCTCTCAATCCTAGTAAAGTAAGTAATATCATGGGGGGAACAGCAACAACCATAGTTATAATTACTGCAGCGTGGTCACCGACTCCAAAAAGAACAAGTGCAGGGACTAATACTGCATATTGTGGCATTGTTTGCATAACTAATAGAATTGGATATAGAGCTTTTTCTACACGTTTACTTTTATAAGCTGCAATACCTAAACTTAACCCAAATATAAAAGATAGAGGCGCAGCAACTAAAATAAAAGAGAGTGTTTGCATCGATGGTTTCCATTGTCCAAATATAGAAATATAAACCATTGTTAAACCGGCAAATAAAGCGAGTCCAATACCACTTAATTTATAAGCAAGTATTGCAAAGCCAGCTGCAACTATTGTCCAAGGTAGACCTGGTAACTCTGCCCAAGGGTTCGCATCGATCCAATCCCAACTTGTAAAGGCAACAATTGTTTCAAGTCCACCTAATAGAATTTCTCTAATTAATTCTATTAAAAAAGTCATAAAAGCTGTTAAATTTCTGCTAATTTGCAAAACTATTGGTCTGGTTTTAAATTCTTGAGTGTCCTCATTCCAAAACTCCATTGGCATCCACTCATTCATTAAGAAAAACAAGGAGTCATTTATCCATATTGGTAACCATCCAAGTAATGGAGGAAGACGCCAGAAAACATCAAAGGCGTAATATCTTACTTCTTTGCCTAAAAATATATAACTACTTTGATTAGGGTCTTTTACGAATTCAGCTTGGCCTCTAATGAATTTATATGTTTCTGGAACATCAATAGCAAAACAAAGAGCAAAGAAAATAATTAATAGAAATAACCACTGAAATATTTTTGGATATTTTTTTAAAAATTCCATAATTTATTTTCCGTTCTTTCTTCCGCCAAAGACAGTATTTATTATTTTTGTCGGGTTGATTGACCCAACGGTTTTATTATTTTCATCTATAACTGCTACAGATTTTTCTTGCGTTAATATTTTTTCTGCAACATTTTCTATGATTTCATCTTTTGAAACTTTAACATCACCTAAATTATTAGATATAGATTCATCCATTACATCTTCAATTAATAAAACTTTTTCTCTAGGTACCTCTTCAGTAAATTTTCTTACATATTCTGTGGCTGGGTTTAGAACTATATTTGCAGGTGTATCTAGTTGTTCAATTATACCATCTTTCATAATTGCAATTCGATCAGCAAGTTTTAATGCTTCATCAAAATCATGAGTAATAAACATAATTGTTTTTTGTAATTTTTCTTGAAGTCTTAAAAATTCATCTTGCATTTCTTTTCTAATTAAAGGATCCAAAGCAGAAAAAGGTTCATCTAAAAACCATATATCAGGTTCAACTGCTAGAGATCTTGCAATACCCACTCTTTGTTGTTGTCCACCTGAAAGTTCTCTTGGAAAATAATTTTCTCTTCCATCAAGTCCAACTAATTTAACCATCTCCATTGCTTTATTAATACTCTCCTCAGTTTTGATACCTTTGATTTGAAGAGGAAAAGCTATATTTTCTACAACGGTTTTGTGTGGAAGAAGAGCAAAGCTTTGAAAAACCATTCCCATTTTGTTTCTTCTAAGTTCAATTAACTCTTTATTATTTAAATTTAATAAATCTTGACCTTCAATGAAAATTTTTCCACCTGTTGCATCTGTTAATCTTGATATACACCTTAGTAAAGTTGACTTACCAGATCCAGATAAGCCCATTACAACAAGCATCTCTCCTTTTGCCACTTCAAAAGAGGCATTGTTAACACCTACTATACAACCATTTTCTTGAAATGTTTTAGCATCAACATTACCATTTGAATCTTGAAGCATCTTTTTGGCGTTTTCACCAAAAATTTTATAAACTGCTTCGCATTTGATTACTGCTTCAGACATAATTCTTATAAAAGTATACGAAAATTAATTAAATTAAAATCAATATAATTGAAGCTTATTTCCATTAAAAATTTTTAATAAAATAAACCCTTGTATCAATTCCAGTACTTAAAAAACTTAAGGCTTCACCGCTTACTTTAATTGTTTCGTCTACTCCTACGTTATTTCCACTAACTGTATAACCTGCAAAACATTTCTTTTTTTCAGCATCCCATTCAACAAATGTTTCATCAATCTTATTGCCGTTAATAGTATAAATTTCGTGTGCTCTAAAATTTAAGAAATTTGCACCCATTATTGCTCTTTGGGGGATAAGCTTTGTGGCATTACACACTCCCTCATACAATTCATCTGATAATTTATAATGATCAGTACCATCAAAAGTTACTAATATACCCGAGGGAAGTTTTGAAATTAATGCACTTAGTTTTCTCTCTTTTGCAATTCTCTCTTCTTCCAATTTCATTTTCCTAACTAATTCATCACCCTCGCTAAATATATTATTTAAAATAGCAAAAGAAGAAATTATGACTATTGTTAAAACTATTAGTCCTATAAATTGTTTTAGGTTCTCGGGTAATCCTTTTAATTTATTAAATGAAGTTTCGTTCGACATTAATCTTGTAATTTACCGTTTTTCCAAATTCCTACTTTTTGGTCGCCATTAGCCCAAGTAAATGTTCCTTTGCCATTCATAAAACCATTAGCCCACTCTCCTTCATAAGTAGAACCGTCTGGGAAAGTTAAAGTTCCAACTCCACTCCAAACACTGTTTTTAAACTCACCTTTATAGATATATCCGTTTGGCCATGTTTCTACACCTTGGCCATTTTTTTTTGTTCCTACCCACTCACCTTCATAAGTAGTTTTATCTGTATAAACCCATTTTCCATATCCATTTTCACAGTTACCTTCTTTACATCCGGTGCTTCGAGCAAAAACTGATGAGCTTATTAATAAACTTAAAAAAAAGTAAAAAAGATATTTTTTCATAAATATATTTTACACAAATCTTTATAAAAAAAAATCCCCCCCAACAGAATTGGGGGAGATCTTAATTTTTTAACTTTTATCCTTATTTAAGGAAAGCTTTCCAAGTTGACTCGTTATCAGCTAACCATTTTTTAGCTGCATCTTCGTGAGTCATTTTGTCAACGTCTACTAAAGCTGCCATTGCACCAATTTGACTTGTTGAAAATGACAATTTTTTAAACGCTGCTGCTGCATCTGGATGAGTTTTTGGAAAATCTTCGTGTACTGCTTTTTTCAAATAACCATCCGGAGAACCACATTTTCCGTCACCACCATCTGCTGGTCTGCAACCAGCTGTGTATGGAGGGAAGTCGATAAATGTAAAACCAGCACCATCAGTAAAGTTTGGTGTCCAGTTGAAAATTATAGTTCCTCTTCCTTCTTTTTCAGCAGCTGCTAATTCTGCCCAAAGTGCATCAGCACCTCCAGCAAACTTAACCCACCATAAATCACCTAAGCCTAGTGCATCAATCCTTTGAGGGATTAAGTCACCATGCCAAGTTTGTGGTCCTTCCAACATTCTACCTTTTCCATCTGGAGAGTCAGGTGTTGTAAAGTTTTTTGCACAGTCTGGATTTTTTAGAGCTGTCCAATCTGGTAGACCTGGACATAGACCTTTTTCAACAACCCAGTTTGGATATCCCATATCCTCAAGAGTTCTTGCTTCATGATCACCCCAGTCTAACAAACCACCTTTGTCTAAAGCTGTTGTAAATGACTTACCAAAAGCAGATTCCCATACCTCATGAGATATAGTTACATCACCAATTCTAATTGACTCGTAAACCGCTTGAGAGTCAGCATTTACATATTTAACATTGTTACCCATGCTTTCAAAGATTCCACCAATAACATAGGCCATAACAATTTGACTTGACCAGTTATGAGTTGGGATCACTATGGGTTTTTTACTGTCAGCGTTAGATATTCCTGCAAAGCTTACTACAGTAATTACTATAGCTGAGAGTAAAGATAGTATTTTCTTCATTTATTTCTCCTCTCTTAATATATTAAGTAAGTAAGTATCCTTAAATTTAATCTCACAGTCAACAAAAGTTGGTACTAAAATTTATATATACAATTAATCAGTACTGATTTATTCTTAAACATAAGTAATCATTGATTTAAAATGTTAGAAGAAAATTTAAGAATAAATGAACCTGGTTTAAATGTTTTGCCACCTGGGGTTGAAAGATATGTAGTTAATGGGGGTGGATTAACAGGAGTTCAGGTTTTTCCGGATGATGAAATTGAAATTATTAATAATGAAGGAAATCAAATTTGTGAAATAGTTGTTTTTAATTCTGATGGAAATTCAGATCCATCAATTTTAAATTTAAAATCATCTAAATCAGAAAATGATATAATTAAAATTTTAAATAGAAATGAAGAAAGTTCGAAAATTGCTTTGCGCCAATTAGAAAAAAGAAATCTTAAAATTGCAAAATCTAAATCTTCAATCCTTTTTGATAAAGACACTCCACCAGGAGAAAAAATTAAAATAAGTTCAAAAGATAAATGTTATTGCATTTTTTCTGCACCTGGTCATGATATGTTGGTTCATGAACAAAATCCTCCTACAGAATTAACTTTATTTATTAAAAGAAATAATATTGTTGACTATAAAGAACATAGAATAATTCCAGATCCAATTTTTGATCCTCTAGACGAAAAAAATATTGCAAAACAATCAGCGATTTCTTTTGAAGTTAAAGAAGGAGATTATATTCAAATAATTTGTCCAACTGGTAGACAATGTTCAGATTTTGTTGCTTTTGATACAGCTAAATTAGGTAAAGGTATTGAAAAAGGTTTAGATTGGCAAACAACCAGGACCTTTATGGGAAATACATTTCCAGGACCAGGATTGTATTCAAAATTTTATGATACAGACCATGAGCCTTTAGTTGAAGTAATAAGAGATACTGTTGGTAGACATGACACTTTTAATCTTGCTTGTACATCGAAGTATTACGAAGATGCTGGTTATTTTGGGCATCCAAATTGCTCAGATAACTTAAGTGGTGCTATGGAAAATTTTGGGGTTAATAGACAAAAGGGATGGCACGCTATAAATTTATTTTTTAATACTTCAGCAGGAGGCTTAAATACCGTACTTTCTGATGAGTCATTTGCTAGACCTGGAGATTATGTAATATTAAGAGCTTTAAAAGATTTAACCTGCGGAACATCAGCCTGTCCAAGTGATATAGATCCATGTAATTCATGGAACCCTACAGATATTTTTGTTAGAACTTACGAAAAAAAAAGAGAATTTACAAAATCTTTTGCATTTAGAATGAAACCAGACTCAGAATTAAAACTAACAAAAAATACAGGATTTCATGAAAGAACTTCAAAGTTAACAAGAAACTTTGTTGATGCTAGAGGATATTGGCTGCCCAATGATTACACTAAACACGGAGTAATAAATGAATATACAGCGTGTAGAGAAAAAGCAGTTTTAATTGATTTATCTTCTTTAAGAAAATTTGAAATATTAGGTCCGGATGCAGAAGAATTAATGGACTATACTTTAACAAGAAACGTTAAAAAATTGTCAGTTGGACAAATTGTTTATTCTTCGATGTGTTATGAAAATGGTTCTATGTTTGATGATGGAACATTGTTAAAAATGAGTGATCATGGATTTAGATGGGTATGTGGTGATGAATACGCAGGTGAATGGTTAAAAGAACAAGCAAAAAAGAAAAAATTTAATGTTTTAGTTAAAAACTCTACTGATCAAATAAATAATATTTCTCTACAAGGACCTAACAGTAGAAAAATTTTAGAAAAGTTTATTTTTACTCCACCAACACAACCTTCTATTTCAGAATTACAATGGTTTAGGTTTACAATCTGTAGAGTAAAAGAACTTAGTGGAATTCCATTAATGGTTTCTAGAACAGGATACACAGGCGAGTTAGGATACGAAATATGGTGTCACCCTTCAGATGCACCAGCAGTTTGGGATGTGCTTATGGAAGCTGGCAAAGATGAAGGAATAATACCTGCTGGTTTTGGAGCATTAGATTTATTAAGAATTGAAGCTGGACTAATATTATTTGGTAATGAATTTGACGGCCAAGTTGACCCTTTTGAAGCTGGTGTTGGATTTACGGTTCCTTTAAAAACAAAAACAGCAGATTTCATTGGTAAAGAAGCATTAATAAAGAGAAAAGAAAATCCGCAAAAGAAATTAGTTGGATTAGAACTTGTAGGAAAAGAAAAAGCTAATCACGGTGATTGCGTTCACATTGGAAGATCCCAAGTTGGAGTAGTTACAAGCGGATGTCTATCTCCTACTTTGAATAAAAATATTGCTTTGTGCAGAATTGATATAGGTCATTCAGAAATAGGTATGAACGTTGAAGTCGGTAAAATTGATGGACATCAAAAAAGAATACCTGCTAAAATTGTTGGTTTCCCGCATTACGATCCTCAAAAAACACGTGTAAAATCTTAATGTCAAAATCATCAAAGGATTTACTGGAATTTTGGGAAGATCAAATGAAACTGTCCCATACATCCAGTAATTACTTTTTCAGAAAGTCTCCTTCGCATTATCACATGATGTTGATTGTGATGAATTCCTATAAATTAAATGAAAACTTATCTGTCGAAGAACTTAAGACTAGACTTTTCAAAACCTCTAGACCCAAATCTGCACTCATGATCAAAGAAGCTTGTGATAAAGAATTTTTTTACCTTGAGAAAACCGGAAATGACCATAGAAAAAAGTACGTTTTACCCACACAGAATTTTGTTAATGAATTTAACGAATATTTGAAAACTCTCAAAAATTTGAGTTTTTAATTAATAATCTAATAAATATTTAGAATTTATATAAATTATATATAAAAATTATTATATTCTTTCCTTTGCTAAAAAATTAAAGTTCAAACATGTCGTTACCGACAAAAGCAAAAGTTGTAATAATTGGTGGAGGAATTCACGGGTTAAGTACTGCTTGGAAACTTTCCGAAAAATATAAAAATCCAAACGATGTCGTTGTCCTTGAAAAAAAAGACACTGCTGCAGGTGCAAGTGGAATTGCATGTGGAGTTGTTAGAAATAATTATTTTCAACCAGCAATGAGAGAATTAATGGCTCATTCAGTTAGTGTTTGGGAAAGTGATCCAGAGGCATTTAAATATAATGCTGTCGGCTATATGCAAATTTCTCCAGAAGTAATGCATAAAGATGTTGCAAGTATTTATGAACAACAAAAAGCGATCGGATATGAATCAGAATTTATAGAAGGTGAAAAAGATTGCATGAAATATATGCAAGGAATTTTTAGTGATTGGCAAGCAAAAGGTATTACATCAGTCTTACATGAAAAGAAAGGTGGATACGCATTTAATAAAGATTCAATTAAAGCATTAGAGAAAAAAGCAAATTCAAACGGTGTACACGTTCATAAAGGAGTAAAGGTTACAGGTTTTAAAAGAGGGAGCAACAGCAATGCAATTACTGGCGTGGTTACAGATAAAGGTACAATTGATTGTGATCAGGTAGTTATTGGAGCAGGACCATGGGTAAGAGATTTTTGGAATATGTTGGAGTTACCAAAAACTACTAACATAAAAGATGCTAAAAATGGAAAAATGCATGAAGTTGAAATGTGGAAGTACTGGTTTTTACAAGAAGGTGTATTGGGTGTAGATGCAGATTATTTAAAAACTAATGAAGGTAAACCGCCTCCAGTAATTCATGTTGATACAGATGCACCACTTTATTCTGACACAGATGGTAAAATAATTACAGAAGACTTATGGGGTATATATTATAAACCTGATATTGAAGGATTGGGCGTTCAAGGTGGAACATCACCTTACATTGTTCAAAAACATTTTGATGAAGTTAATGTTGACCCATATGGAATTGACTCTCCTGAATATCAAACTACTGATAAATTTTCTGATATGTGGACTTCAGCACTTGCACATATTCAGAAACGTTTTGTTGGTAAATCTCATTTATATAGAAAGGGACCATCAGGAGGATTGGGTTGTTTAACTCCAGATTCATTCCCGATATTCGATAGATTTTTTGAAAATGTTTACATGATTGCAGATGCAAATCATGGTTATAAAATGATAGGTGTTGGACACCTTGTTGCACAAGAAATTTTAGGTCAAGAAAGTGAATTACTAAAACCGTTCAGGTTCGATAGATATGAAAAAGGTAAACTTCATCCCACATCGAACAGTCCGTTTCCTTGGAGCTAATTTATCTAAGTAGACAAACGTTTTTTTTTCAGTTACCTTTTTGATCTGAAAATTCAAAGGGGGAAGAATGACGGATCTTGAAAAACACGTAAACCAACCAGGTAGAGCTAAACTCGTCAAAAAGGTTAGAGAAAAAATAAACGAATTAGGAATTACTTATATCTATTATCAATTTATTTCAGTAACTGGAAGAGTTGTTGGAAAAGGAATACCAGCAGACCACTGGGAAAGAACTGCAGAAAAAGGTTTTCAATTGGTTTATGGAGCAACAGCAAATTTATTTTTAGATCGTCATAATAATTATATTGGATATGGTCCAGAAGCTATGGAATTGGTAGGAATACCTGATCCAGAAACTTTTGTTCAATTGCCTTGGGATAAGAGAGTTGGAAGAGTTTTTGTTACATGTTTTAGAAATAGAGAAGAAAGAAAAAATCCAGGTGGTCATTTAACAAGTGACTGCAGAGGTAATCTTAGAATTTTCATGAATGAGTTCAAAAAGAAACATGGGTTAGAATTAAGAGTTGGAACAGAGCCTGAAATGATGTGGTTAACAAAAAATCCTGACGGAACTCCAACTGGACAAGGTTTCTCAAAACCTTTCTGTTATCATATTGATCAATTTGAATCATTAAGACCTGTGTTTATGAAGGTTATTGAATACGCAAAAGCGATGGGTCTTGATATGATCCAAGGTGACCATGAAGATGCTCCAGGTCAATTAGAGCTTAACTGGACATTTGATAATGTTTTAAGAAACGCAGATAGATTATCTACGTATAGACAAATTTGTGCTCAAGTAGCAAGAGAACATAATCTTATAGCTTGCTTTATGACTAAACCATTTATGGGAGTTTCAGCAAGTGGATGTCACACCAACATGTCTTTGTGGAAAGGTGGAAAAGTATCAGTAAACAAATTGGGTAACAAAAAACTTCCAGGTGTAGAAGAAGTTTTTAGCTATGTATCCGGTGGAACTAATACTTTCATGCCAGATACTAAAGATATGCAATTGCCTGGAAAGATTGGATTACAATCAATTGCAGGGATAATGAAACACTTACCAGCTTTAACAGCAATTGGTTCTTCGACAGTGAACTCATATAGAAGATTATGGGATCAAGGTTTTTGGGCACCAGTATATGCTGACTGGGGTTATCAAAATAGAACATGTGGTCTAAGGGTATCTGCTCCAGGTAGATTCGAGTACAGATCAGTTGACTCTATGCATAATCCATATTTATTAGGTGCAGCATTACTTAAAGCTTGTGATGAAGGAATATCTAAAAAAATGAAACCAGCCAAACCTGAGTCTAGAAATATATATGAAGCTCAAAAAGCTGGTAAAGATGTTAAAAAACTTCCACTAAGTTTAGGTGAAGCTTTAGATAGATTGGCGGAAGATGAAGTAATAAAATCATCAATGCCAGATGAAATGTATAAAGTATTTAATTGGTACAAACGAGATGAGTGGGAAAAATTCTTGGGTGCAACAACACAATGGGATCTTGATACTTATCTGGATTGTTTACCATAATTTAATAAGGAAATTATATGTGCGGGATTGCAGGATTAATTCATAGAGGAAATACTTCAAACGTTGGTTTTGAACTTCAAGGTATGCTTCAAGCATTAAAGCATAGAGGAGAAGATTCAACTGGATACGCTCTATATGGAAAAACTGATGGTCAAAATTTCATCATGCGATTTAAGGTTGGTGAAAATGTTGCAGAGGGAAGTTCTTCAGTAAAAGAAGATGTATCAGTTTATGACGAAAGAAAAAAAATTGTTGATTCTTATCTTTCTGAGCTAGGCGCTAAAGTGATAAAAGAAGATAGAATTCTTCCTTATTCATTACGATATGAAATTCAGTATGACAAAGATTTAATGGAATTTTCTCAAAAAATAGAAAGTGTTGAAGGTGTAGAAATATTATCTATGGGAAAATCTCTAGAAGTAATTAAAGATCTAGGAAACGCTGAAGTTGTTTGTAACAGATATAATTTAGATAAAGTTGTCGGGACACATGCAATTGGTCATGCTAGGATGGCAACAGAGTCGGGAGTGGATATTAAATCTGCTCACCCATTTTGGGGTTATCCTTTTAGTGATGTGTCAGTCGTTCATAATGGACAATTAACAAACTATTGGAATAATAGAAGAGTATTGGAAAACAAAGGCATGAGATTTATGTCAGAATGTGACTCTGAATTAATCGCTGTATATCTTGCAGAAAAAATGAGAAATGGAGCTACATTAGAAGAGGGAATGAAAGAGTCTCTCGTAGGTTTAGATGGGGTATTTACTTATTTTGTTGCTACAAAAGATAGCTTAGGAATGGCGAAAGATACAATGGCTGCAAAACCACTAGTATTGTATGAGTCAGATGATTTAGTTGCAATGGGGTCAGAGGAAATTGCAATAAGATCAATATTACCACAAGAAATCGAAACTTATGATCCTTTTGATGGAGAAGTTAAAGTATGGCAAATTTAAAAACATCAGAAAAAAAAAGTAAAGCTCAATCAATGGGACTTCATACAGAAGTCTTAACTGGAAAAACACAACAAAAATTTTTTAATCCAGATGAGGCTGAGAATTTTTATTACTTTGGGACATATGATGTAGATTTTAACAAAAGAACTGAAATTGACGTTAAAAACATGGATTGTCGTGAAGCAAATAAAAAAATTGATGAATTAATGAAAGATGGATACGGAACCATTGTAATAAAGAACCCACAGGGAAAACATAGCTTGGGAGTTGGAATTCTCAATAAATTAAATTTAATATTTGAAGGTAGTTTGGGGTACTTTGGGTGTGGATCAATGGATGGTCCTATTGTTAGAATTAATGGAAGAGTGGGATGGTCATGTGCAGAAAATATGATGGCAGGAAAAGTAGTAATTGAAAAAAATGCAGGTTCATGTTTTGGTGCGGCAATTAGAGGTGGAGATCTGATATGCAAAGGAAGCGTAGGTGCCAGAACAGGAATTGATCAAAAAGGTGGAACAATAATTATTGGCGGAGATGCTGGCGCTTTTACAGGTTTTATGATGCAGAGAGGGCGAATTATTATTCTTGGAGATGTTGGAATAAATTTAGGAGATTCTATGTATGATGGGACAATTTTTGTAGGTGGAAAAATTGGATCATTTGGTAGTGATGCTGTCGAAGCTGAGTTGACTGATTCAGATCAAGACTGGCTTAAAAGAAAATTAAAGGTTGCGGAGATCGGAGAAAACTTCGATGTTTCTAAGATGACAAAAGTTGTAGCAGGAAAAAAACTTTGGAATTACGATGCTCTTGAACCTACAGAAAAAAAAGGAGCAATTTAAATGGCAAAGAAAAAAAATGGTAATGGAAAGTCAAACGGACATTCTAATGGTAATGGAATAGCTTCAAGAAACAAAAGTTTGTTAGGACACAACGCTATTTTTACTCCAGAAGTTATGGACGACATTCATATCAAAGCGGAATTAGGAAGATACAGAATGAGAGGAATGGCTTTGATGAAAAAGATACCTACTTTCGATGATCTAGTTTTCTTGCCAGGTACATTAACAAGATTTGTTATTGAAGGTTACAGAGAAAAATGTGAGACCAAAACTATTATTGGTCCAAGATGTGAAAATCCAATTGAACTTGATATTCCAGTTTACATTACGGGAATGAGTTTTGGAGCTTTATCTTATGAAGCAAAAACTGCATTAGCTAGAGGTGCTACAATGGCTGGTAGCGCAACATGTTCAGGTGAAGGTGGAATGATACCAGATGAGAGAAGATATTCAGAAAAATGGTTTTATCAGTGCATACAATCAAGATACGGTTTTAATCCACACCATGCACAACTAGCTGATGGAATTGAGGTATTTATTGGACAAGGACAAAAAGTTGGAATGGGTGGTCATTTGATGGGTCAGAAAGTTACTGACCAAGTTGCAGAAATGAGATCGCTACCTGCAGGTATTGATCAAAGATCTCCAGCAAGACATCCTGATTGGCTGGGTCCAGATGATTTAGCTTTAAAAGTTCAAGAGCTTAGAGAATTAACAAAAAACAAAGTGCCAATTCAATTAAAACTTGGAGCTGCTAAAGTATATGATGATGTGAGGATGGCAGCAAAATGTGATCCAGATTCAATTTATCTTGATGGAATGGAAGGGTCAACAGGTGCTGGACCACACATTGCAGCTGCAAACACAGGTATCCCGGGAATTGCTGGAATTAGAGAAGCAAGAAGAGCTTTGGATGATGTAGGTAAAACTGGAAAAGTAACTTTAATTTATGCTGGTGGTGTTAGAGATGGAGCAGATATGGCTAAAGCTTTAGCACTTGGTGCAGACGCAATTGCAATCGGAACAGGCGCGATGGTGGCATTAAATTGCAATAAAGAAATACCAGAATCTAATTTTGAAAAAGAAATGGGTGTTCCCGCGGGTCATTGCTATCACTGTCATACCGGTAGATGTCCAGTAGGAGTAGCTACTCAAGATCCAAAATTAAGAAAAAGATTAAATCCTGATGATGCAGCATTAAGAGTTTATAATTACTTGCATGCGATGACATTGGAGGCTCAATTGTTGGCTAGAGCATGTGGAAAAACAAATATTCACTCGCTAGAACCAGAAGATATGGCAGCATTAACAATGGAGGCTTCTGCTTTAGCTAAAGTACCTCTTGCAGGAACAAATCATACAGTAGGAGTTAAAGATTTCCATAAAATCTAATAGCAAATATGCCAAAGAAAAAAGGTAAGAAAAAAGTCAAATCAAAAGAGATCAAAGGTCAATTAGGAAAAAAAAAAGAAACTGCAAGAGAAAAAATGATTGGCCAAACAATTGGCTACCGATATGATGTTAATCTTTTGCCTGACTATAGTCGACTAACTCCATTTTTAAAAAAATATATAGAAGCTATGGGTTGGGATGATCTTAATTGGTTAGAAGATGTTCATATGGGTTATGAAGAAAATAGACCCGCTGTTTTTGATAGAAATGCTAATGGTTGGGTAACGATACCAAGTAAAATAAAATTACCTAATAATCAGCAAGATAGAGATATGATAGCTAGAGAATTATTGGTAAAGTTTCAAATGTCCCCGAATCATCCTCTGGTTGACCTTAAAAAAGCATATTTAAAATTCTAATTTCAATTTCAAGTTGTTAAAATAATTATTAACTTCTACTTTTTATAAATAAAATAAAATTGTCAGCGTAAAAAAAATTTCATAGAGTCTATTAACTATTAATAGGAGAGAGAAATATGACTGATCAATTAGGTGCTCTCACAACCTTATTTACAGAATTTTACTATTGGGTAACTGTGGTTCTTATGTTTTTGATCCACGTGGGTTTCTGTATGTATGAAGTTGGGGCATCTCGTTACAAACATCACCAACACACTCTTATGAAAAATACAATGCTGATACCACTGGTAACAGTCACATGGTTTTTCTTTGGTTGGTGGATATACTGGGCATTTCCAACAGGACCCGGATTAGCTCCTTCAATTATGACCGAAAGTACCGGTCTGGTTCTTGGAGGTGGATTTGGTGGAAATGATCTTGCTAACCCTACAAATGCATTGATGGCAGTAAATCTTAATGATCATATAATGGGTGTCTTCTGGGCAGCTTTTTTATTATTTTCATGGACTGCAGCATCAATTGTATCTGGAGCGGTTATTGAAAGGATAACTACTTTTGCATTTGGAATACTTGCAATAGCAATTGGATCTGTTTTCTGGACAATAGATGCTTCATGGGGATGGCATTTTGATGGATGGATGTTAAAAATATTAGGATATCACGATGCTTATGCTTCTGGAGTAATTCATGCAATTGCCGGAGGTTTTGCCTTAGGTGTTCTAATTGTTTTAGGACCAAGAATTGGAAAATTTTCATCTAGCGGAGAACCAAGAAACATTGGACCAAGAAATCCTTGGTTAGTGACTGTTGGATTATTCTTAATCTATACAGGTTTTTGGGGCTTTTACGCAGCATGTAATGTTCCGATTTATGATCTCGGACCTGAATATGGTATGGAAGGTGTAACTTTCTTTACTGCAACCAACATCTACCTAACTCCAACCACACTTAGTGGAATAACGATGAACTTTTTAATGTCGTTATCTGGAGGGTTGTTAGCAGGATATGTGGTCTCGAAGGGAGATCCTTTCTGGACTTATTCATCAGGACTTGCGGGAATAATATGTGCATCTGCAGGTAATGATTTATATCATCCAATACAATCAATGATAATCGGTATGATCGGAGTAGTTATAGCTTACAAAATGCATTACTGGGTCGAGAAAAAATATAAAATCGACGATGCGGTTGGAGCGGTAGCTGTTCATGGTTATGCTGGATTTGTTGGTCTTGTAATATGTGGTTTCGTTTTAAATGGTTATCCTTCATCTGGATACAGTGTTGGAGCTATGTGGGATGGAACTAATTATGCAGCAATTAATCCTCTTGGAATGTTTATCGGTGCAATAATAATGTTTTTTGTACTAGGTATGCTTCCTGGATATATAATTGCAAAAGTTCTTCACGGAATGGGTAAATTAAGAATACCAAGAGAAGTAGAGCTTGCAGGACTTGACTAT
This sequence comes from uncultured Pelagibacteraceae bacterium, assembly GCA_902517745.1. Taxonomy (GTDB): domain Bacteria; phylum Pseudomonadota; class Alphaproteobacteria; order Pelagibacterales; family Pelagibacteraceae; genus Pelagibacter. Next base: position 162,330 of record CABYDS010000002.1, read on the forward strand.
ACAATTATGGAAGAGGCTAAAGAAGACGAAAAAGCTGTAGTCTCGGCCAGTAGATAAAGGAGGTATGTAAATGGCAACAGTATCAAATTGGATAGATCATTTAAGTGCCTCTGAGGTACAAGGATCTGTCTATCCAGGTGTTGGTTCGGAAGGAGTGCTAGTTATAATAGCAATTCTTATTTGGGTTGGCTGGCATGTTATTTCATCTAAACAAGAAGATGGTAAGATGAATGCAATTGTCAGAAAAAAACCAAGTGCTAACGACTGGAAAAGCAATATAACAGACGGTTAAAACTTTTAAGAGGGCGCATGAAATACTGTGCCCTCTTTTTTTTTAATGCAAAATTCTGAAGAAAATAATCAAAATGAAAATAAAACTCCCAGCAAAATGGCACGTCTTGCATGGCCAAAAGCAAAGTACGGGTTAATTATAGCGATATTAATTATTATTGGTG
>CABYDS010000003.1 GCA_902517745.1 uncultured Pelagibacteraceae bacterium
AGGTAGTCTATCATTAAACCATTTACCAAATTTTGAACTAGGTGTGTATTCGTGATCACTCATATTTATCCAATCTTAATCGTGTTAGTATTTACAAATTCGTATTTAGGTATCTCCATATTAGTTGGAGCTGGTCCTTTTCTAATTCTACCAGATGTATCATAATGAGAACCATGACAGGGACAAAACCAACCATCATAATCACCTTTATCTGTTAATGGTACACATCCAAGATGAGTACAAATTCCAAGCATTACTAACCATTCAGGATTTTTTGCTCTATCTTCGTCTTTTTCAGGATGCTTAAGATCATTAATATCAACTGTTCTCGCCTTTTTAATTTCATCTTCAGTTCTTCTTTTAATAAAAACTGGTTTACCTCTCCAAAGTACTGTTAAAGACTGTCCAGGTTGCATTGAACTCACATCTACTTCTGTGCTTGCTAATGCTTTTACAGAGGCATCTGGGTTCATTTGGTCTACTAATGGCCAAACAGCAGCACCTACTCCAACTGCGCCAGCAGCGGCTGTAGCAGTAAACAAGAAATCTCTCCTGTTGGTCTTTTTTTCGTCTTTTTGGTCTGACATCTTTAATATTTTATATCTTTGGTAATATATGATTTCATATAATAAAAAAGAGATATTTCTATGGTAACAATGACACAGAAACCTTTAAAACACGGTCTAAAAGTAGCTCTATATCAGCCAGATATTCCTCAAAATACAGCTTCAATTATTCGAACTTGTTCTTGCCTAGGTGCTAGTTTAGAAATCATTGAACCTTGTGGGTTTTTATTTAGCGATAAAAGGTTCAAGAGAGTTGTTATGGATTATTTAGATTACAATGAAATTAAATTTTACAAGAGCTCTAAAGAATTCTTTGATGAAAATAGTAAAAATAGAGTAGTTTTAATGACGACAAAAGCTAGCAAAGTTTATACAAAGTTTAAATTTAAGCGTAATGATATATTGCTCTTTGGCAGAGAAAGTGCTGGTGTTCCAGAAGATGTGCATTCTAAGGTTAATGAAAGAATTAAGATTCCAATGCTAAAAAATAAAAGATCGTTAAACATTTCAATATCAGTGGCCATAGGAGCTTCAGAATTTATACGACAGTTAGGTTAAATGGATCAATACATAAAAAAGAAATTAGCAAAAAATTGGTTTAAAACTTTACAAGAAGTACTTTGTAGAGAAATAGAGGAAAAAGAGGGCAAAAAAACCAAATTTAAAATTACTAATTGGAATAGAAGTAAAAGTAATGATGAAGGTGGAGGACAATATAGAATTTTAGAAAACGGTAAAATTTTTGATAAAGTTGGAGTAAATTTTTCAGAAGTTTATGGAAAATTTTCAAATGAATTTAAAAATAAAGTTCCAGGCACTAAAACAAGCTCTAAATTTTGGGCATCCGGAATATCTGTTGTTATGCATATGAAAAATCCTCATGTGCCGGCAATGCATTTTAACACGAGGTATATAGTTACTTCATTTGGTTGGTTTGGAGGTGGAATGGATGTTACACCTTGTATGAAAGATAAGAAATTGGAAAATTGGTTTCATTCAGAACTAAAAAAATCATGTAATAAACATAACAAAAATTATTACAAAAAATATAAAAAGTGGTGTGATGAATATTTTTATTTGCCACATAGGAAAGAGCCAAGAGGTATTGGTGGGATTTTTTTTGATTATAAAAAAAATAATTGGGAAAAAGATTTTTCTTTTGTTAGAGAAGTGGGAATAAAAATATTTCTAATGAAATAATTGAGAAAAAAAATAAATTAAAATGGACAATTAAAGATAAAGAAATCCAATACAAAAAAAGAGGTAGATATGTTGAATTTAATTTATTACATGATAGGGGGACAAAATTTGGTTTACAAACTGGTGGAAATGTTGAAGCTATACTTATGTCATTACCACCTACAGCTAAATGGTAAATTATGGATAAAGAACCAATTACTACTGAAGGATTAGAAAAATTAAAAAGTGAATTAATTTTTTTAAAAGAAAAAAAGAGACCCGAAATTGTTGCAGCCATTGCTGAAGCAAGATCACATGGAGATTTGAAAGAAAATGCTGAATATCATGCTGCAAAAGAACAGCAATCTCATAATGAGGGAAGAATTCAAGAAGTTGAGGATTTAATTGCAAGAGCAAATGTAATTGATATCACCAAGATTAGTAATGATGGGAAGGTGATATTTGGATCTACAGTCTACCTTCAAAATTTAGATACAAATGAAAAAATAAATTACAAAATTGTTGGGAAAGACGAGGCAGATCTAAAACAAAAGCTTCTTTATTTTCAATCACCAATAGGAAAAGGTCTTATAGGTAAAAATAAAGGCGATCTTGTAGAGATAAATACACCAGCAGGGACAAAAAATTTTGAGATTGTAGACGTAAAATACGTTTAATTTGATAAAACTTTTTCCATATCTTTTTTTGATAAATTAAAATTATTTTCAATCCATTTCATTTCTAAATTTTTTAATTTTTGACCCAATTCCCTTCCCTCCTTTAATCCATAATCATTTATTAATAACTGAGCTTTTATTGGAAATTCTGGTTTATCTAATTTTTCAAAGTAAGTTTTTAATTCTGAAAGTTTTTTACTTTGTCTAAAATATAACAAATTGAAATCAATTAAATCGATTGTGCTAGATTTACCCTCATAATAAAATATTTTTTGTAAATCTTTCTTGTTAAAAATTTTAGTACTATCTTTATTTAGCGAATTATTTTTTAGAAAATTAATTTTATCTTTTAACTCATTGGGTAAATTATATTTATATACAAAATAGTCAGAATTGTCGGTTTCATCGATTACAAGAAAAGAAATGACGAAATTTAAACTTTTATTTTTTAATATCTTTTCTTGTGGTTTTGATAACTTACTCAATTTTTTAAAATTTTTTAGTTGAGGGAAAATTAATGAAAATAATTCACAAGAGGTTTTATTTTTAAATAACTTTAAAAAGTTGTCCAATTTGAGGATTTTTTTTAATTCATTGAATTGTCTTTCTTTTGATATTTTTCCTAAACCCTCTATATTTTTTTTAATTATTTTTATAAGATTAATTTCATGATCGATTTTGCTATATTCAGTATAAAATCTTAAATATCTAATAATTCTTAAATAATCTTCTTTTATTCTAGTTTCTGGATCACCTATAAATTTAATTATTCCAACATTTAAATCTTTATGACCAGAATTTGGATCATATAAATTCCCGTCTAAATCTGAATATATTGAATTTATTGAAAAATCTCTCCTTAATGAATCTTCCTTCCAATTAGTTGTATATTCTACGACAGCATGCCTTCCATCTGTTTTTACATCTTTTCTTAATGTTGTAATTTCAAAATTTTGATCATCAATCACTGCTGTGATTGTACCATGTTCGATTCCTGTTTCAAAAAACTTTATTTGGTTTTTATCTAAACATTGCTTAACCTGATCAGGAGTTAAATTAGTTGCAAGGTCGATATCATCTGTTTTTTCATCATTTAAAATTTTTCTTACACAACCACCAACATATCTAATCTCGCTGGTTTCATTGTAATTATTTATTGCACCAAATATTTTATTTACTCCCTTGTTATTTTTTAAATCTAGAAATTTGAGATCTTTATCACTTGAAATTTTTTTGTTTTGAAAAATTTTTTTAAGTAAAGCTTTCATAAATGGCTGGGGTGCTAGGATTCGAACCTAGGAATGGCGGTACCAAAAACCGCTGCCTTACCACTTGGCTACACCCCAAGATGTTTTTCGTATAACACAAAAAAAAAGCTTTATATAGTTTTAGAGTAAATACACCAATAGTTTTTATATTTATTTTTTAATTTTTTTTGAGCTTTTATTGCCGCATTTTTGGTTAAAAAATAACCAATTATAGTAGAACCCGACCCAGTCATATTTGCAAAGTAAATATTATCTAAATTTTGCAAGTAACTTTTGATCTTTCTTAAAATTGGATATTTATTAAAAGCTGCTCTCTCTAAATCGTTATTTGAAACTTTTAATAGATCTTGTCTGTCAATCTTGTTTGATTTATTGAATAGGCTCTTTGAAAATCCTTTGTGTTTTGCATAAATCATCTTAGAAGAACATCCAAAATTAGGCTTTATTATTAACAAATGAAAATTTAATTTTTTATTAATTTTACTAATATTTTGCCCTTGTAGGATCATTGGACTCTCATAAAGACCCAAAATTACATCTGAGCCAACTTTATTTGCAATTTTTATTAAATTATTTTTTGTAGTTTTAATTATTCTCTTTTTAAATAAATGGTTCAAAATAGATGCTGCATTCATTGATCCTCCTCCCATACCAGAGGATTGGGGTATATTTTTTTTTACTTTGATATTGAATTTTTTATTTTTAATATAATTATGATTATTTAATATTTTCAATAGTTTCGAAATTGTATTTGTATTTGAAATATTTGAGGAAAATTTACCACTAAATGATATTTTATTTTTTGAACCTTGTATCTCTTTTATTAAAATCTCATCAGCCAAATTGATCTTAGATATTAAACTTTCAATTTTATGATAACCATTTGAGTATTTATTTAAAATTTTTAAAGTTAGGTTAACTTTTGCAAAAGATTTTATTTTATGAAACTTCATTTAAGAATTATTATTTAATCCATTATATAATTTTTCCTTAACTTTAATTTTTAATTCTTCGTCTGCTTCATCGCTATTTAAAGCACTTTTCCAAAAATAATTAGCTTGGATTTTTCTATTTAATTGCCAAAGAACATCTCCATAATGATCACTTGCAACAGGATCACTTGGTAACAATTCAACAGCTTTTCTTAAATATTTTTCTGCTTCAATATAATTTCCTGTCAAATAATAACCCCAACCAACTGAGTCTGTTATATAAGGGTCTTCTTCTTTCCCTTTGTAAGCTTGATTTAACATCTCTATTGCTTCTTCAATTTTATATCCTCTTTCTAACCAACTATAAGCGAGATAGTTAAGTGTATAGGGTTCGTCAGGTCTAATTTTAATTGAATTTAGCAAATCCTTATCCGCCAAATCATAATTTTTTAATCTTTCATACGCTCCACCTCTGCGATAAAGAACATCTGCATAAGCCATAGAATTTTTATCCAAATTTTTTAAGGCCAAAGTATAATAATTTATAGCCTCATCATATTTTTTAAAGTTTTTGTAAATATTTGCCAAATCATAAATCATCTTTGTCGATTTATTATTAAATTTTTCAAGATTTTTTAATATATAGTTCAAACTTGCATCATAATTTTCTTCCTCTGCTATTATTCTTGCAATCTTCTTTGTTTTGTACCAAAAAAATATTTCATCCTTATCATCAAATTTTTCGAAAGTTTTTTTTGCTAGATCATAATTATTATTAGACTGATAGTTTTCAGCTATTAATGATAAATTAAAATAAAATTTTGGATTTAAATAATTTGAAATATTTAAATATATGTTTGAGTAATCAAATCTACTTTGAGATGAATAAAAATTAGATATAAGGAAAAAGAATTCTGCCAAAATATCATTCTCATTTTGACATGAAAAATGCTGTGTTAATTTTGTGTATTTTTTTTGATCTATCCATTTTTTTACTTGAGAAATAAGCAAACTACTTCTTAAAGGATCTATTGTATCAGCAAAATTATCAACTGTTGCAAAGTCATTATTAGACACTTCGTTACTCAAATAAAAAAAAGTATATCTAGAGTAATCACTTTGAGGATCGTTAATTAAATTTAAAAAATAAGGCTCAGTTTTTTTGGAATTCAAATAACAATTTTGAAAAGCCATATTTATCAAATCTAATTTTCCAAATTGCTCAACAATGTCAGATTTTTTATATATGAAAAGATCAATGTAACTTTTTAAGCTAGAATAAATTATAAATTTGTATGAGTCGTCCTCTTTGAACTTTTCCAATTTTTTTAACTTCAAAGCTGCTTGTTTAAACTTTTTCTTGTTAATGCTATCTAAAATTAATAATAAATTTCCTTCGAAAAAATCTCCTCCTATTGAGGTATTAGAATATTTTACTTGTTTAATTGCTTTTTTAACCTGACCATCCAAAAGTAAAGAAAATACATATTCTTGCAAAAAACTATCATGTGATTGAATTAATATTTTTGAATTTTCAAAAAACTTAAGAGCATCGTTATTTTTCTGGTTATCAAATGATAATAATGCTGAAAGATAATTTGATAGATACTTCTGGTTGAATTCTTTTTCATTCGCTGCTTTTGAATAGAGATTTGTTTGGTATAGAATTAATATTATAAAACAAAAAATTTTTAAGAACATTTTTTACTTTATGACTTTAAATGAAAAAAATCAAAATGACATATTTGATAATGATTTATTAAACGAACTAGGTATTGAGTATGAATTTAGCAATGAGCCAATAAATAGATTTAAAAATAATGCTCCTAATGAGGAAAAATCTGATCAATTAGCAAAACTTAGAGTTGAAATAGAAAAGATTGAAGATTGTGAACTAAAAAATAGTGCAAAAAATCTTGTTTTCAGTGATGGAAATTCATCTTCAAAAATAATGATTGTAGGTGAAGGACCTGGACAAAAAGAAGATGAATTAGGAAAACCTTTTGTTGGTGATGCAGGAATGCTTTTAAATAAAATGTTGAAAGCTATTAATTTAGATAGAACTAACGTGTATATAACTAATGTTGTAAATTATAGACCTCCAAATAACAGAAAACCTGAAATATCAGAAATAAATAGATACTCTGAATATTTAAGAAAACATATTTCGATTATAAATCCAGAAATACTTATTTTAATGGGAAGCACAGCAATGGAAGCGCTCTTCGGGAATAAAATTAAAATTTCTAAAGAAAGAGGAAAATGGAAAGAAGTAATAATTAATAATAAAACATATTTAACAATGATAACTTTTCACCCGGCATATCTGCTAAGACAAGCAGAGCAAAAAAAATATTCTTGGGCCGATCTTAAAGAAATTAGAAAAAAAAATAGATGAAACTGGTTTAGAGATTTAAATTTTTAATAATATTTTATATGAAAAAAATTATTGCTGGTGTTGATGAAGTTGGAAGAGGAAGCCTTGTAGGACCAGTTTATGCAGCGGCTGTTATATTAAATAAAGAAATTAATAGAAAAATTCTTAAAGATTCAAAAAAACTTAACAAAATTCAGAGGCAATCTTTAGCTAAATATATAAAAAAAAATTCAGTTTGGGCGTTAGGATCTGCATCAATAAAGGAAATTGAAAAAATTAATATTTTAAATGCTAGCCTACTTTCAATGAAAAGAGCAATTAAGAAACTCAAATTGAAACCTAAAAAAGTTTTAATAGATGGTAATAAACCACCAGACTTAAAAAATTATGTAATTAAAACTATTGTAAAAGGTGATGAAAAAATTCCTGAAATTTCAGCCGCATCGATTATTGCTAAAGTTGAAAGAGATAAGCTAATGAAAAAGATGTCTTTTTCTTTTAAAAAATACGGCTGGGATAATAATGCAGGTTATGGAACTAAGGATCATATTAAAGCTATTAAAAAATTTGGAGTGACTAGATTTCATAGAAAAACCTTCCAACCAATACACAAGATATTGAGTCTAAAATAATAATCATAACAATTATCAATCAATAAATTCAATCACAGGTTGACGTAGACTCCTGACTGGAGTCTAATTCAAAAATATAAAATGATCATTTCAGACATAAAAAATAAAATTATTAATGGAGATAGTATTAAGGAATTAAAAAAAATTCCGGCTGAAAGTTTTGATCTGATATTTGCAGATCCACCTTACAACCTTCAACTGAAAAAAGAATTAAGTCGACCTGATAGATCTAAAGTCGATGCTGTAGACGATGCGTGGGATAAATTTGATAGTTTTAAAAGTTATGATGAGTTTTCAGTTCAATGGCTTAAAGAATGTAAAAGAATTTTAAAAAAAAATGGATCTATATGGGTCATAGGAAGTTATCATAATATTTTTAGAGTTGGTTCAAAAATGCAAGATTTAGGTTTTTGGATACTAAATGATGTGATTTGGAATAAAAATAACCCTATGCCAAATTTTAGAGGAACACGTTTTACGAATGCGCACGAAACACTCATATGGGCATCAAAAAGTGAAGGCTCAAAATATACTTTTAATTATCAATCACTTAAATGTTTAAACGATGATCTACAGATGAGATCTACATGGAATTTACCTATATGTAATGGAAAAGAAAGACTTAAAAATAATGGTAATAAAGTTCACTCAACGCAAAAGCCAGAGTCTTTATTGCACAGAATTATATTAGCATCGTCTAATAAAGGTGATTTAATATTGGACCCGTTTCTCGGTACGGGAACAACTGCTGTAGTTTCAAAAAAGTTAGGTAGAAATTATTTTGGGATAGAAAAAGAAAAAAACTATTTTGAAGCTGCAAGTAAAAGAATTAAAAATACAAAAATTATAGAAGATGAATATTTAGATACTATAAAAAATAATAGATCCAAACCAAGGGTGCCATTTGGATCTTTGGTTGAATTAGGAATTATTAAACCTGGTACTGAAATTTTTGATCAAAAAAAACAAATCAATGCGAAAATTATGATTGATGGTAGTATAAAATATCGGAAATCAGAAGGATCAATTCATAAAGTTGCTGCACAAATATTAGGTGCTGAGAGCTGTAACGGTTGGACTTTTTGGTATTATAAATCAGGTAATTCACTCAAACCAATTGATGATTTGAGGCAAAGACTAAGGCCAACTACTTAATTTCTATAAATTTTTCCAAGATAACTCTCTAGAAATTTTTTATTTTTTGATAAAAATTTCAAAACAATATTTCTAATTAATATTATTATTGGATTAGTTAAATGGAAGGCAAAATGGTTTAATTTTGATCTTTTATTTACTAGTAATATTTTACTTACTTTATCTTTATAAATACTATTTGAACTTGTAATATTTTCAAAAATACCATTTGCTGTTTCAATACTTTGAGAAGCACCTTGTGCAAAAGAAGGTGGAAAAGCAAATAAAGCATCTCCACTCAAAAAAGTATTTTGGTATTTTAATGAGGGTAATTCAGTGCTCACAAATACAGGAAAACACTTTAAATTTACTAAATTTTCCAAATTTATAATAGAATTTTTTGAAATAAGGTCTTTTAAAGATTTTATAAATGTTTCAGAATTAAGAATATTTTTATCTTCAATTTCTTTAGTAGTTAACTTCTTTTTAATTATAGCAACGAAATTGTATTCGAGTTTTTGATTTACAGGATAAGTTACATAGTGAAAATTTGACCCCATATATACAGAAATATTATCTTTTTCATGTTGTTTTAAATTCGCCCTTAAAGCAATGTTCCCATTAAAAATTGGGTTTAAATCATTATTGGATATTTGGGATTTTAATTTTGAAAAAACACCGTCTGCAATTACTATATAATCGAAACTTTCATTCTTATTATTCCAAGAAATCTTTATTTTTTCATTATATTCGATATTTTGAATATTGGCTTTAAATTGAATTTTTTCCTCAGGAATATTGCCAATTAAAAACTTTATTAATGTTGATCTTTTAAGTGTTGTGTAACGGTCGTTTACATTATTGAATTGCTTTAAATCAATTTCACAAATCTTTTTAATATTATTAGCCTGGAAAAAATTAACTTTTGTTGGATAATAAACATCTGATGCTGAAATATTTTTAAATCCTATTTTATTCAACAAATTAATACTATTAACTGAAAGTTGAATGCCATAACCTTCATTTAAATTGAGGTAATCTTTTTTTTCAAAGATTTTATAGTCTATTTCAGTATTTTTGTTTAATTCATTTGCAAGATACAAACCAGATATGCCAGCTCCAACAATTGCAACTTTTTTCATTCAGATTTTGCGATGGTATAAAATATTTTTTTGGTAAATGATGGAATTATTTCTGAGCTTAATTTGTCTTTTTTAATTAATATTTTATTTTTAATCTTTGGAGGTCTCTTTGCATTATTTAGCAAAATTTTCATTTCCATATTAGATAATTTTATATTAATTTTTTTATTATTTGAATAATTATACTTACTTTCTCGAACTTCAGTCATAGGAAAAATTGGCATATTTTTTAAAAATTTAAATTTATCATTTTTGACTAATAAGTAGTTATTATGTTTTTTGTAAATAGTCGCTTCGAAATATTTAGTTTTTATTTCTTTATTAATTTTAGTTAACTCAAAATCATTTTTTTTAAAAGATATACAATTTTTATTTAATGGACATTCTTTACAACTTGGATTTTTTGGTTTGCAAATTAAAGCACCTATTTCCATAATTGCTTGTGAGTAATCGCTGGCACGATCGGACAGTCCAAAAAAATTAATTTTTGTTATTAAAAAATCTTTAGATATTTCGTTCTGCTTTTTTAAATACAAAGTTCTTTTAAGAATTCTCTCTACATTTCCATCTAAAGGAATAGTTTTAACGTTAAATGCTATAGACATTATTGCTTTAGATGTATATTCACCTACTCCTGGTAATTCTATTAACTTTTCATAAGATTTTGGCAACTTACCATGGAAATCTCTAACAATTATAATTGCACTTTTTTTTAAATTTCTTGCTCTTGAATAATAACCAAGTCCTTCCCAATGTTTCATTAAGATCTTTTCGTCGACATTTGCCAATGATTGAAAGGTTGGAATTTGTTTTACAAATTTTTTTAAAATAAGGAATAACAGTTTTTACTTGAGTTTGCTGCAACATAAATTCACTAACAAACGTAAAATATTCTTTTTGCTTGTGAGAAACTTTTTTTCTCCAAGGTAAAATTCTTTTATTATTATCGTACCAAAGTAGAATTTTATTTGATATGTTTTTATTATTCATATGAGTCAAAAATATAATACTAAGCAGAGATATAATTCCATTCAAGGTTTAAGATCTTTTAAAGATACTTTACCCACAGAAGCAAAAAGAATAATTAGCAAAAAAGGTAAAATTTATAATGAGACTTTAGATAATTGGAAATATTTAGTAGGTAAAGATTTATTTAAAGTAAGCTTTCCTAAGTCATATAAAAGTTCAAACAAGTTATCGGGCAGTCGTTTAAATATTTTAGTAAAGAGGGGAAATGAAGTTGACGTTGAGTATTCTAAAAAAGAAATAATAAAAAAAATTAATGTTTTTTTTGGCTATCATGTTTTAGATGACATTAAATTGAATACATTTGATGGAAAAATTGAAGAAAGCCATAAAAATACCGCTATTAATGCGACAAAAAATAAACATATAAAGAGCATAAATAATATTAAAAATGACAAAATAAAAAACTCACTTTTAGAGCTAAGTAAACATTTTAAAATAAAATGAAAAAAATAATTCTTGTCTCAATTTTAATTTTTTTTAATTTCATTAATGCTAATTCTGAAGTTAAACCAATTTTAGTTGGAAGTGCAGACTCTAAAGTTAAGTTGATGGTTTTTGAATCTTTAACTTGCAGTTTTTGTGCAAATTTTCATAAAAATATTTATCCTAAACTAAAAGAGGATTTTATTGATAAAGGATTGATCTCAATAGAATTTAAAAGCTTCCCATTAGATATCATTGCATTTAATGCAACTAAATTAGCGCATTGTAGAAATGATGGTGAGCACGAAATTTTGCATCACCTTTATTTAAATCAAGATAAGTGGATCAAGGGAAAAAATGAATTAGAAGCAAATCAAGCAATGAAAAAATTTATTGATAATACTGAATATAATCTTGATTTTGATAAGTGCTTGGCTGATAAGAAGATAGAGGATCACATTTTAGAAGACCGAATCGAAGGTGTTAAAAAGTATAAAGTGAATTCTACTCCTACAGTCATAATTAACGGAAAAAAGTTTGAAAATCACTCAAACTACAAAAAATTAAAAAAATACATTGAAAAACTGATATAAGTCAGTGAATGGAATTTAAAAAAATCCAACTAAATGGATTTAAGTCTTTTGCTGAAAAAACAAATTTTCTGATTGAAGAAGGTTTAACTGGGATAGTTGGCCCAAACGGTTGTGGCAAATCAAATATAGTGGAGTCGTTGCGATGGTGTATGGGTGAGACATCGGCAAAAAGTATGAGAGGTTCAGGAATGGAAGACGTTATATTTTCTGGAACTTCAAACAAACCATCAAAAAATATTGCAGAAGTTTTAGTGAGCTTATCAAATGACAACAAGGATGGTCCTCTACAATATAATGAGCTCGATGAAATTGAAATAAGAAGAAAAATAGAAAAAGATAAAGGCTCAAAATTTTATATAAATGGGAAAGAAGTTAGAGCTAAAGATGCTCAAATGTTTTTTGCAGATTTGTCAACAGGTGCTCATTCACCTTCGATTATTAGTCAAGGTAGAATTGGAGCATTGGTTACGGCAAAACCTTCAGATCGAAGAGCTATTTTAGAAGAAGCAGCTGGTATAGCAGGTTTACATGTTAGAAGACACGAAGCAGAATTACGATTAGGCGCGGCAGAAAATAATTTAAAAAGGGCAGATGAATTAAGAAGACAACAGGAAAGACAATTAGCAAATTTGCAAAAGCAAGCTGAAGAGGCTGCAAAATACAAATCTATTTCAGAAGAAATAAAAAAAGTTGAGGCAGGTTTATATTATTTACGTCTTTTAGAAATTGATAATGAAATTAAAGTAGAAAACGAGATCAATAATGAGGCTGATGATCAAGTTAAGTCCTTCAATGATAAATTAGAGAATTTAAGCATGAAGATTATTGAAAAGAATAAGAATGTAAATCCTATAAGAGAAAAAAATCAAGAAAACTTGTCAAAAATACAAAGGTTAAATTTAGAGTTAAAGAGCTTAGATGAAGAAAAAGACAGGGTTAATGATGAAATTCAATCAATTAGAAAGGCTTTAAGTGTAATAGATGAAGATATTGTTAGAGAAAAAAGCATAATCATTGATGCCAACTCTAATGAAAAAAGACTTAGAGAAGAAAAAGAAAATTTAATTACAGTCGATTCAAAATATTATGAAACTGAAAAATTGTCAGGTTTAGATTTGGTAAATGCAAAAGGAAAATTAAAAGATGAGCAAGATAAGCTAGAGAGAATACTAGAAAATCTAAACCTTGATACTCTAAAAAAGAACTCAGAGACTATTGATTTAGCAAGTGAGCAGTTAGATAAAGCAAAAGAAATGCTCTCAGAGAACAATATCAATGGTGCAACTAATTTAATAGATGAATGCAAAATAAATCTTTCATTTTTAAAAATGAAAATTAATGAAATGCATGACAACGATTTAGCGATAACAGTAACTAAGAAAAACGAAGAAATCAAAAGTCTACAAGAAGAATACGCTGAAGCATTTAGCACAAATCAAAATATTAAAAAAGAGTCAATAAAAAGAAGTGAAAGAATTAAAATAATTGACCAAGAAATAGAAAGTTGGAAAAACTTATTGGTAAATTCTGAAAAAATGATTAATGAATTAAATAGTAGAAAAGATACTCAACAAAAAAAATTAGATAGTCTTGAAAAACAACCTCAAACACAAGCTGAAAGAAAAGGACAAATATCAGAAAATTTAAGAATTTCTGAAAAAGAAAAAAGTGATAATGAAATATTAATAGATGAGCTAGATAAAGAGATTAACGAATTAAGAAGTAATCTTAATACAACAAAAGAAGAGTCTATTGAAATAAGAGAACGAAAGGCAAGCTCTGGAGCAACAATCGATGGTTTGAATAAAAGAAGAAATGATTTGCTAGAAAGAGTATCAACAGAACTTAATTTAAAAGAAGAAGAGATACTGAATTTTTCAAACCTAAAAGATGTATCTGAATATCCAGATACAGTAACACAAGAGGAATTGCTTGATGAAAGAAAAAGGGAAAGAGAAAAATTAGGCTCAGTCAACTTAAGAGCAGACGAAGAGACTTCAAAATATGAAGATGAAATTAAGAAAATGGAAAAAGATAGACAAGATTTAGTAACTGCAATTATAAAGTTAAAAGAAAGTATTACTGAACTCAATCAGAAAGGTAGGGAAAGACTTCTAGATGCTTTTGAAAAAGTGAATAGAAAGTTCAATGAAGTTTATACCAAACTATTTAATGGAGGTAGTGCAAAACTAGAATTAGTAGACTCTGATGATCCTTTAGATGCAGGATTAGAAATGTTGGTAAGTCCACCGGGAAAAAGATTACAATCAATAACTTTATTATCTGGAGGTGAACAAGCCCTGACTGCTTTATCTTTAATCTTTGCAGTGTTTCTTACTAATCCGGCTCCGATATGTGTTCTCGATGAAGTAGACGCACCTCTAGATGATGCGAATGTAACAAGATTCTGCAATCTTTTGACGGAACTAACTAAAATCACATCTACAAGATTTATTATTGTAACTCACCACGCTTTAACCATGTCTAAAATGGACAGACTATATGGTGTAACAATGCCAGAAAAAGGAATTAGCCAACTAGTTGCTGTAGATCTTCAAAAAGCAGAGAGTATGGTTGCTTAATAATGGATGAAGACCAGTTTAAAACTCGCTTAAAAATTGCAAAAAATAAAACCGATAAAGTGAAAAAATCTGAAGAGAGAAATAAAGGCTCAAGTATGGGGTCAGCCTTCAAAATGAGCACAGAATTGGTATCTGCAGTAGCTGTTGGGACAATTATTGGGTTTATTTTAGACAATTGGTTTGGTACTAAACCTTGGTTAATTTTAATATTTTTTTTTATTGGTGTAATAGCTGGAATTATGAACGTTATTAGATCAGCAAAAAAAATGCAAAAATAGAAGGCAAATGGCAGCAAATCCAATGTACCAATTCAATGTGTACCGAATTGGTCCAGAAATTAAAATAAATAACATAGATATCTCATTCACAAACGCGAGTTTGTTTATGGTCATAAGTTCATTAGCAATATTAATTATCTTTAACTTGGGTACAAAGAGATCGATTATACCAAATAAAATTCAATTACTTGCAGAACTCAGTTACTCTTTTATTTCAAAAATGATAAGTGATACAGCTGGATCGAAAGCTAAGCCTTACTTTTCTTTCATATTTTCTTTATTCATGTTTGTTTTATTTTGTAACATGTTTGGAATGATACCATACTCTTTTACTGTCACTAGTCACATCATTGTAACTTTTGTATTAGCTGCATTTATATTTATAGGAGTAACAATAATTGGATTTATTAAACATGGACTTGGATACCTAAAACTTTTTGTACCAAGTGGAGTACCAATGGTTTTATTGCCATTAATAGTTGTTATAGAAATAATTTCATACTTAAGTAGGCCAATTAGTTTATCAGTTAGATTGTTTGCAAATATGATGGCAGGCCATACGATGATGAAAGTTTTTGGAGGTTTTGTAGTTAGCTTAGGAATTGTTGGTGGATGGCTACCACTAGGTTTTTCGGTTGCATTAACAGGTTTGGAGATATTAGTTGCTTTTCTTCAAGCATATGTATTTGCAATTTTAACATGCATCTATTTGAATGATGCATTAAATTTACACCATTAATTAACATAAGGAGGATATAATGGAATTAGAAGCAGCAAAAATGATAGGAGCGGGACTAGCAGCAATTGCACTTGCGGGCGCGGGAGTTGGTATTGGGATAATTTTTGGAAATTATCTTTCAGGTGCAATGAGAAATCCATCTGCAGCTCAAAAACAGTTTCCAAACTTGCTATTAGGCTTTGCATTAGCGGAAGCGACCGGTTTATTTGGATTAGTTGTTGCATTAATTATTCTTTTCGCGTTTTAATTAATGTTGAAAAAGATAATTTTTCAATTTTTAGCTTTAAGTCTTATCTTTACTTATAGCGCTCAAAGCGCTGAAAGTGGAGGTATGCCCCAGCTTAATCCCGAGTTTTGGATATCTCAAATTTTTTGGTTAGTACTTACTTTTGGATTATTGTTTATAGTTTTATCTAATTTCATACTACCAAAGATTAGTAACAATCTTGAAACCAGAAAATCTCAAATTTTAGAGAATATTGAAACTGCAGACAAGCAAAGGGAAGAAACTGAAAAAAAAGTTAAAGAATTTGATAAAATTATCAATGATACAAAAGTTGAGGCGAAAAACTTCTTTAATAGTGAAAGACAAAAAGTTTTGGACAAAATAAACAATAAAAGATTATCTTTAGAAAAGGATATCGAAAAAGAAATAATAAAAGCTGAAGAAGAAATAGACCAATTAAAAAAAACTTCTCAAGAGAAAGTTACTAAAATTGCAATTGAGACATCCTCCGATCTAGTTAAACAATTAATTGGTGAAGATATAAACAAAAGTAGTCTTTCAGCCATAGTCGAAGATCTTTCTAAAAAAGAAATGGAAAAACATAATGGCATTTGATGCAACATTTTGGGTAGCTGTATCTTTTGTAATATTTTTTGGAGCCCTAATTTATTTAAAAGTTCCACAAAATGTTAATAATTTATTAAGCAAAATGATTACTGATATCAAAAATGAGATTGATGAAAGCGAAAAACTACGAGCTGAGTCTAAAAGACTATTGGATGAGGCGCAAAAGAAGCTAGATACTGCAAAAATTGAGAGTGAAAATATTATGCAGCAGTCAAAAGATGAAGCTGAAAGATTTGTAATTGAAATGAATGACAAATTTCATAAATCAGCTGAACTCAAGAAAAGTCTAGCAGAAACTAAAATCTCTCAAATGAAGGATAATGCCATTAAAGAAATTAAAGATACATCAATTAACATTGCTGTGGAGTCAGTGAAAAAAATTATCACAAAATCTGTTGATAAGTCTAAACTTGACAATTTGTTTAATAAAAATCTTGAAGAAACAAAGACAGAATTAAAGAAAATCAGTTCTTAAACTAAGATAGTTTATCAAATTTTATAAAAATAATGTAAATTAAGGAATATGAATTCAATTGTAATTGGATCAGGTTTTGGTGGCATAGCAGCAGCTCTTAGACTCCGGGCAAAAGGTCATAAAGTCACTTTAATTGAAAAACAAAAAGATTTAGGTGGAAGAGCGAGAGTATTTAAAAGTAATGGGTTCACTTATGATGGTGGACCAACTGTAATAACCGCTCCTTATTTAATTTATGAAATTTTTAAACTTTTTAATAAAAATCCAGATGATTACATAAAAATAAAAGATTTGGATACTTGGTACAGATTTGTTTTCGAAGATGGAAGCCATTTTGATTATTCAGCTGATGAAAAGAAAATGGAAGAGCAAATTGCAATAATTAATCATAAAGATGTCATGGGTTACAGAAATTTACTTAAATTTACAAAAAAAATATTTGATAAGGGTTATTCAGAATTATCAGATGTGCCATTTGATAAACCTTCATTTATGTTTAAGCAAATTCCTGCTTTGCTAAGTTTAAAAAGTTATAAATCTGTTTATTCTTTGGTTAGTGGTTTTATTGAAAATGAAAAACTAAGAAGGCTATTTAGTATGCACCCATTATTGGTAGGTGGGAACCCTTTTACTACAACCTCTATATATGGATTAATTTTATATTTAGAAAAAAAAATGGGGAATTCATTATTCTATGGGTGGAACAGGACAAATCATAAAAGGATTTGAGAAATTGATGTTAGAGGAAGATGTTGCAATTATTAAAGGTAAAGAAGTTAAAAACTTGCTTACAGAAAATAAAAGAGTTGTCGGGGTTGTGACAAGTGAAGATGAGGAAATTAAAGCAGATAACGTAGTTTGTAATGCAGATCCTCCCGGTGTTTATTCCAAAATGCTAAATAATCAAAAATATAACACCTTATTTAATTGGAAGATAAATAGAATGGAATATTCAATGGGATTGTTTGTTTATTACTTTGGAACGAAGAAAAAATATGAAAATGTTGAACATCATACTATAAAGTTTGGCGACAAATACAAAGAACACTTGGATGATATATTTGTAAATAAAAAATTAAATAACGATATAAGCTATTACCTACATAGACCTACTGCAACAGATTCGAGTATGGCACCAAAAGATCATGATTGCTTTTATGTATTAGTGCCTGTACCTAATAATAAGTCAGGAATAGACTGGTCAGTAGAAGGTGAAAATCTAAAAAAACTTGTAATAGATAAAATGGAAAAAAGTTTATTACCTAATTTAAGAGAAAATATTGTAGATGATTTTTATTTAACTCCTGATTATTTTGAGAATGAATTAAATACAAAATACGGCTCTGGTTTTTCAATTCAGCCCAAATTTTCTCAATCAGCATACTTTAGATTTCATAATAAATCTGAGGTTTATGATGGTTTATATTTTGTTGGAGCGGGCACTCATCCTGGAGCTGGTGTACCAGGTGTCCTATCATCCGCAAAGGTCTTAGATAAAATTTTGTAATGAATGAACAAAGTTATTTATCGATATATGCTAAATCTTTTAATTGGGCAGGCTTCTTTTTGCCGAAACAAGTCTACTCTGAATGTTCTAATTTGTATGATTTTTGTAGATACATAGACAATTTAGCAGATGAAAAAGGTGATCTTGATACGAAATTAAAAAATTTTAATACTTTCAAACAAGATTTCAAATTGAAAAATGAAAATAATCAAATAATTAAAAACATGTGGGCTTTAATAAATAAATTTGAAATATCGCTGAAAATAATTGATGATTTATTTGATGGCGTCGAGGCTGATTTAAAATCAAAAGTAGAAATCAATACTGACAAAGATCTATATGTTTATTCATATAGAGTGGCTGGAACAGTTGGATTAATGATGGCAAAAATTTTAAATGTCAAAGAAAGATCAGCACTTTTAGGGGCAATTGACTTGGGTATTGCAATGCAATTAACTAATATTTCAAGAGATGTTATTGAAGATGAAAGCAATAATAGGTTTTATATAAAAAAAAATTTTGATGAAATTAAAAGAATTCTAAAAATTGCTGACAAGTTTTATAATAATTCTTTTATATCAATTAAAAAAATTCCATTCTTTTTAAGATTTTCGATTTTGGTTGCTAGAAGAGTATATAGACAAATTGGAAAAGAAATCTTAAAAAAAGGAAACTTAGAAAATTATAATAAATCAGGAAAAATTTATGTAAACAATTTTAGAAAAGTCTTTCATACAGTGCTATCTATTGGTGATTTGATTAAATTATATTTTGTAAAAGAAGATAAAAAACTTACAATAAAAGAGCATGAGATAATCATGCAAGACATTGAGTATAATGAAAGATTTTGATTACATAATTATTGGAGGCGGCTGTGCAGGCTTAACATTGGCTTACGAGTTAGAGTATCACGATAAACTTAAAAAAAAGACTTTAGCAATTATTGAAAAAAGAGATGAATATAAAAGAGATAAAACTTGGTCATACTGGAAAACTGTACCTCACAAGTTTGATGACTGTGTAAAAAAAAGATGGAAAGATTATACAATCAATTTTAAAGGAAATGTTGAATATAAAGATTGTAAAGAAACTCCTTATGAAAGTATTGATAGTGGACTATTCTACAAAAAGATTTTAAATAAAATCAATAAAAATCCTAATATTCAATTCTTTAAAGATATTAGTGAAGTAAATACTGAAAAAGCAATTTTATTTAACAGTTTACCAAATCTTGAAAGCAAAGATTCTAATTTATGGCAACACTTCCAAGGCGTTGAGATTGAAACTGAAAAAGATTTTTTTGATGATCAAATAATGAATTTGATGGACTTTGATTGTGATCAAAAAAAAAGTGTACATTTTTTCTATACACTACCCTATTCAAAAAAATCAGCTTTAATCGAAACTACGTGGCTTTCAAAAATGGAAGATGGTAGTGAAAAAGATTATGATAAACAAATTACTGAATACATCGAAAACACTTTAAAATTAAAAAAATATAAAATTAATTATAAAGAAGTTGGGGCTATACCATTATTTTATCCAAAATTTAAAAACGATAAAAATATGATTAATATTGGAACTGCTGGAGGTATGACACGTTTAAGCACTGGCTATACTTTCCTAAATATTCAAGAACAGGCAGAATATATTACCCAAAACATTGATAAAATAACCCAAACTAGAACTTTCAATATAAAAAATAAGTATAAGTTTTTAGATAATGTTTTTTTGAAAGTCCTAGCTGAAAAGCCAGAGATCATGCCAAATATTTTCTTCAAAATGTTTAAAAGCAATTCAAAAACAGTAATAAATTTTCTTTCCAATAAAAGTAATATTTTCGAGGACTTATCCATTATATTAAAGATGCCAAAATGGATTTTTATTAAAGCTGTATTTAAATAATGATCAACAAAATAAATTTTTTTCATTCTATTATTTTTTTTAATATCTGTATTTTTTTTTCTGCCTTTGAGGTATTGAGAGATAATTCGTTTATACTTTTTAGTTTTTTTTTAATTCTTACAATTGGCATCTCTCATGGTGCTCTGGATCATGAAAAAGGTAAAAAACTTTTAAAAATTTATAAAATTAAAAATACAGAAGTATTCTATATTACTTATATAGGTATTGCTATTTTTGTTATTTTAATCTGGATTTTAAGTCCAATATTGTTGCTTTCGCTTTTTTTTAATATTTGCAGCATATCATTTTGGCAAAGAGGATAGTGACTTTATCAAAACAAAAAATGTTAATTTTTTAGAAATTTTTTATTTTATTAAAGGATCATTAGTTATTTCAGCACCCTTGCTATTTCATAAAACCGAGACTATCGAAATTTTTAAAATGTTAAATTTTTCAATAGACGAAAATATTGTGGCTAATAATTTTTTAATTCCTTTAGTTATATTATCGGTGCTAAGTAATTTAGTTATATATAGAGGTAATAATAATGATTTAAGATCAATTCTTTTTTTAGATAGTTTTTCAATAATTATTTTAAATTATTTTTTTAACCCTATATTGGCTTTCACTATTTATTTCTGCTTTCTTCATTCTATTAGACATTCACTAAGTTTAATTAGTGAGATAAATAAAAATTTGATGAAAGGATTTCCTATTTTTTTACGAAAAATTATTCCACTTACAGTCATTACAGCAATAATGTATTTGATTGTTTTTTATTTTATTTCAGAAAAATTTGGTATAGATGAGAGTATTATTAAAATAATATTTGTTGGATTGGCTTCATTGACCTTTCCTCATATTTTACTTGAATTCATGGTAGAAAAAAAAATGAAAAATAAAACTATAAATCTAATTGGATGGATATTGTTTATTATATCTTCAATTGGTTTCATCATTTCAAGTGTAGGAAGTTTTTGGGCCATGTTTGGAAGCTTATTTTTTTTTATTGCTTGTATAGTATTTTTAATTCCATTTTTTAAAAAGGATGAAAATGAGTAACAAAAATTTAAAAATTTATTTAGCTGCACCAAGAGGATTTTGTGCGGGAGTTGATAGAGCAATTGAGATTGTAAAAAAAAGTATAGATAAATTTGGTGCCCCTGTTTATGTGAGACACGAAATTGTTCATAACAAACATGTTGTAGAAGGGTTAAAAAAGTTAGGTGCAATATTTGTTGAAGAATTAGATGAAATCAAAGATAAGTCTAGACCAGTTATTTTCTCAGCGCATGGGGTTCCAAAATCTGTTCCAGAGGAAGCTTCTAATTTAAATATGATGTTTGTAGATGCAACATGTCCTCTAGTATCAAAAGTTCATAGAGAAGCGGAAAACTTAAATAAACAAGGACATCATATATTATTAATAGGACACAAAAACCATCCAGAAGTCATAGGAACTATGGGTCAATTACCAAAAGGTTCAATAGATTTGATTGAAAATATTGAGGATGCAAATAAGTATGAAAATATCTCAAATAAACAGCTGTCTTTCATAACTCAAACAACACTATCTGTAGATGATACCAAAGATATAATTGCAGCTCTAAAATCTAAATTCCCAGATATTAAAGAGCCCAAAAAAGACGACATATGTTATGCAACAACAAATAGGCAATCAGCAGTTAAAGAAATAGCAGATAAATGTGATATGTTTTTTGTAATAGGAAGTAGAAATTCATCTAACTCTGTAAGATTAGTCGAGGTTGCTAAAAACTCTGGTTGCAATTCTGCTGAGTTAATACACTCAGAAAGTCCAGTGCCAATAGATAAGATTAAAGAATGTAACACAATTGGAATTTCATCAGGTGCTTCGGCGCCAGAAATACTTGTTGAAAAATTTATAGCAGAGTTAAAAAATCAATTTACAGTAAACATTAAAGAAGTTGAAATCGTAAGGGAAAATATAATTTTTAAAATTCCTGGAAAATTAAATTAATGGCTGTTTACACTAAAATTAATAATAAGCAGATAAAATTTATTGAGAAAAAATATAATATTGGGAAAATTATAAATTATTCAGGCATAAAAAAAGGTATCGAGAATACCAACTTCCTTTTGAAGACAAAGAAAAATAAATATATTTTAACTATTTACGAAAAAAGAGTTCAGAAAAAAGATCTTCCATTTTTTGTTAATCTTATGTCTGGTCTATCTAGATTAAAAGTAAAATGTCCAGTTCCTATAAAAGACAAAAAAGGCAAATATTTATTTAATTTAAAAAGTAAAAAGGCATGTATTGTCAGTTTCTTGGAAGGAAAAGATAAAGATCAACTAAATAACAAAGATTGTTTTATTGTTGGAAAAAATGCTGCACTTCTTCATAAAGCTTCAAAAAAATTGAAATTATATAGAAAAAATTCTCTATCGATAAATTCATGGGGATCAATTCTAAATAAAATAGACAATAAAATTAATAAATTATCTAAAAACCTAAAAGATTTAATGAAAGATGATTTGAAAGATATCAAAAGAAAATGGCCTAAAAAAATGCCAAATGGAATAATTCATAGCGATCTATTTATTGATAATATTTTTTTCAATAAAGGCAAATTTCATGGATTCATAGATTTTTATTTTTCAGCTAATGATTTTCTATCTTATGAATTAGCAACCTGCATTAATGCTTTATGCTTTAAAAAGAAAAATAAAAAATTTGTATTAGATAAAAAAAGATCTTCAAATTTATTAAAGGGCTACCAATCTGTTAGAAAATTAAGTGAAATTGAAAAAAGAAATTTAAATACACTATGTAGAGGATCGGCTTTAAGATATCTTTTGACTAGATCTTATGATTATTTAAATACTCCCAAACAAGCTATTATTAAAATTAAAGATCCAAAGGAGTATATAGATAAATTAAACCTTCATAGAAATTTAAGTTCATTTAAGGATTATTCATGATGATTAAAATCTACACAGATGGTTCATGCATTGGAAATCCAGGAAATGGCGGCTGGGCAGCAATCATCATTGAAAATGGAAAGAAAACTCAAATTAAAGGAAGCAAAAAAGAAACAACAAATAATCAAATGGAATTGCTTGCCCCCATTAAAGCTTTAAAAAAAATTCCAAAAGGAAGCAAGGTTCAAATATTCACTGACTCTAAATATGTAAAATCTGGAATAACTGAATGGATTCATAATTGGAAAAAAAATGGTTGGAAAACAGCTAATAAAAAAGAAGTTAAGAATAAAGAACTTTGGACTGAATTAGATAACCTATCAAATACTTTTGATATTAAATGGAGTTGGGTAAAAGCACATTCAACGGACAAACTTAATAATGAAGTTGATTTATTGGCAAGGTCCTCTGTCGCAATATAGGTGCACCTTGCAACAGAACTGCCCTAATAATTATAATAAATCTATAACACCTTCTGCAGAAGATAAACCGCATTGCTTAGTCTCTTTCTCAACTTGAACATTAATCACTTCTAAGTTTTCAATAACCATTGCATAACGATTTGAACGAATACCCATTCCTTTTGAATTTCTATCTACTTCAGCACCGATGGCTTTTGTAAACAATAGATATGGATCTGATAACATTGTAATTTTACCAGCTGCATTGTTTGCTTCTCCCCAAGCATTCATAACAAATGGATCATTTACAGATAAACAAAATATATTATCTATTCCTTTAGCTTTTATTTTATCAGCATTAGCTACATAGCCAGGAAGATGGAGTTTTGAACAAGTTGAAGTAAAAGCGCCAGGTAATCCAAACAAAACTACTTTGCCATTTCCTAAAATATCTCTAATTTTACTAGTTTGTGGTTCACCATCTATTAGATGGAAAATTTCTATGTCTGGAATTTGATCTTTTATTTTTAATTTCATATTGAGTTAATTACGTAATCTTTAACTTTATTTATATCATTTGAGATAACCTCAAATTTTTCTTCTCTATCATAAACATACTTAAGACTATCTGGTAATTCTTCAGTTTTTGAGGTTGCATCTTCTATTGCTTTTGGAAACTTACATGGGTGTGCTGTAGATAAAACAACACAATTTTGTTCTAGCCCAAGTTTTTTTGCAGCACCAATTCCAACTGCAGTGTGTGGATCAACTACAACTTTATATTCTTTGTTTATATCTTTTATCATTTGGATAGTTTCGTTTTCATCTAACATTTCAGATGTAAAATTCTTTTTTATTTCATCTAAGTCACTATTATCGATTTGATAAGTATTATTTTTTATTCTAATCATTACATCTTTCGTAAGATCTGAATTACAGTCTTTTACATCATATAAAAGTCTTTCAAAGTTACTTGCTATCTGAATATCCATGCTAGGAGTATTTGTTTCCTCAACTTTCTTTTGAGAATAATCCCCACCAGAAATTGCTCTATGAAGGATGTCATTTTTGTTAGTAGCTACAATAAGTTTATCAACTGGAAGTCCAAGTTTCTTTGCTAAATAACCAGCATAAATATCTCCAAAATTTCCAGTCGGGACAGAAAAAGACAAAGGCTGTCCATTACCTATTTTAAAATAAGCATAAAAATAATAAACAGCTTGAGCAACAATTCTTGCCCAATTAATCGAATTAACACCTGACATATTTATTGAGCTAGAAAATTTTTCATCATTAAACATTGATTTAACTAGATTTTGACAGTCATCAAAATTTCCCTCAATAGCAATATTGAACACATTTTTTTCTTCATGGATTGTCATCAGTCTTCTTTGTACTGGTGAAATCCTGTTATTTGGATGTAATACAAAAACATTTAAATTCTTTTTGCCTTTTAAAGCATCAATAGCAGCTGCACCTGTGTCTCCAGAAGTTGCTACAATAATATTAATTTTTTTTTGCTCATTTGCTAAATGAAATTGATAAAAATTTCCTATTAATTGCATTGCAATATCTTTAAAAGCAAGAGTTGGGCCATGATAGAGTTCTAAGACTTTTAAATTCCCTAAATCAGAGATTTTTACAACATCTTCTGCTCTAAAATTTGAGTAAGATTTTGATACTGTGGAAATTAACTCTTCCTTAGTCATAAAATCACCGATAAATGGGAATATTATTTCGGCTGCTAATTCATTGTAATTAAAACTACTTAGTTTGTTTAGTTCATCTTTACTAAATGGTTTGATTGACTTTGGCACAAAAAGGCCTCCATCATCAGCTAAGCCTTTCAGAAATACATTTTTAAATGAAAAATGATCTGAATTATTTCTAGTGCTTATATATTCCATCAGTAATTTTTTTTTCTAAAATATAAATATATTAAAAAAATGGAAACAGCTAATGAAAACCATGTAAGAGCATACTTTAAGTGGTTGTTTGAAATATTGGCTCCAATTTGTTTTGACTGAGGATAAATTCCTTCCTGATTGCTAATATTGTTGATAATGAATGGAGAAAATTCTTTACCTGTATAGGTCAATAAATCTTCATCTTTAAGCGTGAACCAATAATTCTTATTTACGTCATTATCTGGCTTGAAATAATTAAATTTGCTTTTTAATTTTAAAACTCCCTCAAATTTACTTTCATTTGAAACATACTTTTTAGATTTAAAATCTCTTGGAACCCAACCCCGATTTATTAAATAGCTTTTATTGTTAATGCTAACTGGATTTATAATGTCAAATCCTGGCTCTCCTTTTTCATTTAAGGAATATAAATAAATTATTTTTGAATTATCTAATATTCCCTCAAATTTGATTTTTTTAAAGTTAATTGGATTACTTCCATTAAATTCTACTGGATCTCTTTTTAAAGATTGGTCGATTGAATTTATTAAATCAAGCTTCCAGTTTAGTCTTATAATTTGCCAAGTACCTAATGCCAAAAAAACTAAAATAAAAAAGTATACAAAGATTGAAAAAGATAGCTTATTTTTCAAGAACTATTAACTTCCCCAAATGTAAATAGCTGCAAATAAGAACAACCAGACAACGTCAACAAAGTGCCAGTACCAAGCAGCAGCCTCGAAACCAAAGTGATGTTCTTTAGTAAAATGTCCTAATTTACCTCTCCATAAGCAAACCGCTAAGAAAATAGTCCCAACTAAAACGTGGAAACCATGAAACCCTGTGGCCATATAGAATGTAGCTCCATAAATGTGACCTGAAAAACTAAATGTAGCGTGTTGGTATTCGTATATTTGCAATAACGTAAAGAATGCTCCTAAAATTACTGTACAGATTAGACCATTTATAAATCCTTTTCTATCATCCTCTAATAAAGAATGGTGTGCCCAAGTAACTGTTGTACCAGATAAAAGTAGGACAAGAGTATTTATAAGTGGGATGTCCCATGGATCAAAAGTTTCAATATCTTTTGGTGGCCATACATTTCCCATGAATTCATTTGGAAACAAACTTGCATCAAAGTATGCCCAAAACCATGCAACAAAAAACATTACCTCAGAAGCAATAAATAATGTCATTCCATATCTGTGATGAATTTGAACAACAGGTGTATGATGGCCTTTGTGTTCAGCTTCAATTACAACATCTCTAAACCACATAAAGGCACAATAAATTATAAGTAAAAAACCTAAAACCATTGCCCACATAACTTTACTGTGAAAATAATAAACAGATCCAACAGCTGTAACTAGTGTTGCTATAGATGTAGCTAAAGGCCAAGGACTAGGGTCAACTAAATGATAATCATGTTTTTGACCTGATGCAGACATTTATTTTAACTCTCTTTTTTTTCGTTTTTATAATATTCAGATGAGAAAAAAGTATATGACATAGTAACATCTTCAACTCTAGATGTTTTTGGATCATTTACTAATTCTGGATCTAGGTAAAAAACTAGGGTGTAACTTGCCTTTTCCCCCGGATCTAATGTTTGTTTTTCAAAGCAAAAACAGCCTAATTTATTAAAATATGCTCCAAATGATGATGGAGAAACATTATATGTAGCTACAGCAGATGAAATTTCATCTCCCGTGTTTTCCACTTCAAATTTAATTCTGTATACCTTGCCTGGCTGAACATCCATTGTTTTTTGATCAACATCAAAATTCCAATCAAGAGCACTGTTAACGTTGGTATCTAATCTTACATTTATTTTTTTATCTAAAACTATATTAGGAGCCTCTTTGGATATTTGTGTTGTTCCACCAAAGCCAGTTACTCTGCAAAATAAATCATACAAAGGCACAGCCGCAAAAGATAATCCCAACATAAAGACAAAAATTCCTGCTAGAATTAGTGGAGTTAAAGTATTTTTTTTAATCATAGAGGTCTTTCAAATACTCCAATATTAAATAGTGTGAAAATGAATAAGAAAACTATAAATGCAACCAAACCAACTGCTGTCCATAAATTTTTCTTTTTTAATTTTTGATCTTTGACTATCATAAAACTTTATCCACTAAAAAAAAAACAAATATTAAAAATAAGTAAATAATTGAATAGCTGAAAATATGTCTAGCTTTCTTTATGTTAAATTTTCCAACTTTATAATTGTAAAGCTGGAAACAAATTAAATTATAATAAAATGTAAGTAGTAAGCTAAGTGTTAAGAATACTTCACCAACAAATCCAATGTAATATGGGAAAACAATTGTTGGTATCATTAGAAAAGAATAAATTAGAATGTTCTTTTTAGTATCCTGAATTCCATTAGTTACTGGAAGCATTGGAATGCCTGCTTTTTTATAATCATCAGCTTTGTACAAACTTAATGCCCAAAAGTGTGATGGTGTCCAAAAGAAAATTATTAAGAAAAAAGCAATCGACTCCAACGAAATAGAATTTGTTGCTATTGCCCATCCAATTACTGGTGGTAAAGCTCCTGATGCTCCACCTATAACAATATTTTGTGGGGTTTTTCTTTTTAACCAGATTGTATAAACAAATACGTAAAATAATATTGTAAACAATAATAGAAATGCTGATAAAGCATTAGTAACAAAGTATAAGCTTACAACTGAAATAACTGACAGAAATGTTCCAAAATATAATGCTTGGTTTCTGTTTAGCTTTCCTCTTGGAATTGGACGCAAACAAGTTCTAGACATTAATTTATCTAAGTCAGCTTCATACCACATGTTAAGTGCTCCTGCTGCTCCAGCTCCAAAGGCTACAATTAATATCCCAATAACTGATTGTTGAAACGAAACTGAAGTAGGAGCTGTTAATAGACCAACTGCACAAGTGAAGATAACAAGAGACATTACCCTTGGTTTCATTAACTTTAATAATTCAGGAATTATACCTAATTCGTAATATGATTTTTTTACTTTAGAATACGTCGTAGCCATTTTAATTTTTATATCTTAAGACGTTACTAACTACTAGATTTTTCAGTACCATCATAATCTTCAAACTTTGGTAATTCATCAAAAGTATGAAAATTCGGTGGTGATGGAACTGTCCACTCTAATGTTGTGGCCCCTTCTCCCCATGGGTTTTGTGCTGCTTTTTTCTTCTTTACAAAAGCGTAGATTAAATTAGCGAAAAATACCACTAAGCCAACTACAGAAATATATGAACCGATTGAAGAGATATAATTCCAATCAGCAAATGCATCCGGATAATCAGCGTATCTTCTAGGCATTCCAGCCAATCCTAAGAAATGTTGTGGAAAGAAAACTAAATTTACACCTATGAAAGTTAACCAAAAATGAAGCTGACCCATCCACTCAGAATATTCATAACCTGACATTTTACCAAACCAATAATAGAAGCCTGCAAATATTGCAAAAACTGCTCCCAAAGATAATACATAGTGGAAGTGAGCTACAACATAATAAGTATCATGCAATGCAGTATCTACCCCAGCATTTGCTAGAACAACGCCAGTTACTCCTCCAACTGTAAATAAAAATATAAATCCTAAAGCCCAAACCATTGGAGTTTTAAATGATATAGATCCTCCCCACATTGTAGCTATCCATGAAAATATTTTAATTCCTGTTGGAACAGCGATGATCATTGTTGCTGCTAAGAAATACGCTTTAGTATCAGTATCTAAACCAACTGTGTACATGTGGTGAGCCCAAACAACAAATCCTACTATTCCAATTGCTACCATCGCATAAGCCATACCTAAATATCCAAAAACTGGCTTCTTTGAAAAAGTAGACACTATATGACTGATCATTCCAAATCCTGGTAAGATTAAAATGTAAACTTCTGGATGGCCAAAAAACCAAAATAAATGCTGAAATAATGTTGGGTCTCCACCTGTTTGTGCATCAAAAAATGCTGTACCGAAATTTCTATCTGTTAGAAGCATAGTTATTGCTCCCGCTAATACTGGTAACGAAAGTAATAATAAAAATGCTGTTACTAATATTGACCATGCAAATAATGGCATCTTATGCAAAGTCATTCCAGGAGTTCTCATATTTAAAATAGTTGTAATAAAATTAACTGCTCCTAAAATTGAAGAAGCTCCTGCGACGTGTAAACTCAAAATTGCTAAATCCATTGCTGGACCTGGTTGACCTGCAGTAGAAGATAGAGGTGGATAAATCGTCCAGCCACCACCGACACCTTGTGCACCTGGAGGTCCATCAACAAAAATTGATGAAAGTAATAAAATAAATGCAACAGGCAATAACCAAAAAGAAATATTATTCATCCTTGGAAATGCCATATCTGGTGCTCCAATCATTATCGGCACGAACCAGTTTCCAAAGCCACCAATCATCGCTGGCATGACCATAAAGAAAATCATTATTAATCCATGACCTGTAACCAAAACATTATAAAGATGGTAGTTACCACCTAAAACATCATCACCAGGATGCATTAATTCCATTCTCATCAAAACTGAGAAAGCTGTTCCAATAACTCCTGCAATAATTGCAAAAATTAAATACATTGTTCCAATATCTTTATGATTTGTAGAATATGCCCATCTCTTCCAACCTGTTGGAGTATGATGATCGTGAATATGTGCTGCCTCTGAACTCATTTTTATTTACTCGCTACTAGTTTTTTATTAATTAAATTTTCATCTTTTGCAAATTTTATCTTCGCCTCTGAAAGCCAAATTTGGTAATCTTCTTCTGAAACTACTTTAACTTCAATTGGCATAAAAGCATGTTTAATTCCACATAACTCAGAACATTGTCCGTAATAAGTCCCAACTTTTTCAGCTTTGAACCAAGTTTCATTTACTCTTCCTGGCATCGCATCCCTTTTAACTCCAAATGCTGGTAATGCCCATGCATGAAGCACATCATTTGCTGTAATTAAAACTTTAACTACTTTATTTACTGGAACGACGACTACATTATCAGTTGCTAACAATCTTGGCTGACCTTCTTTTAAATCCTTCTCTTCGATCATATAAGAATCAAAAATTATATTTTCATCTGGGTACTCGTATCCCCAATACCATTGATATCCAATTGCTTTTATAGTTACATCAGCTTTAGGAATTGCATCTTGCGAATATAAAACTTTAAATGACGGAACTGCCATCACGATCAAGATTAAACAAGGAACTAATGTCCAAACAATTTCAACTAAAACATTATGTGTTCTTTTAGATGGATTAGGATTTCTAGATGCTCTAAATCTTACCATCACATAAAGCATTAAAAATAAAACAAACGCACTTATAGCAACTATGATTGGTACTAACATATAGTCATGAAACCAAACTATATCTCTCATAGTTTGCGATGCAGGCTCTTGAAAACCTAATTGCCAATTTTTTGGTTGGTTTGCAAACGCCTCAACTGAGTAAATTAATGCTATAAAAACAAAAAATAGTTTCTTCATTTGTTTTCTATATAGATCGAAAATATTATAAAAAATACTAGAGAATTCGCGACAATTTATCAATTTTGCAAATAATTAATCACAGATAACGCGGATATAACCGCAGTTTCAGACCTTAAAATGTTATCACTTAGTTTTATCGATTGAGACCCTTTAAAGTTTAGAATCTTTTTAATTTCACCGGCTGAATAATCCCCTTCAGGACCAATTAAAAGACAATTTGGTTTTGAATTAGAAATTTTAATTTTTTTATTATTCGTATTTAAGTCTCCAAAAATTAAATTTATATCTGAATTGTTAGACAGGAATTTATCTAATGATTGAGGTTTTTCAATTGGAGGAATATTTATTCTATTACTTTGCTCACACGACTCTATAATTATTTTATTTAATCTCTCATTATTTACTTTTCTAACAATTGTCCTTTCAGAAATAATTGGTACAAATTTTGTTACTCCAAGCTCAGTTGCTTTTTGTATCATGAAGTTAAAATAATTTGATTTAATGGGTGAGAAGGCTAACCATATTTCTTGCTCTTTATCTTTTTGTCTTAATTGTTCAACAACCTTGAAATTTAAGCTGCTTTTTGAAATTTCAGTTACAATTGACTTCCATTCCCCAGATTTATTAAAAACTGAAAAGGTCTCTCCTTGTTTAATCCTCATTACTTTCAATAAATAATGTGACTGAGACTTAGTTAAATTAGTTTCTAAATTAATTGATAATTTTTCTGGATAAAATATTCTAATATTGCTCATTACATTTAAATTAATTTATGAAAAAAATTAAAGCAATCATATTTGATGCATACGGCACTCTATTTGATGTAAATTCTGCAGCTGAAAAATGTAAGGAAAAATTAGGAGATAAATGGGAAGGATTTGCTAATTATTGGAGAACTACACAGCTTGAATATACTTGGCTTAGAAGTTTAATGAGAAGACACAAAGATTTTTGGCAAATCACTGAAGATAGTTTGGATAAATCTATGAATTTTTACAATATTGATAATTCAATGAGATCAGAACTATTAAATTTATATAAAGTGCTTTCACCATTTACAGAAGTAAGGGATGCTTTAAAAAAATTAAAACAATTAAATTATAAATTAGCAATTCTATCAAATGGCACACCTGACCTTTTAAATGAACTTGTAGTTAGTAATCAATTAAAAGATATTTTTGATGATATTTTTTCTGTAGAAGAAGTTGGTATTTTTAAACCAGATTCAAAGGTATATGATCTTCCAATAAATAAATATAATATTGAAAAGAATGAAGTTTTATTCTTAAGTGCTAATACATGGGATGTTTCTGGTGCAGGGAATTATGGATACAACACAGTTTGGGTGAATAGAAATAATAATATTTTTGATAAATTAGATTTTGAACCTAACCAACAAATAAGTAATTTATCAGAATTGCTTGATTTAATTTAGATATATCCTATATGAACAACATGATAAATATCGAAGTAGAAAAAATTATAGATCCAACACCAGCATCAGATGGTGCAGGTGTTAAATTAAAAAGAAGTATTGGTGTTGAACCAAATTATTATGATCCATTTTTGATGTTAGATGAATTTGGATCAGAAAATAAAGATGATTATATTGCAGGCTTTCCTCCTCATCCACATAGAGGAATTGAAACAGTTACATACATGTTAGCTGGGAGTTTCGAACATAAAGATAGTACAGGTGGTCAAGGAAAAATGACTGCAGGAGATGTTCAGTGGATGAAAACTGGTAGTGGAATAATTCATTCTGAAATGCCAGCTATGAACGACGGAAAACTTCATGGTTTTCAATTATGGATTAATATGCCTGCTAGCAAAAAGATGAGCAAACCAGAATACCATTATATAGACTCAGATAAAATGAGCACACATAAAGATGAAAATAAATTTATAAAAGTAATAGCTGGAAAGTTTGAAAATTCAGAAGGTCCAATAAAAAAACACAATGTAGATCCAATTTATTTTGATGTAGAATTAAATGAAAATAAAACTTTTAATCATCAAATTCCATCCACACACAATTCATTCATATATTTAATTGAAGGTGAGATAGAAATTGGAAACAATAAACATGAAAGTGTTAAAGACTCTACTTTAATTTTATTATCTAGAGGTGAAAACTTGAAAGTAAACGCTTTAACAAACGCTAAATTTTTACTAATATCTGGAAAACCGATAGGAGAACAGATTGCAAGAGGCGGCCCATTCGTCATGAATACCAAACAAGAAATACTTCAAGCAATTGATGATTACCATAATGGTAATTTCGTAAAGTAAATATGAAAGCTATAAGATTTGAAAAGTTTGGAGGTCCAGAAGTCTTAGAATACAAGGATATTGAAATTGGTAAACCTGGTCCAAAGGAAATTTTAGTTAAAAATTTGTCAGTTGGGCTTAATTATATTGATGTTTACCATCGAACAGGTTTGTATCCGATTGAATTACCTAGTGGACTTGGATTAGAAGCATCTGGAGTAGTAGAAGAAATTGGATCAGAAGTAAGTCTTTTTAAAGTTGGAGATCGAGTAAGTCATGCATCTGCTCCAATAAATGGGTACTCGGAAAAACAAATAATGCCCGAAGAAAAATTAGTCACGGTGCCAGAAGGTATTTCAGATGAAATAGCTTCTTGTATTTTATTAAAAGGCATAACATCAGAATATTTATTACACAGATCATATGCTGTAAAAAAAGGAGATAAAGTTTTATT
Organism: uncultured Pelagibacteraceae bacterium; assembly: GCA_902517745.1. Lineage (GTDB taxonomy): Bacteria > Pseudomonadota > Alphaproteobacteria > Pelagibacterales > Pelagibacteraceae > Pelagibacter. The sequence continues at coordinate 33,800 of CABYDS010000003.1, forward strand.
TCATGCTGCTGCTGGTGGTGTGGGTCAAATATTGTGCCAGTGGGCTAATGCATTAGGATGTGAAGTAATTGGAACGGTTGGATCTAAAGAAAAAGTTGAAATAGCAAAAAAAAATGGATGCCATCATGTTATCAATTATACAGATCATAATTTTGTCGAAGAAGTTGAAAAAATAGTAGGTAAAAACGGAATAGATGTCGTCTATGATGGTGTTGGAGCAAAAACTTTTGAAGGATCAATAGAATGTTTAAAAATTAGAGGGATGATGGTAGCATTTGGAAATGCATCTGGATATGTTCACACTATAGATGTCAAAAAACATATAAATACAAAAGGTCTTTTTTTTACAAGACCGTCAATAATGCATTATACAATTACAAGAGATGAATTAGAAAAATCTGCTAAATTAGTTTTTTTGATGCAGTTCTCTCAGGGAAAATAAAAATTGAAGTTTCTAAAAAATATAAATTAAGTGAAGCTAAACAAGCTCACATAGATTTAGAAAATAGGGTTTTAACAGGACCAGCAATTATTATTCCTTAAATTGATCATCCATATCTGAAAGATGAAGTCTTAACGCTCTAGTCGAGATTTGTATTTCTCTTATAAAAAATATTATTGATACCATCATCGATAAACAACAAGAGCCAAAAATTATTCTAGCTAAAAAATATGTCTCCAAATAAAGAGCAAAAACAGTAAGCATATTAAATAAGAAACCAAATGCTGCAAAAAGTATAGTAATCCTTAAATTTTTTACTCTATCATTTAGGTTAATTAGCTGCTGCTTCCACTCTGGTGGAGTATGCTTTTCAAAAACATATTCGTCGTGTATTTTTCTTATCAAACCACTTAATGTATGAAATCTGTTACTATAGACAGCCATAATTAAAGGAATAGCGGGAAACATTAATGCGGTAACAGTGTAATCAATATTCATGCGAATCAGTTTGATTATGAATCTACGCTTTGTTATTTACAAGTAAATTATGTCTGAAAAGGTTAAAATTTTTATTGAATTAACAAGACTTAATAAACCAATTGGTTTCATGCTTCTATTTTGGCCATGTGTTTGGGGTTTAACAATTTCATATGATTTTTCTCTTCCTTTAAATACTTATTTTACTTATGCTTTTTTATTTTTTTCCGGATCCGTTCTTATGAGATCAGCAGGATGTATTGTTAACGATATAAGTGATAGAAAAATTGATAAGTTAGTCGAAAGAACAAAAAATAGACCAATCGCTTCAGAAAAAATTTCAGTATTTAATGCTGCAATGTATGCCGCAATCTTATGTTTGATCGCATTTTTAGTTTTGATAAATTTTAATAAATTTACAATTTATATGGCTCTTCTCTCAATGCCATTAGCTTTCACATATCCATTAATGAAAAGATTAACTTACTGGCCTCAACTTTTTTTAGGTATTACTTTTAATTATGGTCTAGTTTTGGCATGGATATCCATTCAAAATGAAGTTTCTATTATACCAATTATATTTTATTTAGGAGCCACATTTTGGACATTAGGTTACGACACAATATATGGATATCAAGATATTAATGATGATGAAATAATTGGAGTTAAATCAACATCGATTAAATTTAAAAATAACCCAAAAAAATTTATATCGTTTTGTTACATTGTATTTTTAATATCATTGTATCTTGTTGGTTATAAAATGAATTTTAATTATTTATATTACATTGCTTTGATAGTACCTTTAACTCATTTGTTAATTTTTCAATCTCTTAAATTAAAAACTGAAAATGGGGAAGATTGCTTAGCAAAATTTAAAAGCAATAATTTTTTAGGTCTTATTATATTAATAATTTTGTTGGTGGGAAAATTAACTTAATGAAAAATATTGATATAGTAAAAAGATTATATAATGACTATACATCAAAACATCTTAACAAAATAATTCTTGCTATATTTTTTTCTATTTTGGTTGCTGGTGCCACATCTGCAACAGCATGGTTACTCGATCCTGCAATAGAAAAAATATTTATAAATAAGGATCAAACTTTAATTTTTGTAATTCCACTTTTAATCATAATAGCTTTTGCTACCAAAGGTATATCTTTATATTTAGCAAAAATTTTGATGATAAAAACAGCTGAAGAAGTAAAAAAGAATATTCAAATTGATATGCTATCTTCTTTTATTAAATCTGACACTGAAAAAATTGAAGATAAACACTCAGGAAAATATATTTCAAATTTAAACTTTGATGTAAATCAAATAACTGGAATGTTAAGTAATGCAGTTTTAAACTTATTTAAAGATGGATTAACTCTTATTGGTTTATTATTTGTAATGTTTTTTCAAAATTGGAAACTTTCTCTTATAGCCTTGATAATGCTTCCTATAGCATCAATTACTGCTAAAAAGTTAGGTAAACGTATTGTAAAAGTTGCAACAGAAGCACAAGAAAAATCAGGTGATTTAAACAAATATTTAATTGATCTTTTTAAAAACCATAAAATTATAAAAATCTTCCAAAGAGAAAATTACGAGAATGAAAGATCAGAAAAATTTGTAAATGATCTTAAAGAAAAAACAATAAAAATTCATAGTGTATTTATAAGGTCAACACCTATTATGGAAGTTGTAACTGGAATTATGATTGCAATATTAATTTTTTATTCTGGTAGATTAATTATGAATGATCAGTTGAGTATAAATAATTTCTTTTCTTTTTTAGCTGCAATGATGCTAGCATATCAACCAGTTAAATCTTTGGCGAACGTAAATGTTGCTTTTGGTCAAGGTTTGTCTGCCGGAAAAAGAATACTACCCATTATAGATCAAGAAAATACAATATTGGTTAATGAAAATGGAAATTTATTAGAGATAAAAGATGCTTCCATAGAATTTAAAAATATTAATTTTAGTTATAAATCAAACCTTAAAAATATTGTTCTTAAAAATATTAATATCGATATTGTTGGAAAAAAAAATGACAGCTTTAGTAGGTCATAGTGGATCTGGGAAATCTACTTTATTAAATTTGATACCAAGAATTTATGATGCTGATTCAGGTGAGATCACAATAGATAATCAAAAAATAAAAAGCTTAAATCTGCACTCATTAAGAAAAGAAATATCTATAGTTGATCAAAATACCACTCTTTTTGATGATACTATTTTTAATAACATTAAGTACGCAAAACCAGATGCAAATAATGATGAAATTTTAAGCGCTGCAAAAATATCAATGTGTACTGATTTTATAGAAAAACTAGATGATAAATTCCAGACAGTAATTGGAGAAAATGGTGTGAAATTGTCTGGCGGGGAGAAACAAAGACTTTCGATTGCTAGAGCACTGTTGAAAAACAGCAAAATAATACTTTTAGATGAAGCAACATCATCACTCGACTCTGAAACTGAAGAAAAAATACAAAAGGCAATAGAAGAATTGACAAAAAATAAAACAACCATAGTTATTGCACATAGACTATCAACAATTCTCAATTCAGAAAGAATTTATGTAATTGATAAAGGATCGGTAGAGTCATCTGGAAAACATGATGAGCTAATAAAAAATTCATCACTTTATAAAAATTTCTATGAAAGGCAGATTAAAAATAATTAATGTATTTTTTATACAATATATTTGGAATCATTTTTTTTTTAATCTCACCGTTTATATTATTTATCAGAATAGCTAATGGAAAAGAGGATTCAAAAAGAATTTTGGAAAAATATTCTTATTATAATAAAAAAAATTCTGATACTACTTTATGGTTTCATGGTTCAAGTGTTGGTGAAATCATGAGTATTCTCCCTTTGATAAATGAGTTTGAAAAAGATAAATCTATTAAGAGAATTTTACTTACATCCTCTACTGTAAGTTCTGCTTCAATAATTAAAAAAAAATCATTAAAGAAAACAACTCATGTTTATTACCCATTTGATATTGGATTTATATGTAATAATTTTTTAGATAAATGGAGACCAAAAATAGCAATTTTTGTAGATTCTGAAATCTGGCCAAATATGTATAAAAAAATAAATTCAAGAAAAATTCCTCTGATTTTAATTAATGCTAGGATAACGAGTAAAAGTTTTAAAAAATGGCAAATTTTTCCATCCTTTGCAAAGGATATTTTCAATAAAGTAACTATTGCTTTGCCTCAAAATCAAGAAACAAAAAATTATTTAAAAAAATTGGGAGTTAAAAATATTAAATTTATAGGAAATTTAAAGTATTTTAAAAATGTTAGACAAAACTCTAAAACAAATATCCAAAAGTATTTTAAAAATAGAAAAGTGTTATGTGCTGCTAGCACTCATTATAATGAAGAGAAAATCATAGGAAAATTACATTTGAAATTAAAGAAAGATTTTAAGAATTTAATTACAATATTAGTTCCAAGACATATAAATAGATCAGAAGAAATAAAGCAAGAACTTAAAAAATTAAAACTAATAGTTATTGAGAGATCAAGTGGACTTAAGCCTTCAACTGATTGTGATGTATACATCGTTGATACTTACGGAGAAATGTCAAATTTTTTAGGGCTTTCAAATGTAACATTTATCGGAGGGTCTATGGTAAACCATGGAGGACAAAATCCATTAGAAGCTGTAAGAATGGGTAATTATGTGATGCATGGAAAAAAAGTAAATAATTTTAAAGAAATATATAAGGAATTAAAAAGTTTAAAAATATCCTCAGAGGTTAAAAATTTTGATCAAATGGCAAAAGTATTTAAAAAAAATCATAATTACAAAATATCAAATAGAAAACTTAATAAAATTAATTATTTAGGGGCTAAAATTTTTAAAAATAACGTTAAAGAAATTAAAAATTATTTATAATGAAAGTAAAAAGACCCATTTTTTGGGATAGTTTCAATTTTATATCATTATTGCTCTTACCATTTAGTTTCATAACAATTATTTTTAATTTTTTTTAAATCTTTAACTTTTAAAAAATTTTTCAAAATAAAAACAATCTGTGTTGGAAATATTTATTTAGGCGGAACAGGAAAAAACACCTTTAGTTTTAAAAATAAACGATATTTTAAAATATAAGTTTAAAACTGTGTTTATAAAGAAAAAATATATTGATCAAATTGATGAACAAAATATTTTATCAAAATATGGAAATCTAATTTGTTTAAGTTTTAGAGATATCGCGCTTAAAATTGCTGAACAAAAAAAATACCAATTAGCTATTTTAGATGATGGTTTACAAGATAAAAGTTTAAATTATGATATTTCGATTGCTTGCTTTAATAGTTCAGAGCTAGTTGGAAATGGACTAGTTTTGCCTGCTGGGCCATTAAGGGAAAGAGTTAAAAATATTTTAAATTATGATGTTGCATTTCTTAATGGTGAAAAAAATAATAAAAGTTTCGAAAAAACTTTAAAGAAATTAAATCCAAATTTAAAAATATTTAAAGCGAAATACTCTCCTAAAAATCTTAAGTCTTTTAAATTTAAAAATAACTTTCTAATTTTTTCAGGCATAGGTAATCCTTTGGAATTTCAACAAACATTAAAAAAATATAATTTTAAGATAAAAAAATTCATGACTTTTCCTGACCATTATAAATATAAAAGTTCTGATATAAATAATATAAAAAATATAGCTATGAGGAATAAATTGAAAATTATAACAACAGAGAAAGACTACAATCGATTATCAAATATACAAAAAAAAAATATCCAATTTCTTAAAATAGAATTAAAAATTGAAAAAGAAAAAGAATTTAAAAATTTTTTATTAAAGAAATTATGAGGAAGTTTTTTTATTTAATTGAATTTATTTTAATAAAATTATTTTTTTTTATATTAATTATAATTGGTTATAAGAATGGATCCAATTTGGGATATTTTATTGGACGCTTGTTTGGGCCGATATTTAGATCAAAAAAATTGATTGAAAATAATTTGGAACAATCCGGCATTGTGGACAAAAAAAATTACAGTAAGATTATCAGGAAGATATATGGAAACTATGGAAGAATACTTGCTGAATATCCTTTTCTCAAAGGATTTAGAAATAACCAATTAAATAAATTTATAGAAATAGATGGTCTTGAGAACCTTAATAAAATTAAAAAAGAAAAAAAACGAGTCGTTTTTATATCTGGTCATTTCAATAATTTTGAGTTGATGGCGCTCCAAATAGAAAAAGCTGGTATAAATTTATGTGCTATTTATAGACCGTTGAATAACTTATTCCTTAACAAAACAATGGAAGAAATAAGAGAAAATTTTATATGCAAAAATCAAATTAAAAAAGGAAGATCGGGCACAAGACAGATTATTGAAAATTTAAAAAAAGGTAACTCAGTAGCTCTAATGATAGACCAAAGAGTTAGAGAAGGTATGAAAATTAATTTTTTTGGTAAACCAGCTAGTACAACAACTATACCCGCACAGTTAATTAAAAAATATAAATGCGATTTAGTACCTATTTACATAGAGAGAAGAAGAAACAATTATTTTAAAATGTTTGTTTCAGAACCAATTAAAATTGGGAACAATAAATCAATTAAAGAAATCACTGAACATCTTAATAAGATACTCGAAAAAATGATTTTAAAAAATGTAGACCAGTGGATCTGGACACATGATAGGTGGAAAAAATAATCATTTTTTATTTAATAAATCTCTTTTTATTGAAGCCTCAACATATGAAAAGTAGGCTTCCTGTTCCTCAACGTTCCAGTAAGTTAAATTTTCAAGAGGTATTTTTTTTTGTGAAATTGCACAGATCACATGATCTCCATCTTCAACTATTTCAAAATTGTTTGCTAAGTATTTTAATTTAGCTAACTTATTTAACATATTTAAGATATATATTTACTAAATGAAAATTGCAATTATTGGCAGTGGGGGACGAGAGCATGCTTTAGTTAATCAATTAAGTATTTCAAAAAAAATAACAAAAATATACTCAATACCTGGTAATGCTGGTACTAAAGAAATATCTACAAATATTGATATCAATTTAGAGAATTTTCATGACTTGTATGACTTTATCAATAAAGAACAAATTGAATTAGTAGTTGTTGGTCCAGAAAAACCATTAGTCGAAGGATTGGTGGACTTCCTAGAGTCAAAAAATATTAAAGTTTTTGGTCCTAGAAAAAAAGTTGCTCAATTAGAAGGATCAAAAATATTTACAAAAGAAATTTGTAAGAAATTTAATATACCAACTGCTAAATTTAAAATTTGTAAATCCAAAGAAGATTCATTTGTATTTGTATCATCTTTCAACTTTCCTATTGTTGTAAAGGCAGATGTTCTTGCTGCAGGCAAAGGTGTTTATATTTGTCAAAATGTTGATGAGGCTAAAACAGCTATTAATGAAATATTTGATGGTAAATTTGGGCGAGCAGATCAATTACTAATCGAAGAATTCTTAGAAGGTGAAGAGATGAGTTTTTTTATTATTTCTGATGGAATTAGTTATAAAACTTTTAATACAGCCCAAGATCACAAAAGAGTTGGCGAGGGTGATATAGGTAAGAATACAGGAGGAATGGGAGCTTATTCACCCTCAAACTTAATTAACAATGATTTAGAAAGTAAAATTTTAAAACAAATAATTGAACCAACTTTAAAAGCTATAAGAGAAATGAATGAGAAGTATATTGGCTTTTTATATGCAGGTTTGATGGTAAAAAATAATGAACCTTACTTAATTGAATATAATGTAAGAATGGGTGATCCTGAATGTCAAACTATATTACCTTTAATTGAGAGTGATTTATTAGAAATAATAGATGCTTGTTGTAATTCAAAGTTAGAAAATCAAGAGATAAAATGGAAAAATAAAAAAAGTATGTGCATTGCATTATGCTCTAAAGGATATCCTGAAAAATATAAAAAGAATGTCGAAATTAAAAATTTAAAAGATTTTAAATCAACTAAAGATAATTTTATTTTCCATGCTGGAACAAAAAGTTCTGGAAATAAAATTTTAGCAGTTGGTGGTAGAGTAATAAATTTTGTAAATATCTCAGATAGCTATGCATCAAGCAGAAAAGAAATCATTAATCAGATTAAGAAATTGAATTGGAAAGATGGTTTTTATAGATCGGATATAGGTCATAAAGTCATAGATAAATGAGAGTAATAGGTGGAAAACTTAAGGGGAAGTTAATTCATAATCCTACAGACAAAACAACAAGACCATTAAAAGATATGGTTAGAGAGTCGATATTTAATATTTTAGAGCATTCTAGTAATGAAAAAATTAATTTCAAAAACGACATTGTTTTAGATTTATTTTCAGGTTCTGGATCATTTGGTATTGAATGTTTGTCTAGAGGAGTAAAAAAAGTCTATTTTTTTGAAAATTACAAACCTTCTATAAAAATTTTAGAGAAAAATCTTAAAGAATTAGATATTGATAAAAACTCATTCATAAATGAAATAAACGCATACGAAATTTCAACAGAAAATGTGGACAATGAGAAAATTGATTTAATTTATTTGGACCCTCCATTTAAAGATAAAAATATAAATAAGTTATTAAAAAAAATTAAAGACTTAAAAATAGCTCACAATAATACTCTAATAGTGATTCATAGAAATAAAAAGTTTAAAGAAGAATTTATTGCAGATTTTAAAGTACTGAGAGAAAAAACTTATGGATTATCAAAAATAATATTTGGTAAGTTATTTTCTTAGAATATTTCTCGTTTCAATTTTTATTAATTCAACAGAAGGTTGATTAATAGGATTTACATTTGATAATGTGCTTAACATTAAAGTTTCTAATATAAAAAATGTAAAAAGCTCACCAAGTGTTTCCTCATTTTTGTTAATAATTTCAAAACTTCTAAAAGAAAATTTTTTCTTACTAAATACATTTTGAGTAGCTTTTTTTTGAGCTTGTAATAACTGATCAACATTTTTTTTGTTAATATGTTTTAATTCATTAATTAAAAAATTTTTATTAAATTTAAAGGAAGATTTCTCTCTTGAACTAAAAAAACTGAAGAAATTATTTTTAGGACCATCTAAGTAAAGTTGTAGAAGACTATGATTATCCTTTGGCATGGTAGAAATAATTGGGAAGAAGCCCCTACCTTTTTTTCCTAAACTCTCAGCAGATAATTGCTGGTACCATTTTAAAAAGTTATTCAATTTTTCATCATAATTTAAAATTACAGAATTTTTTTTACCTCGAGTAACATTCGAGTGTATAGATGATACATTATGAATTAAATAATTTATAAAACTTTTATTTTTTATTAAGTAATTTAATCTTTTAAATTTTTTTTCATTTAGTCCCATTAACTCAGCAGGAACCATTCCAACTTCAGACAATACTGAATATCTTCCTCCAATGTAATTTTTATGATCTATAATGTCAGATCTAATCTTGTTCGCAATTAATCTTAGTATATTTTTTTTATTTTCTGTAATTATTAAGTTATTATTTTTTTTTTGTTTAGATAAGATTAGATTTAAATTTGATACCGTCTCTAAAGTATTTCCCGATTTAGATATTACAATATTTAAACGTTTTTTTTTTGATTTTGAAATTTTAAAATTCTGCAAGTTGCTAAAAAAGAAAAATTTTTTTTTTATTTTATGTTCAAGAAAATCATATATAGCTTGAGCGCCTAAAACTGATCCACCCATACCTACTAAATTAAACTCAGTATATTTTTTTAAATTTTTTAAATCTTTTTTTTTATATGAATAACTGTAATTATTTGTCAAAGATTTCAATAACGGATATTTTTGAAACAATATTTTAAAGTTAACTAAATTAGTGAGTCTTTTTTTATTTAATAATTTTTTTTTATTACTAAAATTTTTATAAATAATACTTTTTGTCTCCATTAATTACTTAATTTTTTCTTTCATATTATTTAATAAATCAGATCCACTGCTTGAATCTTTATTATCATTATCTTTTATTTTAAGCAGATCTTTTACATCTTCGTTGCTTATCTGATTATTTATCTCCAAATCTTGTCCAGGAACAGGAAGCTTATCCATATCTGGAGGCATTCGCAGTGGGTTTTTTTTTTTAACTAAAAACTCATCGCTTTGTTCAGATCTTTTTTTCCCTTCAAATGCATCTTTAAAACCCGAACAATATGAAAGAAAAGGCAAAGTACAAATTAATAAAAATATTTTAAATCTATTTTTTTTCATTGTTTTTCTTATAAAATATAAATTCGATGAAAATAAGACATATAATTCCAATAGTTATAAATATATCTGCAACATTAAAAATAAACCAATGATATCCTGCATAATTTAAATCTATAAAGTCTGGAACAGCTCTGTAATAAACTCGGTCAAATAAGTTTCCTAAAGAGCCTCCTAATATTATCATTAAAAAAAATGATTTAATTTTTGACTCAATCAAAGCGAAATACAATATTACTAAGTTTATAATGACTATAATTGCAGTAAAGATATTATAGAAAAGTTTATCTTCTGATGAAAATAAACCAAATCCTATACCTGTATTCCAAACTAAATAGATATTTAAAAATTGATTTATATAAAAATCAACTTGTCCTTCATTATTTAAAATATTTAAAATATAAATTTTTGATAGTCTATCTAAAGCAAAGCAAATAACTATAAATATAAAGCCAATAAGAAGTTTATTTATTTTTTCATTGCCCATTTAAATTAAGATGTCCATGCCTTTCACAACTTGACTCAAAAATTTTCCAACAAACTGGGCATTTTGTTCCCCTAGCTTTTTTTTGCAACTACATCAATACTATTTTTTAAATTTTCTTCTTTAATTACAGAAGCAGATGAAGTTATACAAATTTCAGCAAAATTTATATTTTTTGCTTTATCATAAAATTCTTTATTTAACTTTATCTCAATCATTGCCTCTAAACTTGAGCCAATTGATTTTTCAGCTCTCATGTTCTCAATAGAAATGTTTGCCTCATCTCTAATTTTTTTTACATATTCCCAATCTGAGCTTATTTCTTTATTTTTCCAAGAATTTGGAACGGAAACAAAATTTTGCAAATGTATACTTTGTCTATCTTCTTCTTTTTTAACCAATTGATAAATTTCTTCAGTTGTAAATGATAATATTGGGGCAAACCATTTTAGGAGACATTGTAAAATAATATTTAAAAGAGTTATGCAGTTCTTTCTTTTTTCGGAATTCAAAGCCTCACAATATAAAGTGTCTTTCCTGATATCAAAATAAAAGGCTGAAAGCTCAACTGTACAAAAATTTAGTAATTCTTTATATAAGTTGTGAAAATTATAAACTTTAAAATTATTTTTAAAATTCTCATTTATTATATAAATTCTGTGAAGCATAAATTTTTCAAGTGAATCAAAGTTTTCAAACTTAACTTTTTCGAAATCGAGATTTTCATATTGATCTTGAATATTTCCTAAAAGATATCTAAATGTGTTTCTAATTTTTCTATAAGACTCTGCATGTTGATCTAAAATTGAATAATCTATTCTTAAATCTTCAGCATAATTTGAAGATGCAACCCAAATTCTTAATATATCAGCTCCGTATTTTTTAAGTATATCTTGTGGAGCAATTACGTTGCCTGTTGATTTTGACATTTTAAGACCTTTTCCATCTACAACAAAACCATGAGAAAGAATGCTTTCAAATGGAGCGACTCCTCTTGTTCCACATGATTCAAGTAATGAGGAGTGAAACCATCCTCTATGTTGATCTGAGCCCTCTAAATACATAGATGCTGGCCATTTGAGGTCGTCTCTTTTCTCTAAAACAAAAGAGTGAGTGGATCCACTGTCAAACCAAACTTCAACTATGTCTGATAATTTTTCATAATCTTCTGCTTTATACTTGTCTCCAAGAAAGATCTGATAATCATCATTAAACCAACAATCAGAACCTTCTTTTTCATAAATTTTTGCAATATTTTCAAATACTTCATCATCAACTAAAACATCACCAGTTTTTTTTGAAATAAAAATTGGTAGTGGCACACCCCAAACTCTTTGTCTTGATACACACCAGTCTGGTCTAGTTTCAATCATTGATTTTATTCTTTCTTTTCCTTTTGAAGGATAAAAATCTGTATTATCGATAGCTTTTAATGCTTTATCTCTTAACCCGTGACTTTCCATTGATATAAACCATTGTGGTGTTGCCCTATGAACTAGTGGAGCTTTTGATCTCCAAGAATGAGGATAAGAGTGAGTTAGTTTTCCATTTGTTACTAAATTTTTATGTTCATCTAATTTTTCTATAATTAAGTTATTAGCCTTAAAAATATGTAAACCTTCAAAAAGTTTAATTTCACTTGTATATTTTCCATCACCATCAACTGTTTCAATTGCTTTGATATTATTATTTAAACAAAGATTGAAGTCATCTGGTCCATGGCTCGGAGCACAATGTACAATACCTGTTCCTTGTTCAGTAGTGACAAAATTAGCCTCAAGCATAGGAATATCATAATTATATTCCATTTTAGAAAATGGATGACTGCAAATAGTTCCTTTTAAATCTTTGCCTAAAAATTCGTTTAAAACTCTAATATTTTCTATGGAAGTATCTTTTTTAAAAGAATCTAATAAGTCTTTCGCAATTACTATTTTTCTGTTAACAAAATTTTTTTTATCATTAATTTCAAGCAATACATATTTAAGGCTAGCATTATAAGCTAGGGCTTTATTTGCAGGAATAGTCCAGGGAGTTGTAGTCCAAATTATTACGTCAGCACCTTTAATTATATCTAAATTTGAAAATTTCACTTTAAATGCAGCATAAATAGTATCTGAAACATGATCCATGTATTCAACCTCAGCGTCAGCTAAAGCTGTTTTTTCAACAGTAGACCAAAGAACTGGCTTGTAACCTCTGTAAAGACTACCCTCTTTTAGAAATTTTCCAAGTTCCCTAACTATTTGAGCTTCAGCATCAAATGACATTGTTGAATAGTAGTTTTCCCAATCACCAATTACCCCAAGTCTTGTAAATTCTCCTTTATGAACATCTATCCATTTGTTTGCAAACTCTCTACATTCTTTTCTGAATTCAATTATTGGAACATCATTTTTATTTTTTTTTATTCTTTTTATATTGTTCTTCAATTTTCCACTCAATAGGTAACCCATGACAATCCCAGCCAGGAACATAAACTGAGTCCTTTCCATCCATTTGATGAAATTTTGTAATTATGTCTTTTAAAATTTTATTCAAAGCGGTACCCATATGAATATTTCCATTTGCATATGGAGGCCCATCATGGAGCACAAATTTTTCTTGCCCTTTACTTTTTTTTCTTAACAAATTGTACAGGTCAATTTTCTTCCAAAATTCAATGTAATTTGGCTCCTTGTTTGGCAAATTTGCCTTCATTGAGAATTTTGTTTTAGGTAGATTTATATGTTCCTTGCTCATAATATTTTATCTTTTAGCAACTTTAATATCTTTCTTTATCTGCTTTTTTAAAGCATCAATATTTTTAAATTTTGTTTCTCCTCTAATAAATTTTGTAAAATTAATAGTTAGATTTTTATTATAAAGATTTCCAGAAAATTTAAATAAATTTACCTCTAATAATAATTTTTTTTGATTAAAAGTAGGCCTATAACCAATATTTGCTATTCCTGTGATTTTTTTTTCTGTTTTTTTTCGATATAAACATCAACTGCATAAACTCCTACTTTTGGTATTACATAGTTTTTTACATTTATGTTACACGTCGGAAAACCAATTTTTCTTCCCATCATTCTACCCTTTTCAACAACACCTTCTATTGACCAATTTCTTGTTAAAAGTTGATTTGCAATTTTTAAATTACCATTTTCGATTAATTTTCTTATTAATGTTGAAGAAATAATTTTATTTTTTTTATATAATGGTTTTGGGTTAATTAATTTATAATTATATTTTTTTTGAAATCTTTTTAATAGATTTACGTCGCCCTCTCTCTTATTTCCAAATCTAAAATTATTACTAACAAAAATATAATCTGCACTTAACTTTTTGCATAAAATATTCTTAATAAAATTATGACAAGATATTTTAGAGAATTTTTTATCAAATTTTTTATTTATTAAAAAATCAACGTTATAATCACTAAAATATCTGCTTTTTTGATTAAGATTTGAAAGTCGATAATTCGTAATACTTTTATCAAAGTACATTTTTGGTATTGGATCAAATGTCACCACTCCAATTTTAGAATTATATTTTTTTTTATATTTTTTTGCTTCTTTGAATAATTTTTGATGGCCTAAGTGTAATCCATCGAAATTACCAATTAGTATCATGGCATTTTGATGTTTTTTTAAAATCTCAAAATTTTTATAAATTTTAATTTTGTTCACCATTTTAATTTTGTTTGAGTGTAATTCACACTAACTCCATATTTTTTTTCTAATTTATCAATATTTAAAATACTTAATTCTTTTTTATGTATACCACTCGTTATTAACAAATTGTCAAAATTTTGAATATTAGCTCCTTTTATATCTGTATTCATATTATCTCCGATACATAAAACATTTTTACCATTTATGTTAGCAGATAAATTATAAACTGGAGGATAAGGTTTTCCAAAGTAAATTACTTTCCCACCAATTTCCTCAAATATTTTTGCAACTGATCCAGCGCAAAACTCTCTAACATCTCCTCTTTCAACAATTAGGTCTGGATTGGTACACACAAATTTTTTATTTGAAAATTTCTCAAGTAAATCTTTATAATATTCAAGTTTTGTCTCATGATCTTCAAATAACCCTGTGCAAATAAAATAATCAGCTTGACTAATATTACTAACTTTATTTTGTTCAAATCTTTTAAATAAGTCAAAATCTCTTGGTGGTCCAATGTGATAAAATTTTGCATTTAGAAAATTTTCCATTAAATATTTTAATGAAGCTTCTCCGGAGGTGTATACATCTTCATAATATTTTTTGAGTCCTATTTTTTTTAAAAAATCAATAACTGTAGAATTTGGTCTTGGAGCATTGGTAAGTAATACAAACTCTTTATTATTTTTTTTTAAATTTTCTAATACTTCAATAGAATCTTCAAAAATTTGTAATCCGTTATGGATAACCCCCCATATGTCGATAAAAAATAATTCGTAACTATTTATTTTAGATCTTAATCCATCTTTGTCTAAGTTTTGGGGCATACTTGAGGTATAGCTTAAAAATATGCTTTATTCTTGGGTTTTTTAGACCATAATTTTTATTCAAGATCTTGAAAATTATTAAATATGTCTCTATATGACTGCTAATTTAAAGGAGAATTCGTATGAAGTTTAAACCGTTACATGACCGTGTTTTAATAGAAGTTTTGGATAGCAGCGAAAAAACTGCTGGTGGCATAATTATTCCAGATACAGCTCAAGAAAAACCTCAAGAAGGTAAAGTTGTTGCTGTCGGCGGAGGTGCAAAAACTGAAGATGGAAAACTAATACCTATGGACGTTAAAGTAGGAGATAAAGTTTTATTCGGTAAGTGGTCAGGAACAGAAGTTAAAATTGATGGTAAAGAGTACAGCATAATGAAAGAATCTGACATTATGGGTATTGCAACAGGTAAATAATTAATAAGGAGAGTTTAGAATGGCTAAAATAGTAAAATTTGATTCAGATGCTAGAGCATCAATGTTAAAGGGAGTTGATATACTTGCCAATACTGTAAAGGTTACTCTTGGACCAAAAGGAAGAAATGTTGTTATAGACAAATCTTATGGTGCCCCAAGAACAACTAAAGATGGTGTTTCAGTTGCAAAAGAAATTGATCTTGATGATAAATTTGAGAATATGGGTGCACAAATGGTTAAAGAAGTTGCTAGCAAAACAAACGATGAAGCTGGTGATGGAACAACAACTGCAACAATATTAGCTCAAGCAATTGTCAAAGAAGGCTGCAAGTATGTAACAGCAGGGATGAATCCAATGGATGTTAAAAGAGGGATTGATGCTGCTGTAGACCATGTAAAAAATAAATTAATTTCGTCAGCTAAAAAAGTAAAAGATAGTGATGAAATTGCACAAGTCGGAACAATTTCAGCAAACGGTGATAAAGAAATTGGTGCAATGATTTCAAAAGCTATGCAGAAGGTTGGTAATGAAGGAGTAATTACTGTTGAAGAAGCAAAAGGAATTGAAACAGAACTCGATGTAGTTGAAGGTATGCAGTTTGATAGAGGATATTTATCTCCATATTTTATTACTAATGGTGATAAAATGACTACAGAGTTAGAAAATCCACTAATTCTTCTTCACGAGAAAAAATTAACAAATCTTCAACCAATGGTTCCACTTTTAGAAGCAGTCGTTCAAGCAGGTAGACCATTAATGATTATCTCAGAAGATGTTGAGGGTGAAGCGCTCGCAACACTTGTTGTTAATAAACTGAGAGGTGGTCTAAAAGTTGTAGCTGTAAAAGCTCCAGGTTTTGGAGATAGAAGAAAAGCTATGTTGGAAGATATAGCAATTCTTACAGGTGGACAGGTTATCTCTGAGGATTTAGGAATTAAACTTGAAAATGTTAAACTTAATGATCTTGGATCTGCAAAACGTGTGAAAGTTGATAAGGAAAATAGTACAATTGTAAGTGGAGCAGGTAAGAAATCTGACATTGAAGCAAGATGTGCTCAAATCAAAGCTCAAGTCGAAGAAACAACATCAGACTATGATAGAGAAAAACTACAAGAGAGACTTGCTAAACTAGCAGGTGGTGTAGCTGTAATCAAAGTTGGTGGTGCTACAGAAGTTGAAGTTAAAGAAAGAAAAGATAGAGTTGAGGATGCATTAAACGCTACAAGAGCAGCAGTTGAAGAAGGTATTGTTGTTGGTGGTGGATGTGCATTGCTTTATGCTTCAAAAGAACTTGATAGTCTAAAAGTAAAAGGTGATGATCAAAAAGCGGGTGTAGAAATTGTCAAAAGCGCTTTACAAGCACCTATTAGGCAAATCACAACAAATGCAGGTGTTGATGGATCAGTAGTTGTTGGTAAATTATTAGAAACCAACAAGCCTAGCAATGGTTACGATGCACAATCAGAGCAATATGTTGATATGTTTAAAGAAGGTATTATTGATCCAGTTAAAGTTGTAAGAACAGCACTTCAAGATGCTGCTTCTATATCTGGATTGTTAGTAACAACTGAAGCCATGATAGCAGATAAACCAGATGAAAAAGACGCTGGTGCAGCTGGTATGCCTCCTGGAGGAATGGGTGGTATGGGCGGTATGGGTGGAATGGGAATGTAATCCCCATTTATCTCAAACAAAAATTCAAAAAGGGCAGTTTTAACTGCCCTTTTTTTTGAATTGAAAAAAAATATTTTGAATATATAAGAACGCGCAAATGACAACATCAATACGTAACATCACCATAATTGCTCATGTTGACCATGGCAAGACTACTTTGATTGATAACTTAATGAAACAGAGTGGTTCTTTTAGAGAAAATGAAGTTGTTGATGAAAGACTGATGGACTCCGGCGAACTTGAAAAGGAAAGAGGTATTACAATTCTTGCCAAACCAGCTTCAATAAATTGGAAAGATTCTAGAATTAATATTATTGATACACCTGGACACAGGGATTTTGCTGCAGAAGTTGAAAGAGTTCTTAGTATGGCTGATGGTGCATTATTGTTAATTGATTCAGCCGAAGGGGTAATGCCTCAAACTAAATTTGTATTAGCTAAAGCACTCAAACAAGGCCTTAAACCAATAGTAGTTATTAATAAATTAGACAAAGCTGACCAAAGAGCCGATGAAGTTTTAAATGAGACTTTTGACTTATTTGTAAGCTTAGATGCCAACGAAGAGCAATTAGACTTTCCAGTTATTTACGCAAGTGGAAGATCTGGCTGGGCATCTAACGAAATAGATGGCCCAAGAGAGAACTTAAATCCATTATTAGATTTAGTAATAGATCATGTAAAGCCAGCAGAATTTGACAAGTCAAAGCCTTTTGCAATGCTTTCGACTCTTTTATATGCAGATAGTTTTCTAGGTAGAAGTTTAGTTGGTAGAATTTCACAAGGTACTGCAAAAGCAAATCAACAAATCAAGGCAATTAATCTTGATGGAGAAAAAGTTGATGAGGGAAGGTTGACTAAAATATTTAGATATGAGGGGACAAAAAAAGTGCCAATAGAAGTTGGCGAAGCTGGAGATATTGTAGTTATCGCTGGATTAGAAAAAGCAAATGTTGCTGATACAATATGTGATACTGAGGTAGATATACCAATTCAAGCAACCCCGATTGATCCTCCAACGATGTCTATTAAGATTACAGTAAATAGTTCTCCATTAGCTGGAACTGAGGGTAAAAAACTTACAAGTACTCAAATTAGAGAGAGATTAGTTCAAGAAGCTCAAAATAATGTCGGAATTTCATTTTCAGAAAATGAAAACAAAGATTCATTTGAAATAAGCGGAAGAGGTGAATTGATGTTAGAAATATTATTGACACAAATGAGACGTGAAGGGTTTGAAATGACAGTAAGCCCTCCTAGAGTTTTATTTCAAAAAAAATGAAAATGGTGAAAAATTAGAACCTATTGAAGAAATTACTATGGATCTTGACGAAGAGTTTTCTTCAAAAGTTATAGACTCCATGAATAAAAGAAAAGGAAAGTTAATAGATCTTAAAGATACTGGAAAAAATAAAAAACGATTAATCTTTCATGCACCAACTAGAGGTTTAATGGGATACACTAGTAGATTTCTTACTCTAACTAAAGGAACAGGAGTAATAAACAGAATATTCCATTCTTATGGAAAATTTGAGGGAGATATGGAAGGCAGAAGAAATGGTGCATTAATTTCTATGGAGCAAGGAAAAGCAGTAGCATTTGCAATTTATAATCTACAGGCAAGAGGAGAAATGTTTGTTACTCATAACGATCCAGTTTATTCAGGTATGATTGTGGGATTGTCACCTAAACCTGGTGATATGATTATAAATGTCATGAAAGGTAAAAAACTTACAAATATGAGGACACAAGGAACAGATGAAAATGTTGTTTTAACTCCCGTAAGAAAGATGTCTATTGCTGAACAATTGAGTATGTTAAATTCTGATGAAGCACTAGAAATTACACCAAATTCATGCAGATTAAGGAAAGCTGTACTTGATCCTCACGAGAGAAAAAAGCTCTCTAAATTATCTGAAGCTTCTTAAAATTATTATTCAGATTTATTTTGGGTAAAAGGCAGCCACTTTTCAAACGCTGATTTACTAGGTCCGTCATATGGAATTGAGTAAGAGTTTGTTCTTGTCAATACTTCAATTCCTTTTGAGAAAACAAAAATAAAAACTATGACAAAAACAATTGTCATTATTTTAAATGGATCAAAATTTTTTGTCTTAAAAACACTAACAGCTTTTGCTTCAGCTCTATGAAATTGTTTAAACGTATAATAAACAGCAAATATTAAACCTATATGAGCAACATATGTCCCTGCCCAACCAAATGCAAAAGTGGCATAAGAAAATACGTATAAACTAAATACTGTTGTCCATATAAAACTCAAAACTAATAATATTTGTAGTCTCACAGTTTTGGGAAGGGCTCTTAAATCATTTTTACTATCGTCAAATAGTATATTCGCTGATTCTTTCATCCAATTTTTTATAGACATAATTTATATTTACAATTTTTATTCAATATTAACAATCGACTAATTGTCCACTAAAAACATTTACTTCGTAACTTTATCCACAATATAAATTCCTAAAGCTACTGCAGGACCTATACCAAATGCAAATATTATAGTACCCAAACCAACAGTTCCTCCCAAATACCAACCAGATATAACAGCTGAAATTTCCAAAGTAGCTCGAATTAAAGCAATAGGAAGTTGAGTTTTTTTTTTGTTAGACCTGTCATCAATCCATCTCTTGGACCAGGACCTAAATTTGCAATTAAATATATCCCACTTCCTAGACCGACAAGCAAAACAGAAAATACAGCAAGAATATATTTTGAAAAAGTAGCTAAAGGAGGATCAAAAAGAAAAAGTGTCAAATCGATTATTGTTGCTATAATTAAAATATTTAGAATTGTACCAATTCCTGGTTTTTGTTTTAGTGGAAACCAAAACCCTAAAACAATAATACTTATTATGAATGTAGATAATCCGATCGAAATATTTAATATGTTTGATAACCCTTCTGCAAGAACAGACCATGGAGAATTACCAGTAGTAGAAACTAATAAAAGACCCTCTCCCAACCCAAACAAAGATAAACCAACACATAAAAGTAAAAAAGTTGTAAATTTAGGTTTTAAATTTAAAGGTTTTTCTGAGCTCCAAGATTTTGAGGGGATATTTTTAATGGTTAAAAACATAATTCTTTAGACTATTTATCTTTTAAACATAAAAATTCTATATAAAGTTCAAACAAGTTAATTAAAATGATATGAAATAATGAGAAAATTCTTAGTAATATTGTTGGTTTTATCTCCTCTTTTTTTGCAAGCACATACTGACCACTATAAAAATTATACAAACATAGAAATGGAGATATTTAAAGATGATGAAAAAATTGGAGAAAGTATTTTCACATTTAAAAAAGAAGAAAATAAATTTATTGTTAAAAATAAGACTAATTTCAATGTAAAATTATTGGGTGTTACAGTGTTCTCCATAAATAGTAGAGGTACTGAAGAATATATTGGAGACCAATTAATTTCATTTAGCTCAGAAACATTTCAAAACAATAAGAGAAAATATGTAAATTTAATTTTTGATGAAAAAAAAGAGAAGTTTATAATTGATGGTTCATCATATAAGGGTGAGGCGGATAAAGAAAATATAATTGGTTATTGGTGGAATCATAGAATTTTGCAAACAGAGACACAAATAAGTCCATTATCTGGAAGTGTAAAAAAACAAAACATAGAATTTTTAGGAAAAGAAAAAATTAAACTTTATAATAAAGAATATGATGTAGAACACTTTAGACTATTTTCTACTGACCCAAATCTACCTGATGATAAAAAAATTAAATTTTGAAGTATGGTATGATAAGAAAAAAGCATTAATTATAAAAGTAGCTTATAAAAGAATGGGTTTGTGGGAATATAGACTAAAAAAAATTCAATAATTATTTTCCCGCTACTGTCATTTGATTAATCAAAAGTGTAGGTGCATTTGTAGAGTACTTCATCTCTAGATCGTTTGCCAAAGTAATATTCTTGAACATTTCCTTAAAATTTCCAGCAATAGTTATTTCACTTACTGGGTAAGTTAATTCTCCATCCTCAACCATAAATCCTGACGCTCCAACTGAGTAATCTCCTGTAATAATATTACCTCCATGGCCTATGGTCTCTGTTATGTATAGAAACTTCTTTTCTGAATTTAGCAAATCCTTAAAACTTAAGGTACCGTTTTCAAAGTATAAGTTTGTTGTTCCTCCAGATCTTCCATTAGATTTTAAATTTAACTTTTTACCATAATAAGTATCAATTAAATAATTTTTTAAAATGCCATTCTCAACTAGTTTCAGAGAATTTGTTTCAACGCCCTCGCTATCAAAATTTTGAGAACCTAATCCTTTTTCAATTTTTGGATCATCTATGATATTAATTGAATTTGGAAAAACTTCAGAATTAATTTGATCTTTTAAAAAAGAAGTTCCTCTTGCAATAGCACTCGCACTTATTGCACTTGCTAGGGTACTTAATATACCTTTGGAAATTCTTTTATCGAATATAACTCCAATTTTTTCACTCTTAATTTTTTTTGGACCTAACTTTTTTATTGCTTTTTTGGCAGCTATTTTTCCAATTTCTTCTGGTTTCATCATATCTTGCAAGAATCTTGTGCTACCAAACTCATAATCTCTTTCCATTGCACCATTAATTCTTGATACTGCTACACATGAAGACGAAAAATTTGAGGTTTTGTATCCACCTAAAAAACCATTACTATTTGCGAGTATAAAATTATTTTTATTTTCGGTAAAACCAGCTTCAGTATTAACTATTTTTTCGTCCGTTGATGCTGTCTCTTCAACTTTTTTTAAAAATTCTATCTTTTTATTATTTGGATAATGTGTTTCATCATAAAGATTAAGGTCTCTTATCTCTTTAGACATTAAATCTTTATCTGGTAATGAATTATTTTCATCTGATGGAGTGATTTTTGTAGCATCAATACAACGTTCTATTAGTTTTTCTAAGTTTGATTTAGATAGATCTGATGAATTAATGCTTGATTTTTTTTTCTCTATATAAGTAGTTAAATTGACAGCAAAACTATCTGCTCTATTTGACTCGTCTAATTTTTTGTTTCTAAAACTAACATTTTCTGAGACAGAGTGAATTACTTTTACACCCACATCTGTTGCTCCTAGTTTTTTAGAGTTTTCAATACAAAAAGACGCTATATTTTTTAAAAATTCCTGATCCTTTATCATTTAGATTAAAGTTTTGTTCCACCAACAGTCATCTTATTTATAAGAATTGACGGCTGAGCTACTCCTACTGGAACACCTTGTCCAGCTTTCCCGCATGTTCCAATACCTGGATCTAATTTCATGTCATTACCGACTAGTGAAACTTCTTTTAAAATTGATGGTCCATCTCCAATTAATGTAGCACCTTTGATTGGTGATCCTATTTTACCATTATTGATTTCATATGCTTCTGTGCAGTTAAAGACAAATTTTCCTGATGTTATGTCTACTTGTCCTCCCCCAAAACTTACAGCGAAAATACCTTTATCAACTGAACTTATCATTTCATCTTGCGAATATTTACCTGACAACATCATTGTATTTCTCATTCTTGGTAAAACCACATGTTTATAACTTTCTCTTCTTCCGCTACCTGTTGATTTAGTTCCCATCAAACGAGCGTTTAAACGGTCTTGCATATAGTTCTTTAAAATTCCATTTTCTATTAAAACTGTATTTTCAGTAGGCGTTCCTTCATCATCTATCGTTAAACTTCCTCTTCTTTGATGTAAGGTGCCGTCATCTACAATTGTAACTCCTTCACTTGCTACTTGCTGCCCCATTAAATTATGAAAAGCTGAAGTTTTTTTTCTATTGAAATCTCCTTCAAGACCATGTCCAATTGCTTCGTGTATCAAAATTGCTGGCCATCCAGGGCCTAAAACAACTTTCATCTCTCCTGCTGGTGCTGGTTTGCTTTCTAAATTCACATTTGCGATTCTAAAAGCTTCATCACATACATCTTTCCAGCTTCCATCTTTTAGATAGTCATCATAGCTTTGTCTTCCTCCAACTCCATAAACACCTGTTTCTTTTTTTCCATCTTTCTCTAAAACGACTGAAACGTTAAATCTGACTAGTGGCCTATCATCTTTCAAAACTTGATTATCAGAACGAATAATTTCTATTGATTTATGTTCACCTAGAAAATTTGCAGTTACTTGATTTACAATTGAGCCTTTTGATCTTAAATAGTTATTAACACTATTCAGCAAATCTATTTTCGAGTTGAAAGTCTTGCTTTCTATAGGATTAATGTTTTCGTAATATTTGCTATTAGTTTTAGGAATTTCGTGATTATAGGTTCCTTTTTTTGACTTTAACGTATCTTTTAAATTCTCGCTTGATTTTCTTAGTGACTCTTTTGAAATATCA
The DNA here is from genome assembly GCA_902517745.1 of uncultured Pelagibacteraceae bacterium. GTDB lineage: Bacteria > Pseudomonadota > Alphaproteobacteria > Pelagibacterales > Pelagibacteraceae > Pelagibacter. Next base: position 57,367 of record CABYDS010000003.1, read on the forward strand.
TTAGAATGAGAGTAAGCAACAACCTCTCCTGTCACAGCTCTGAAGCCATATCCTTGATCAGAGTTATAAGTTGAGCTCTTTATTTTATTATCATCTAAAACAATAGCTTCAGATTTATGATTTTCTAAATATAATTCTCCGTCATCACAATTTTTTAAGGTTTCAGTAACAATTGCTTCAGCTTGTGATGTATCTATATCTGTTTCTTTGAAGAAATTTGACATTGTAAGAATGTAGTAGTGATTATTAATATATCAACTGCTTATTTGGCACATTTGTAAAAACAAAATATTCAAATATAGTTTAATTATGAAGGTTTTTTTTAACAATTCATGCAAAATCTGCAGAGCAGAAATTAATATTTATAAAAAAGAAAACATAGAAAATTTGAATTGGATAGACATAACTAAAAATAAAAATGCTGAATTAGAAACAAAAAAAACTGATAAAGAGCTTCTAAGAAGACTTCATGTAGAACAAGATGGAAAAATCTATGTGGGTATTGATGCTTTTTTACTTATTTGGAAAAGTATTCCAAAATACAAGTTTCTTTATAAATTTTTTAAACTCCCAGTTATTTACCAATTATTTTATATTGGATATGAAATTGTAGCGTTCTTTTTGTATTTAAAAAATAAACACCAACTAAACTAATGTTGAATAGCGTATAAAATCTGGGTTACAAAAGATAAAAATATAAAAAAAGAGAAAAATAAAATAAAATACATAACTGTGACTGCTCTATTTCTCTTTCTTCTTAAAATAACAAATTTTTTATCATCAAGAAAAGAAATGTCTCTATCACCTGGTACTGGATAATCATAACTCCATCTCCATAAAGATGAACCAAATCTTTTATCTAGTTTATTGTAATAATTTACCCAAGCCAATGACCACATAAACATTAAAAATAAAAATGTTAAAGCTAAAAAAGTTGAGAACATAAATATATTAAATTATATTAAATTTTTTTTATATGTCTATCTGGGGAAGTTTAATTGGTGGGATGATCGGTTTTTCTTTAGGAGGACCGTTTGGGATGCTATTAGGTTCCTTAATTGGTGGAAAAGTATCAAGATCAAGATCGTCATTTAAATCTTTTGCGCAACCTCAACAAGTTTTTGCATTAGCTCTTATAGTTTTATCAGCTAAACTGAGTAAAGCAGACGGTCAGGTTAGTAGAGAGGAATTAATAGCGGTAAAAGATAAACTCAAAATTCCAGAACATGAATTAGATCAAGTTGGAAAAATTTTTAATAAAGCTAAAGAAGAAAGCACTGGTTACGAGCCATATGCAAAACAAATAGCTCAGATCTATCAGGGAAATATAAATGTGTTGGAAGAAGTCATTAATATATTATTTTATATTGCAGAAGCTGATGGAAATATAAGCGATCAAGAATTTAGAATGATACAACATGTTTCTCAATTATTTGGTCTTAGTGATGCCCAGTTCAATGGAATAGTTGAAGGTAGGAAATCATCAGATAAACTCAATCCATATGTGGTATTAGAGAGCAAACCTGATGATAATCTTACAGATATTAGAAAAAGATATTTAAAATTAAGTAAAGAACACCATCCTGACTTACTTCTAAGTAAAGGAGTTCCTCAGGAAGTTATTGAGGAAAGTAAAAAGAAAATGAGAGCTATAAATTCAGCCTGGGATCAAATTCAAAAGCTAAAGAGTAATTAAAATTGCTCAGATTCTGTTGAGCCTTCCATTGCTGTTGTGGAGCTCTTTCCGGAACTTATTGTATTGGAAACTGCATCAAAATAAGAAGTTCCAACTTCTCGTTGATGTTTAACACTGGTATATCCATCTTTTTCTCTAGCAAATTCATTTTGTTGTATTCTAGAGTAAGCAGTCATACCTTCCTTTTTATATTTTTCTGCGAGCTCGAAAATAGCAATATTTTGCGTATGGAAACCTGCTAAAGTTATAAATTGAAATTTATACCCCATCATTCCAATTTTAGTTTGAAATGTTGCAATCTCATCATCAGATAAATGTTTCTTCCAATTAAATGATGGAGAACAATTATAAGCTAACATCTTGCCAGGAAATTTTGCATGTATTGCATCAGCAAACTTTTTTGCTTCTTCTAAATTAGGTGTTGCAGTTTCACACCATATTAAATCTGCGTAAGGTGCATATGCTAACCCTCTTGAGATTGCTTGATCAATACCATCTTTTACATAATAAAAGCCTTCAGGTGATCTTTCTCCTGTTAAAAACGGTTTGTCATTTTCATCAAAATCGTTTGTTATTAGTTTCGCAGCGTTGGCATCTGTTCTTGCAAGAATAATGAGAGGAACGTCGGCAATATCAGCTGCCAATCTTGCTGCTTTTAGATTTCGGACCATGGTTCCAGTAGGAACAAGTACCTTACCACCCATATGTCCACATTTTTTTTCACTAGCTAGTTGGTCTTCAAAATGAACTCCGGCTGCGCCAGCTTTTATAAATTTTTTTGTTAGCTCAAATACATTTAACGGCCCACCAAATCCTGCTTCGCCATCTGCAATAATTGGCAACATGTAATCAGTTCTTTCGCTGCTTTTCATATCTCCATCAGCTATTTCCATATGCTGAATTTGATCAGCTCTAATTAAAGAATTATTCATAGACTCAACTAATTTAGGTGCGCTGTCGTAAGGATATAAAGATTGATCAGGATACATTTCACCAGCACTGTTTGCGTCTGCTGCAACTTGCCAACCACTTAAATAGATCGCTTTTAAACCTGCTTTTGCATGTTGAACGGCTTGATTTCCCGATAAAGACCCAAGTGTGTTTACATATGGCTCTGTATTTAACAATCCCCAAAGCTTTTGAGATTGCTGTTTGCACATTGAATACTCTATTTTAATGGATCCTCTTAACCTTTCTACTTCTTCTGGCTTATAATCCCTTTGTATTCCTGCGAATCTTTTCAACTCGTACGAGATTTTCTCTGCTGACATTATTTCTCCTTTAAAACTAACTCTTTTTACTTTTCGCTATATTCTTCAGTAAACTCATTCATTCCACTTGATCCCCAATCGCAGTGGTCATCTCTTAAATAAACCCCTCTGCTTCTATGCTCTTGATGCTCTTGGTGATTTGTGGTTTGAGAACTAGTTTCAATGTTTTTTATAGTATTTTTGTCCATGTAAACTTTATAATTTACAATATTTACAAAATCTACAAAAAATGTTAAAAGATCAGTAAATACAATAAATTTTTTGTAAATAATAATTTACAAAGTTTACAAATAGTAAATGAGTCAAGTAGAATTAAATATTGGTCCAAAAATAAAAGCTTTTAGAAGGCAACTAGGTATGCAAGCAAACAAACTAGCCTCACAACTTAACATTTCACCAAGTTATTTAGCTTTAATCGAGGGGGGTAAGAGAAAAATTGACGGGGAGTTGCTTTTAAAAATTTGTGAGGAATTAAGCATCAACATTAGCGATCTAACAAATAAATCAGATATCAATATGGTCAACACAATTTCAGAATTGCTTGATGATCAACTTTTTGAAGATTTGGATATAGTTGGTCCAGAAGTTAAAGATCTTGCAAATAGTAATCCAAAAATTGGTAAAGCTCTTATAAGATTAGGAGACATTTTGAAAAAGAAAGATCATGAATTAGTTAACAAAATTGAAAAACTTTCAGGAAAAATTGTAGATAATAGAAAAAACTCATTTCCTGGGGAAGTAATTTCAGATTTTTTGCAAGAAAATAGAAATTTTTTTCCAAAACTAGAGGAATTTGCAAATCAAATCTTTGAACAAATAAAACAAAATAATAGAACAAGATATATTGCTTTATGTGATTATTTAAAATCAGAGTATAAAATTGAAGTGCAAGATATAATTCCTGAGGAAGGAAAACCATTCTCAAAAATTTATGATAACAAAAATAGAAAGTTACTATTGTCTGATTATTTATCTTTGGAAACAAAGAAATTACATGCTGCAGCTCAAATTGCACAAGAGGGAGCAAGTGATATAATAAATTCTTATCTTAATACTTTTAATTATCCAAATGAAGAGTCGAAAAAATTAACAAAAGTTGCTTTATTAAACTATTGTGGTGCAGCAATTTTAATGCCCTACAAATTATTTCATTCTGAATGTAAAAAACTTAAATATGATTTAGAGTTATTGCAAAATACTTTTGCAACTTCATTCGAACAAGTCACACATAGGGTTACATGCTTGAATGATCCTAAATTACCTGGGGTTCCTTTTCATTTTTTGAGAGTTGATGTCGCTGGTAATATTTCAAAAAGATTTTCATTGTCAGGAATAGAAATACCACGTTATGGTGGTGCTTGTCCTCGATGGAATGTATATTCGGCTTTTTCTAGACCTGGTGTTATACAGGCTGCAGTAAGTAAAATGACTAATGGCGAAAAATATGTATGTATAGCAAGAACTGTTGAAAAAGGTATAGGAAGATATGGACAAAAAAAAAGTATGTTATCTATTGGACTTGGATGTGAAGCCAAATATGCAAGAGATTTTGTTTATACTGAAAACTTAGATTTGAATGATAAAAAATCAGAGATACCAGTAGGGGTTTCATGTAGAACTTGTGATAGACTGGATTGTTCTCAAAGAGCTTTTCCACCATTGCATAAAAAATTTGATGTAGACATTAATTCTAGAGGAGTATCTGTATATGTCAGTGATTAAAAAACATATAAGTTTTATAATTATATTTTTATTTGTAAGTACAAATAATGTGTATTCAGACAATTTAAATATATTGTTTAAAGAATTGCTTAACGCAAAAAATTTACAACAAGCAGAAAAGCTAGAGGATCAAATTTGGAATAAATGGACAAGACACCCAAACAATGATTATCTGACGAACAAATTAGAGAACGGAACTTATTCCATGTATCATCAGCAGTATAGAATGGCATTAAAACTATTTACAGACGTGATCAATGAGGACCCAAAATGGGCGGAGGGTTGGAATAAGAGAGCCACATTGCTATTTATATTAGGAGATTTTGAGAAATCGTTAGATGATATTGAAAAAGTTTTAGATCTAGAACCAAGACATTTTGGAGCATTATCTGGACGAGCACAAATATACTTAAGTTTAAAGGAATATGAAAAAGCAGTTGATGACCTGAGAAAAGCAAAATCTATTTATCCATTAATTAAAAGTGGAGAAAATATAAAGTTAATAGAAAAAATTATCAAAGACCAACAAATTTAATTATTCTTAGACCTTTTTTTTGCAATCAGCTGCGTTAATGAATCTACCATTAAATCTGACGCTTTAAAGATTTCACTTGGTTTAAATTCATGTGAAATATTTTTTTCTTCATTTGTTTTATCTTCAATGACTATACCTTCGTCGGGAGAATTATTTTTAATATAAATTAGTATTAACCACTCATCATCAATTGTTTCATCCCATTTTATGAAAATCTCTCCAGTTTCAAATCTTCTATCTATGCATCTCAAGATAGACATATGTTTAGTTATATATCTTTTATTAAGTTGAAAAACTAAACTATTCGCACTTCTATAAAAACTCTCAAGTGCAAACTCAATTTTTTGCCTAGCTAAAGTATACTCCCTTTCTCTTTGAAGTAATTTTGCTCTATCGTCTCCTTCTTGTGTTTCTACACCTAGCGCCTCAACTCGTTCTCTTATTTTTTGATCTCTTATTTGTTGATATTTTAATTTTAGTTTTTCGATACGCTCTTGTAATCCTGAATAATCCTCTCTCTTTTCTCTTAAAGCTAATTTTTCTAGTTGTTCTAGTTCTTTTACCTCTCTTATTCTAAATTTTTCGATTTGTTTTTCTAATTTTAATTCTTGTAAAAATTTCTTTTGTCGCTCCGCCTGCTCTTTTCTTAGTATGGCTTGTTCTTTTCTTAAAAATAATTTTATATCCTTTGCTCTTTCTCTTTCTAATTTTTGTTCTTGTTTTAACTGGATTTCCTTTTCTTTTAAAAAGGCTGCTTCATCTGCTTTCTTTTGTTTCTCAATTTCGATTTTTTCTTTTTCTGCCTGTTCTATTTTCTCTAGTTTAATTTGTCTTTTTTCCTCAGCTCTTATCTCTTTAAAACGCATTAATCTAAATTCTATACTTTGAAAAAACTTTTGTATTAATTTATCTATAACCAGTAAATTAAAATTAAATTTGAAAGAAAACTTATTTTTTAAATCTTCCTCAAGTCTAACTGTTCTTGAAATTATACCCTTTTCAGGAATTATCTTTTTTTTAACTTTTTTAATTTTTTTTCTTTGGTTTAATCTTTTTGTCGTTTTTTTTTTTAATTTAAATTTTTTTTTTTTAAATTGCGATTTTTTTTTTTTAAATTTTAACTTGGATCTATTTTTTGATTTTTTAACCTTTATTTTTATATTTTTTTTTTTAGGTTTTTTTTTCTTTTTTTTCATTTAAGAAATACAGCTTTATCAGCTAATTTTTAATAAATATAGTCTCTAGTATTAGGAACAGATCTTATATCTTTAGTTAGCTGAAGTTGAAATACAACTTGATCTCCCCATTTAAAAGCCATTTCACAACTTGTAAGATAAAATTCCCACATCCTTAAAAATTTTTCGTCGAACATTTCTAAAACTTTATCTTTTTTTGATAGGAATCTCTCTTTCCAATTTCTTAAAGTGTGGGCATAGTGCATCCTTAAAATCTCAATATCTGTAGCTATTAGTCCAGAATCCTCGATTGGCCTTGCTATTTCGCTTAAACTAGGGGTATATCCGCCTGGGAAAATATATTTTGTTATCCAAGGCTGTGGGTCTCTAGGTGGAAGATTTGATCCAATTGTGTGTATTAGAGCTACTCCATCTTTTTTTAACATTTGAGACACCCTATTAAAATAGGTTTGATAGAATTTTTTTCCAACATGTTCAAACATTCCAACACTAACTATCCTATCAAATTTTTCATTCAATTGTCTGTAATCTATTAATTTAAATTCAACTTGGTTATCTAAATTTAATTCTTTAGCTTTTTCTTGACTATATTTTAATTGATTTTCTGAAAGTGTAATTCCTGTAACTGAAGCTTTTGTTTTTTTTGCAATATCGATTGCAAGTGTACCCCACCCTGAGCCAATATCCAAAACTTTTTGGTTAGGTTGTATATGAAGTTTTTTAATTATGTGATCAATTTTATTTTCTTGAGCAGTTTCTAAAGTGTCATTTTCATTTTTGAAGTATGCGCATGAATATTGTCTTTTTTTATCAAGAAATAAATCGTATAATTTTTCTGAAATATCATAATGATGTGCAACATTTTGTTTAGATTTAACAATTTTATTAAAACTTGTTAAGTATTTTAAAGTTCCCTTTATTTTATTTAATGTCTTTCCATAAATATTAATATCTGCTCTTCCAATATTTTTAAAAGCTATATCAAGAAATTCTGTCAAAGTTCCATTTCTTAATCTTAAAGAACCATTTGTATACGCCTCACCAAAATATAGATCTGGATGGAAAAGTAGTTTTTTATGCAAACTTTTATCTAACAACTGTAATTCTATAGGAATTTCTTTCAAAGGCTTTCCTATAACATACCTGTTAGAATTATAATCTATTAATATAAAGCCATCTTCTTTAAATAAATCGTTTAAAAAATTTATAAGTTTCATTAAGCTGCTTTAAGGTTGTTTATATTAAAGTTTAATTTATCTAATTCTGAAAAAAATAATTTTTCTTCATCTTTGGATAAAAGTTTTAAAGGTGGAATTAAATTTTTAAAATCAGAATCTTCTGTTCTCATAAATGTATGCAGGCCTGAAATGAGATTATATTTGTCAAATATACTTCTAACCATACAAAGTTTTTCGTTTGATGTTTGATTTAAATTATTTTTAAATTTGTCATACACATCTCTTGCTAAATAAGAGGTGACATTTGTTGTTGCTGTAATAATACCTGAGCATCCTAATTCTAGGCCCTTCAGCAACTTACTTTCAGATCCAGGCATGACAGAAAAATTTTCAATCTTTAAATTTTCATACAAGTTGTAACTACTATCCTTTACTCCAAGAACATTTTTAGGAAAGCTTTTTGCTAACTTTGAAACACATTCTATGCTAAATTTATATCCAGATAACTTTTCGAAATTATATAAAATTATTCTACAATCTTTGACATTTTCTATTAATTTGGAATAAAAATTAAAAACATCATCATCGTTGTATTTATAGTATGCTGGTGGCATTACTAAAAAATTTTCAAAGCCAATTGATTTTGAAATATTAAGCAAATTAATATTATCTCCCAACGAATTTAAGCCAGTTCCAATAATAAATTTATCTTTATGTTTGCTCTTAGGTAAAATATTAATGAGTTTAATTTTCTCGCTTAACGAAATTAATTGAGATTGACCTGTGCTGCCAAAAAATATTACTCCATGGCAACCTTTTTCAATTAGATTTTCAGCATGTTTTAATGTTTTTTCGCAGTCTAACTGTAAATTATTATCTAGTATAGAAAGGCTTGCCGCATAAATACCATTGAAATATCCCATACCAAAAATTTATATAAAAATATAAAATAGTAAAGGTTTTAAAAATACATGAAAATCTTAGCAATTCAAAACAGAATGGGAATCGGTGATATGGTAATATTTCTTCCATATATAGAAGCCGTTGCAAAAAAATATAACAGTCAAGTAACTTTATTAGTAAAAGAAAATTCAAAAGCTGAACACTTAATTAAAGATAATAAATACATTAATGAAATTATTATTTTAAAAAGAGATCAAACTAAGAAAGGTTTTCACGACGGATTGAACGGATTTTTTCGACTAGTTTCTGATATTAAAAAATATCAATTTGATAAAGTACTAATTTTTAATTCTTCACTTAGATATAAATTAGTTTGTAAGTTTGCAGGAATTAATGATATTTATCAATATCCATTATTTAAAAAAAAAAATCAGCATATTATAGAAGCTGCTAATAAATTATTAAAAAATAATTTTAATCTAGAAATTAAAAGTGACCCAGTTATTGATGTTAAAGATGAAAATGTTCAAAAGATAAAGTTAAAATTTAATTTTAGTGATGAAGTGAAAAATATATTGTTAGGAATTGGTGGATCGGGACCAACAAAAAGAATTCCACCAAAAGTATTTATAGAGTTTATGAATTTATGTTTAAAAAACTTTAAATGCAGATTTTTTTTAGCTACGGGTAATAAAAGTGAAGAAATTGAAATTATGAACGAAATTTTAAGTTACCATAAGAATTTATGTACTCCATTAAATGAACTTAGTATTTCTGAAACTTTACCTATAATAAAAAATTGCAATATTGCTATTTGTAATGACTCAAGTTTCAGCCATTTATCTGCTGGGTTAGGAAAACAAACTATTGTTTTAATGTCAGATACCCCACAAATATATGGAAGTTATAGTTCCAAAATGCATCCACTTATACCAGATGGTGTAGAAAAGGTTACTCATGGAACAGAGGGTAAGGAGCGAATAAATCCGTTAAAAATTTTTGAAAAATTTCAGAACTTAATTAGCTAATATTTTTAATAACGTTCTCTTTGGCTTCATTTACCAATGTTGCAATATTATTTAATTCTGGACTTCTATCAGGATGTATTTTTTTCATTATTTTTTTGTAAGATTGCAATACTTCGTCTTTTGTATATTTTTTTTTGGGATCTAAATTTAAAATTCTATAAGATTCATCAATAGACATTGCTTGAGATGAAACGTTTTGGTTAAATTGGTTAAAATTAAACCTCCCAGAATTTTTCAATACTCTTAAAAGGCCCCATAATCTAAACAATTGAAATAACGAAATACCAGCCTTTGTCTTTATTAATGGCAAAATGGCCAGCATAAAAGGTAAAGAAAAAATGTACCTTCCAGCATATGCCATTATTACCGCTAACAATATTGAAGAAATTATAATAAATGTTCTTACAAATTTTGATATTTTTTTTGTTGAAGTTTTAGCAAACCAATTAAGTAAAATATAAAGAATTATAAAGATAATTAGTATTGCAAAAAAAATATTCATAAATTAATTAAATTTAAATGAAAATACCACAGCTTAAAAAAAAACCAGAATTAAAATCTTGTCACAACGTAACCTGGGAAGACGATTATAGTTGGATACATCAGGAAAACATACTTGAGGTATTGAAAGATAGTTCAAAATTAATACCAGAGGTTAGAAAATATCTTGAGGATGAAAATGATTATTTTAGTCATCAAATGTCAGATACAAAGGAAATTCAAAAAGTTTTGTTTGATGAGATAAAAGGTAGAATTAAACTTGATGATGAGTCTCTTCCATTTAAAGATGTAAGATATAGCTACTGGACAAAAACAACAACAAAAGGAAACTACTCTATAAAGTTAAGAAAAAAAATTGACTCTGATGAAATAGAGGAAATTTGGAATGGTGATTTAGAAAAAGAAAAGCTAAAAACAGAGTATTTTGGACTTGGAGACTTAGAGGTAAGTTATAATGATAAATTATTAGCTTACTCCCTAGATTTAAAAGGTTCTGAATATTACACCATACATATAAGAGATATTAAAAATAAAAATCAAATTGGTGAAAAAATTGAAAATACTAGTGGTGGAATAACATTTAGCTTAGATGACAAATATATTTTTTACTCAAAGCTTGATGACAATCATAGACCGAGAGAAATTTATAGGCACGAAATTGGAGCTCCTACTAGTAAAGACATTCTTATCTTTAGAGAAGAAAGTGAAGCTTTTACTGTAGGCATAGGACTTAGCTCTGATGAGAAGTATTTTTTTATTACGTCATCTGATCATAATACCTCAGAACAGTATTATTTTAAATCAGATGAAATAATTCCAAAACCAAAACTGATTGATAAAAGAAAAAGAGGGATAATTTATTCGGTTAATTCATGGAATGGTAATTTCTATAAACACACAAATGAAGATGCAGAAGATTTTAAAATTGAAAAAACAAATAATTTAGAAAAAAAGATCTGGGAAACATTTATACCTGCACGAGAAGAGGTTTTAATTGGTGGATTAATTTTCTTAAATAATTGGATTATAAGATCTGAAACTTCTAATGCATTATCAAAATTAATATTAAGAAATCCAAAAAATAATGAAGAAGAAGAAATATTTTTTTCAGATGAAAAAGTTATAGTACCCGGTGTTTCGTTAACCCAAAGAAATAGAAATACTGATACCGTTTATTTATCATATTCATCACCAAAAACTCCTGGAAGGACTTACTTATACAATCTTAAAACAAAAGAAAAAAAATTAGTTAAAGAACAAGAGATTCCTAGTGGCCATAATTCTGATGATTATATAGTTGAAAGATTAGAGTGTGCCTCTCATGATGGAAGGATGGTTCCTCTTACAATAACAAGACATAAAAAAACTGAATTAGATGGTTCAGCAAAATTATTATTATATGGATACGGATCATACGGTAGTTCTATGTCACCAAGTTTTTCTTCAACCAGAATAAGTCTGATAGATCGAGATATTATATGGGTAACTTCTCATATTAGAGGCGGTATGGAAAAAGGAATGAAATGGTGGAAAGAAGGAAAATTATTAAACAAGAAAAATACATTTGAAGATTACATCGCTTCTGCAAAATTTTTAATTAAAAAAAAATTTACGTCTAAAGGTAATATTATTGGAATGGGTGGATCTGCTGGAGGTCTTTTAATGGGTGCAGTTGTTAACCAAGCGCCTGATTTATTTTTGGGTATTGTTATGGCTGTTCCTTTCGTTGACTCGTTGACCACGAACTTAGACCATTCCTTACCATTAACAATCGGCGAATTTGATGAATTTGGAAATGCTAAAGATAAAAAAGAACACTTTGATTACATATTTTCATATGCGCCTTACAACAATATTAAAAAGATGGATTACCCAAACATTTTGATAACAACAAGTCTAAGTGATAACAGGGTATTGTTTGATGAGCCAGCAAAATTTACTGCAAAATTAAGAGAGTACAAAACTGATAACAATTTACTTTTATTAAAAACAGAAATGAATGCGGGTCATGGAGGAAAATCTGGAAGAGATGGAGCAATTGAGGAGATTGCAGTAGACTACGCATTCGCTTTGAAAATAGCTGGCAAATTAAATACTTGATCTTGAAATATCAAAATTAATTACCATATAAACATTGTTAGTCGCCTAATGGGGCTATCAATAAATAAACTTGCTTAATTAAAGGAGGATAATATGACAAGTAAGGATCTATCAATTTTCAACTCACTTCGGCCTTTCTCAATTGGTTTTGACGATATGTTTGACCAATTCGAAAGCATGTTGGGCAATGGTGGTTTAAGTATGCAATCAAACTACCCACCTTACAACATAAGAAGAACTGGCAAAGATAACTACTCAATTGAGGTTGCTTTAGCTGGTTTTAACAAAAAAGATGTTGAGGTAGAGTTTGAAGATAATCTATTAACTGTAAGAACTAAACAAGTTGATAGAAGTGAAAACAAAAACCAAGATGGGGAGATAATCCACAAAGGTATATCGCAAAGACAATTTGCGAGATCATTTACAATTGCTGATGATGTAAAAGTGAATGGTGCAGAGTTAAAAGATGGTCTTTTAACAATTGCATGTGAAAGGATTATTCCGGACCATAAAAAAAAGAAACTTATTGAAATTAAATAAGTACCTTGCTTGTGGGGCTAGTCCCCACAAGATTAAATACATCCGCTAGAGCTAAATCCGATAATGACTCCTGATGCATTCACCTCAAATTTTCTTTCACAAGGAATTCCATATTTTTTTGTTTTGTAGATAAGCATTTCATTTCCAAGTTCATTTACAAAATCTTCTGAAGGTGAGCCTAATTCTAATCTCATCTCATTAACTTCTTTTCCAACGAATTGACCAAATTTCTCGTTCTCTTTTTCAGCCACTTCATCAGATTTCTTTTTAATTGTCTGGCATCCAGTTAAAAAAATTATTGTTAATGTGATAAACAGAGCAATAAACTTTTTTGATAAAGTATTATTTTTAAAAGCAATAATCATTAATACATACCTAAAGTTGAATTATGTTAACAATTTGTTCAAAACTTTCATTAAATTGTTTGAATTTAATACAAATTTGAAAAGATAGGAAATTTTAAAGATTATTAAGTTATTGATTTATTATATTAAAGAAATGCTATGGCAACAGACTTAAGAATATCAAATATATCAAAAATATATCCAGGATGTGTAGCTAATGATAATGTGTCTCTTCAATTTAAAAGTGGAAAAATATACGCACTTTTGGGAGAGAACGGAGCTGGTAAATCCACATTGGTAAAAATTTTGTCTGGTGTGATAAGCCCAGATAATGGTGAGGTTTTTTTAAATGAAAAAAATTTAAAATTAAGTTCTCCACTCGATGCCAAAAAAAATAAAATTGGAATGGTTTTTCAGCATTTCAATTTATTTGAAACTTTGTCAGTATTTGAAAACTTAAGTATAGATGCAACTGAAGATAACAAAAGTTTAAGGGTAAGAATAAATGAAATATTAAAAAAATATAACTTTAGTATTGACCTTGATGTTCCTGTATTAAATTTATCAGCAGGACAAAAGCAAAAAGTTGAGATTATAAGATGCCTTTTAAGAAGCCCTAAAGTTCTAATCATGGACGAGCCTACATCTGTTTTGACTGAGCAAGAAACAGAAGAATTATTTATATCTTTAAAAAAATTCTGTGACGAAGGAATATTAATTATTTACATTACTCACAAATTAAAAGAAGTTTTGTCTTTATGCGATGAAGTTGCAGTAATGCGAAAAGGTAAGGTCGTATCTGTTAGCCAAACACAAAATGAAAAAGTTGAAACTCTTGCAAATAAGATGGTTGGTCAAAAACTAGCAAAAATTAAGAAAAAAATTAATATATCCAAAAATAAAGATGAGATATTTAAAGTAAAACATTTAAATTTTTATAGCGATGATCCTTTTGAAACAAATTTAGTTAATCTAAACTTTTCTGTAAAGAAAGGAGAATGTTTAGGTATAGCAGGTATTTCTGGCAATGGTCAAAACGAACTTTTTCAAATTTTGAGTGGGGAAATAATTACACCTGATACATCAATCATTTTTCGAAATAAAGAAATTGCTAAACTAAATCCAAAGCAACGACGAGAGTATTTAATGGCTTTTTCTCCTGAAGATAGAATATCTCAAGCAGCTGTACCTGAATTAAAAATATATGAAAATGTAGCTTTAAATAATTTCAAGTCGTCAAATTTTTTTGAAAAAGGTTTGGTAAATGAAAGAAAAATTAAAGAGCATTCAAAGAAAATATTATCTGATTTCTCAGTAAATACAGACAATGTTGAATTAAAAAGTCAATTTCTATCGGGTGGAAATTTACAAAAACTTATTCTAGGGAGAGAGTTAATTACAGCTCCGGAATTATTAATTTGTTACAATCCAACATGGGGGCTCGATGTGGGTGCAATCAATTATATTCATGAAACACTTATAAAAATTAACGATCAAGAAAAATCAACGATTTTAATTTCTACAGATACGGAGGAGTTATTAAAACTCAGTGATAGAATTGCAGTTATTTATAAAGGTAAGCTTTCAAAAATAATGCCTTCGGAAGAAGTGACTCCAGAAAAATTAGGAGTTCTAATGGGAGGAGGTTCCATTGATTAAAATTGAAAAAAGAAATGATGTACCAATGGCATTATATTTTTTTACTCCTTTTATTGCAATCATACTTACAATTTTAGGTGGTGGTATAATTTTTTATATTTTAGGTTTTAATCCAATAGAAGCACTTAAGTTTTACTTTATAACTCCAATTTCAAATTTATATGGCCTCAGTGAATTGTTACTCAAAGCAACACCCCTTTGCTTAATTGCTATTGGATTATCATTTTGTTTTAAAAGTAATAATTGGAATATTGGTGCAGAAGGACAATTAACTTTTGGTGCGATTGTAGGAGGTGGAGTTGCTCTTTTATTTTATAATCAAGAAGGTTTTTATATACTGCCTTTAGTTATACTTGCTGGAGCAATCGGGGGAATGATCTTTGCACTTATCCCAGCAATCCTTAAAACATATTTTAATACAAACGAGATTTTAGTTAGTCTTATGTTGGTTTACGTTTCAAAGCTACTCTTAGACTACTTAGTAGTTGGGCCATGGAGTAATCCTGAAGGTTTTAATTTTCCTGAAACAAGACAATTTAGTGACTCATCTAGAATGCCATTATTATTTGAAGGTTTGAGAATTCATGCTGGTATTTTTTTAGCTCTTGCAGCAGTTATGCTGAGTTGGTTTATTCTTTATAAAACCTATTTAGGCTTTCAGATTAAAGTATCTGGTCTAAGTTTAAAAACTGCTAAGTATGCTGGTTTTAAAGGAAAAACCATGATTTTGGTTGTTTTTATGATTAGTGGTGCTTGTGCGGGATTAGCTGGAGTTGGTGAAATTACTGGGCCTATTGGACAACTGCATAGAATGATATCCCCCGATTACGGTTTTACAGCAATTATTGTTGCTTTTTTAGGTCGTCTTAACCCTTTTGGCATAATTTTTGCATCTTTGGTTGTTGCATTAACATACCTCGGTGCCGAAACGGCTCAAATTTTTTTACAAATACCAAAATATACCGGCCAAGTCTTTCAGGGTATGATCTTATTTTTTTTACTAGCATCTGATTATTTGCTTTTTTTCAAAGTTAAAATTTTAAATTTAAAAAAAAATGAGCTTAGACATTAGTTTTATAGGAATTCTGATAGGATCAATAATGGCTTCATCAGTGCCATTAATACTTGCTGCGTCAGGTGAATTGATTACTGAAAGATCTGGGGTTTTAAATTTAGGTGTTGAAGGAATGATGATAATCGGAGCAATATCTGGTTTTGCTTTAATGGTAATAACAGACAACCTTTTTATAGCAATCGTAGGCTCTATGTTATCAGGAGTTATAATTTCACTAATCTTTGGATTTTTAACTCAATCTCTTCTTACAAACCATGTTGCAACAGGTTTGGCATTAACCATTTTTGGCATTGGTTTATCCGCAATGTTAGGAAAAAATTTTGTTGGTATCCCTGGAAAAGAATTTCCAATTTTATTTTCAAGTTTAAGAGAAAGTATTCCGTTTTTTGGTCCAATATTATTTGGACACTCTATAGTTTTATATTTTGCTTTTGCTTTACCATTTTTAACTAATTATTTTTTGAAAAAAACTAAATTAGGTTTAGTTGTAAGAGCTGTTGGTGATTCGCCTGTTTCGGCATCTAATCAAGGTATAAATGTTATTCTAGTTAGATACTGTTGTATTCTTTATGGAGGAGCTATGTGTGGCTTAGCAGGTGCATATCTATCTTTAATATACACTCCACAGTGGATTGAAAATATGACAGCTGGAAGAGGGTGGATAGCTTTGGCTTTGGTTGTATTTGCAACCTGGAGTCCTATAAAAGTTTTAATTGGTGCTTTAATTTTTGGTGGGATTACAATTCTACAATTACATATGCAAGCAATTGGGTTTAGAATACCAGTTCAATTTTTAAGTGCATTACCTTATCTAATGACAATAATAGTTTTAGTTGTAATCTCTCGTGACAGTAGAAAAATAAAACTGAATACTCCTACCTCCTTAGGAAGAATATTCTATAAGGAAAAGTAATGTTAGCTATTCGAAAATAATTATTTTTTTTTTTTAAATTTTGATTAACTTAAAGCTTCACAAAAAAAATTTAGAGGGGAAATTCAAAATGTATAAAAACTTTTTTAGATATTTAATTTCTGCAATTTTTCTACTTGGGTTTAGTGTAAACTCAAATGCAGATTTTAAAGTTGGTTTTGTCTATGTTGGCCCAACTGGTGACCATGGATGGACATTTCAACATCACGAAGGTAGAAATGCTGTAGAAGCAGCTGGAATAAAAACAACATTTGTTGAAAGTGTTCCAGAAGGTGCTGATGCAGAAAGAGTGATAAGACAACTGGCTCAATCTGGCCATGACTTAATTTTTACAACTAGTTTTGGATATATGGATCCAACTAACAAAGTTGCAAAAGATTTTCCAAATGTAAAATTTGAACACGCAACAGGTTATAAGAGAGAACACTCAAATGTTTCTACTTATTCTGCAAGATTTTACGAAGGAAGAACTCTTTTAGGCCATATTGCTGGAAAAATGACTAAAACTAACACGATTGGCTATATTGCTTCTTTTCCAATTCCTGAAGTAATAAGAGGAATTAACGCAATGACTCTTGCTGCACAAAAGGTCAATCCAAATATTAAAACTAAGATTGTATGGGTGTTTACTTGGTACGATCCAGGTAAAGAAGCTGAAGCAGCGCAAGCTTTAATCGATCAAGGTGCAGATGTAATTATGCAACATACAGATAGTACAGCACCAGTTCAAACAGCGGAGAAAGCAGGTGTATGGTCATTTGGTCAAGCAAGTGACATGCAGAGATTTGCTCCTAAATCAATCTTGACTTCAATTATTGATGATTGGGCACCATATTATGTTGAAAGAGCAATTGCTGCAAGAGATGGTAAATGGAATCAACAAGATACATGGCATGGATTAAAGGAAGGTATGGTTGCTATGGGACCATATAATTCTGCAATGGGTGCTGACTTAGTTAAAGAAGTAGAGCAGCTTCAAAAAGATCTAGCATCAGGAAAAGTTCATTCGTTCACAGGTCCTATATATGACCAAAAAGGTAATATATTAGTAGCAGAAGGGAAAGTTGCTGATGATGGAATGTTAGCTGGAATGAGTGTTTATGTAAAAGGTGTTGAAGGAGATATTCCAAAATAATTTTTAAAAAAAAATTAAAAAGGCCAACTTATATAGTTGGCCTTTTTTTTATGAATGTTTTTTCTTTAAACCATTAATATCTATTTCATCATAATATTCTGAAGGTTGAACTATCCAAGGATCTCCATCTAGTAAAATTGGACAAAAATCTGGAGTAAAAGAAGAGGATTTTTTTTTCCAAAGACAAGCTGTTTTTATTTCTTGAATATGGTTTTTCACTGGAGCATAATTTTTTAACCATTTAATACTTTCATTTAATGTAAGTCCAGTATCAGATAAATCATCAACTAATAAAACATTTTTAAAGTCTTCATTTTTAGCTATTGAGCTTATGTCTCTTGCAAAAATAAGTTCGCCCTGTTTATTTTCTACAGTTTCTCCAGAATAACTTTGAATAACAACATAAGCAGTGGGCAATTTAAATATTCTTGATAGCATATCAATTATAGGTGCTGCACCCCTCATTATTCCAACTAAAACAGATGGTTTGTAATTTTTTTCAATTGTAAGAGCTAACTTTTCAACTGCTAATTTATAATCTTCATAATTGATTATTAATTTTTCTGCCATAAAATTTGGTAACATAAAAAAAAAAAATTAAAAAGGAGAATTATGAAAGGTTACTGGATTGCAACTTACAGTGAAATTAAAGACCCTGAAAGAATGAAAAAATATGCAGATAAAGCAAAGGAAGCTGTATTAAAACATTCTGGAAAAATTTTAGCTCGAAGTGCTAATAACATTGCACTTGAGGGTAGAGAAATGGTTAGAATAGCACTTGCAGAGTTCCCAGACGTGGAAACTGCAAAAAAATGCTACGACTCTGAAGAATATGTTGAGGCAAGAACATATCTTAAAGATAATGTAATTAGAGAACATATGATATTTGAAGGAATGGAATAACTTAGAAAAGGGGCAAATATGAAGGCATATTGGGTGAGTTTGTATACAGAGATTTCAGATCAAGATAACCTAAAAAAATATGGTGAAAATGCAATACCAGTTATAAAAAAATTTGGTGGTACTCCTGTAGTTAGAGGAGGCAAACTAAAATATTATAGTGGTGACAAAATATTAAGGACCGTCATTTGGGAATTTCCCAGTTATGACATGGCCATATCTTGTCATGACTCAGAAGATTATTTAAAAGCTTGGTCTTATGCAGAACAAACTACAAAAAGACATATGTTTATTGTGGAGGGTGCTAATACTGAATAGTATCGTCATCAATTGAACGCCACAAATACCAAGTGGCAACAGAGCAGTATGGAGAAAATCTTTTTTGAAGCTTTTTTACAAAAATTTCAGGTGGAAAATATTTTTTTTTATAGTTGTTTGATATTGCTCTTAATAACCCAATATCCTGAACTGGCCAGATATTAGACCTATTATAAGTAAATAACAAAATCATCTCTGCTGACCATCTTCCAATTTGTCTTAAAGTTGATAGGTATACAATTGCTTCTTCATCGCTCATTTTCGAAATTAATCTTGGATTAAAACTTTTATCTTTAAATTTTTGAGACATTTCCAAGATACCCCTTATTTTTTGACGACTAAGACCGCATTTTTTAAGTTGTGATGTTTTAATCTTTGAAACAATTTTTGGATTAATTTTTTTTTTACATGCCAATTCAAATTTTTTGAAGACAGAGTCTGCGGCAGCAACACTTATTTGTTGTCCTATTATACTTTTACATAAAGAATAAAAGACATCTTTTCTAGTAGTTAAATTATTATCTTTATATTTTTTAATCAATGATCTCATAATACTATCTTTTTTTGAAAGATATGTTTTGGCTTTTTTCCAATATGTCGGTGCCTTACTCATTTCTACTTACCGTTACTTGTTTATTTAAATATATTTCTCTTCGAAATATAATGATTGATGATATTATTACCAGTGAAGCACCCATCAATGTTTTAATTGTGGGAATTTCATCCCAAATAAAATATCCAAAAGATATTGCAAATATTAATCCTAAATATTTAAGAGGTGTAACCAGAGAAACCTCGGATAATTTATATGATTGACTTAATAATAAATTAGCTGTTCCTCCCAACAAGCCAATTGTACATAATAGTAAGAAATCATTAAAAGTTGGCATGATCCATCCAAATGGTATTGATAAAACTCCAACAATTGTAATTGCAAAAGAAAAAAAGAATGAGATCAACCAGACTGGTTCTGTGGATGAAAGTTTTCGAATTGTAATTGCAACGTAAGACATTCCAATACAAAAGATTATTGGAAATAAATAATAAATATTTAAGCTAGAAAATCCTGGTTGGGTAATTACTAAAACACCAATAAAACCAACAAATACTGCGGCCCATCTATATACTCCTACTTTCTCACTTAGTAAAAATATTGATAGCAAAGTTGTAAATATAGGTGCAGCAAATGAAATACTTGTCACTGTTGCAAGTGGTAGGTTTCTTAGTGCCAAAAATATTGCAGCTAAAGCTATCAGTCCTGAACAACATCTTATTAAATGTAATCCTGGTCTATTTGTTTTGTAAAAATCTCTAAATCTTGTCTTAGGAACTAGAAAAATTATTGGCAAAATACCAAATAGACCTCTAAAGAACATTACCTGTCCAATTGGATAATCTGATGACCACTTGACTATTACATCCATAAATGAAAAGGCACATATTGATAAAAACATGTAAAAAAAGCCTAATTGATTTTTGGAAAGCATGATAATAACTTTAGATTAATTAAAATTTTTAGCAATGGAAATAGCAACTTTAGCACTTGGATGTTTTTGGGGACCCGAAATAAAATTTAGCAAGTTAGATGGAGTAATAAATACAGAGGTTGGATATTGTGGAGGTAATACTGAGAAGACATCTTATAAAGAAGTATGTTATGGTGACACCAATCACGCAGAAGTAGTTAAAGTTGAATTTGACAATACTAAAATTTCTTATGAGGAAATAATAAGAAACTTTTTTGAATTTCATGATCCAACTACTTTAAACCGGCAAGGTCCAGATGTAGGTACTCAGTATAGAAGTGAAATATTTGTTCATGATGAAAATCAAAATAAAATCGCTAACAAAGTATTGAAAGAAATTAATGAAAAATTTAAGGGTAAAATCGTTACCAAAATATCAAAATCAAAAAATTATAACAAAGCCGAAGATTATCATCAGAAATATTTGGAAAGAAGTTTCTAATGTCACTTATATCAACTGAGTGGCTAGAAAATAATCTCTTAAATGTAAAAATAATTGATGGCTCTTGGCATATGCCTGCAGCAAATAGAAGTGGTAAAGAAGAGTTTAATAAAGAGCATATACCAAATGCAATTTTTTTTGATATCGACAAAAATTGTAATAAATCAACCGACTTACCACATATGTTAACGGACATTAGTTCGTGGGAAAATATACTATCATCTATGGGCATATCTAACGAAGACGAAATTGTGATTTATGATAATTCTGATGTTTTAAGTGCTTGTAGAGTATGGTTTAATTTAATTTACTTTGGCCATGATAAAAAGAAGGTACATGTTTTAGATGGAGGTTTTAATAAATGGAAAAAAGAAAAAAGAATAACTTCTACTAATAATATAATTATTCAAACAACTAGCTATAAAGCAAAAGAAAATAATGGCATGGTTAAGAGCAAAGATCAGATTGACCAAAATATAATTAAAAAAAAATTTGATTTAGTTGATGCGAGAAGCAAAGATCGTTTTAATGGCACAACTCCAGACCCAAGAAGAAATGTAAGAAGTGGTTCAATACCTAATTCAATTTGCTTACCGTTTAAAACCCTTATCAATGACGATTTTACTTTTAAAAGTAAATCTGAAATTTCTTCTTATTTTAAAGATTTATCTTTAAATGACCCAGTAAATGTAGTGTTTTCGTGCGGTTCTGGGATCACAGCATGTGTTTTGGCACTTGCATATTCTCAAGTAAATAATAAGTATCTTCCAGTCATTTATGATGGTTCATGGGCTGAATATGGTAAAATATAAAATATGAAAAGATCAACAAAAATTACAAGCATAATAATAATTTTCTTTTTAATTATAGCTACAGTGATTGTTGGTAGAACAATGATTGGAAATCATTTTAAGAAGAAATTTAGTAAAAGACCACCTCCAGGGATAATTGTTACTGCAGCTGAAAATAGAGTTTTTGAAAATTTAATAAGCACATACGGAACAGCAAGACCATTTAAAACACAATCCTATAAAATTGAGAAGTATGAAATACTTAAACCTATCAACTTTAATCAAAAAGTAAAAAAAGGTGATGTAATTGCAGAACTTAAAAATAGAAAAATTACTGCTCAGTTTGATGGAACAATTGGAAAAAGAGAATTTTCAGAAGACATCGAAGTTTCAAAATCTTCAATCTTAATTAATCTCGAAAATACCAGTATTATCTATTGTGATGTAGATATACCTGAAATGTTTGTACCATTTATTAAGGTTGGTTTACCTGTTGATATAAAATTTTCTGGATACAAAGATAAAACCTATAAAGGTGAAGTTGACTCGTTAGCTAGCCGAATTAGTGAGGATACTAGATCATTACCAACAAGGATAAAAATGGATAATACATCTGGTGAAATTTTGCCTGGCTCGTTTTTAGAAATTTCAATAAAATATGATACAAGAGAAAGCTTAAGTATCCCGGATACCAGCACAATAGTGGAAGGTGATAATATATTTATCTATAAAGTTGACGAAAAAAATAAAGTATTAAAAACAAATATTGATACTGGCGATAGATACCTTGGTTTTGTTGAAGTTTTAAATGGTCTAAAAGTTGGTGACAAAGTTGTTGCTGAGGGCACAAAAAAAGTCAGACCAAATTTAATAATAAGACCTATAAAAAAGGGTGCTAAAGTAGCTAATCAAAACAAATCTGGTTGGGGTGGAAAAAAGAAAAAAGATACTAAAGAAAACAAGAATGGTATGTTTGCGTGGTTACAAAAATTAAATATATTTAAAAAGTCTGACTCTGAAAAACAAGAAAATAAAAAATAATTAATACATGTATATAACTGAAGTTAGTATTAAAAGACCTGTCGTTGCATGGGTAATGTCAATGATACTAATTATTTTTGGAATTTTTGTATTTTGGGAATTACCTGTTAGAGAATTACCAGATGGCATTCAGCCTCCAGTAGTACAGGTACAAACTGATTATAAATCTGCTTCAGCTGAAATTGTTGACGAAGAAATAACACAAAAAATAGAAGATGTTATAGGAGGAGCGGAAGGAATTAAGAACATTGATTCTAGTTCGCTTAATGGAAGAAGTAGAATTAATATTTATTTTAATACAGATATAGATTTAGATGATGCAGCAAATGACATAAGAGAAAGAGTATCAAGAGTTGCGGACAATTTACCAGATCAAGCAAACCCGCCTCAAATTTTGAAACAAGCAGCAGGTTTTACTACCACAATGTGGGTTGCGCTATCGTCACCAACTTGGAATGATTTGGATTTGGGTGATTATGCAGAAAGATATCTTATAGACGCCTTTTCGAGCGTACCAAATGTTGGTAGAATTTTAGTCGGTGGATTAAGAGAACTAAGCGTTAGAGTTTGGGTAGATCCTATCAAATTAGCAGCCAATAATCTTACTATTCAGGAAGTCGAGAGAGCATTAAGAAATGAAAATATAAACATCCCCGCTGGAACTTTAGAAGCTAGTAACAAAGATTTAACTCTTAATATTGATAAGTCTTACTCTAACATTGAAACAATCAAGCAGCTTCCTCTTAAGAAAAACAAAGATAAAGTCACAACCCTTTCTGATATTGCAAATGTTGAGCTTGGTCCAGTTTCTGAGAAAACTTTATTTAAAGCTCAAAGAAAAAATGCAGCTAATTTAAAAACAGTTGGGATTGGAATATACGCAAAAAGTGGAGCATCAACTGTCGAACTTTCAAATCAAATCAAAGAGAAAATAAACGTTCTAAATCAATCTTTACCAGATGGTTTAAAGTTAGAAATAGCATTTAATAGAGCAACTTACGTAGGAACTGCAATACAGGAAGTTTATAAAAGTTTAATTATTGCTTTTATTTTGGTTGTAGTAATAATTTACTTGTTTTTAGGAAACCTAAAAGCTGTAATTGTACCAGCTGTAGCTTTGCCAGTAAGTTTAATTGGTTCGTTTTTAGGTTTATATATATTTGATCTTTCTATAAATATATTTGTTCTCCTAAGTTTTATTTTAGCAATTGGAATAATAACTGATGATTCTGTAATAATGACAGATGCAATTTATACAAGAATTGAAAAAGGAGAAACGCCACTTGTAGCTGCTTATAAAGGCTCAAGACAAATAACATTTGCGATAATAGCTACAACTTTAATCTTAGTTGCAGTTTTTTTACCTTTAATTTTTATTGAAGGTATAGCTGGTACCTTGTTTAAGGAAACTGCAATAGCACTATCTTTCTCAATTGTTGTTTCTTCGTTTGTAGCTTTAACTCTTTCACCAATGTTGGGAAGTAAATTTTTAAATAAAAAAGAAAAAATTAATTTTTTTGTAAAAAAATTTAATAATGGATTTAAATCTTTTACAGAATTTTATACCGATACCCTAAAATTTTGGATTAATAAACAGAAAACAATTTCGATATTTATAATTCTGTTAATTGCAGCCTCAGTTTATTTATTTAATTTCACAAAAAAAGAATTGATACCATTAGAAGATAGAGGAGCTTATTTAATTATAGGTTCCACAGACGAAGGAAGTTCATTCGAGTACACACAAGAAAAAGCCCAAATAATTGAGGGAAGAATATTAAAATTGTTACAAGCAGAAGACAGCCCTTACCAAAGATTAATTATGAGGGTACCTGGTTTCGGTAAGTCCGCAACTTCATATAATACTTTTATTATAATAGCACTTTTAGATGAATGGAAAAATAGAGAAAAGAGCACACAAGTTGTTTTAAGAGAAGCTATTGGACAAGTTGTTAGTGTGCCTGAGACGTTTGCGTTTCCTATATCACCTCAATCTATAAGAGTTTCTAGCTACAATAAACCTGTTCAAATGGTGATTTATGGGACAAGTTATGAAGAGTTAGAACAAATTCAAAGCCAAGTTTTAAGAGAGCTAAGAAGAAATAGAAATATGTTTAGAATTGAAAGTGATTACACAAAAAATAAACCTGAAGTAAAATTAATTACTAACAAAAATAGAGCAAATGATTTAGGAGTTTCAATAGAGAATATAGGCAGAACACTAGAAACATTATACGGTGGAAAGAGGGTTACAACATATAATAAAGAAGGAAGAGAATATCCCATTATTCTTCAGCAGTATTTAGCAGATAGAAGAGATAAAGATGGCTTATCAAAGATTTTTGCAAGATCTGAAACTACAGGAAAATTAGTGTCAGTTGCAAGTTTGGTGGAATTTGAAGAGAAAGGAACTGCTGAGTCATTACCTAGATATAATAGACAAAGAGCAGTAACTATATCGGCAGCTTTATCTGAAGAATACACATTGTCTGAAGCTATAAAATATTTAGAAGACGTAATGTTGAGAGTTGCTCCTCAAAATCAAATAACTTGGAAAGGTAAGTCTGAAGAACTAAAAGAGACTAGTAACGAAATATTTCTTATTTTCGCTTTAGCATTAATAACTGCATATTTAGTAATGGCTGCTACTTTTAACTCGTTTGTCCATCCTTTTATTATAATATTGACTGTGCCTCTTGCAGTTTTTGGAGGTCTTGTATTCATTTTATTTCTAAATAGTTCGATAAATATATTTTCACAAATCGCCTTGATTATATTAATCGGTATATCCACTAAAAATAGTATTTTAATCGTCGACTATACTAATCAAATTCGAACTACAGGTGCAAAAATTGAGGAAGCATTGATGGAAGCTTGCAAATTAAGAATAAGACCCATCATAATGACTTCATTAAGCACCATGATTGCAATGTTGCCTCTTATAGTAGGTAACATAGGTCCAGGCGCAGGTGAGGCGTCTAGATTAGCAGTTGGATCAACAATCTTTGGTGGAATGATTATTTCAACATTCTTTACATTATATGTGACGCCAACTATGTATTTAACACTAGCAAAAAATACCAAGAGAATAGATGCAGTAGATCTGGAGCTAGAAAAGCAATTGATTAAAAAATAATATATTTTCTAGTAGTCAAAGATTTACTACATTTATTAAGCTGCTTCTTGAATTTATTTGAATAACCCTCTACTTTTTTTGCCAATACTATAACTTTCTGATTGTTTTTATAATTTTTATAATTTCCCCAGCCTTCATGATAAGCAATATATTGTCTGAAAGCATCTTTTTTTGAAACCTTTAAAATTTTTTCCGTTTTGTTTGTATACCAGCCAATAAAATCAACACTATCTTTAAATCTAGTTCTTAAAGCATATTTATTTCCAGTCTCATCTTTATATTGTTTCCAAGTACCTTTAATAGCTTGTGAGTATCCAAATGAACTAGAAGGTCTTTTATAAGGTATAACTTTAAATAATTTTTGACGTGCAGGCTTAGCGAGCCAGTCAAAATCAGATTCCATTTTTATTATTGCTAATTGTAAGTTGATTGGTGTTCCCCACTTTTTTTCAGTTTTTTTCGCGTGTTTATACCAAAGATATCTCTCAGAAAATATTGAACAGCCATCTGCTGTATTTCGTGGTATCGATGAGCAAGCAGTTAAAAATAATAGACCAAAAAATAAAAAATACTTTCTAAAAAGAATCACAGTTTAATATAAATTATCTATTATTTTTTCTCCATATCCATGGATAATCAAATTCCATACTCCATAAACCTAACTTATTGTTTTTTGCATAAATTTGATCTTTAGAATATTTTTTTTTTGAATATTTTGGATAATCAAAGGCTAATCCATTTCTTACCATGTAAGCTGAAACACTCTCATTATTGATAAAACACTCACCTAAATACCTTCCAAAATAGTCTTTTTGGGGCTCGATTAAACATTTTAATTTTTTATTTATAATTTTTTCTGTAAGAGAATTTTTTGAAATTTTTCCACAATTAAGTTTTTTTTTATTTTTTAAGCAAAACTGTTGCTTTCCTTTAAATTTAGTTTCTGGTGCATCTATTCCTGAAAAACGAATTTTTTTATTATCTAATAAGATTGTATCACCATCAATTATTTTAACGTTATCTGAAATTAGGATTGTTTCTGACAGTAAGTAATTTGTTGCTACAAATGTAAATAAAAATAGAAAACTAACTAACTTCAGTAGTTGCTTTTTCATTACATTCTTGCATTTTTTTTCTAATTTGATCTTCTGATATATTTTTGTCTTTTAAATCTTCATAAAGCTTTCTATAAACATCTTCATCACCTACCTCGGCAAAATCTGCTTTAATTACATCTTGAACATATTGATTTTTTTTTTCCTCATCGTATCCCAAAATTTGTGAGGCCCACTCTCCTAAATATTTATTTTTTCTTGCATTAATTTTGAATTGCTTTTCCTCATCATGAGCAAATTTTTTTTCAAAACCTTTTTTTCTATCATCAAATGAACTCATTGCTTTCTACCCTATTATATTATTTCAAAAATTAAAAATGATATAAGAACATATATATTACCAAACATATCATTTATTTCAAATCATCTTTAGAAAATTATTAAATAGTAGAATTGCAAAATAATAAAAATTAATAGTAGATAAGTAAAATAATTGTTTTATGATATTCATAGTTAATCTATATTCAAAATCGTAAATGAGTCACTTAATACTTGTTAGGCATGGTCAAAGCGAATGGAATTTAGAAAACAAATTTACAGGATGGGTCGACGTTGAGCTTGCACCACAAGGAAAATTAGAAGCCTGCAAAGCAGGAGAGTTAATAAAAAAATTAAATTTAGAAATCAAACATTTTTATACTTCTTATCAACTAAGATCGATTGATACTTTAAAACTCATTTTAAATACAATTAGAGTAAAACCAGATAATATTATTAAGGCCTGGCAATTAAATGAAAGGCACTACGGATCGCTGACAGGATTAAACAAAGATGAAATGAGAAAAAAATTAGGAGAAGAAGAAGTTCACAAATTCAGAAGATCTTGGGATAATCCACCAAACCCATTGAATACAAATAGTCCATATCATCCAAAAAATATAAGTATTTACAATGATATACCCCGTAAACTAATTCCAGATACAGAGTCTCTCAAAGATACTTATGAAAGAGTTGTGCCCTATTTTGTTGAAAACATAGAAAAAAATTTGCAGGGTAATATAATTATATCTGCTCATGGTAATTCTATTAGATCACTATTAAAATATTTATTTAAAATTGATAACAATGAAATTTCTAAACTTGAAATACCAACAGGAAATCCTTTACTTTTGAAATTTGAAAAAAAGAATGTAAAAGAAGCTAAATACCTAGATCAGAGTAGATCTAAGGATTTAATTAAATTCTAACCTTTTTGAAGAAGTTTTTCGTAAATATCTTTATCTGTTAAATGAAGAAACTCAATACCACTCTCGAAACCATGCAAGTTTTCCTTTTCAATGTAGTTATCCCAAATCTCATTCATTGAAAATATTTTTTTTGATAAATTTTTAAATATTTTTTTATTTATAATTTGACACCCTGTATAAATATAATTTTTATCATTGTTCTTTTTTAAATTGTTGCCATCCATAGAAAAATCGCCTTTAAATCTTTTATCAAAACTTAAATCTTTTTTTACAACCATTAAAATATTTTCTAAGTTATTTTTAAAATATATATTTTCCATCTTCTTAATTTCATTTACATATTCAGCGTTCCAAATTGTATCAGGATTGAAAACTATAAAATCTGTTTCAACTGAATTATTTACTACATTTAAAAGACCACCCCCTGTATCTAATATTTCTTTACCATCTTCTATAATTTGAATTTCTAAACCAAAATTATTTGAAAAAATGAAATCTTTTATTTTATCACTTAAATAGAAAGTATTAATTTTTAAAGATTTTATTTCTAATACTTTTATCAAATTTATAGTATTTTCTAATAAGCTAATCTCATTAATTTTTAAGAGTGGTTTTGGTGTTTTCTCAGTCAATGGCATTAATCTTTTTCCAAATCCTGCACATAAAATTATTGCTGTTTTAATTTTCATATTTTTTTTATTCTTGGGTTTTTTTGTAGAAAATTTTTTAAATCATGGAAATTTGGATTTTTTTTAATACGATTATCGATTAATTTCCACGCATAAGGTATTAATTTTAGATATTTTCTTTTTTTATCTCTTTTTGCAAGTCTTGTGAATATACCAATTATTTTTAGATTTCTTAGAACAGATAAAATTTCAAAATCATTAATAAATTGAGATTCATTTTTATACTTAAATTTACTAAGAAATACTTTTAAAATATTTGACTTAAAACTATTTGAAGTTTTAATTCTTACATCATCTATAAGTGAGGCCAAATCATATGCTGGATTACCCAATACAGCATCTTGACTATCTATTAAAGCGATTTTATTTTTATAAAACATCATGTTTGAGACGTGAAAATCTCTATGTACAAACACTTTGTGTTTGATTTTTAAATTTAAATACAAATTATCTATTATTTTTTTGAAATTTTTTTTTAAATGTTCTTTTTGAATAATTAATTTATTTGCTGCTAAGTACCAATCCAAAAAAAGGTATGACTCTTTAAGTATTTTAGCTTTTGAATAGTTTGATAAATTAAATTTTTTTTTAAGAAAATTTTGAGTTTTATAATTTTTAATTTTTTGAATTTGATATAAAATTTTTAGTATTCTTTTGTATTCATTTAATTTAGTTTTTGAGGATTTAATTTTATCCAACATGTTTTTATTGCCGAAATCCTCAATTTCTATAAAATTTTTTTTATAATTTTCACTAATTAAACCTGGTGCTAATATTTTATTTTTAATCAATATTTTGTTAACTGCATCATAATTTAACAGGTTTGATCGCTTTTGAATTTTGCTATAAACTAATACTGAATTATTTGTTCTATAAAATTGTCTAAATGATGCATCTCCTGATAGTTTTTTAAATTTTTTCAAATTCATTAAAATTAAAATCAATATTATTAGATATAATTAAGTACCTATTTTCAAGCTTTTCATCATATTCAAATTTTAATGTAAAAGTACTTTCTATATTTTGACCCAAGATTTCAGGCCATTCAATTAATCTAGCATAATCTTCTGAGTTTTCATTAATTCCTAAGTTATTTAATTCTTTTTTATATTTAATTCTGTAAAGATCAAAATGTCTAACAATCAAAGAATTAATCTCATATTCATTTATAATATTAAAAGTTGGACTAGGTATTTCTGTTTTTTCTAAACCATTTTTTGTTTGAAGATAATTGATTAGATACCTGATAAATGTAGTCTTACCTACTCCGATATTTCCATAAAAAAGCAAAGTTGTATTTTTGCTAACTTTACTTGCAATTTTTTCAGCAATTTTTTGTGTGATAATTTCTTTTGAAATATCTATTTTGCTACTTTTAGTAGCGATAGGCATCTGGTTTATAAGGTCCTTCTGGTGTTACACTTATATATTTTGCTTGATCATCTGATAATTTGGTTAATTTAGCTCCAACTTTTTCTAAATGAAGTCTGGCTACTTTCTCATCTAAATGTTTAGGTAAAACATATACTTTTTTCTCATATTTATCTGAGTTATTCCATAATTCTATCTGAGCTGTTACTTGATTTGTAAAAGAAGCACTCATTACAAAACTTGGGTGTCCTGTTGCACATCCAAGATTAACCAATCTACCTTCTGCTAATAAAATAATTCTTTTTCCATCCGGCAATGTAATTTCGTGAACTTGTGGCTTTATTTCATCCCATTTATAATTTTTAAGAGCATCTACTTGGATCTCATTATCAAAGTGACCAATATTGCATAGAATTGCTCTATCTTTCATTTCTCTCATATGGTCAGCTGTCACAATATCTTTATTTCCTGTTGCTGTAACAACAATGTCGGCTTCTTTTATCATCTCATCCATTAAAACTACTTCATAACCTTCCATTGCAGCTTGGAGAGCACAAATTGGGTCTGTCTCTGTAACCATAACTCTTGCACCGCTCTGACGAAGAGAAGCAGCGCTTCCCTTTCCAACATCTCCAAATCCAGCTACAATAGCTACCTTACCTGACATCATGACGTCAGTAGCTCTTTTAATTCCATCAACTAAACTTTCTCTGCAACCATATAAATTGTCGAACTTAGATTTTGTTACTGAGTCATTAACATTTATTGCTGGGACAAGTAAATTGCCTTCACTTTCCATTTTTTTTAATGCTAAAACTCCTGTAGTTGTCTCTTCTGATAAACCTTTAACATCATTTAATAATTGTTTATAATCTTTGTGCATCAATGCTGTAAGATCGCCACCATCATCAAGTATCATATTTGGTTTCCAGCCATCTTTACCTTCAATAGTTTGCTTTACACACCACCAATATTCTTCTTCTGTTTCGCCTTTCCAAGCAAATACAGGAATGCCAGCTTTTGCAATTGCTGCTGCTGCATGGTCTTGTGTCGAAAAAATATTACATGAGGACCATCTTACTTCGGCTCCTAACTCAACTAAAGTTTCTATTAAGACAGCTGTTTGTATTGTCATGTGTAAACAACCAACAATCCGAGCTCCATTTAAAGGTTTTTTACCCTTATATTCTTCTCTAAGAGCCATTAATCCTGGCATTTCAGTTTCAGCCAGTGAAATTTCTTTTCTTCCAAATTCCGCTTGGGATATATCTTTTACTTTAAAATCTTCCATAGAAAGAGGCTTTTAACAATTTCACTTAATATATCAACAAAGATTTATGCTTCTGGGAAAATTATTTCAATTCTTGCCCCTTTATCTTTATTATTAGATGCGTTGATTTCACCACCATGAATTTCAACTAAATTTTTGACTATATTTAATCCCAAACCCGAATGTTCTCCAAAGTTTTCAGGTCTATTACTATAAAATCTATTAAATATCTTATTTGTATCCTTTTCACTAAATCCAGATCCCTGATCAACGACAACTAATTTAATTTTGTCATTTTTATCTTTTGATATTTCAACGGTAATTTCTTGATTATTTTCACTAAAAGAAATTGAGTTTTCTAATAAGTTTGCAATAATTTGTTCTATTCTATTTTCTATCCCTAAGATACTATAATTTTTTATTCCATTAGATTTCAATTTAATTCCAATCGATTTTTTTGTTTCATAGATACTGTTAAAATCGTCAACAACAGATTGAGCAATCTCTTTTAAATTTAATTTTTGCATTTTCTCAGAGGAAATTGCAGCCTCATCTCTTAGCATTTGAGAGTAATCAGTTATTAATCTTTCAATTCTCTCTACGTCATGTGATACTATATTAATTAATTTGTTTCTTTGAGATTTATCATTTGTTTCAGAAATTATCTCAGAGGCACTTTTTAGAGATGCTAAAGGATTTCTGATTTCATGCAAAAGATCTGTTGAATAATTTTCTGCTGTAGTAATTCTTTTGTTTAATTCATTAGTCATTTCATCAAGTGAATTTGATAATTTTCCCAATTCGTCATTTCTTTTTTTTATGTTTCCAATATTGGTCTTTTCCTTACTTTTGTTTTTTATAATATTTGTATATTGAACCAAATTTTTAATTGGTTTTAAGAAGTATCTATTTAATACATATGAAAAAATTAAAATTACTAATGCGACAAGCAAAGCAGTTCTGATTATAAAATTTCTTCTTTCATCTATTGCAACTTTTATTTCATTGGCATTTTCAGTAATAGCTAAATACCCTATTGTTTTGTTTTCACTAACTACATTTTTAACAGTTACTAATAAAAATTGATCATAGTTTTCTTTAGAGTAAGTTAACGGTTTTCCAT
Organism: uncultured Pelagibacteraceae bacterium; assembly: GCA_902517745.1. Classification (GTDB taxonomy): domain Bacteria; phylum Pseudomonadota; class Alphaproteobacteria; order Pelagibacterales; family Pelagibacteraceae; genus Pelagibacter. The sequence goes on from CABYDS010000003.1 coordinate 90,090, forward strand.
AATCTGATGAATATGAGTACTTTTTTAAATCTTCAAATATTTCTTTACTTTCAAAGCTTTTATTACTCTCTTCCAAATTCTTATTTTGAATACTTTGATTATTCAAGTCACTCATTTCAATTATGTTTAGACTTCGTGAGAAAGCATTTGGATCTAAGTCTAATGTGTCGGTATCTCCTAATAGATTAAATTCACTATCAAATATCTGTACTCTATCTATACTTTGAAATAAAAATTTAGTGGAAAACAGAAACTCTCTAATATCTTCAGTTGAGAAATTTATTTTTAAACGATCAATATTTTCTGTTGTATTATCAATAATTTTTATATGCGAAGCAGTTTTATTTTTAATGAGTGTAGGTTTTACCGTGTTAAGGTAAAATAAAGTTAATACACCTATCACCAAAAAAACAATAAAGTTGATAACTAAGAATTTTTTTAAAATAGATTGATTATTAGATTTTGAAGTAGCCATTATTTAACATTCCAACGATAACCACTACCATATCTGGTTTCTATCGCTGAAAAGTTATTATCTACTTTTTTAAACTTTTTTCTAATCCTTTTTACGTGACTATCTATTGTTCTATCTTCAATATCTGTGTCTTCTCTATAAGCAACATCCATTAATTGAGATCTTTCTTTAATAATTCCAGGTCTTTTTGCTAATTCCTTTACAATTAAGAATTCTGTTGTTGTTAATTTATCTGGTAATTGCTTGCCATCCCATTCACACTCTAGCTGTGAAGGATCAAGTTTTAATTTTCCATGTGAAATTATATTTCTATTATCCTCTAAATTATTATCTTTTTTTCTAAGTTGGACACGAATTCTTTCAATAAGAACTTTAGTTGAAAAGCCACCTGATTTTTTTACAAAATCATCCGCTCCTAGTTTTAATCCTAAAAGCTCATCCACCTCTTCATCTTTTGAAGTTAAAAATATAACAGGCATAGATGTTTTTTTTCTCAATTTTTTTAATAATTCTTCTCCATCCATTCTTGGCATTTTAATATCTATAACTGCAAGGTCTGGGGGATTTCTTGACAAACCTATTAAGGCACTTTCTCCATCCAAATAAGTTTGAATAATAAAACCCTCTTTTTCTAAAGCAATACTTAAACTAGTTAATATATTTCTATCATCATCAACAAGGGCAATTGTTTGTTTCATGTTTAACTATAAAAATACTAAAATGTTTAAAATTGGGCAATTAAATGTTTATTAATGAAGCTCTCCCCAGTTATCACCTATGTTTACATCTACCGATAATGGTATTGAAAATGAATGCAAATCACTATCTTTCACACTTGTCATAATATCTTTAATCTTTTTAGAAGCAGATTTAGTACCATTATCAATTACCTCAAAAATCAATTCATCGTGAATTTGAAGCAGCATATTAAATTCATTTGTTTTTTTAGTATCAAGCTCATCGTTGATTCTAATCATAGCAAGTCGCATTATTTCTGATGCAGATCCTTGGATGGGTGCATTTATAGCTGCCCTTTCTTGAAAATTTCTAATATTAAAATTTTTGTCATTGATTCCAGGAATATGAGTTTTCCGACCAAAAATATTTCTTACATATCCACTTTTTCTACAGAATTTAATTGTGTTATTCATGTATTCTTTAATTTCTGGAAATTTAATAAAATATGAATTTAGAAATTCTTCGGCTTCATTGTTTGATACGCCAATTTGTTTAGCCAAACCATATTGAGATATTCCATAAATTATTCCAAAATTAATAGCTTTCGCTTTTCTCCTCATATCAGCATCAATTTTTTTTATATCTGCACCAAAAACTTGGCTAGCGGTTAATGAGTGAATATCCTCATTATTTTTAAAAGCTTTTTTTAGTTCTTTTACATCAGCTAGATCAGCCAAAATTCTCATTTCGATCTGATTATAGTCTGCTGATATAAGTTTTTTATTTTTTTCTGAAATGAAGGCTTTACGAATATCTTTGCCCTCCTCAGTTTTAATAGGAATATTTTGTAAATTTGGATCACTGGATGCAAGTCTACCTGTTGTAGTTGCTGCTAACAAAAAAGATGTATGCACTCTTTTTGTATTGGGATTTAAATGCTCTGGCAAAGAATCTGAATACGTATTTTTTAATTTACTAGATTGCCTCCATTCTAAAACCAACTTAGGAAATTCATTCCCTTTGTAAGCTAAATCCTCTAGAACTGCTGCACCAGTTGCAAAACTACCTTTTTTAGTCTTTTTTAGCGACGCAATTTTGAGGTCATTATACATTATTTCACCCAACTGTTTAGTCGATGCAATATTAAATTTTTTTTTTGAAATTTTAAAAATTTGTTTTTCTAAATCTTGAAGTTTTTTTTCAAACTTAACAGATAATTTTTTAAGAAAATTATTATCCAATTTTATGCCATTAATTTCCATTGATGCTAAAATTTTAATTAAAGGTTTTTCGAAAATTTCATAAATATTAAGTAATTTTTCTGATTTAAGCGATTTCAGAAATATTTTATATAAACGGTAAGTTATATCGGCATCTTCTGCCGCATAATCTTTTGCAATATTTAACTCTACTTGACTGAATTTAATTTCTTTTTTTCCAGATCCAACAAGATCTTTATATTTAATTGTTTTGTGACCTAGATGAATATCTGAAAGGGTGTCCATGTTATGTCTATTTTTTCCGGCATCTAAAACATATGACATCAACATTGTATCTTCCATGCTTTGAATATCTATATCCCTTTTACGAAATATTATGTAATCGAATTTAATATTCTGCCCAATTTTTTTTAAACTTTTATCCTCTAAATATGGTTTTAAAATTCTCAAAACATCTTTTTCATTTAGATTATTTTTATCAATATGACCTGTTGGAATGTAACAAGCTTTACCTATTTTGCTAGAAATTGAGATACCAACTAAATTTGCCTGATGTGGATCAAGTGAGTCTGTTTCAGTATCAATAGAAAATTCACCAGCTTCTTCGGCTTCTTGCATCCAATCTTTTATTTCAGATAAATTTTTTATCAAAACATATTTATCTTTTGATATTTTAGATGTTTCTTTTTTGACTTCTATTTCATCACTAAATTTGGATTGACCATACGTCGAAATTGCCGAACTCAATAACCTATTAAATTCCATTTCTCTTAAAAAATTGTATAACTTATCTACGTCTACTTTTTTTAGAACAAAGTCAGTTAATTTGTCTTTCACCGGAACATCATTTTTTAATGTGACCAGTTTTTTACTTACCAGAGCCTTATCTTTATTTTCTAAAAGTGTTTCTCTTCTTTTGTTCTGTTTTATTTTATTTGCGTTTTTGAGAAGATTTTCTAAATTTCCATATTCCTTAATTAATTCTGCTGCTGTTTTTACACCAATACCTGGAACGCCAGGCACATTGTCTGTACTATCCCCTGCTAGTGATTGAACATCAATTACTTTATCCGGACCAACCCCAAATTTATTGATTACATCATCATTAGATATAAATTTATTCTTCATTGGATCGTATATACGAACCTTTTTTTTGAAAAGTTGCATTAAATCTTTGTCAGATGATACGATTGTAACCTTTGCACCTTCTTTTAATATTTGCTCTACATAGGTGGCTATCAAATCATCAGCCTCATAGTTTAACATTTCTATAGAGGGTAAATTGAATGCTAATACTGACTTTCTAATATAATCGAATTGTGGAATAAGATCATCGGGAGCATCAGACCTATTTCCTTTATAATCTGAATATATTTCGTTTCTAAAATTCTTTCTTGCAGAGTCAAAGATTACTGCAAAATGAGTTGGTTTTTCTAAATTTTCGCTAGATTTAGAGTCCTCTAATAATTTAAACAGCATGTTACAAAATCCACTTACCGCTCCTACTGGCAAACCATCACTTTTTCGTGTTAATGGTGGCAATGCATAATAGGCTCTAAATATGTATCCGGACCCATCAATAAGATAGAAATGATCTGTTTTTTTAATTTTACCCATAATTTAATTTATAATAAATTGAAGTATTATAGTAAGAATAAAACATCCTGTTAATAAATATTAGTGGATTAAACTTTATTAAAATAGTAATTTAAAGCTAATGGAATTAGTAAATTCAATTTCTAATAATAAAATAATTAAAATCATAATATTTGCATTAATAGGTTCTATTTTATTGACAATATCTGCAAAAATTAAAATACCTTTTTACCCAGTTCCTATGACTATGCAAACATTTATAGTTTTGTTTTTAGGAATTTCCTTTGGATATAAAGTTGGGGTACTTTCGGTAGTTTTTTATTTGATAGAAGGAATTATGGGATTACCGGTATTTTCTAACTCACCAGAGAAAGGTATAGGATTAGCTTATTTTGTTGGTCCCACAATGGGATATTTAATAGGTTTTATATTTGCATGTCTGATAGCAGGCATATTTACATATGATAAAAACCATATATTAAATTTTTTAAAAATTATAATTGCAACATCAGTAATATATATTTTGGGTATTTTGTGGCTTGGAAATTTAATCGGTTGGGATAAACCAATATTAGAATTTGGTGTTTACCCATTTCTTTATGCTGAATTATTTAAAATATTATTACTAACAGCTTTAGTTAATAAAATTATTAAACTTAGAAAATATATTTAGAATTACCTTGGAGATCTTTTTGATAGAATTCTTTGAAGTGTTCTTCGATGCATTTTAAGTCTTCTTGCAGTCTCAGATACATTTCTGTTACATAATTCAAAAACTCTGTGAATATGTTCCCATTTAACTCTATCAGCGGACATTGGATTTTCTGGTGGAGCAGCTTTTTTATTTGGATCAGCTAAAAGTGCTTTTTCTACGTCATCTGCATCTGCTGGTTTAGCTAAATAGTCTATTGCACCTTCTTTAATGGCTGCTACTGCGGTTGGTATATTTCCATAACCAGTAAGCATCACTATTCTGCTCTCTGAATTATTTTTCTGAATTTCTTTTACAACTTCTAGTCCGTTTCCATCGTTTAGTCTTAAGTCAACAACTGCAAAAGCAGGTTTTTTTGATTTCACAGACTCTATTCCAATTTTTACACCCTCTGCTTGTGAAACAGAAAAGCCCTTTTTCTCCATCGCTCGAGCTAGTCTTTCTCTAAAAGGGTTATCATCATCTACTATAAGTAGAGATTTATCCTCAAATTCTGTTATTTTTTTTAATACTTCTGCATCTGGCATGGACCTTATATGGAAACATTCTAAATTATTTCAAGGGTACATTTTTACTTTACATTGGCTCATTTTCAGCATAAATGCTCGTTTTATATAAACTTGCATAGCAGTTATGCCGGTTTTTTTTGTTAAATTTTTTTTGGAGCTTTAAATGCAAAAATTTAAATCAGTTGATAAATTAGTAAATCAACTGAAACCAACAGAACCTGTTTATTGTATTAGAAGAGATTCTATAAACATAGCTTCTAAATTTTTTCAGAATAAATTTCCTGGTAAAATCCTATATGCAGTTAAAACTAACCCGCATCCATTAGTATTAAAAACTATAGTGGAAAGCGGAATTAATGATTTTGATATCGCTTCAATTAAAGAAGTTGAGGCAATTAGAAGTGTTAGCCCAGATGCAAAATGCTCCTACATGCATACTGTAAAAAGCAAGGAAAGTATAAACGAAGCATATTTCAAATATAATATTAAGACTTATTCAATAGATACAAAAGATGAATTAATAAAAATTCTTAATAGTACTAATCAAGCTAAGGATTTAGAGTTATTTGTGAGAGTTGCAGTTTCTAATGAACACGCAGAAATAGATTTATCTAAAAAATTTGGCGCACAAACTTCTGAAGCAATAGGGCTTTATAGATTAACAAAACAGTATGCAAAAAAAATAGGATTGAGTTTTCATGTGGGTTCGCAATGTATGCATCCAATATCCTATTCAAAAGGGATTAATGAAATTAAATATATAATAAAAAAAACAAAAATAGTTCCAGATGTTATAAATATAGGTGGAGGATTTCCAACAATCTATCCTGACTTAGTTCCTCAATCATTAGACTCTTATTTTGAGGAAATAAAAAATTCATTAAATAAATTAAAATTAGAAAAAAAACCAGAAATTATATGTGAGCCAGGTCGAGCAATTGTTGCAGAAAGTGGTTCGACAATTGTGAGAGTAAACTTAAGAAAAAAACAAAAGTTATATATCAATGATGGAACATACGGAACTTTATTTGATGCAGGTGTGCCTAATATAGTTTATCCATCAAGGATAATTACAAGTGGAAGAATTATATCAAAAAAATTGACTTCATTTGATTTTTATGGACCAACATGTGATAGCATGGATTATATGAAGGGACCTTTTATACTACCTAATAATATTAAAGAAGGTGATTACATTGAATTAGGTCAATTAGGAGCATACGGATTGACATTTAGAACTCAATTTAATGGATATTATTCTGATAGTATTTACGAAGTATGTGATGATCCAATAATGACGATGTATGACAAAGAAACAAATAAAGAGTTTCTTGTTGCATAATGTCAGATACAAAAAATCTTAATCATAACAGAAAAAAAGACTTTTTAAGTAAAGAGGTTGAACATATTGATATTACATCTTTTGACTCTAGAAAAATTATATCTTCTATGGAAAAAATGTCTTTTGTTTCAAGAGAAACTGCTAATGCATCCAAGATATATAATGAAATGCTTAAAGATAAAGATTGTACAATATTCTTAACTCTTGCAGGGTCTACTTCTGCCGCTGGATGTATGCATATTTATAGAGATATGGTTAAATACAACATGGTAGATGCAATTGTAGCAACTGGAGCATCTATAATAGATATGGATTTTTTTGAAGCGCTTGGATTTAAACATTACCAAGGATCACAATATCAAAATGATAATGAACTTAGAGACAATTATATAGATAGGATTTATGATACTTACATCGATGAAGAGGAGCTCCAGGTTTGTGATAAAACAATAGGAGAAATAGCAGACAAACTTGAACCGAAGTCTTACACATCGAGAGAATTTATTAAAGAGATTGGCAAATATCTAAAAACTAATTCTAAAAAGAAAGGTTCTTTAATTGAAACAGCTTTTGATAACGATGTACCTATATTCTGTCCTGCATTTACAGACTCAAGTGCAGGTTTTGGATTAGTCATGCATCAAGAGAGAAATCCAAAAAATCATATTACAATAGACTCAATTAGAGAATTTAGAGAATTAACAGAGATTAAAATTAAATCTAAAGGGTCAGGATTATTCATGATTGGTGGTGGAGTTCCTAAAAACTTTATACAAGACACGGTAATTTGTGCTGAACTTTTGGGAAAAAATGTAGATATGCACAAATATGCAATACAAATTACTGTTGCTGACTCAAGAGATGGAGCTTGCAGTAGTTCGACATTAAAAGAAGCAAGTTCATGGGGTAAGGTTGATACTACCAAAGAACAAATGGTATTTGCTGAAGCTACCAGTGTTTTACCATTAATAGCAAGTGACGCCTATCATACTGGAGAATGGAAAAATAGAGACAGAAAAAACTTTTCCAAAATATTTTGATAGATGATCAAAAAAGTAAAAATTGGAATTATTCAAAGTAAAATTTCAGATAATATTCAAAAAAATATAAATTCAGCTATTAAAAATATAAAAAAAGCAGCATCAAAAAAAGCTAAAATAATTTGTGTACCAGAACTATTTTTATCAAATTATTTTTGTCAAACAGAAAGTCATTCCAACTTTAAGCTAGCGGAAAAAATACCTGGCAGAACTACAAAAATATTTTGTGAATTAGCCAAAGATTTACAAATAGTATTAATGATTTCATTATTTGAAAAAAAAACACATGGCTTCTATCATAATACTAGTATCGTTATTAGCGAGAAAGGTAAAATTTTATCGAAATATAGAAAAATGCATATACCAGATGATCCTGGTTATTATGAAAAATTTTATTTTACTCCTGGAGATTTAGGTTTTAAATCTGTTAAAACAAAATTTGGTAAAATTGGACCTTTAATTTGTTGGGATCAATGGTTTCCGGAAGCTGCAAGATTGACTGCACTTAAAGGTGCACAAATAATTTTTTATCCTACTGCTATTGGATGGCATCCTAAAGAGAAAAAAAAATTTGGAAAATCTCAACTAGACTCTTGGATAACAATGCAAAAATCTCACGCAATCGCAAATGGTACTTATGTGGTTGCTATAAATAGAGTTGGAACAGAAAAAAAAGGTAAGAAGAAAATAGAATTCTGGGGAAACTCAATGATCATAGATCCTAGTGGGCAAATAATTGGAAAACTTGGGAATAAAAAAGAAGAAATTTTAATTCGTGAAATAAACTATAAAAAAATTGATTCAGCCAGAGAGCATTGGCCTTTTTTAAGAGATAGAAGAATCGATTTTTATAAAGGCATACTAAAAAATCCTGCAGATGAATGAAAACTTTAATGGATTTAGAATGCCGGCTGAATGGGAGCCTCAAAATTCAGTTTGGATTGCTTGGCCTTATAATAAAAATGATTGGCCTGGATTATATCAATTTATTCCTGTAGTAATTTTAAAGATTATAAAAAAAATTTCAAAAAATCAAAAAATTAACTTAATCGTTAGCAAAAATATAAAAAATATAAAAAAATTAATAAAACTTAATAAAATCAAAAATATCAACTTCCACTATATTAAAACTGATAGAATATGGTTAAGAGATTCTGGACCCATATTTATAACAAACAAGGTCGAAAAGAAAAAAGTAATACTAAATTTTGATTTTAACGGGTGGTCAAAGTATAAAAATTATAAAAATGACAATAAAATCAATAATAGTATTAGTAAAATTGCTAATTTTAAAAAGATTGATCCAATAATCAAAAAAAAAGGCAGAATTAGAAAAATAATCATGGAAGGAGGGGCATTTGATGTAAATGGCTCAGGTACAATTTTATTAACTGAAGAATGTTTGTTAAGCAAAATTCAAGAAAGAAATAAAAATTTTAAAAAAAAAGACTACGAAAAAATGTTTAATAAGTACTTAAATATAAAAAACTTTATATGGCTTAAAAAAGGAATTGCTGGCGATGACACGCATGGACATGTTGATGACATATCAAGATTTGTTTCAAGAAATACGATTATGACTGCGGTTGAAAATAATAAAAAAGATATAAATTACAAAAACTTAAATAAAAATTTAAATATATTGAAAGAAAGTAAATGTGAGAAAGGAAAGAAATTCAAAATTATAAAAGTTCCTATGCCTTCACCAATTTATATTGAGAATACTAGAGTTCCTGCAAGTTATATGAATTTTTATATTTGTAATAAAAAAATAATTCTTCCAATATTCAAAGTAAAAGAAGACAATATTGCAATTAAAATTTTCAAAAATTACTTTAGAAATAGAAAAATCGAAACAGTTGACTGTAGCAAATTGATATGGGGATTTGGTGCAATACATTGCATGACCCAACAAGAACCTAAAATTTAGTTATGCTGCTTTTAGTGTGCCGAGTAATAATCTAAAAGGTATCAACATTACAAGAGCTACAAATATTTTTACCACAAGATCTCCTAACGATAAAGTTACCCAAGGAATTCCCGTTCCATAGAATGATATTGAGAAAAATAAAAAAGTATCAACAGTTGAACCTATCAAAGAAGATGTTAAAGGTGCTATAAACCACTTTTTTTGTCTTAATTGATCAAATATCTGAACATCTAAAAGTTGAGCAATTATAAAAGCTGTTCCTGAACCAATTGCTATTCTGATAGAAATAAGATCAGTAAAATTAGTTGAAAATATTAAAGTAAACAAAATTCCAATTGTGAAGCCTATATAGACAATTTTTCTAGCTACTAATTTTCCAAAGGATCTGTTGGCTAAATCTGTAATTAAAAATGCAATTGGATAACTAAAAGCACCGTAAGTTAAAATTTCCTCTAAACCGTAATATTTTATAGGAAATTGAACTAAATAATTAGATGCCAGCACAACCAATCCCATTAAAAATGAGAGAGTAAGGAAAACTTTATTCATTATGCTGTTTTTGCGATTATTGATTTTTTAAGCTTTTTTAATCTTAACGATAAATCTCTTGATTTTGCAGATTTTAAGAAATTATCAAAGCTACCTTTTTTATCTACAGATCTAACACCTGCATTTGAAACTGTTAATCTCATAGATTTTTTTAAAAGTTCACTTTTAAATTTTACTTTCTTTAAATTTGGAAGAAATCTTCTCTTAGTTTTATTGTTAGCGTGACTAACATTATGGCCTTTTAGAGGGATTTTACCAGTAAGTTCACATTTTTTAGACATAAATTTTCAAGATGTATATGGTCTTAAAGAATACCAGTCAAGATTAATTTTTTGTTCCAATAGCTTCAGAAATATTTTTAAAACCTTCTCTTTTTACAATTTCGTCGAGATCTTTATTAATCTTTGAAGCAATAGTTGGTCCTTTATAAACCATACCTGTATACAATTGCACAAGAGTTGCACCACTTACAATTTTATTAAAAACGCCATTGGCAGAGTCAACGCCTCCAACTCCAATTATTAAGATTTTTTTTCCAACTAATTTAAAAAATTTATTAATCAATTCATTAGAGATATTTTCAAGCGGTTTTCCAGACAAACCGCCTTTCTCTAATTTATTTATATTAGATATATTTTCTCTATTTCTATCTGTCGTATTTGAAACTATAACTATTTTAACATTATATTTTAAAAAAAGTTCTGAGATTTCATCAATACTTTTTTCATCAATATCAGGGGATACTTTGACTGCTATTGGCACATTTGAATTTAAATTTTTCTTTTCTTCATTTATGCATTTTAAAAGATTATCTAACTCTTCATTTTTGTGAAAGTTTCTTAAATTTTCTGTGTTAGGAGAAGAGATATTAATTGTAATATAGTCTGCTAAATTATGAAATTTTCTGAAACAAATTAAATAATCTTCAACTCTGTTTTCAGTATCTTTATTAGGTCCTATATTAATACCAAGTAATCCATTGGGTGAATTATTTTCAATATTTTTTTTACTTTCTTCTGATCCAATATTGTTAAATCCAAGTCTATTAATTAAAGCCTCATCTTCCTCCAATCTGAACACTCTTGGCTTCGGATTTCCTATTTGTGGTTTAGGTGTAATTGTACCTACCTCAACAAAACCAAATCCTAGTTTGTATAGAGGATTGTAAACTTCTGCATTTTTATCAAATCCAGCAGCAACACCTAGAGGAGAATTTAAGGTTTTGTTTAAAAATTTAGTTTGGATAGTAACTCTGGTTGTTTTATCTATAGCTGGTATCTGATTTAACTTTAAAGCCTTTATTGCTAGCGAGTGTGCAACTTCAGGGCTAAATTTAAATATAAAAGGTCTTAGAAGATTAAACATTTTCAACCTTTTTTCTTAACAATTCTTTAGTTTCATTTACTCCAAAAAAACTAATGAAGAAGCCCATTCTGGGTCCATTTTCGTCACCAAATACAACCTCATAGATAAGTTTAAACCATTCTCTTAAATTTTCTTTATAACCATTTTCTTTTCCTACGGTAAAAATATTTGTCTGAATATCTTCAGGAGCCATTTTATCATTACAATTATCTAAAGACTTAATTAATGCTTTCAGTGCAACTTTCTCTTTTTCATTTGGAGTTTTGTAAATTTTTTTTGTTTTTATAACATCATTGAAATATTTTATTGCATATTCAATTAAATTATCAAAAATTGGATGATCATTTTCATTAATTTCTGACTTGTATTTTTTTACAAATTTCCAAAGTAATTGTTTGCTGTCCGCATTACTTGTTTCAACTAAATTTAAAAGCATTGAAAAAGTCATAATTGTATTTTCCTCTGGCATTGATCCATTATGTACATGCCAAACTGGATTCATTAATTTCTGTAAATCATTTTGAGTTTTTCCTTTTTCTATAAAATCTAGATATTCATCAACAGCTTTTGGAACAACTTCTCTGTACAATTTTTTTGCTCTTTTTGGATTTTGATACATGTAAAGAGATAGACTTTGAGGAGATGCATAATTCAGCCATTCATCTATAGTTACTCCATTACCTTTTGATTTAGATATTTTTTCACCTTTTTCGTCCAAAAAAAGTTCATACGCAAAACCAGATGGGTTAGATTTACCTAATGTTTTAATAATCTTAGTTGAAAGAATTGCACTCTCAATTAAATCCTTTCCATACATTTCAAAATCAACATCTAAAGCGTACCATCTCATTGCCCAATCAACTTTCCATTGCAATTTGCAGTTCCCGTCTAAAATACTTTTTTCCAATTTTGATCCATTATTATCAAATATGATTTTAGAAGATTTAGAATCAATTTCTAAAACAGGTATTTCAAGAACTTTTCCGGTTTCTGGGCATATTGGTAAAAAGGGGGAATAGGTTTTCTGTCTTTCTTTGCCTAAAGTTGGAAGAATTATTTCCATAATTTTTTCATAATTTTCTAGAACTAATTTTAGGGTGTCATTAAAATAACCAGACTTGTAGAGTTCTGTAGAACTTTTAAATGAATATTTAAATTTAAAATTATCAAGAAATTGTTTCAACATATTATTATTATGTTCTCCAAAACTACTAAACTTTTCAAATGGATCAGGGACATCCGTTAAAGGTTTGTGAAGATTATTTTTGAGCTTTTCTTGATTTGGAACATTTTCAGGTACTTTTCTAAGACCATCCATATCATCAGAAAATGTAATAATTTCCTTTGGAATATCTGTTAAATGATCAAGAGCGTTGACAATCATTGTCGTCCTTGCAACTTCTCCAAATGTACCTATATGTGGTAGACCACTAGGACCATAACCAGTTTGTAAAACTATTTTATTTTTTTTCTCTATGTTCGATTTTCTCTCTCTTAATAGCTTTTTAGCCTCAACAAATGGCCAGGCGTTTGTTTTGTCAAAATTTGTTTTGTCTATCACAACTACTTAAATATCCTTAATATCAGCCTTTTTAATAATTCATATAGAGTTGAAATTTATTTACCATAAAATAATGTCCATTCAAAATGTCCAATTATAAAACTGTCTTTTTTACATTAGGGGTTTTGCAAATTATTTTAGGTCTTTCAATGATTGTACCTATTTTGGTTCAATTTATATTTGATCAAATTGATGCAGGATTTATCGGATCAATGATTGTTACTATTGTTTTTGGATTTTTATTTTTCATTTCTAATTATGATCACGATAAAAAGATAAGTTTACCTCAAGCTTTTTTGCTCACAGCACTTTCGTGGTTAAGTATTGCTATATTTGGTTCTTTACCTTTAATTTTTTCTAGTACGGATTTGAGTTTTACAGATGCATTTTTTGAGAGCATGTCTGGTATTACAACAACAGGATCTACAATTATCACGAATCTAAATGAAACGTCTAAAGCGATATTACTTTGGAGAGGAATGTTACAGTGGTTTGGTGGTATTGGAATTATCGTAATGGCAATCACTTTAATGCCTTTAATGAATATAGGGGGTATGCAACTTTTCAATATTTCATCTAATGATACTTCTGAAAAAATTTTTCCTAAAACTAAAGAAGTTTCTTTGAGATTGTTGTCTATATATTCCTTATTAACTTTAACTTGTGCTTTTTTTTATTTTATATTTGGGATGAGTTTTTTTGATAGCATCGTGCATGCTATGACAACAATAGCGACTGGAGGTTTTGCAAATTATAATGAATCTATAGGTTACTTTAACAGCTCGTTAATAGAAATTAATGCAATAATATTTATTATTCTTGGAAGTATACCTTTTATTAGTTACATCAAATACTTGGCTGGATATAAGAAAGTATTTTTCAAAGACACACAAATAAAAACTTTTATAATTTTGGTTATTATTTCAATTCTTTTAATGTTTTTTTATTTATCTGTTATAAATAAAAGCTTAACTGAGATAAGTTTTTTGTCTGTTAGCTTTAATATAATTTCTATTTTAACTGGAACAGGGTATGCTACAGAAAATTTTAGTAATTGGGGTCAATTTCCACTAGTATACTTCATAATTTTAATGTTCATTGGAGGCTGTGCAGGCTCTACAACTTGCGGAATAAAGATTTTTAGAGTTCAAATTTTGTATCAATTCATATCAAACCAGCTGAAAAAAATAATTTACCCTCGAGGAATTTTCAAAATTAAATATCAAAATAATAATGTGGATGAAAAATTTATGGACTCAATTATTTCTTTTATATTTCTTTACATATTAATATTTTTTGTTGTGACTGCGCTTTTATCGCTTGATGGATTAAATTTTATTACTGCAATTTCAGCAGCTGCCACGTCAATTTCAAATGTTGGTCCAGGTTTAGGTGATATTATTGGTCCAAACGGAAGTTTTTCAAGCCTGTCTGATTTTTCTAAATGGGTTCTCAGTGCTGCAATGATACTTGGAAGGTTGGAATTATTTGCAATTCTAGTATTATTTATTCCATCTTTTTGGAGAAAATATTAATGTTTGAAAAAAAACAAACCTGGTCAGAATCTATTTTAGTTTACAAGGATATTCGAATGCTAAGAATATTACTTCTTGGTGCAATTAGTGGATTTCCTTGGGTTTTAATCGCCAGCAGTTTAAGCCTTTGGCTAAAAGAAGAAGGTTTAAGTAGATCAACTATTGGATGGGCAGGTTTAATATTTGGAGTGTACGCCTTTAATTATTTGTGGGCACCAATAATTGATAGAATACAAATTCCATTTTTAACTAAAAGATTAGGGCATCGACGAGGCTGGATTGTCCTTATGCAAATTATAATTTTATTCAGTTTAATTGTTTGGAGTTTTATTAACCCTACAGAAAATTTGGCGTTACTAATTAGTGTTGGATTAGTTATAGCAATTGCTTCGGCTACACAAGATATTACAGTTGATGCGTTGAGAATCGAACAAATTAATGCTGATGAAGGAAAATCTATGGCAGCAGGTGCTGCTATGGCTGTAGTTGGATGGTGGACCGGATATAAGTTGGGTGGTGTTATAGCATTGTTTACTGCCGAATTTTTTCAAAACATTGGAATTGAAGATTACTGGCAAACTACTTTTTTAGTTCTTGGCGTTGTAGTAATCCTGATGAATATAGGTTTAATGTTTATACACGAGCCTATAACATCAGATAGGCAAAACAAACAAAAAGAAACAGACGAAATAATACAATCAAAACTTGGATCAAATAATGTAATAACAAAATTTGTTGCTTATATTACTGGTACAATAGGAGGTCCAATAATTAGTTTCTTCAAAAAAAATGGTTTCTCAATTGCAGTTGGAATCCTTGGCTTTGTCTTTCTTTTTAAAATTGGAGAAGCCTTTCTTGGAAGAATGTCCATAGTTTTTTATAAAGAGGTAGGATTTTCAAAAGGTGAAATAGCGATATACTCTAAAACTCTAGGCTGGATAACGACAGTTGTATTTACATTATTAGGTGGAATATTTGCTATGAGAGCTGGCACAATAAAAACAATGTTTGTTGCTGGTGGATTTATGGCAGCAACAAATTTATTATTTGCTGCTCTCGCGTGGTCAGGAAAATCTGAATGGTTGTTTGCTTTAGCGGTTATCGCTGATGATATATCTGCAGCATTTGCAACTGTTGCTTTCGTAGCCTTTATCTCTCTTTTAGTGGATAGGACTTATACCGCTACACAGTATGCACTTCTAGCTTCAATTGGAACTGCAGGAAGAACGACACTTGCTTCTTCATCGGGTGCTTTAGTTGATTGGCTAAATGGAGACTGGGGAACCTTTTTTATAATTACTACTTTAATGGTCATCCCATCCTTAATTTGTTTATGGTTTATAAGGAATAAAATTAAAATTGGTGCAAAATAGTTTTTTTTTAAAAGAGCCTTTTGTCGATATATTAGAGGAACCAAAGAAGAACTCTAATGTTAGCTCTCAACTTATCTACGGTGAGAGTTTTAAAATAGTTAGTAAAAAAAATAATTATTTTAAAATAAAGACTTCATATGACAAATATTCAGGCTTTATAAAAAAAATTGATAGCTACGGAAAATTCAATCCAACTCACAAAGTTGGAATTTTAAAAGCTAGAATTTATTTAGGTAATAAAAAAAAGAAATCAAAAAAATTTTTACCATTTACGAGCAAAATACAAATTTTAAAAAAGAATCAAAATTTCATTATGTATAAGAAAGATAAATGGCTAAGATCGAAAGACATATTTCCAATCCAAAAAAAAAATTCTGATTTTGTAAAGATATTTAAAAGTTTTCTAAATTGTAAATATAAATGGGGTGGAAAAACATTCGAAGGAATTGATTGTTCAGCTCTATTACAAATATTTTATAAATTTAATAATAATTTTTTTCCAAGAGACACGATTGATCAAGTTAAATTAAAAAAAGGTGTGGAATACAAAAAAAAATTTAAAAAAGGTGATATTATTTTTTGGAAAGGACATGTTGCTATATGCATCAATACAAATGATCTTATCCACGCTTATGGTCCAAAAAAAAGAGTGATCATAATGCCAATTAAAAAAACGATAAAACTAATTAAAGAAACGGCGAAATTAGATGTAAAGAAAGTAACAAGGATCTGAATTACTCTCGACCAAAATCAGGTTTAGAAATATCTTGTTTTTGAGAAATTATTTGTTTTCTTACTACTTTCGAATTGATTAATTTTTTTATTATCTTTGAATTTTCTTTCTTACTTATATTCTTCTTAAAATCTTTTAAATTTTTCATAAAAAGATTTATTGCTTCAATCATATTAGTTTTATTCTCGAAAAATATGTCTCTCCACATTATTTCGTTGGAAGCAGCAATTCTTGAGAAATCTCTTAATCCACCTGCACTAAATTTAATCAAATTTTTATTCTTTTTTTTCTGAAAATCCTGAGCAGTTTTTATTAAATTGTAAGCAATCAAGTGAGGTAGATGGCTAGTGACTGAAAAAATTTTATCATGATCATCGGGGTTCATAATAATTATTTTAGATCCTAAAGATTTCCAAAATCTCTCTACTTTTTTTTGTTTTAGAACATTTTTATCTTTTATTATTATGCACCATTTGTTTTTGAACAAATTAGCATTACCGTATTTGGGCCCACTAACTTCGGATCCTGAGATAGGATGACTCATCACCCAATCAAGATTTTTTGATAATTTTTTTTTTTTTAAAGAAATTAGATTTTTTTTTGTTGAACCAACGTCAGTTATAATTGAATTATGATTGAGATTTTTATTTAATGACGAAAAAAATTTAGGATATTCACTCATAGGAGTGCTTAAAATCACAAGATCAATTTTATTTAAATTTTTATCTAACCTTGTTAAAAATTTAATTTTTTTGTTAAATTTTTTAATAATAGATCTATATTTTTTAGACTTTTCAAATACAAAAAAATTTTTAGAAATTTTTTTTTGTATTGAAGCCTTTAATATTGATGAGCCTATTAATCCGCAACCAATAATAAGAATATTATTAAACATTTTTAAAAATAGTATTCATTCTTTTAAGGAATGTTTGGTTTTCTTTTGTGTTGCCAATTGTAAGTCTTAGACAATTTTTTATGCCATATGAATTCATTTCTCTTAGTATAATTCCATATTTCTGTAATTTTTTTAAAGTTGTGTCTGCGGTAAATTTTGCTTTTTTGAAATCTAACAAAAAGAAATTTCCAGATATTTTGTTTGTACCAATATTATATTTTAACATCTCATTTTTAATTTTTTTGCACCATTTAAGATTATGTATTACTGACTTTTTAACAAATTTATCATCTTTAAGTGATTCAACAGCACAAATTTGAGCAAATTTATTTACGTTAAAAGGTGGTTTAATTTTATATAATTCTTTAATTATAGATTTATCACCGTATCCCCAGCCTATCCTTAATGAAGCTAGACCATAGATTTTTGAAAATGTTCTTAAAATAAATACATTTTTAAAGTTTTTAAATAACTCAATTCCAGATTTGTAATCTTTATTCTTCATATATTCAAAATATGCATCATCAACAACCAATAAAATATTTTTATTTAATCTTCTCCTTAAGTCTAATAGCTCTTTTTTTGTTAAATAAGTGCCTGTTGGATTATTTGGATTTGCAATAAAAACAATTTTTGTTTTTTTTGATGTCTTTTTAAGAATTTCTTTAACAGAAACTTTAAAATTAATTTCTTTAGCTAATTTTACATTTGCCCCAACGATTTTGGAGTATATCCTATACATGAGGAAACTGTACTGAGGAACAACAACTTCATCATTTTCTCTAAGGAACAATTGACAAAGCATTTGAATTACTTCGTCAGAACCAGAGCCACAAATTATCTTGGATTTATCACAACCATACTTCTTTGATATTTTTTGTGTTAATTCCGAAAATTTACTGTCTGGATATTTTGATATATCAAATTTAGACTTAACAATTTTTTCAACGTTTTTACTGACACCTAAAGCAGATTCATTTGCAGACAACTTAATAATATTTTTATTACCAGCCAATAAGGATTTTCCTGGTTTGTAACTCTGTAATTTTATGTTTTTAAATCTTAGCAATGTCATAGTAAATATTTCACTATAAATAGTCTTTTAACTAGATAAAACAATAATTAATTGAGCAATATTTGACATATAAATTCCTTTGAAGTAAAAGCTGCATGCGCTGATTTATACTGAATTGCGAGCGCTATAAAAAAACCGCTAAAATGTTTTTTTTCTCACAATTCAATCAGTGCAATTATTATGAATAAGAATATTGATACAAAAAAAATAATTATATCAAATCCCCTTAAATTGGATTGTGGTAAGGAAATTAATAACTTTCCAATAGCATATGAGACATATGGGGAATTAAACAGTGAAAAAAGTAATGCAATATTAGTTTTCCATGCTTTGACTGGAGATCAATATGTTTCTGGAAAAAACCCAATAACTAATAAAGATGGTTGGTGGAGTTATGTTGTTGGAGAAAATAAGCCAATTGATACAAATAAATTTTTTGTGATTTGTGCAAACGTTATTGGAGGCTGCATGGGATCTTACGGACCTAGCACAATAAATGAATCCACTGGTAAACAAATAGGAACTGATTTTCCAATTATAACTATTAACGACATGGTTAACGCTCAATATGAGCTAATTAAATATTTAGAAATTGAAAAACTTTTTGCTGTAGTAGGTGGTTCAATGGGTGGAATGCAAGTACTTCAATTTGTTGCCAATTTTCCAGATAAAGCAAAACTTGCAATACCGATTGCTTGCACATCTAGTCACTCGGCACAAAATATAGCGTTTAATGAATTAGGAAGACAGGCAATTATGGCTGACAGTAAGTGGGAAAATGGATTTTATAGTAATTACAAATTAAATCCTGACAAAGGGTTAGCGGTAGCAAGAATGGCAGCACATATTACTTATCTTTCTGAAAAAGGATTGCAGGAAAAATTTGGAAGAAAATTGCAAGATAGGGATAGCCTAAGATATGGATTTGAGGCAGATTTTCAAATTGAGAGTTATCTTAGATACCAAGGATCTGTGTTTGTTGATAGATTTGATGCTAATAGTTATTTATATATAACTCGTGCAATGGATTATTTTGACTTATCCAAACAGTACAAAGGAAACTTATCTGATGCATTCAAAGAAACTAAAACAAAATTTTTTGTAATATCATTTACATCAGATTGGTTGTATCCAACATCGGAGAATAGAGAAATAGTTATAGCACTAAATTCTATTGGTGCAGATGTCGGATTTGTAGAAATAGAATCTGATAAGGGGCATGACTCATTTTTGCTCGATGTTCCAAGTTTCCTAAAGACACTTGGCGATTATATTAATTCAACCTACAAAGTTATAAATGAAAGAAGAATTTAACATTATATCTAATTTGATAGAGGAAAATACTAGAGTTCTAGATGTCGGTTGTGGCAATGGAGACTTGATGAAATTTTTACAAGAAAACAAAACTAAAGATATTCGTGGACTAGAAATCTCTAAAGAAAAAGTTCAAAATTGTTTATCAAAAGGATTAACTGTAATTGAGGGGAATGCTGAAAGCGATTTAAAACAATTTCCTAAATCGTCTTTTGATTACGTTATTTTAAGCCAAACATTACAAGCTTTTCTTAATCCTGAATTAGTAATTAATGAATTACTAAAAGTAGGAAAAAAAGTAATTGTTACTATACCTAATTTTGGTTACTGGAGAGTTAGACTACAATTATTGTTTAAAGGCACAATGCCTGTAACAGAAAATTTACCTCATGAATGGTACAATACACCAAATTTACATATGTGTACAATTAAAGATTTTTATAATTTTTGCAGTAGTAAGAATATTAAAATATTTAAGTCTATCGCTTTAAAAAAAAGTCGAATTTCAGAAATAAATAAATCAAATTTAAATTATAAAAATCTTGACTCTCATTTAGGTATATTTTTAATAGAAAGTTAAATGAAAGTAGAAATTATTAAGTGTCTGGAAGATAATTTTTCTTACATTTTAATTAATGAAGCTAATAGAAATTGTTGTGTTGTAGATCCTGGTGAAGCAGATCCAATTATAAATTATTTACAGAAAAATAAATTAAATTTAAAATATATATTAAATACACATCATCATCATGACCATGTTGGAGGGAATGAAGAATTAAAAAAAAAATTTAATGCAGAAGTAATAGGTTATATTGGAGATAAAAATAGAATACCTCAAATTGATATTTGCTTAAGTGATGGTGAAATTTGGAAGAAAGATATTTTTGAAGCAAAAATATATCATGTCCCTGGCCATACAATAGGTCATATCTGTTTTCATTTTTTTAAAAATAAGTTAATTTTTACAGGAGATACTTTATTCTCTATGGGATGTGGAAGAATTTTTGAAGGGAGTTATGAGCAAATGTACAACTCACTACAAGTTTTAAAAAATTTAGATAAAGATACAAAAATTTATTGTGGACATGAATATACTTTAAAGAATTCTGAATTTTGTTTAGCACAAGATTCCAATAACAATGAATTACTAAACAAAATTAAAGAAATTAAAGAAAAAATTAAACAAGGTAAAACTAGTATGCCATCAACGATTGGTGAGGAACTTAATTGTAACATTTTTCTTAAGTCAAACGATCTAGAAAATTTCAAAAAATTGAGGGATTTAAAGGATAATTTCTAAGTTATTAACCTTGACTATGATGCAACCCAGACTATATTGCTGACTATAAAAATTAGGGCTAACTATGTCATTCGCGGTAATTCAAACAGGTGGTAAACAGTATAAAGTGAAAGCTGGAGAGATTCTCAAAGTTGAAAAGCTCGAAGATTCAAAAGAAAATTCAAAAATAGAGTTTAATGAAATACTAGCTTACGGAGATGATAAAAATTTAGAGTTAGGAGAGCCGACAATTAGTGGAGCTAAAGTTGAAGCTGAATTAATAAAAAATGGAAAAAACAGAACAGTTCTTATTTTTAAAAAAAGGAGAAGGCAAAATTCTAGAAGAAAAAATGGTCATAGACAAAAATTTACAATGGTAAGAATAAGTAAAATCTATTCAAAAGATGGTAAAGTTATTTCTGAAGCTGAAAAAAGAAAAGAAATACCATCAAAAAAAACAGTTGAAACTAAGGAAGCAGCTAAATAAAAAGTAATTTATGGCAACGAAAAAAGCAGGTGGATCGTCAAGAAACGGAAGAGATAGTGCAGGTCGTAGACTTGGTGTGAAAAAATATGGTGGCGAGATGGTTGTGCCTGGCAACATTATTGTAAGACAAAGGGGAACTAAAATATTTCCTGGAGAAAATGTTGGCATGGGTAAAGACCATTCGATATTTTCAGTTGTTAAAGGTAAAGTAGAGTTTAAAAAATCAAAATCTGATAGAACTTACGTTTCTGTAAAGCCCAATTAATAGATACAACACTCACATAGTTGTTATATGAAATTTCTAGATCAAGTTAAGATATATGTAAAAGCTGGCAACGGAGGGTCGGGATCTCCAAGTTTTCGTAGGGAAAAATTTGTAGAGTTTGGTGGCCCTGATGGTGGCGATGGAGGGAAAGGAGGATCTGTAATTCTTATTAGTGAAAGAAATCTTAATACTTTGATTGATTACAGGTATCAACAACACTTCAAAGCTGAAAGAGGAAAAGATGGCAGCGGAAAAAACAAAACTGGGAAAGGTGGTGAAGATTTATATTTAAAAGTACCTTTAGGAACACAAGTATTTGAAGAAGATAATAAAACACTTATTTATGATTTTAAAAGTCAGAAAGAGGAATTTTTAGTAGCAAGCGGAGGTAAAGGAGGATTTGGAAATACAAGATTTAAGTCCTCAACCAATAGAGCCCCAAAGAAATTTACAAGAGGGGGTCAAGGAGAGGAATTTTGGATTTGGCTTCAACTAAAAACAATTGCTGATATCGGTATCATAGGATTGCCCAATGCTGGGAAATCCAGCTTGCTTGCATCAATGACGAGTGCAAATCCAAAAATAGCAAACTATAAATTTACTACAATTAATCCAAATCTTGGTGTTGCTAGTTATGATGACAAAGAAGTTACTTTAGCAGATATACCAGGCTTAATTGAGGGTGCTCATACCGGAACTGGTCTTGGAATAAAGTTTTTAAAACATATAGAAAGGTGCAAAACTTTGCTGCATTTAATAGATATAACTGAAGATGATTTATTTATTTCTTACAATCAAGTCAGAAAAGAATTATCAAAATACAGTAAAGATTTAGTTAAAAAAAAAGAAATAGTAGTTTTAAACAAAACTGACTTAATTGATGAAGAGGAAAAAAAAGACAAGATAAAAAAACTCAAGAATAAATTAAAAAAAAATATCTTTTTAATGTCAACAATGGATAAAAAATCAGTATCAGATATAAAGTCAAAGTTGGTAAACTATGTATCTTAAGGACTCCAAAACTGTAGTAATAAAAATAGGTTCATCTTTATTAATAAATGACAATAAAATTATTAGAGAAAAATGGCTTTTGGAATTTGCTAAAGATATTAAAGAGTTACAAAAACTTAAAAAAAACATTGTTATAGTGAGTTCTGGAGCAATTGCTTTAGGTTGTAAAAAATTACAATTAAATAAAAAAACTTTAAAGCTTGATAAAAGCCAAGCTGTTGCATCAATTGGACAAATAGAATTAATGAATCTTTTTAAAAAGACATTTAGCTCAAATAAAATAAATATTTCTCAAATTTTAATTACTTTAGAAGATACTGAACAAAGAAGAAGAGCTATAAATGCTAAAAGAACTTTCGAAAACTTATTTGAGCTTAATTTTGTGCCTGTTGTTAATGAAAATGATAGTATTGCAACTTCTGAAATTAAATACGGAGATAATGACAGATTAGCATCAAGAGTTGCACAAATATCAGGTGCAGATTGTTTAATATTATTGTCTGATGTTGATGGATTGTATTCTAAAAACCCAAAAATTCATAAAAATGCTAAATTGATTAAAGAAATAAAAAATATTGATTCTAAAATTGAAAATTTTTCAAGTAAAAGCACAAGTGAATATGGTACTGGTGGAATGAAAACGAAAATTGATGCTGCAAAAGTATGTCAAGTCTCGGGTTGCTATATGGCTATTGCAAATGGTTTAATTAAAAGACCAATTAAAAATATACTGGAACATAATTCTGGGACATGGTTTTTGCCAAAAGTATCTAAATTAGATGCAAGAAAAAAATGGATAATTAGCTCTATATCTCCAAAAGGAGAAATTATTATAGATGATGGTGCTTTAAATGCTTTAAAAAATGGAAAAAGTTTATTAGCTGCAGGTATTAGAAAAGTTTCAGGAAAATTTGTTAAAGGTGATCATGTTAGAATTTTGGATAAAAATAACAAAGAATTTGCAAGAGGGTTGAGCAGTTTTACATCTGATGAGATATCCAAAATAAAAGGAGAACATTCAAACAAAATTAGTAATCTTTTAGGCTATGTTACAAAGTCTGAGGTTATACATAAAGATGATATGGTTAAAATTTAATGAGTAAACTACTTAAAAAAATTGGATTGAATTCTAGAAAAGCTTTGAATTCAAGTATTAGTCCAAAAAAAAAGAATAAAGTTTTAAAAGATTTTGTAAAATTAATTGAGATTAATAAGAATAAAATTATTAGCGAAAATAAGAAAGATATTTTTTATGCAAGAGGAAAAAAATTAAAAGAAAACTTAATTCAAAGACTCACTCTTAGTAATAATAAATTAAAAAGTATAATTGACTCTGTTAAAACTATTACTTCTTTTAAAGATCCTATAGATCAAGTAACTTCCAAATGGAAAAGGCCAAATGGACTTCAAATTAGAAGGGTTACAATACCAATAGGAGTTATAGGTGTAATATTTGAGAGTAGACCCAATGTTACATCGGATGTATCAGCACTATGTTTTAAATCTGGAAATGCTGTTATATTAAGAGGTGGTTCCGAAGCCTACAATAGTAATAAAATTTTAGTAAATTTATTTAGGAAAGCTTTAAAAAAAAATAAAGTAAACGAAAATTACGTCCAGTTTATAAACAATAAAAGCAGAAAACTCGTAGATTATTTATTATCAAAAATGGAAAGCTCCATTGATGTTGTAATACCACGAGGCGGAAAAAATTTAGTAAAAAAAGTTAAACAACTTTCAAAGGTGCCAGTTATTGGTCATTTGGAAGGAATTTGTCATACATATATTGATAAAGAAGCAGAAGATAATATGGCAAACAAAATAGTATTAAATGCTAAGTTGAGAAATACTAGTATATGTGGTGCAACTGAAACTCTCTTAATACATAAAAGTAAATCAAAATCAGTAAATTTAATTTTAAATTCACTAGCTAAAAGGGGTTGTAAAATTTTAGCTGATAAAAAAATAAGTAAATTATTTAAAGGCAAAACATATCCTGCAAATAATAAAACTTGGTCAAAAGAACATCTTTCACCGATTATTTCAGTTAAATTAGTGAATAATATCAAAGAAGCAGTTGCCCATATCAACAAATATGGAACTATGCATACAGATGCAATAGTAACCAAAAACAAAAATGCAGCAAAATTCTTTATTAAAAATGTAAAAAGCTCTATTGCTATTCAAAATTCATCAACACAATTTGCTGACGGAGGAGAATTTGGTTTTGGTGGAGAGGTTGGAATTTCAACAAACACCTTGCCACCAAGAGGTCCTGTCGGTCTAAATCAGTTAGTAAGTTATAAATATGAAGTTTATGGTTCAGGGCAAATTAGAAAATAAAAAGATTGGTGTACTCGGTGGATCGTTTGATCCAGCGCATGTTGGTCATGTAAGAATTTCTAAATTAGCAAAAAAAAATTATGATTTGAGCCAAGTTATATGGGCTATAACAAAACAAAATCCATTTAAAAAAAATAATCCAAATGATCTATATAAAAGAACAGCTTATGCAAAAAAAATTAATAAAAATAATAAATTTATAAAAGTTAAATGTTTTGAAGAAATAATAAAATCTAATCGTACAGTAGATTTAATCAAATATTTGAAAAAAAAATTTAAACATTCAGAAATATTTTTTTTAATGGGGGCAGATAACCTAATAAATTTTCATAAATGGAAAGGGTACAATTCAATAA
>CABYDS010000004.1 GCA_902517745.1 uncultured Pelagibacteraceae bacterium
ATTTTAGAGAAAAATAATAATTATAATTGTTTTGTATTAAATAATAGTTTTTTAAAAAAGGTTATTATATTCCTCAAAAAAGACTTATCACCAAATTATTTAAAAAATGATTTTCATAATAGCATATCCGTCTCAATATCCGAATATCATAGAAATCATAAATGTTTTAATTAAAAGACTTATTCTTAAATAATTTATAATTTAATCTTAAAAATAAGTTGATTTAATTTTACTTGCGAAATCAAGATAAATTTTAGAAATTTCGTGTTCAGGATTGGCTTCTACTAAGGGTTTTCCATCATCTGAAGTTTTTCCCACTTCAGGATTAATAGGTATTTCACCTAAAAATTTTTTCCCAAATTCTTCTGCAGTTCTTTTAACCCCACCTTCTCCAAAAATTTTATATTTTTTACCATCATCACCTGTAAAAAAACTCATGTTATCAACTAAACCCAAAATCTTAACTCCAAGTTTATCAAACATTTTAATTCCTCTTTTGACATCTAAAAGTGCTACTTCTTGAGGTGTACTTACAATTATTGCACCATCCATTTTTATTTCTTGAGAAAATGTAAGTTGAGTATCGCCAGTTCCTGGAGGCATATCAACAATAATAAAATCTAAATCTTTCCAATTAACTTTTTGAGTAAAAGTTTTAATTGCACTTGTAACCATAGGGCCACGCCAAATCATCGGAGTTTGTTGGTCAGTTAAAAAACCAATTGACATACATTGAATGTCATATTTTGTTATAGGATCTAATTTTTGACCATCGCTTTTTGGTTTTTCATTAATATCAAACATTTTAGGAATTGATGGACCATAGATATCTGCATCTAAAAGACCAACTTTACATCCAACTTTTTTCAAAGCTAAAGCAAGATTCGTTGCAAAAGTAGATTTTCCAACACCACCTTTTGCACTTGAAATAGCTATTGTAAATTTGGTTCCAATAATCGGGTTCCTTCTAAAGGTTTTTGGCTCAGTTTTTGCCTTTGTTGTGTCACTTAAACCTACTTTTTTATTGTCCATAATTTACCATTACCTTGTTTTTACTAATAAAGACACTATATAGAGTGTCGTATTATGAGTGATTTTAAAAATCAAAGCCCATGGGGAACACCTCCAGGAGGAGGTGGCAGTGGAAATGGTGGATTTAGAAAAGGTCCAACTCCTCCAAATATTGATGAAGTTATAAGTAAACTACAATCAATAATAAACAGGTTCTTGGGCGGCGGCAAAGGTGGTGCTAAGCCAATAATAATTGGTCTTATCATTCTTTTAGTTGTTTGGACTTTAAGCGGTCTTTATAGAGTTTTACCTGATGAACAAGGGGTTGTTTTGAGATTTGGAAAATTTGTCAAAACTACACAACCTGGATTAAATTATCATCTTCCTTTTCCTATTGAAAATGTCTTAACTCCTAAAGTTACAAAAGTTAATAGGATGGATATTGGATTTAGGTCAGAAAGAGATAGTGGATTTTCATCAGGGGGAGTTGCAGATGTTCCAGAAGAAAGTTTAATGCTAACAGGTGATGAAAACATAGTTAACATAGATTTTTCAGTATTTTGGGTAATTAAAGATGCTGGTAATTTTTTATTCAAAATTCAAGATCCAGAAGGAACAGTTAAAGCAGCAGCAGAAACAGCTATGAGAGAAGTTATTGCGCGATCTGATATTCAACCAATTTTGACAGAAGGTAGATCTGTCATAGAAGCTGATACTCAAGAAATAATTCAGGAAATTTTAGATGAATACACAAGTGGAATTCAAATTACACAAGTTCAAACACAAAAAGCCGATCCACCAGACCAAGTTATCGATGCGTTCAGAGATGTCCAGGCAGCTAGAGCAGATATGGAAAGATCGAAGAATGAAGCAGAAGCATATGCTAATGATGTAATTCCAAGAGCACGAGGAGAGGCCGCAAAAATTCTCCAAGCAGCAGAAGCTTATAAAAAAGAAGTTGTTGCAAAAGCAGAAGGAGAAGCAAGTAGATTTTTATCAATCTATAACGAATATGCAAAAGCCAAAAAAGTAACTCAAGAAAGAATGTATCTTGAAACAATGGAAGAAGTATTAGCTGATATTAATAAAATAATAATCGACAAAAATTCAGGTGAAGGTGTAGTACCATATCTGCCGTTACAAGAATTAAAGACAGGGACTAATTAAAATGAAAGCTGGAAAATTTTTACTACCAATAATCATACTGATTGCTGCAACAATTTACTTTTCAGTATTTATAGTAAAAGAAGTTAATCAAGCAATAGTACTTCAATTTGGTGATCCTAAAAGAATTATATCAAAACCTGGAATTAATTTTAAGATTCCATTCATACAAAACGTTGTATTTTTAGATAAAAGAATTTTAAATCTTGATACACCACCAGAAGAAGTAATTGCATCAGATCAAAAAAGACTTATTGTCGATGCCTTTGCAAGATTTCAAATAATTGATCCTCTAAAATTTTATATATCGGTTGGAAATGAGAGAGTTGCAAGATCAAGATTGGCTACAATCATAAACTCTAGAATAAGAAACGTGCTTGGTCAGCAAGAACTACAAACACTTTTATCAGAAGATAGAACAAAACAAATGTCGTTAATTCAAGAAGGTGTAAATAATGAAGCAGAAAATTTTGGTATTAGTATTGTTGATGTTAGAATTAAAAGAGCAGATCTTCCTCAAGCAAACAGTGATGCAATTTTTAGAAGAATGCAAACTGAAAGAGAAAGAGAAGCAAAAGAATTTAGAGCAAAAGGTGCAGAGATGGCAGTAACAATTACTTCAACTGCTGATAAAGAAGTTACCGTTATACTTGCAGACGCACAAAAAAAATCTGAGATTATGAAAGGTGAAGGTGATGGTTTGAAAAACAAGATTTTTGCTGATGCCTTCGGACAAGATCCTGAATTTTTCGCATTCTATAGAGCTATGCAGGCATACCAAAAAGCTTTAATCGGCGGTGAGACTTCAATGATACTTTCACCAGACAGTGAATTTTTTAAATTTTTCGGAAATATTGATCAAAAAGTAGAGTAAATTTCATGAGAGAATTGATCATCGCATTTGGTCTATTCCTTTTTATTGAAGGCATTCTTTACGCCATATTTCCATCAAAAATGAAAAATATGATAATGAAATTAAAAGAAGCCACTGACAATCAACTAAGAACTGGTGGATTAATATTTGCAGTGATTGGATTTTTTATTATTTGGTACTTAAAAAGATGAGAATCATAAAGATTTTATTATTAATATTATTTTCAATTAATATTCAAAATACTTCCAGCGCAACAAATATGCCTGCGTCTTTTGCAGATCTAGCTGAAAAATTAATGCCTTCAGTAGTAAATATCTCGACTACAACGACAGTAACAACAAGGTCTAATCCATTTCCATTTGAATTTCCCCCGGGGTCTCCTTTTGAAGATATGTTTAAAGATTACGGAACTCCTCAAAAGAGACAGACAAGTGCACTTGGATCTGGTTTTATAATAGATGAAAAAGGAATTGTTATAACAAATAATCATGTAATCCAAGGTGCAGAGGATGTTTATGTTAGAGTTAATGGTGAAAAAAATATAAAGGCTAAAGTAATTGGAGCTGATCCTGGTATGGATTTGGCAGTTCTTCAAATAGAGTCAGATCAAAAATTCACACCGGTTAAGTTTGGAGACTCTGATACCGCAAGAATAGGTGATTGGGTTATTGCAATTGGGAATCCATTTGGCTTAGGCGGAACGGTTACTGCGGGAATAATCTCTGCAAGAAATAGAAGCATAGGTCTCTCTAGATATGAAGACTATATTCAAACTGATGCTTCTATAAACCAAGGGAATTCAGGAGGTCCATTGTTTAACATGAATGGTGATGTAGTTGGAATTAATACTGCAATATTAGGTCAATCGGGTTCAATTGGAATTGGTTTTGCAATTCCTTCTAATAGTGCACAAAAAGTAATTAATCAATTAATTGAATTTGGTGAAACTAAAAGAGGATGGCTAGGTGTAAGAATCCAAACAGTAACAAAAGACATTGCAGATGTTGAAAAATTAGATGAACCTAGAGGGGCACTTGTTGCAAGTGTAGCTGAAAATAGTCCATCAGATAAAGGAGGAATTAAAGCAGGAGATATAATTTTAGAATTTGATGGTAAAAAAATTAATGAAATGAGCGAGCTTCCTAGAATAGTTGCAGAAACTGAAGTTGGAAAAAAAGTAAAATTAAAAGTTTGGAGAAATAAAAGAGAAATAACCAAAGTAATTATACTTGGAAGACTAGAAACATCTGAAGATTTTAAATCCCAAGGTTTAGTAACTGAAAAACCTAAAGAGGATTCAATAAATGGATTGAAAATAAAAGTAAGATTACTAAGTAAAGATGATATTAAAGAAAGAAATTTACCAAAAAATACAACAGGATTAGTAATTACAGAAATTGATAAAGATAGCCCAATCAATTATCTTCAAGTAAATAATATCATTGTTGAAGCACAAAAGAAAAAGATCAATACAATTGGAGATTTAGATAACATTGTAAAACTAGCTCTAAAAAGTAATGATAAAAGTTTACTTATCGCAATTTACAATAACAATAACCAAAGAAGATATATTGGTGTTAAACTAAATTAATGGACCTAAAGTCCAAAATAATTCTTATTTCAGGACCAACAGCATCTGGAAAATCAAAATTCGCTATTCAGCTTGCAAAAAAAATTAATGGTGAGGTTATAAATGCAGATAGTATGCAAATATTTAAAGAACTCAAAATTCTTACTGCAAGACCTCAGCAAAATGAATTAAAAAATATAAAACATCACCTATATGGATTTAAAAGTGTAAAAAATAATTATTCTACAGGAAATTGGCTTAAGGATGCCAAGAAAAAAATTAACAATATTAAGAAAAAGAATAAAACTCCAATTCTTGTTGGTGGTACAGGTTTATATTTTAAGGCACTTATCGATGGAATTGTTAAAATTCCCGATATTCCGCTCACTATTCGAAATAGGATAAGAAAAAAACAATCAAAAATAGGACAAATTAAATTTTATTCTGAACTTATTAAGTTAGACCCACTTTGCAAAAAAAAAATTAACAAAAATGATTCTCAAAGATCAATAAGAGCTTATGAAGTAAAAAAGTATACAAATAAATCATTGTTTGATTGGTACAGTGAAACATACTCTGATTTTAATCAGGACAGTTTTATAAAGTTACATATTGATTATCCTAGAGAGAAGTTAATAGAAAGAATTTTTATAAGAACAAATGAAATGTTAAGAGATGGAGCAATAAAAGAGGCTAAGAGATTTTATAAATTAAGAGTAAAGAAAGATTTATCATCCAATAAAGTTATTGGTCTAAGTGAGATTAAAGAATATCTCGACAAAAGAATAGATCTTACTGAATTGAAAGAAAAAATATCAATAAAAACAAGGCAATATGCCAAGAGACAGTCCACTTGGGCAAGAGGACAAATGTCTGATTGGCAAAAAATAAAATTTAATACTCTTAAATCATATTTAAAAAAATTTCCTAAAAGAGCATAGATTGCTTGACCTATTAGCACAACTTCAGCTAGATTGTCTGAATGTCAAAATTATACTCAGGAGCTGAAATTGTATTTAAGTGTATGGAGGATCAAAATGTTGATCATATTTTTGGTTATCCAGGAGGTGCAGTTCTACCAATTTACGACGAATTACAAAATTTTAAATCAATCAAACATGTTTTGGTTAGACACGAACAAGGTGCTGGTCATGCAGCAGAAGGATATGCAAGATCATCAGGTAAACCAGGTGTTATTTTAGTAACTTCGGGTCCAGGTGCAACAAATGTAGTTACAGCTTTGACTGATGCATATATGGATTCTATTCCATTAGTTTGTATCTCTGGACAAGTTCCAACTCATTTAATTGGTACAGATGCATTTCAAGAATGTGATACAACTGGAA
Source organism: uncultured Pelagibacteraceae bacterium (assembly GCA_902517745.1). Taxonomy (GTDB): domain Bacteria; phylum Pseudomonadota; class Alphaproteobacteria; order Pelagibacterales; family Pelagibacteraceae; genus Pelagibacter. The sequence goes on from CABYDS010000004.1 coordinate 5,966, forward strand.
TAACCAGACCTTGCACTAAACATAATTGGTTAGTCAAAGATATAAATGATTTAGCTGAAACAATACATAAAGCATTTGAAGTAGCAACTACTGGTAGACCAGGACCAGTTTTAGTCGATATACCAAAAGATATTCAATTTCAAAAAACAAACTATAAAAAACCCAAAAAAGAAAATAAATTAAACGGAAAGTCTCACAATCATTTTAATAAAAATAGTATTGATCAGTTAATTGATTTAATGAGCAAATCTTCAAAACCTATTTTTTATACAGGTGGTGGAGTTATTAATTCTGGACCTAAGGCTAGTGAACTTTTAAGAGAACTTGTTTATGCAACAGGCTTTCCTATTACATCAACATTACAGGGATTAGGATCTTTCCCAGGTGATGATAATCAATTTTTGGGAATGTTGGGTATGCATGGAACCTATGAAGCAAATAATGCAATGCACGATTGTGATTTAATGATTAATATTGGGGCACGTTTTGATGACAGGATAACAGGAAAAATAGACGAATTTTCACCAAAATCAAAAAAGGTTCATATTGACATAGATCCATCATCTATTAATAAAAATGTTAAAGTTGATTTAGCTATTGTTGGAGATGTAAAGACTGTTCTTTCATCTACTTTGAAAAGTTTAAAACAAAAAAAATCGAAATTTTTAAAATCAAATAAACAAAAGACTTCTAAGTGGTGGGAAAAAATTCAAAAATGGAGGTCAGTTAGATCTTTAGATTATATTGGAAGTGAAGAGACTATAAAACCTCAGTATGCAATTGAAAGATTATATGAATTAACTAAAGACAAAGATTCCTATATTACAACTGAGGTAGGACAGCATCAAATGTGGGCTGCGCAACATTATAAATTTAACAAACCAAATCGTTGGATGACATCTGGTGGTTTAGGTACAATGGGATATGGTTTACCAGCAGCGGTAGGTGTACAAGTTGCTCATCCAAAAAAATTAGTTATTGATATTGCGGGAGAGGCTTCAGTATTAATGACAATACAGGAAATGTCTACAGCCGTACAATACAACCTTCCAATTAAAATATTTATATTGAATAATCAATACATGGGCATGGTTAGACAATGGCAGGAACTTTTACATGATAAAAACTATTCTGAAAGTTATACTGCTGCTCTACCAGATTTTGTTAAATTAGCAGAAGCATATAATTGTGTTGGTATAAGAGCAAAAACACCAGAAGAGTTAGACGATAAGATTATTGAAATGTTGAATACAGATAGACCTGTAATTTTTGATTGTATGGTTGATAAAGTAGAAAATTGTTTTCCAATGATACCATCAGGAAAGCCTCATAATCAGATGATTTTAGGACCCAAAGATCAAGAAAATAAGAAGATTACCGGCAAAGGTAAGTCCTTAGTTTAATGCCTAATTCAAAATCAGCGTATAGTTTTTCAAATAAAAAAGAAAAATTTGATACACATATTATCGTCGTTTGGGTCGACAATGAAACTGGTGTATTAGCTAGAGTAGTCGGTCTATTTTCTGGTAGAGGTTATAATATTGAGTCTTTAGCAGTCGCCCAAGTTGATGAAAAACTAAAGATATCAAGGATAACAATTGTAACTACAGGAACACCACAAGTTGTTAATCAAATTAAACTTCAATTAAGAAAACTTGTGCCTGTTCATAAAGTTGCAGATTTTAAAAGAGAGGATAAAGCAGTCATTTTTAAGGAGATGGCGTTATTCAAAATTGTTGGTCCAAATAATAAATTAGAGGGTGCATTGAAAGCTTGTAAAAAATATAATCCTGTAATATTAGACAAAACAAAAAAATCAAATGTTATTCAAATAACAGCCTTAAGACGAGAAATAGACAAAATGTCAAAGGATTTAAAAAAATTTGGATTGGTGAGTGTTTCAAGAACAGGAGCCGTAGCTATGACAAGAGGTGCAGATATATTTAAATAATTAATTAGGAGAAAAAAAATGAAAATGTTTTACGAAAAAGATACAAACGCAAATTTAATAAAGGATAAAAAAATTGCAATCTTTGGATATGGTAGCCAAGGACACGCTCACGCTTTAAACCTAAAAGATAGTGGAGTAAAAGAAGTTGTTGTAGCTCTTCGAGAAGGGTCTTCAAGTATTGAAAAAGCAGAATCTAAAGGATTAAAAGTAATGAATCTATCAGATGCTGCTGAATGGGCTGATGTTGTGATGATTTTAACTCCAGATGAATTGCAGGCAACTATTTATAAAAATCATATTGAGCAACGTGTGAAAGAAGGGACTTCTATCGCTTTTGCTCATGGATTAAATGTTCATTATGATTTGATAAAAGCTAGAAAAGATCTAGATGTGTTTATGGTAGCACCAAAAGGACCAGGACACTTAGTTAGAAGTGAATATGAAAAAGGTGGTGGAGTTCCATGTTTATTTGCTGTCCATCAAAATGGATCAGGAAAAGCTAGAGACTTAGCAATGTCATATGCTTCAGCCATTGGTGGAGGAAGATCAGGTATAATTGAGACAACTTTTAAAGACGAAGTAGAGACAGATTTATTTGGTGAACAAACAGTTTTATGTGGAGGTCTTGTTGAATTAATTAAAAATGGATATGAAACTTTAGTTGAAGCAGGATACGAACCAGAAATGGCTTATTTTGAAACAGTTCATGAAGTTAAACTTATTGTAGATTTAATTTATGAAGGTGGAATAGCAAACATGAATTACTCTATATCTAATACTGCAGAGTATGGAGAATACGAGTCTGGCCCAAGGATCATAAATAAAGAAGAAACAAAAAAAAGAATGAAAGAAGTTTTAGCAGACATACAGTCAGGTAAATTTACTAAACAATGGATGGATGAGTGTAAAAATGGTCAGAAAAATTTCTTAGCTACAAGAGCAAAGCTAGCTGAGCATCCAGTCGAAAAAGTTGGAGCAACTTTAAGAGAAATGATGCCTTGGATTGCAAAGAAGAAGCTTGTAGATAGTGATAAGAAATAACTTCACGTCAAAATTGGGCTAATTCTCCAAATTATTTTGCAATCTGAGCGAGAGCATGTATTATGCTCCAGCTAAAAAATACAATGTCAGATAAAGAAAAATTATTCATATTTGATACTACCATGCGAGATGGTGAGCAATCGCCAGGTGCGTCTATGAGTGTCGAAGAGAAAATTCAGATCTCAAGAGTATTTGACGAAATGGGAATAGACATTGTTGAAGCGGGTTTTCCAATAGCATCACCAGGAGACTTTGAAGCAGTATCTGAAATAAGCAAAATAATGAAAAACTCAATTCCATGTGGTCTTTCAAGAGCACTAAAAAAAGATATTGATGCATGTCATGAGTCGTTAAAACATGCGCCAAGATTTAGAATTCATACTTTTATTTCTACAAGTCCTTTACATATGAAACACAAGCTCGAAATGACAAATGATCAGGTTCTAGATGCAATTAAAGAAAGCGTTACTTATGCAAGAAACTTTACTGATGATGTTGAGTGGTCATGCGAAGATGGAACTAGAACTGATATGGATTTTATGTGTAAAACAGTCGAGCTAGCAATTAACTGTGGTGCTAAAACAATTAATATTCCGGATACAGTTGGATATTCTATTCCAGAAGAATTTGCAAAAACAATCAAACATCTAAAGAATAATGTTCCTAATATTGATAAAGCAATACTATCTGCGCACTGTCACAATGATCTTGGCTTAGCAGTAGCAAATGCATTGGCTGGAGTCTCAGAAGGTGTAAGACAAATAGAGTGTACAATTAATGGAATAGGTGAAAGAGCAGGTAATGCTGCATTAGAAGAAGTAGTTATGGCAATTAAAACTAGAAATGATTTGATGCCCTACAATACAGGCATTAAAACAGAATTGATAAGTAAAGCCTCCAAAATAGTTTCAAATGCAACTGGTTTTCCAGTTCAATTTAATAAAGCAATAGTTGGAAAAAACGCATTTGCTCATGAGTCAGGAATTCATCAGGATGGAATGCTAAAGAATAGAGAAACTTATGAAATTATGACTCCAGAGAGTGTAGGCGTTAAGAAAACCTCACTTGTTATGGGTAAACATTCAGGACGACATGCTTTTAAAGACAAATTATCTGACTTAGGTTATTCAGATCTTACAGATGATATTATCCAAGCTGCTTTTGGAAAATTTAAAGTTTTAGCTGATAAAAAGAAACATATATACGATGAAGATATAGTAGCCTTAGTTGATGATAGTTTAATTGTAGATAATAAAATAAATGCGATCAATTTAAAATCTTTAAAAGTATTTGCTGGAACAGGGGAACCACAAAAAGCTGAAATGACATTAGATGTTTACGGTGAAATTAAAAATACAACTGAAACAGGGGATGGACCAGTTGATGCAATATTTAAATGTATAAAAAAATTATTTCCTCACGATGTAAAATTATCTTTATACCAAGTTCATGCAGTAACCGAAGGTACAGATGCCCAAGCAACTGTTAGTGTGAAAATCGAAGAAAATGACAGGACAACCGTAGGTCAATCAGCTGATACTGACACTTTAGTTGCATCAGCGAATGCATATTTAAATGCATTGAATAAAATGCTTATAAAACGTGAGAAAAAAGCACCTTCTCAAAATATTAAACATCAAAAAGTGAAAGGAATATAAATAAATGTCAATGTTTGCCAATTTAAGAAAGTTTTGGAGCCAGGATATGGCAATTGATCTTGGAACAGCTAATACGTTAGTTGTTTTAAAAAGCAAAGGTGTAGTTCTAAATGAACCATCAGTTGTAGCAGTTGTCGATAACAAAGGAAAAAAATCAGTTTTGGCAGTAGGTGATGAAGCTAAAACAATGTTAGGAAGAACGCCGGGTAATATTCAAGCAATAAGACCTTTGAGAGATGGTGTGATTGCAGACTTTATTGTTACAGAAGAAATGATTAAACATTTTATTAAAAAAGTTCATAAAAAAACAATTGCAAATCCTAGAATTTTAATTTGTGTACCAACTGGATCAACCCCAGTTGAAAGAAAAGCTATTCAAGATAGTGCACTTGCAGCTGGAGCAAGAAGAGTTCAATTAATTGAAGAGCCAATTGCAGCAGCAATTGGAGCAGGCCTACCAATTCAAGAAGCAACAGGATCAATGGTCGTAGATATTGGAGGTGGAACAACAGAAATTGCTGTTATGTCATTAGGTGGCGTTGTTTATTCAGAATCATTAAGAGTTGCAGGAGATGCAATGGATAATTCATTAAAAGATTATATGAGAGAAGAATATAATTTAATGATTGGGGACAGTACTGCAGAAAAAATTAAAAAAGATATAGGAACAGCAATACCGACAAATAATAATACTTATGCAGTTAAAGGTAGAGATTTAAGATCTGGAACCCCAAAAGAGGTAAATATCTCAGAACAAGATACTTCAGAAGCTTTAAACCCGATACTTAAAGAAATTGTATCTGGAATAAAAAAGGCACTAGAAAATACACCCCCAGAATTATCAGCTGATTTAGTTGATATGGGTTTAACAATGACAGGAGGAGGATCACTTTTAAAAAATATAGATAAAAGGTTCTCTAAAGAAACTGGATTACCAGTAAATATTGCTGATGATCCGCTGTCATGTGTTGCAATAGGAACAGGAAAGGCGTTAGACGATCAAGAAATATTTTCTACTGTACTATCTGAGTATTAAATATTATGTCAACAGAATCGAGTAGAGATGATTTTATTATTGCTATTCGTTCAGCATTTTTAAAAAAAGGAAACAGACAAAAGTTTTCTTTATTTACTCTATTAATCATATCTATTATAGTATTATCATTAGAGTATTTTAAAACTGGACCAGTTAATCAATTTAGGTCAATTACAAAAGATATTATATTCAGAGGATCATACGTTGTATCAAGCCCATTTAAATATATAAAAGATAAATATTATCTCTTCCAAGATCATATGAGAATGTATGAAGAGTTTTCAGACCTAAGAAATAAGAATCTCGATCTTGATTCACTTAGAAAAGAAGTTGATTTTTATAAATCAGAAAATGCTCTTTTAAAAAAATTGATAGAAGAAAGAGATCTTTTTTCTAAAGAATACATGTTGACTAAGATTTTATTGGACAAACAAAGTCCTTATTTAAAGTCTTTGATAATTAATAAAGGTCAAAAAAATGGTGTCAAATTAGGATCAGCTGTTAAAGATCGGCTATATTACATTGGAAAGGTAGTAAACGTAAACTTTTTAAGCGCAAGAGTATTACTGGCTAACGATCTTAATAGCAAAATCCCAATCATTATTGAGCCAAGTGGTATCAATGCAATACTCTCAGGAAATGGAAATGATGAATATGCAGAATTAGAGTACCTACCGAAAGACAATGAAATAAAAGAGAACGAAATTGTATATACCTCTGGTTCTGATGGCACAATTCCAGCATCAATTCCAGTTGGAAAAGTAATAATTCAAGATAATAAAAAGTATGTGAAGTTTTACAGCAACTTAAAACAACTAAATTATGTACAGGTAAATAAGTAAAATGGCTAGAGGGAATATAAAATTTTATCAATTTTTATTAAATGGTTTTCCAATTATTTTATTATTTTTCTTTGCTTTGACAGGTTATTCATTTTCATTCCAGATTTTCAAAATTAATATATCTTTTAATTTTATTCATTTAATTGTTTTTTATTGGGTTTTAAGGAAACCTGAAATGCTAGGATATGGTCTTATTTTTTTTGCAGGAGTAATTAATGATGTTGTCCAAAATCTGCCCATTGGAGTTTCATCAATAAATTATCTTTTGCTCTGTGTTATTGCATCTTTTTTTAGGACAAGAACTCTAGTTCCCAATCTAATTTATGATTGGATATTATTCTTTATCGCAATATTAATAGTTAGCTCAATTCATTTTACGGTATTAGCAATTTTTTTTGATGGAAATATTAGTTATGGGGCTCTAATGTCATCAGCCTTTTTTTCATTTTTAATTTATCCTGCAGTTGCAAAATTATTTAATCAAATTTATTTATTAGGTTTAAAACAAGAAAATGTTGAATAGAGGAAGAAACATAGAAAAGGGTAGAGTTATAACAAGGAGGATGTTTATACTAGCTGCAGCAAAAATATTACTTTTTGCAGGTATTTCGTCAAGGTTATATAACTTACAAATTTCTGATAGAGAAAAATATGAAATTTTATCTGATAAAAATAGAATTCGTGAGTGGAAAACTCCTCCACAAAGAGGCATAATCGTAGATAATTTTAATAAAGTTCTAGCAAGTAATGATAGAGTGTTTCAACTACACTTAATATTAGATGAAATTAACGATTTTGATCTAACAATTTTTAAGATCAAAAATTTAATTGGATTAGACAAATCTGAATTAAAAAAATTATATAAAAAAAAAGAAAGATTGAAACCTTGGGATACATTGGTAGTTTCAGATAATTTAACTTGGGAACAATTCTCAAAAATTAATTTATATTTACATGAACTAGAGGGAGCTAAACCCGTATTATCAACATCTAGATTTTATCCTTATGCCAATGATTTAGTACATATAGTTGGATACGTTGGTGATGCTAGTCCCAAAGATCTTGAAAAGCCAGAGATAAAAGAAAATTTTGTTCCAGGTCTAAAAGTTGGAAAATATGGAATAGAAAATTCACAAGAAAAAATGTTAATAGGTAATTACGGTATCAAAAGATATGAAGTTAATGCATCTGGAAAAAGAATAAGCCAAATAGATTATATTAAGGAAAGACAAGGTAATAAAGTTAACTTAACTATAGATATAGAAATTCAAAAATATGCCCAAGAGCTGCTTAAAGGAAAAGCAGGCTCAATATGCGCAATGGACATATATACAGGAGAAGTTGTTGTAATGGCATCATCACCAACTTATGATCCAAATAAATTTACACATGGAATTAATCAAAAAGATTGGCAAGAAATCAGAAATAATCCTCTAAAACCATTGATAAACAAGTCTATTGCAGGACTTTATTCTCCTGGTTCAACTTTTAAGCCATTAGTTGCTCTAGCAGCTCTTGAATATGGAATATTAGATCCCAATAAAACAATAAGATGCAAAGGTCATAAGCATCCATATGAACTATATGGAGTTAAATATCATTGTTGGAAAAAAGAAGGTCACGGTTACATGAAATTAAGAAATGCAATCAAACAATCTTGCGATATTTACTTTTATGAAATGGCAAGATTACTAGGTGTTGATAAATTATCTATAATTGCAAAAAGATATGGGCTAGGTAATAATGTGCTTGGAGATCTTTATAACGACGAAAAAAATGGATTGGTTCCAGATACTAAATGGAAGAGACGTGCATTGGAGCAAAGTTGGTATTTAGGAGAAACTGTAATCAATGGTATTGGGCAAGGCTATATCCAGACTACCCCACTTCAACTTTGTCTAATGACTGCACAAATTGCAAATGGAGGATATAAAATAAAGCCTCATATCTTAAAAGACGAGTCTATAAATTATAAGGACGTAATAAATAAAATTAAATTAGATCAATCTAATTTTCCATTGCATGAAAGAAATTACTTAGATGACATAAAAGTTGAATTTTATCAAAGAATGTATCACAAAAAGTCTAATATTAATTTTGTTTTAGATGCAATGTTTGGGTCTACGAATGAACAATATGGGACATCATACAAATCTCGTTACGATGATCCCAAATATCAATTTGCTGGTAAAACTGGAACATCGCAAGTTAGAAGAATAACTGATCTTGATAGAGAACTAGATTTAGATACTGATCAAATTGAGTATAAAAAAAGAGACCATGCACTGTATGTTGCTTTTGCGCCATATAAGGACCCACGATATGCAATAAGTGTTATTATTGAACATGGAGGCTCTGGAAGTAAAACAGCTGCTCCGCTCGCAAGCAAATTGATCAAAAGAATTATCGACAGACATAAATTAAGAGAACAATTTAATAACGGAAATACAAGTTTAGCATAATGTTAAGAGAGAGAATACAAGCTAGTAATTACAGTTTTTTAGATAAATTAAGATCTATTGATTATTTATTGATATTGTTAATCATTTCTATTGGATCAATTAGTGTATTTGCAATTTACTCAACAGAGGGAGGAAAATTTTCTTTTTATACTAAAAATCACATAATAAGATTAGCTGTATTTTTTAGTTTATTTTTAGTCTTATCTTTTGTGAGAGTTTCAACTTGGTATAAAAATGCTTACTTATTTTATATCATTGGATTAGTTTTATTAATAACCGTTTTATTTTTTGGAATTTCAGCGTCTGGCGCAACAAGATGGATAAACTTATACTTTCTAAATTTACAGCCTTCAGAGCTAATGAAGATTGCAGTAATAATATGTTTTGCTAGATATTACCATAGGATTCAAAGCTCAGATATTCAAAGCTACAAATTTTTAATTCAACCAATTATACTTTTAATTATTCCATGTTATCTTGTTATACAGCAACCTGATTTAGGTACTTCTATTTTAATTGCAGGAAGCGGTATTGCTATAATTTGGTTGGCAGGTCTTAATATTAAATACTTTGTTTACTCAGGATTGTTATTATTGGTATCATTACCTTTTGCTATATCTATTTTAAAACCTTATCAAAAATCGAGAATTCTAACTTTCTTTAATCCTGATAGAGATCCCCTAGGAGCTGGGTATCAAATAATTCAATCAAAAATAGCTATTGGATCTGGCGGTTTTTTTGGAAAAGGATATCTAAAAGGAACACAAAGCTATCTAGAATTTTTACCTGAGAAACATACCGACTTTATATTTACACTTTTTTCAGAGGAGTTCGGGTTTCTTGGGTCAATTATACTTTTATTTTTATACATTTTATTAATTTATAGAATAATAAATGTTGGGCTAGTCTCAAGGAGTTTCTTTGCAAAATTATATTGCTTTGGTTTTGCTACAGCAATTTTTTTATATGTATTTGTTAACATAGCAATGGTTTTAGGAATGCTACCAATTGTTGGCGCACCATTACCTATAATGTCTTATGGTGGATCGTCTTTATTATCTATTATGTTGGGATTGAGTATTGTTATGAGTTGTAAAATTTATAATCAGGAACAAATATCAGTCTATTAACTATTTTCCATCTATAGCAACAATTGTTAAATCATCTTTTTGTATGTGGCCTGCACCAAGAATATCATCAATCATTGTTTTAAGTCTCTCGTTAATTGGAGTTGACTGGTATTTTTTAATATAATTTTCAAACCCTTCAGACCCCAACATTTCTCCACTTGGATTTTTTATCTCAGTAATTCCATCTGTAAAAATATACATTGAGCTTTTTTCAAAAGGAATGGTATATTCAGGATATTTCGTTTTAGGCATGATACCTAATGGTGGACCTGCCTCTGAAAAATTACTAAAAGTACCATCAGAAGATAGTATCAATGGCGGTTCGTGACCCGCACTAGACAACAACAGCTCTTTTTTATTTGAATCGTATATTCCGATTAGCATCGTAACAAACATACCTCTCGAAATTGTTTCACATATTTCATTATTAAGCTGAAACAACAGATCTGATGCAGAAAGATTTGTTTTGCTTAAACATCTATAAAGACTGGATGCTTTTGACATCAACAAAGATGATTTAATACCTTTTCCAGATACATCTGCAACACCAAATCCATATTTTCCATTTCCTAAATCTGAAAAATTATAAAAATCCCCTGAAACAACTTTAGCTGGAATGTTGATACCTGAAATAGGAAAGTCTTTCTCTTTATTTTTAGACAATAAAGACCTTTGAATCTCTCCTACAATTTCCACTTCTTTTTGAATTTTATTTTTTTCAACCATTTCTTTTGCCATTTTTGCATTTCTAATTGCTAAAGCAGCTGGTGCCGAAAGCGTTTCTAAAAGTTTTCTATCATCCTCTATAAATAGTTTATCTTGAGTTTTCTTATTTAAACAATGAATAACGCCAATACATTCATTTGCAGCAATCAATGGTGAACACAAAACTGAATATGTTGTAAAGTTTGTTTTATTATCTAAATCAAAATAAAATTCTGCAATTTCTCTTACATCTTTTCTAACATTTCCTACACGAATACACTTTCTTTGCTGAACAGCCTTACCCATAACACCATCCTTTAAATCTAATTCGTATTCATCCAAATAATCTTGATGAAGTGATGCAATACATTCAAACTTTTTCTTTTGCTCATTTATTAAAAAAATGTTTGCAGCTTCTGAATTCAGTCTTGCAATTATTACACGTAATGCATTCATTAGGGTGTCGTTTAAATCAAGAGATAAAGCAAAGTCTTGATTCATTTTTGTTACAAGTTCTAAGTCGACATTAACTTGTTCAGCTTCTTTTTTAGGTTCGATCGGTTTTTTTGATTTAAATAGAAACATTTATTTAACTAGTATTTTAAGCAATTTTTGATAAATTTTTCAACAATGGAGATTATAATTAATACACCTCATTTATACATTCATCTTCAGGATGCCGTACTAATGGTTCAGTATATAATTGATGGGTTAATTCACATAAAATCAAACATTAAATTATAATCAGTTTCTGTGGATCTAATATTTGTAATTATTCTCGGGGGCCTTTGGGGCAGTTTTGCAAATGTTTGTATTTATAGACTCCCTATAGGTAAAGGGGTTGTATCAGGAAGATCATTTTGTCCAAGCTGTAAAAAATTAATTACTTGGAAAGATAATATTCCTATAATTTCATTTCTATTTTTAAACGGCAAATGCAGAAGCTGTAGAAAAAAAATTTCATTTCAGTATTTAATAGTTGAGCTAATTACTATTATTTATTTTTTGGGGATTTATTATTTATTTGGTATTAGTCTAACTACCTTATTTTTTTTAATTTTAGGGTTATCTCTTATAATAATTTTCTTCATAGACTTAAAACATTACATAATTCCTAATGTACTAACTTTTTCTTTGATGATCATTGGATTTATAAAATCATTTGATCCAAATTTAAATCCAATTTTCCCAAACTATATTAATTCTTTAATTGGAGGAATTTTTGGTTACTTGATTATTTGGTCTATAATTTATTTCTATAAACAAATTAGAAAAAAAGAAGGCATGGGTTTAGGAGATGCAAAACTTCTATCAGCAATTGGTTTTTGGTTTGGATGGATTTCTATTCCCTTTGTAATATTTTTATCATCTATAATTGCTTTATTAAGTGTTATTCCAAGTTTGTTGAAAAATTCAAAATCACTGTCTTCACAAATTCCTTTTGGACCATACATAATCATTGGAACGTTAGTTTATCTTTTTTTTGAAAATAGCTTTAAATCACTTTTATTTTAAAGATTTTAATGACAAACGGTCCCTAGAACTATTTCTTTAAAAATGTTTAAGTATTCAAATATGAGATGTTGTCTAATATTTTTATCTGTCATTATTTATAATCAATTTTTTTTAAATATTAGCAAAGCTGAAGATATAACAATTTCATCTAATCACTCGAGTCAAATTGTTATGTCAAATAACGACACACTTACTGTTAATGCTGATGTTACAGTTGATACAAGTGCAGCAGAACCAGTAGAATTAGAAGGTCATACTTTTTCAACAAGCTCAACTACTATAACAAATAACGGAACAATTATTGGAACTACTAAAGGAATTGAAGCAGATCAATCTACAGATTTTAGTATAAATAATTCAGGAACAGTATCAGTGACAGATAATGCTAATAGACCTGGTTCAGCACTTTCATTGCTACAGTCTAGTGGCACCGTATCAATTGTAAATAGTGGTACTTTAGAATCTGAACGAGCAGATACTATTAAGTTACATCCATCTACTGGAACAGTAACAATTAATAATTCTGGAAGTATTACATCTTCAAAAGATAGAACAATTAATTTTGGTCAACAAGCTAACGCAGGGACAATAATAAATTCTGGTACTATTTCGGGTAGAGCGAATACACTATATATATATTCATCAGGAACTGACTATTCAGCTGGCACTATTACAAATTCTGGGACGATCACCGCAACAGGAGGAAATGGCTTTGAAATCAATAATGTAAACGATGTTACTATTACTAACACAGGCACTATATCTGCTACAGGGGATGCAATTTTTGGTATTGGCGACAATGGCTCTAATGGAAACATAATTGTAAATAAAGGAACTATATCAAGTGGTTCAAGCAATCATGATTTAGAAGTGAAAACAAATGTAGGTCTTGAATCACTAACAAATGATCAAGGAGGAAATGATGCTTTGAAATTGACAGGCTATCTTCCAGTAAATTACGTCTTCCTAGCAAACAGCACAACTGATTATGGAAAGCTAGCTGTTGATGGTCAAAATGGTGCAACTACTTTTAGTATTAGCACAGATTCTGCTCTATCAGCTGGAACTTATACGTCTGTAATAACAGGAGTTTCTTCTAGTAGATTTACTGCTGGTTCCACAGGAACAGTAACTGTAACAAACGGAAAGTTCAATTGGACACTTACAGAAACATCTTCAGGAAGTACAAATTGGAATTTAGTTGTTACAAATTTTGATAATGATGCTCCAACTCTATCATCTTCAAGTCCATCTGATAATGCAACAGAAGTTGCAATAAATGCAAATATAGTTCTAACTTTTAGTGAGGCGGTTGATGCTGAAAGTGGAAATATCACTATTAAAAGAACTTCTGATGACAGCACTATTGAAACAATTGATGTTACTGGAGCCAAAGTCAGTGGTAGTGGTTCAACAGCAATTACTATTAATCCAAGCACAGATTTAACGGCTGATATCGATTACTATATTTTAATAGATGCTACTGCTTTTGATGATACCGCTGGAAATTCTTATGCAGGCATATCAAGCACAACTGCTTTAAATTTTTCTACGAAACCTGGTGAAGTTTTTAATGAAACTGTAAAAACTCTTACAAAAAATCAAACTGTAGCTGCTATAAATTCTTTAAACCAGTCTTTAAATAGAATTTCAGGAAGAATGAATTATATTAGATCTACAAATAATAATTCCTCAAATCAAAATATAAGATTAGCAATGAATTTTGATAATCAATTATTAGCTCAACAAATAAATTCACTTTCAGCAAAACTAATAAAAAAAGAGAAAAAGACAGAAAAATGGGGAGTTTGGAGTGAAGGCAGTATATCATTAGGTAGAATAGGGCAGCAAGATGGGAATTTAGGTCAAGATATCCATAGTGATGGAATTACTTTTGGAATTGATAAGAAAATAAATGAAGATAAGACTGTTGGTTTTGCAATCAATAAATCATGGCAAGAAACTGAAGTAGGTAGCAATGAAGCAAATATGGATGCTGCCACAATAAGCATTATGAATTACACAAGTTTTAAAATTGAAGACAAAAGATTTTTCGAAATGGTTGCTGGCGTTGGAGAAATGGATATAGATTTAAGCAGGGATGTTACAAGTGGAAAAAATAAAGGAGATAGAAAAGGAAACCAACTCTTTGGAAGCTTTACTTACTTGTTAGAACCTGATGTTGAAATTGTAGGTAGAAATTTAAATTATTACACTAGACTTGATTTAGGATTTACTCAACTAAAGGCATATACTGAAACAGGGGATGGAACAGCTGTAAGTTATAAAAAACAAAATGTTAAAAGCGCATCATTATCTGCAGGTTTAAATTTAAGTAAAATTATTGAGAATAATATAGGTACACTTGAACCATCTTTAAAATTTGAATTAGGGAAAGATAAAACAATTAATTCGGTATCAGAAGCTTATTATATTAATAATTCCTCTGAAATCTTTAGTAATGCTATAGGTGATCAAAATTCTGGGCATTTATTGTTGAATTTAGGAATTGGGGCAAAATTGAACAATAATTTAACCATAAATGCATCATATGAACACTACAGAAGTAGTGATGATGCTTTTAATAATAATTTTTCAATTTATTTAAGAAAACCCTTATAATAAAAATTATGTTTAACGAAATAATAGCTAACACATCTAAAATTATAATTTCTAATGCAGATAAAATTAAATTGACGTTGGCTGCAATATTTTCTGAAGGAAGTATTTTAATAGAAGATTATCCTGGATCAGGGAAAACTACATTTGCAAAAGCTATTACTCAAAATCTTGGTCTTAACTTTAAAAGGATACAGTTTACATCTGATTTATTACCCAGTGATATTCTTGGATTTAATATTCTTTCAGATGGGAAGTTAAATTTTCAACAAGGTCCAATTTTTACAAATATAGTTTTAGCTGATGAACTTAATCGTGGAAGTCCCAAATCGCAAAGTGCATTCCTAGAGGCAATGGAAGAAAAAAATGTTTCTATAGATGGTCAAAGTTATAAACTGCCAGAACCATTTTTTGTTATTGCTACTCAAAATCCTATGGATTCTTCAGGCACAAGTTCTTTACCAGATTCCCAGCTTGATAGATTTATGATTTCATTTTCTTTATCTGATCTAAATGAAAACGATAAAATTTTGATGTTAAAAAATACAAGTAAATTAAATGGCGCTTCATCAAAAGCTGTTGATTGGGAGACAATCAAACAAAAAAAAGATCAGCTAACCATAAAAGATGAAATTTATAAATATGTTGTTGAAATAGAGCAGGTAATTCAAACGCTTGATCAAAAAATTTATATTTCTGCAAGATGTTTAAAGCAAATCTTAGATTTAGCTAAGGGTTGGGCAATTATTCATGAAAAAGATTATGTAACTCATCAAGATATTAAGGAAACTCTGCCTTACATATTAAGACATAGAATTAAATTTCTTAACCAGGAGGATAAGATGAGCTTCATTAATGAGGAAATACTTCAAAAAATTAAAATAAACAATGGTTAATCAGCTAGTACAGAGGTTAACGAACTTAGACTTTAAACAATTAATCAATCTAAAAAAAAAACTCAAAGTTTACATATATCCCAATCTTCAAGGACTATTATTAGGACTGTTTGTATTTTTTTGCTTTTTAATATCTGTATTTTATGAAAATAACTCAGGACTTCTTATTTCAATTGTTATTTTCTTTATTTTCTTTATTTCAATTTTTATCTCACATCAAAATATTAACAATTTAAGAATAAATTTTCTAACAGAATACTTAGTTGAAGCAAATAAAACAGAACATATAAACTTTAAGATAATTAATGATGCAAAAGAGAAAAAATTAAATATCGATTTAGAGATCAATAAATCAATATTACAAAATTTTAATTTATCAGACAAAATTAAAGAATTTAATATAAAATATAATTATGACAAAAGGGGTGTCTATTCTTTAAATAAAATAATTTTAAAATCGATATATCCATTTGGAATAATAAGGACAAAAATAAATTATCAACCTTTTAGTAAAGTATATGTATTTCCACAAAAATTAATTCCTAATCAAGAATTATTACAAGAATTTAAAATTCACCAAAATAATAATTCTGATGAATTTGATGGTATAGATGAATACAAGAAAGGAGATAGTTACTCAAAAATTGCTTGGAAAAAATCAACTATTGGAGATAAAAAATTTGTAAAAGAATTTAAGTCTTTTAAAAGCTCAAAAAAATCAATCCTAGATTTAAATAAATACAACCATATAGAATTTGAGAAATTATTAAGTTATTCAGTATTTATTTTAGATTATTATTTTACAAAAAGCCTAAATTTAACCTTTAAACACAAAGATAATGTTTTCCATTTAAACGAAAATAAAAACTCTCTAAATAAAATTTTAAAGTATATTTCAAATGTTAAAAATTAAATCGCAAAATATTAGTCTTCTTACTTATGTTATATTATTTTTTTGCTTAATTTCATTATCCACAGATTTACTATTAACTAATAAAATATTTTGGGGCACTTTATTTATTTTAAGTTTTATATTTTCAAAAATACACTTTAAGTTTAAGTCATTAGTGGTTGGAATATTTGCTTTGGGAGCTCTCTATATTCAATTGATCCTAAATCAATATGTTTTGTCTGAAGAATTTTTTCTAAATTGTCTTGGAGTTTTGCTGATTATAAAGTTCTCAGAACTCAACAATAAAAATAATCTTTTGTCATTTAATTTAATCTCTATGATTATTGCAGTAGCAAGTTTAATTAAAGGGCAAGATATATTGAGTACATTAAATTCGTTTCTAATCCTAATACTTTTAGTTGTTAACATGTATCTTATTCAACAAAAGGAAATCCTCGATTTCAGTTTAAAAAATATTTTAAAATATTTAGGATTTGGTCTTAGTATATTTCCGATTATTATTATTTTTTATCTTGTATTTCCAAGGGCAGAAGTAAATTTTAGATTATTTGATACATCTGCAAGTTCAGTAGGTATTCCAGATAGCATAGATCTTGGATCATTTAGCCAGTTTTCGAACTCAGACGAAGAAGTTTTTACTTTAATAAATAACAATTTTAGGAAGGAAGATCTTTATTTTAGGGTCAAAATCTTTGATTATATGGAAAAAGATCAATCTTGGAGACCTTCCTCAAGTTACTATCTTTTAAGTGAATTTAAAAATTCTTTGAGAATAGATGGTAATGAAGATTTAAATAAAAATTATCAGATTATTTTAGAACCATATAAAAAAAAATGGATACCAAGTTTAAAAAACTCAAAATTAATTACTAACGACATTCAGATTACAAAAGATTATTTCAACCAATCTTTTGTAAGTAGAGAACTAATTGACAGAAAGAAGAAATTAATTTTTAAAATGAATAAATCTGAATATTCCTTAGATGATCCACTTAAAAGTTATTATACTTTGTTACCAGAAAATGTATCCCCAAAAATAAAAGAATGGGTAAATAAAAATAATGTAAGCACTAAAGAAGAATTTATCGAAAAAATTTATAAAAGATTTTCTGATGGAACATATTTTTACAACCTTAGTCCTCAGATAAACTCAAATAATAAATATGAAAACTTTTTCTTTAATTCTAAAGAAGGATACTGCGAATATTATGCAGGAATGTTTGTATTACTTACAAGATTAGCACAAATTCCAAGTAGGATAGTCACAGGTTACTATGGTGGAGATTTAAATGAGATAGGGAATTTTTTTCAATTTAAACAAAAAGATACACATGCTTGGGCAGAAGTTTGGTTCGATGAAAGAGGGTGGGTTAGAATTGATCCAACTAGAGCAATACCTAATTCTAATATTAGAAACTCATTAAATAATTATTTCGTAAACAATGATAAATCTTCAAGCACGATATTTTCTAATAATTTTTTCAAAATAATGAATTTTTATTTTAACTATGTTGATTTTGTATGGACACAACATTTACTATCATATGACGATAATGAAAGAAAAAATTTTATAAAAGAATTATTAAGTTTAAATTTTTCAAAAGTCATTATTTGGATATTCGTACCAATATTATTATTTGTAAGCATAAAATTATTATATAATTTCAATTCAATTAAATTGATGAGGCTAAAATTGGCTCTTATTCTTTTTGGAAAAAAAAGAAAACTTCAAATAAAAAATTCGGATACTATCCAAGAGATTTATTTTAAACTTATGGAAAAAGATAAAACAAAATACCAAAATTTTTTTAAATTTTATGAAAAGCAAATTTACTCAAATAACCAAATGAGTTTTATAAAAGTTTTAAAGTTAGTTTTTTAATAAAAGATTTCTTTCAGTCTTGAGTTTATTATTTTCTTTAATCAATTGAATAATCATTTCTTTCATTATTCTATTCTCTTCAACTGCTCTACCACTTATCTCAGCCAATCTCTCATTTTCTTTAGCTAGCTGTAATTGATCAAATAATTTTTCTAGTTCTGGATCAATAGGTAGACCCTCTATTTTTTTGCTAATATTATTTTGAATTACTTTCGTTAATGAAATACTTACTCGGCTGTCTTTAAGTCCATTTTGTTCATTAAACTCTAGATTAAAGTTTAGGCCAAAATTTTCAGTATTTTTGCTTACATTTAAACCTGCTTTAACTGCTAAATCATCATCCATATAATGGGCCATGTCTTTTCTTTCACCGTCTGCAACAATGTCAATTTTTTCATTCAAAGTTTGATTTAAAGATAGGCCTGTATATGGTTTAAGCACGAAGCCATTTTCAAAAGATTTTGAATATTCAACATTAAATCCACTTGATAATACTTGATCCACAGCATCATCAACTGAAAGATCTCCATCTGTAAAAGATGTTAGGTATGTTGGAAGTCTTCTTAAACCATATTTTCCATCAACTTCAATATTTAAACTTTGACTATCATCAATTTCTAATTTTCTAGAAGCTTTATAATTTACAGCAGCAAACTGACCTAGATTTTCTTTTAAAATTGTTTGTTGTGTTTCAGTTTCGAGATCTAAATGTTTATTTTGAGTTAAACCCAAAATTGAAACAACAGAAAATTTAAAATTCTCATAGTTAATATCTTTTTTTAAACCAATGGCTAAATTTTCACTGTCTAAAGCTTCGCCATTATTAAATTTTGCTTGCTGGGATGAATAATTTAGGAAAGGTGTAAAGTTATCATTTTCGATTTTAAAGTCTCCAGTTACACCACTTGTTTCACTTTTATAAATATTATCTCTTTTCTTTACTGAGTAATATCCACTAGATTTTTTTTCTTCTGAAACCGAATTAAAAATATCATTTAAATTAGATAAAAATATTTCAGATCGATATTTTTTGTTATGACTATCAATATCTAAATCTTCACCATAAACATATAAAAAACCATTAGTTTCTGAATTATCTGCATCTGGATCACTGTTACTATCTAATATTTCATAGGTATCATTTCCACAAAGATTATTTGTGATTACCATATTTGTCTTGTTATGAATTTCTATTTTTTGATCTTTTGAAATACTGCAATCTAATGTCATGGTAGTATTGGTACTATTTAATTCAATTTCACCATTATAAGTACCTTCACCTTTTGTAACTATTTCTAATCCTGTGTTATTTGAATTTGCCATAACAATAGAATTGTCACCTCCTGAAATAGTTCCTGAATTATTAATTGTTAAGTCATCAAAGTTTTTATTGGCGTGATAATCTCCAATTTTAATTCCGTCTGCATCACCATTAATTGCGCTAATTGTTCCAAAATTATTTAGAACTACATTTTCACCAGCTTCTACAGATGTTGAATCATTACCAAATCCAATTCCAAAGTGACCTGTATCATTCTCACCTGTTGATGTTATCGTTCCATGATTATTTATGGTAAGGTTCTTTGTTCTACCAGCTCCAATAGCAGCTGTTGTTGATTTTATTGTTCCAGTATTGTCGATAGTTGTTCCACCAGTGTTTCTAGCTATTTGTATTGCCGGTCCAAACGCCGAATCTATAGTTCCACTATTTGTAATTGTATGAGCATCGTCACTATCTCCTTGTCTATCAATAAGAACTGTACCTGTATTAGTACCTGTATTTGTTGAGCTGATTGTTCCTGAATTTATAAATGTAACTCCAGAGCACTCTCTACAATAAATAGTATTTCTATCTGAAGTTATTGTTCCACGATTATCTATTGTAATATTTGATCCATTTTCAGCTAGTATACCATATCTACCTGCACTCTCGATTGTTCCTCCCTCATAATTTATAATTTCACTATCTGTAAGATATTTTGCGATAATTGGGTTATTACCTGATGTAGATTTAATTGTTCCTCCATCATAGTTATAAATTTTAACACCTCGACTTCGTGGGTTTCCTCCTCCTCCAGTGCCTAACAAAATTGTTCCTTGTGTTGCACTAATCATACCGTGATTATGCAATATTAGCCCAACTGCAGTAGAGCCCGAGGATGATAAACTAGATTGACAATTATCGTTATTTCCAGCCTTATCACACCAACCAACATTTCGACCCTCAATCGCATTTCCTGCTTCAGCGCTAATTGTGGCACCCGCATTATTTGTGATTGTTATATTTTCTGCGTAATCTATATAAATTCCTTCATTATTGTCTGAGTTGATAGTTCCATTATTAGTTATTGTTGTATTTAAAGATGATTGAGCATGAATTGCTTTTTGTTTATTAGTTCCATCTTCTGTTTGGATTGTTCCATCATTTGTAATCTGAACTCCAGTTTCATCCTCTAGATCAACAGCCTTATGGTCATTGTAGGTAATAGAACCAGCAGAAGTAACATTTAAAATATCATCATCTGCACAAGCTAGTTGGTTCGTTGATGCACTAGCTATTGTTGTTAAACAAGGACCAGCATAACTTATGGAACTAAATAAAAAGAATAAGATTATACTAAGTAAAATCTTTTTCATAAATGTCTATTGATTAATAGTTCTGTCTCCAAGAACTTCTATAACTAGATGTTCCACCTGCAGCAGCTTCAATGCTAACTAAGTCTTTTATGCTTCCAGCAGATTGACCAGCAATGTTTGCAAACAGCTTACCTGCAAAAACTACAATTTTGGATAAAACACCTTGTCCAACATATTTACAAGCATCTCCTCTTCTCAAATTTTTAAGTTGAGATGAGAAATTTGTTCCACATTCATCATCAACTCCACAAATAAATGCGTCACCTAGACTACATTTATTAACCGATGATGTTGGTTGATAAATTGGAAAATATACCAGTCCACTTGACACTGTTGGTTCAGCAGTAACTTTCTGTGATTTATCTAATTTTATATACCAACCGGTATCTGTTGACGTTGGACATTTATTACCTGTTTTGTCCTTTGTAGTATTTTTACATTTTGTTAAATCAGCAGCTTTTTTAGGAACTGCTACATCTCTATATTCTGGATAATGAGGATCTCTAATACCAATCATTAAGTTGTCTGTGCCATTACTTGTATTTCCTATTCTCTCGTAATCTCCAGTTCCAGCATATAACCATAATGAATTAGTAGTTTGTCCAATTGTTGCATCCATAGAATGATACATATATCTACCATTAGTTTGGTTTGAACCTGCTTTAAATAATGTTGTGCTATCATACATCTTCAAAGATTTACCTGTTCCATCAGTTTTATTATTTGTTAAATTAAACTTAGTAATTTTTCCTTCAAGATCACTGATGTAGACAAGCGCACCTCTAAAATCAATTCCTCTTGCGGTATCTGCTGTTATTACAACCGGTGAACCTGGTGTTGAATTAACGATATCATTCGTCAGCATATCCTCAATATCTATTCTTTTTTCAATTTTGCCTGGGAACGTTGTATCCTCAAGATTAACAATTGTTAAATTAGAACCAACTCCTGAGTTTTGAACACCGTATCCTCCGCCCATAATTGCAACATAAATATCATCCTCTAAATTATTATCACCAGGACCTTTATTTGGCATTCTTATAATTCTAGGTGACGACCAAGTTCCACCTAATTCACTATAATCGTATTCAGGTTGGCTTAATACCCCAGTTTGTGCAGAGCCAGGCTTAATATGTAAAGCCATATTCGAACTACTTAAGGTACAAGGTGCATTTGGATTGCTTGAACATGGATCTGCTCCATAAAATTTTAATGTTTTATTTATTAATGTGATCTCAGTTGCTGGCTTTGTTTGAGCTTGCCCACCACTAGGAGGCGCAGGTATTGTGATTGTAGAGGACTTAACTGTAAAGTTATTAAACGGTTTATCGTCAATTAATATTGAAATATCAGATTTACTCAAATTAGGAACATCTAAAGTCCAAACATTGCTCTCCTGACAGTCAGTTGATTGATCACTTTTACATGTTAAGTCACCTTTATTATTCGAACTTACAGTAATAGACTCAAAGAAACTTGCTAAATCATAAATCTTTTTGATGTAATCATAACTTGAGATAGTTCCATTATGATCCATTACGTGGACTTTAGTTTGAATACCATCATTAAGCACTGAATATAAATGCATTGGTGCATCTCGATCTGTGATATCTAATACAGAAAATCCTGCACCACCTCTACCATATGGAACCATTAGTATTGTATGCCATTCTTTTTTGCTATCATAAGGACCTTTATAAAACATATCATGCGCGGTAACAGATCCATCGACACCATAAATAGCATTAGAACCACCAACACCACTTCTATTTAAATTTACGTTAACCATATTTGGCATTGATGATGCAATAAATGGTGGAACAAATGCCCAAATTTCTTTACCAGTTTTTCCATCAAATGCGTGAAGCATGCCATCATTTGCACCAACATAAACTGTTTCTTTTCTTGAAGAATGTTTTTGAGCAAATGAAGAATAATTTTTTAAAGATCTCCAATAAGCTTCTTGATTTCTTCCTGCAAAAGCTGTTTCAGCTGATGGTTTTGAAACTACCACTAATTCTGAATGGTAAATATCTCCAAGAGGATTAGGTCTTGTTTCAGTTAAATTACAATCACCATCATAATCAAAATAATCTTGTCCTCTAACAAACTGTATTAGGCCTTTAATGTCATCTTCATTATCATTTTGAACTGAAGCAACATTTTTACATCTTTGTGTATTAGTAGGGTTATCACTTTTACTATGATAATTTGGCACTTCATTATTTGTATGAGTAAACAATTTATCAATATCTTTATAGTTTGATGTTACCCAATTATTTAAATTACTATAACCAGAATTTGCAGATGTATTTGGAAGGTGGGTCCAAATTTTTCTGTCATCTGTTTTTCTTTTTTCTAGCAATTCGGCTGCATCCCAATTCTTTTTACCAACAACTCCATTAGAGTCTATGGCAGTACTTTTTAAGGTTCCTTTCCACTCTTTATTTTGTTCATAATCAAATTGTGCTTGATATAAAGATCCACCTTGTTCAATTGTAGCTGTAATTGCAGGCGCAGAGAAAGATAATTTTTGAGCAATAATTTGTGATATGGCAGCTTTTAATTGTGTCTTTAGAGATTGAGTGGTTCTTGCTACAATAACGCTATTAGTTCCACCTGTTTGTGCCATCCTATTAAAGTTTCTTACTCCACTATTTGATAGTCCTGTACCATAAGCTACTGTAAAAGTTTTTATCTTATGTGAATTTAATAATTTTGAAACTCTCCTCGCAGCTCCGTTGTGATTATACCAATCTCCATCACCTATAACTAAAACATAACTATTCTGACAAGTTAAGTTTTTATCTATTGGAGACAAAGTACTGTGCAAATAATATTCTTCAGCTTGTTTTGCCCAGTTGTCAGCATTCGTTCCACCACCAGGCTGAACTGATTTTATGATCGAATTGATTTTTGCCGCCCCCTGTTTATGAGCTCTTACTTTAATACAGGCTCTACTTGTACAAGGCGTAGCTCTTCCATTAGTTATATCTCCACTCCAAGATCTAAAACCAGACCCATTATTATCCCACGACCAGTAACCAAATCCAAAATTTACTCCTGCTGTTAAAGAACTATCTGTAACAATTGATTGAATAGCTTCATGGGCACCTGTCATTCTTGTTCCAGCAGAGCCTCCAAATTCTTTATCAAAATTTAAATTTAGATCAAATGCATTAACACTTTGTTTATAATAACTGGTACTTAATACTCTGTTGTTGGTTTTATCTACGGTTATACCCCATGGACCATACATTCTAACATTACCAGTCTTTGATGCATTTCTTCCGTATCTACCAATATTTTTTATTGCAGTATAACCATTTCTTGATGAGTTTAATGTAACTTTAGTAACTCTATGATTTCTCCAATCACTACCATATAAAATAAATTCATTTGATGGATGATGATCCATTCCATATGAGTAGTACCAATTACCAACATACGATCTGCTAGAATAGTTTGTATTTATGCAACCATTGCTTCCAATAGTGTATCTGTAAAGGTAACGATTATAATGCACATAATAATTTTCTCTTTTATAATCTGCAGTCTGACCATAATAACGGGCGTAAGAAGATAAATTTCCGCTCCAAGAGCAACTTATTTGTGAAGGAGTTGCTCCAGATATATTATAAGTCAACATACCTCCATTTCCTGTTGCATATAAAGTGTTTTGCGCAATGGAAATATTTCTTGGATAATTTAAGTATTGGCTCCAATCACAGCTTCCGCTTGTAAGATCAATTCTAAAAACTCTTCTTTGATAAATAGCAGCAACATACAATTTATTGTTATGCACTTTCATATTCAATGGATAATAAGATCTGCAATTACCTGATCCTCTATAAATTCCATTACTTGCAAAGCTGGTATCATTTTTCTTTGTTGAATAAGTAAATTTTTTTATTCCACGTATCCAGTATTGACCAACATAAACATCGCCACTACTATCTGTTGCAACGCTATAAGGATAAGAAAAGCCAGCTCCACTGGTCATTCTAACACTCATACTTCCAGACTTATCTAAAAGGATTAATACATTAGCTGGAACATCCGATATTCCAGAACCAGGTGGTAAATTTTTTGCAAAACTACTATTTGAAAAAAAAGATAAAATTAAAATGATTTTTAAAATTAAAAGTTTTAATTTCATAATTATTGTTCTTGCTCCATTTTCTCTAATTCAACTTCAAGATCATAGTAAAATTTACCTAATTTTTCATCATACTCTACAGTTGTAATCATTAATTCTTCTTCAAAAAGTTCTTCTTCACCAAGCATTCTTTTGTATACAATGACATCATTATTACTTTTCTCCCAAATTTTGAAACTATCAAATATTTGTGGATTTTGTCCTGTATCGAAATCACCATAAACTTTTTTAACGTATCTCATTAATGTTAATTTGTTATTCTCAGTATTTTTACCATCATTCATAACAATCATTCTAATGGCTGCTAATTTTGCAGCATCTTCTGTTTCACCTAAAAATACATATTCTACTGCAATATCATTGTTCAAATTATCATTTGGACATAACTCTGGTGATGGAACAGGCAAATAATATTGTCCTTTATATCCTGGTAGTGGCATATCAAATTTATCAAAAACTTTTTTACCACTATCTCCAATATCAATTAAAAAATCACAAGCAGCTTGGACAGGTGAACTAAAAGTTAAAAAAACTATAATAAATTTGATTAAATTTTTCATAAAAATTTGGAAATATTAGTATAACTCTTAATATTTGTCGTCATTTTATTTAGGTAACACAATCACACTTTCTAATGCAACTACCATTCTTTCATTGCCTTTCTTCAAACCACAGCCATAAATTCGATAAGCCATTCCATCATTTCCTTTATCAGTTGAGCCTTTTTTGACACTAGAGCCAGTGCCTCTGAAAGGTGCGGCACCAATTCTTATTACAAAAAATTCATAAAAGTAATTGTAAAGTTTTTCAGCTTCTTTTCTCTCATCATTAGTTGCAGAATTAAAACTATCACGTACTAATTTTCCAAAATTCCAACTTTGTGCAGCTACAACATCATAGAAATTTCCACTTAACCTAACTTTGTCTAAATCCTTAAAGCTATTAGCACAGAAATTTTCTGTATTATAATAAAGAGAGCTATTGCTAGAATTATAATTGATCCTGTAATTTGCCATATTACCATTCCATTGAGTGTTATTAGCTGGTAAATTTCTCTTAGATGTATCTCTTACATGATTTTGAGTACTCCAAGGTCCTAAAAATTGATTGAGCACATATTTTTCACCTTCGATCAAAGCTGTTTCAGCAATGTAGAAAGTTTGCTGATACTCATCACTCTTATTATTACTTTGATGGTCACCTGCTGATATTACAATTAACGCTCCTCCCATCAATGACATTGCAAGCATTAAGACTAAAGATAATACCAGCGCAAAACCTTGTTCATTTTTTTTCATTATTCCATTCCCAAATTTCTTGCATGAGCAGTTACAATAATTGTATCTCTTAAATATTTGTCAGTTTTCTTTTTATTTCTAGTTGAGTCTTTTAATGCAAACACATCTCTAATTTTTGAATTTCTAAAAAAATTTTTTGTTGATCTAACAGTTAATGCGATATCAACAGTTTTAATTTTATAAATTAAATCTTTGTTTACATTTGTTGCAGATGGTGGTGGATTGATTAATACTCCTTTTTCGTCAACAGGATTAAAAATCATATCATCTACGTAGTCTACAACTAGTTGATCATCGTATGTTTTATCATTGTTATCTGTTGTAGGATCATCCCATCTACCTGATGTATTATTCCATTTAACTTTTTTTTTATAAACAGCAAAAGCATCGATTGGAGGGTATCCACCTCCACCTAATTGAGGTTGTGTTTTGTCAGGAATAGTAGATTTTTTGCATTTGTAAGTTATTTTATATCTCTCATATATGTATGCAGGTGTCCTACCTTGTTTATAATTTACATCTCCATAAACAATATCGATTTTATCACATTCTGAAAAATTCACATATTTAGTAATTAGAATTGGAATATGCTCATTTGATGTTTTGATATTATCATTGAAATACATAAATCCAGCATTTCTAATATCTCTCATGATCATTCCAACAACATCCCTTCCAGCTGTTGAAATTTTTGCTCGATCAGTAACTTGAGAGTAAGTGTTATTAACAACAGTATATGAAGTGAACATAGCACCCATCATCACTACAGAAATTAAAATTCCAATTAGAATTTCTATTAAAGTTACACCTGCAATATTGCTTAACTTTTTTTTCATTAATTAAATTGAAAATATAAATATTTTTTCTTTTTGCCGTCGTTTAGATTGACTTCCATTTTTCCTAGATACCATTTTTCGTAAACACCATTACCTTTGTAATTTGTAGTGTTGTTGTATTTGCAGTTATTTGTTGCAGCATTATTATTGCAGATTTCGTAAATTTTAAGAATTTTATTATCTTTATTTCCCTTACATTTTAGTCTTTCTCTAGAAAATCTTTTATCCCATTTTTGAAACTTGTTTTGGACTGCATTATTAAAATTGGTAGATGATGTACCTCTATTAGAACAGTTTGCCATACTCCAAGAATTATTTATTAAATAATCTTTAAATTTTACATCTGTAGTAGGAGAGTTAGAGTCTCTTTCAGAAATTAAGTCTTCTGCTACCATTGATACCAAATAATTTGCCTTTGTTCTTTCTCCAGAAACATCAATTGATTGAACTGAATAATTAACCATCTGAAAAACTGCAACAAATCCAATGCCTATAATTGCTGTTGAAACCAAGGCTTCAAGCAGGGTCATTCCTTTTTCTGACAATTTAGTTTTGCCTAGTCCAATCACTTCCACTCCATTTAAATTTACTTATATTACCAAATCTAGTCCATTCAACCAAGTATGCAGGTTTTTCCAACCCACCTCCTTGATCCAAAGGACATTTGCCACCATTACTTGCGTTTGATGTTGTACAAAGTATCAAATATTGGTTTGTTGATCTATTTTCGACTGTAACATTTAAATTATTTTTTAAGGTTCCATGTGCTTTAAAATAACTTCCATCCTTAGAAAAACAAACAGCACCGTCTTTGCTAATATGTGTTGATATTTTTTTTGTTGTTTCATCAACTTGGTTATTGTCCCAGTAACTACCACTAGAAGTATTACATTCAATAGTTTGTGCATTATTTAATTTAATTGATAACGAAGTTGCATCCATTCCTTTTGAAACAAATTTTGTTGATGTAGTTCCATTGGGTGTTACTCTAAATTGAACAAAGGGATAATTTCCTCTTTGAGATAATGTATTTACAGATGAAAGCATAGTTGCCGCTTTTTCCATTGCAGCTCTTAACTCTCTATCTTGTCGCCAATTTGAAAAATTTGGATAAGCAACAGCGGAAATAATTGCCACTATTGTAATAACAACTAGTAACTCTAAAATTGTAAATCCTTTAATGTTCTGATCTTGCTGCACCTGGATCTATTTTCCCTGATTTCGCTAATTCTTCAAGAGATTTTTCCATGGTAATCATTCCATCTCTAACTGCTGTTTGCATTATACTTGGAATCTGGTGAATTTTTGCTTCTCTAATTAAATTTTGAATAGGTGCGGTACATTTCATTATCTCAAACGCACCAACTCTTCCTGCGCCATCTCTAGTTTTTAATAATCTTTGGGTCACAACCATTTTAAGAGAAGTTGAAATCTGAGCACGAATTTGTTCCTGTTGTTCTGGAGGGAACACATCTATAATTCTGTTAATTGTACTCGGCGCACCACTCGTGTGCAAAGTTCCAAATACTAAGTGACCAGTTTCTGCTGCTGTTAATGCAAGACTGATGGTTTCAAGATCTCTCATCTCACCAACAAGGATTACATCTGGGTCTTCTCTTAAAGCTGCTTTTAATGCTGCTGCAAAAGTTTCTGTTTGTTTTCCTACCTCTCTATGAGAGACAATACTTTTATTATCTTTATGAATAAATTCAACTGGATCTTCTACTGTGATTATATTTGAAGTTCTTGTTTTATTAATTTCATTTACAATTGCTGCAAGTGTTGTTGATTTACCAGAACCAGTTGGACCTGTTACTAAAACTAAACCTTTATGAAAATCAACAATGTCATAGAGAGCTTGTGGTAAGTTGAATTGTTCCATATCTGGAATTTTACTTTCAACTCTTCTGCAAACACATGCAGGTCCATTAATCGTTTTATAAAAATTCGCTCTAAATCTTAATCCACTTAGAGTAACAGATGTATCAAGTTCGTGTGTTTTTTCAAATTTATTTAATTCATGTTCATTACAATTCATTGAAAGCATATCTTTTAGATCTTGAGCTGTAACCATGACTTCCTGGACTTTTATTATTTCTCCAGTTTGTCTGTATGCAAGTGGAGATCCTGCTCTGATATGAAAATCAGAGATTTTTTTATTGTCTTTAGCTAGTTGTTCTAACTTTTCAAACATACAACCCTTTCTACTATAAAATTGACTTGTTTTACCAATTAATTTTTGCAAAAAACCCAATTTGAATATCAGTTGTTTTTATTCTAGTAAAAGTTGAGTATAAAGTTAAAATTCGTTTATAAAATTTATGAAAAATCCTTTTGCAAATTTATTTAAAAAGAAAAAAAAAGATGATGCAAACGCACCTCCTGTGCCACAAGGAGGGGAAAGCAAAAAAAAAGAGGGATTTTTTAGTAAGCTTCTTAAAAATAGATTAGGAAAACAATCTATTAAAGGTGAGGAAATTTTAGGAGTTGAACTTACTCCTTCAGAGATAAGATTATCGCAAGTTTCAAGTAATAAAGCCAATCAATGGGTTTTAGATAAATTCTATGTTCATAAATTTGAGGGTATTCCAGAAAATGGAACTGTACTTGAAAATCCTGATAAAGTTGCTGAAGAATTAAAATTAGCTTTACAAAAATCTAAAATTAATACGACTAACGCTGCAATCGCAATTCCTGTAACTAGCGCAATTATTAGAGTTGTTACCGCACCTTTAATGACCGATGAAGAATTAAAGAAAGCCATAGATACAGATTCACTTTGGGAAAACTTAGTTCAATTAACTGATAATTTAAATGACTACTCTATATTCCATCAAGTAATTAATAGAGACAAAACAGGAAACACAATGGATATCCTTTTTGTGGCATCAAAATTGTCAGACATTAATAGCTATACAGACATTATTAAAAAAGGTGGATTAAATGCTGTTATTATAGATGTTAAATGTTTTGCATTAAAATCTGCTGTTGATCAAATTAATCAAATTGCAGGTTCAATTGAAGACTCTAACTTAACTGCTGTTCTAGAATTTGGTTTAGATGAAAACTATGTAATGATACTTTACGAAAACAATCCAATTATAACTGATATTTTTATTAGATCTCAAGATAGAAAAACACTTCAAGAAAGCAATAATCAAGAAGAGATGGATGCACTTGTTAGAAGATATATGACACAAGTCAAACAGGCAGTTCAAGATTTTGAGCAAAAATACGAGAAAAGAATTAGAAATTTAAAAGTTACTTCAAATCTACAAAATGTTGAAGATTATCTTGGTAGTTTTAGAAAAAACATGGTCAATACTGGTTACAATTTATTTGATCCATTTGATGGAATAAAAATTCCTGCACAATTAGAAAATGATATTAAAATGGACAATCGTTCATACTTTTCAACAGTGATGGGGCTAGCATTTAGAAAACTAGATGTTTTCGGTTACTACAAGTTTGTTACTGCTGTTAAAAATATTAACCTTTTACCTAACAGAGAAAATATGATTGCTCAGAAAAAAGCAAAAGCTTTTTCAAATTTTGCATTCAAAGGTGTAGTTGGAATAGTTTCACTTATCTATGTCGTTTTATTTGGTTTATCATTCTGGCAAATTACAGATCTTAATAAAAAAATAGAAGGTTACGATGAAATTTTACAAACGCACGAGCTTAAAACTTTAGAGAAAAATAAATATGCAAAAGAAATTGGTTTTATGCTTAAATCACTTCAATTAAGTAAATCAATTAAATCTAATAAAACAGTAAGCTTTAGAGTATTAGCACAGATTGCATCTGCAGTTCCAAAAAGAGTCAAATTTAGCAAAATAGAATATAATGGTTCAGATTTAGTTGTTATTGAGGGAACAGCATTTAGTGATCAAGACATTTTGAAATTAATTAGTAATTTGAACAATAAAAAATTGATCTCACAAGCTTCATTAGCAAGCATGACACTGCCTCAAGGCCAGCAGCAGGGATCACAAACTATGAAGGGCTTTAAAGTAGCCTGTGTATTGGAGCAAGTATAATGGATTTAAAAAACATGACTATGGATGATCTAAAGCAGAAGCTAGCTGCTATAGATAAAAAAACTTTAATCAAATTTGGATCTGGTTTTGGAGCAATAATTTTATTTTTAATAATTTACTATGTAATTTTAAATCCAATGGTCAAAGAAAGAAAAGCTAAATATAATGACAAAATAGTAAAGCAAAACGAAATCTCACAATTTGATAATGAAATAATTACTTTCAAAACAAGAATTAAAAAAATGAAACCTGATTTTGATAAAACTTCAACTCTATTTCATTCAAAAGCTGAAGTTGAAGATCTTTATGAAAGTTTAAGTAAGTATGCTGCTGTTAATGGATTGGTAATATCAAAAATTGAAAAGAAAAAACCTAAGCCAGTATTTAAAAAAGGAGTTACTCAACAAGCAGAAAATAATATCACAAGGGATATGGTTTCTTATTATCAAATACCTGTAGATTATGAAATCAAAGGGAATTTTTTAGGTTACATAAAGTTCAAAAGAGCAGTTTCTAGACAAAATAAAATGTTAAATTTTGACAAAGAGACTATAAGTATAGTACAAAACGATTCAACTGGAGCGATAATGGCGCAAGGTGAATTAACAATAGTAGGATTACCAGATGAATTTTTTTAAAATCTTTTTCATCATAATATTTTCTTTAATAGCAAACGCTGCTTTTGCAGATAATCATGATCAAAAACAAGAAGTCTTAGATGCGGCAAAAGAAATTGTTAAAGAAATGGAGGAAGATGAAGAAGTTCCATTAAACGATCCTTTTGCAGGAAATGAGGGAACGTCATCTTCAGCAAGCATACCACAGGATGAACAAGATAATGAAATGAGCTTGTATAATTTTAAATTAGCAGGACTAATTTCTGGAAAAGATTATAGTTACATTTCTTTAGTTAATTCTGGCGGGGAAGTTTTAACAATGACCTTAGGCCAATATCTTGGAGAAATACAATTAGTTGACCTGAGATTAACAGAGGCAATATTTAAAAAAGATGATGGTAAATTCATGATAATTGATTTTAATAATCAGGTCCGGGAGGCAGATGACTATTAAAAAAATATTAACATATTTCGGATTATTATTTTTATTAGTTGCATTAAATGCTTGTCAGAACTTGAAAAAATATGACAAGCCATTCAAACACAATACACCTCTTATAAAAAATAAAGATATTGTAAGTAGTGGACAATCAGAAATCGCTAAAACTTTAGAAATGGGTCCCAAACCTATTGAAGGAGATGCAAAAAAACTTGGAAAAAGAAAAAAAATATCATCTGAAGCACAAAGAAATTACTTAATAATACCTGATGACTATCCACTATTAAAACAACGGGTAACTCTTAAATTTAAAAACTTAGATTACAAAGAAACCATGAAATTGATGGGTAAAATAGGGGAGATAAATGTTTTAGTTGGAGATGAGGTTGCAGGAGCAATATCTGCAGAATTAATTGATGTTCCTTGGGACAAAGCTTTTCAAGCACTTTTAGATATGAAAAATTATGCATCAGATGTTGATGTTGCAAGTAATTTGATAAGAGTTCATTCTCCTGAAACACTAACTGCACAAGAAACTTATAAGTCTGAAAGAGCGCAAGCTGTTAAAAAGAAAGTAGAGTTAGAAGATAGTGTTGAGCCAATATATTCTGAGATTTTTAGACTATATTATATAACCCCAGCACAAGCTAAACAGACCATTGATGAGTTGTTTACTTCAACAGCAGGCGACAGTTCATATACACCAATCCAAATAACTGAGGAAGCAACAACACGATCAATAATAGTTAGAGGAAAAGAGAAAGATTTAGATGTAGTTGATAAAGTTATTAAAGAAATAGATATAAGAACAAAACAAGTTTTAATAGAAGCTTTTATAGTTGAAGCAAATTCTGATTTTGAAAAAGCACTTGGAACAAGATTAGGAGGTTATTATAATAGAGCAGGTAACGTTACTGGTGGTTTATCAGGAGGAAGCGCAGGTAGCGCAACTGGTGTAGTGCCAGGAGATTCAGCTAATCTAGGTGATGCAACAGATAGTTTAGCAAATTTTGCAATCACAAATCCAACAAGTGGAATTGGAATTTTAAGACGAACAGGTTCAGGAGTTTTAAAAGCAGAAATTACAGCATTAGAAAGAATGGGAATGGGTAAAACTATTTCTAATCCAAAAGTATTCACTCTAGATAATCAAGTAGCAACGGTTACCCAAGGTGAGGAAATACCTTATGAAGCTCCAGGTGAAGGTGGAGGATCTCAAGTATCTTTTAAAGAAGCAGCTCTTAAATTAGAGGTTACTCCAAGCATTATTGGAGATGGAAACGTTTTGTTAAGTATTCAAGTTAATAACGATACACCAAACAGATCTGTAGCAGGTGACACACCAGCCGTTAATAAAATGGAAATTGTAACAAAATTATTGGTGGCAGATGGTGATATAGTAGTAATTGGTGGAATTAAAAAGAACGTTTTATCAAAATCTAAAGATCAAGTTCCAGCAATTGGCAATATGCCTGTAATAGGTAATCTCTTTAAAGGGACTGAAAATTCTGATAACCTAGATGAATTGTTAGTGTTTATAGCACCAAGAATTTTATAATGATAAATATTAGTAGAGAGTCTGAGATTAATTTAATTAATATTCTTATTGATCAGGATATTATTTCAGGGAAAGATTTAGTCGAGATTAAAAAAATATCTGGCGAAGGAGAAAAATCTCAGTTGGATGCAGTATTTGAGTTAAATCTAACTGATGAAGAAAAAATTTTAGATCTTCTAGTAAAAGACCAATCATTAGACGTAGTAGACTTATCGACAGTTGCTGTAACTGATGAATTGAAAGCTGTTCTTCCATCTAATTACATTAATATGAACTTTATAGCCCCTTTCAAAATTGAGGGAAAAGTATTGCACATAGCAATATCTGATATTTCAAAATTAAGTTTAATGAGAAATTTAAGAACAATTACAAAAATGGACATAGAACTGCACGCAGCAAAAGTTTCTGATATTTCAAACTTCGTAGATAAATTGCTAGCAGACGGGGAGAGAACCATCTCTGATATTAGGCAAACTAATGCAGAGAAGACTAAAACATTTGATTATGATGTAGATGATCAAGCGGAAGTTTTAGAAAAACCACCTGAAGAAGATATTGAAGCTATAGAAAACGAGTCTGAAGTAATTAAGTTTAGTACAGCAGTTGTTGCAGAAGCAATTAAATCAGGAGTTTCAGATATTCATATTGAACCTTATCGATTTACATCAAGAGTTAGATATAGATTAGACGGTATCTTACAAGAACAAGAACATTTTAAAAAATTTCTTCATTCAAATTATGGAGCTGTGGTTACAAGATTTAAGATTATGGGAAAATTAGATATTGCAGAAAGAAGACTTCCTCAAGATGGAGCAATTCCATTTAAAATTGATGGAAAAGTAGTTGATCTTCGTCTTTCGATTTTACCAACAGCAACAAATGAAAGAATAGTAATGAGGGTTTTAAACAAAGATGCAGGAGACATCAGTTTAGAGCAACTTAATTTTGAAGAAAATGATTTAAAAAATTTGAGAAAAGCAATTCATGGAACGCAAGGTTTGGTTCTTGTAACTGGTCCAACTGGATCAGGTAAAACAACAACACTCTATAGTATTCTAAAAGAAGTTTCAAAACCTCACCTTAATATTTTAACAGCAGAGGATCCTGTCGAATATGAATTAGACGGTGTAGGACAAGTTCAAATTAAAGATGATATAGGTTTCAATTTTTCTACCGCACTAAGATCTTTTTTAAGACAAGACCCAGAAATAATTTTAGTTGGAGAGATGAGGGATAAAGAAACAGTTGATATTGGATTAAAGGCTGCTTTAACAGGTCACTTAGTATTTAGTACACTTCACACAAATGATGCACCAAGCACAATTACAAGATTACAAAACATGGGAACACCTGATTATCTAATTAGTGCAGCTGTCTCACTAGTTTTAGCCCAAAGATTAGCAAGGAAAACTTGTTCAGAATGTAGGGTGCCAGATGATGACATCACACCAAAAGCTCTTGCTGATTTTGGTTTTTCTGTAGAACAAGCTTCAAGAGCAAAAGTTCAAAAAGGCAAAGGATGTTCAAAATGTAAGGATACTGGCTATAAAGGAAGAATGGGTATTTATGAAATATTAAATGTTACAAAACCAATTAAAGAAGCAATTCTAAGAAAAGCAACCACACCAGAATTAAAAGAGATTGCATCAAACGAGGGGTTTAGAACGATGCAAGATATGGGAAGAGAATTAATTCTAACTGGTGACCTGAATTTTAGAGAATTTGATAGGGTACTCTCAGGAGAATAACTGTGTCATCTGAAACATTCACATATAAAGGCATATCTGCAGGAAAATATATTGAAGGTGAAATAGAAGCTATAAATCAAGAAGAAGCTTCTTATAAACTTAAAGAACAAAAAATCATTATTACAAACTTAATTAAAGTAAAAAAAAAGAAAGCTGAAAAAGAAAAGGGCAAAAAAAGCGGTTTTTCTTTTGGTAAGAAAAAAGTCACTCCTGCAGATGTAATGCTTTTCTCCAAGCAATTTGCAACAATGGTAAAGGCGGGTTTGCCAATTTTAAATGTTTTAACGATGCTTAGAGACCAAATAGAACATCCAACGATGAAAGAAATAATAGAGGATGTAAGAAAAAGTCTTGAAGGCGGTGTAACTCTTTCTAAATGTTTTGAAAAATATCCTAAAATATTTGATAATATTTATATAAACTTGATTAAAGCTGGAGAGGCCAGCGGTAAACTTGATGATTTCCTTTTAAAATTAGTAGACTCATTAGAAAAAAGAGAAAAAGTTAAAAAGAAAATTAAAAGTGCATTAACCTACCCAGTCGTTATGTTTACGGTTGCGATAACTGTAATGGTGTTCATGTTAATTAAAGTTGTCCCCGTATTTGCCGAAATGTATGAGGGAATGGGTGTTGCATTACCTACCCCAACAGCTGTTATAATGAATGCAAGTAATTTTATGAGAGGTGCCGGTGGATTAACACTTGGAATAGTATCAATAATAGGTTTTGTGATATTTAAATATACAACAACTAAAATTCCTGCAATTAGATATAAATGGCACCAACGAGTTTTAAAGATGCCAGTTTTTGGTGATATGATTTTAAAATCATTGATTGCTAGAATTGCATTAATAATGGGTAATCTTAGTGCAGCAGGAGTAAACCTTTTAGAAAGTATAGAAATTGCAAAACAAGTGAGCAATAATGATGTTGTAACTCAAGCTTTAGAAAATGTGAAAAAAGGAGTTTTCTCTGGGGACACACTTACAAAATTATTTTTAAAGGAACCAGTTTTTCCACCTACTTTTAGTCAGCTCATTTCTGTTGGTGAGCAAACAGGAAATTTAGATGAAATGTTTACATCTGTATCTTCTTACTATGAAGAGGAGTTTGATACAGCGGTTGATAATATGTCTAGTTTAATTGAACCAATCATGATTGTATTTATGGGAACAATGATCGGTGGATTGATGATCGCCATGTATTCACCAATCTTTAATGTTGGTGCAATTATTGGTGGTTAAGAATTTAAATTTTTAGTTAAGACTAAATGATTTATCCAAGGCTTCTCACCTTCTTTAAAAACAACAGCGTCCATTATTTGTTGAATAAAAAAAGTTCCTAATCCGCCTGGTTTAATATCATCAATTTTTCTGTGTCTTACATTTTTTTCTTCAACTGGTCTTCCTTTGTCAAAAAAACCAATTTCAAGTTGACCGTTTTCAAGTGAAATTTTAATCTCCATTTTATCATCTGTGTCTTCACCTTGATAAGCATGCTTAACAATATTTTGTGCTGCTTCTGCTATAGCTAGTACTAATTCATCTTTTAAATCTTGATTAATATTTACTTTTTCAAATACTTCTCTTGAGAATGATCTGACTTCTTTTAAACTTGATGAGCTAACAACAAAATCTCTTTGTTCAGTTATAGATTTTATTGCAACATTCATATTTCAGTCCAAATTTAAAATTTGTTCAAGTTTTGCCATCATAATTACTTTGAGAACTGACTTACTAATTTCTTTTAATATAACTTTAGTTCCAAGTTCAGTTGCTTTTTGGTGACTTTCAATCAAAACTGATATTCC
This sequence comes from uncultured Pelagibacteraceae bacterium, assembly GCA_902517745.1. Taxonomy (GTDB): domain Bacteria; phylum Pseudomonadota; class Alphaproteobacteria; order Pelagibacterales; family Pelagibacteraceae; genus Pelagibacter. The sequence goes on from CABYDS010000004.1 coordinate 43,758, forward strand.
AGATGAATCCATGTACTGAACTTCTTTAAGATTTAAATGAACTTCTTTTTTAGCCTCAATCAAAGGCATAATAATTTCTTTTGCCTTTTCAGTGACATCCATATCTATTTCACCATCTAGATGAACAGTTGATATGTTACCTTCCTCAGTAACTTTATATGACATAATTATTAATATTTATTAGATTTCCTTGCTAAATCAACAAAAATGACCCATTTTGAATACTAATCGAGTATAGATATTGCCTTTTAAAAGATATAATTTATATGTATACACTTATTTTTATTAATTATAGGATCATGACTTATGAAAAAAAATAATAAAGGATTTACACTTATAGAATTATTAGTTGTTGTAGCTATCATTGGTATTTTAGCAGCAGTTGGTGTTGTTGCATACTCTGGCTACACTTCAGGAGCTAAAAAACAAGCAGCAAAATCTACTCATTCAAATGTTGTTAAATATATTGCAGCAGAATTACAAAAATGTAATTTAGGTGAAACTAACGCAATGGCCGGTAAATTAACTTGCAGCGGCAGAAATGCATCTGAGGTTATAAAAGCAGCTACTGCTACTGGTGGACCATTTGCAGATTTTAAAAATCCATATGTCACAGCTGATCCAGCTGTAAGAGATAGTACAGATACAGGAAAAGGTGGTTACGTTAATCTTAACGCTAAGAGCACCTCAGTTGTAACTGTAGCAACTTGTTTTACAGAAGACTCAGACTGTAGTACGTCTTCAAACGTTGTGACAAAAGATATTACTATTGAGTAATCATTAATTTGAAAGAAAATCTTATGACTTCCAAAAGCTCAGGCTTTACGCTGATTGAGCTTTTGGTGGTTGTTGCTATTCTTGGTATTATAGCTGCTATCGGAATTGTTAGTTACAATGGATATGTCAGTTCAGCAAAAAAAAGATCTGCTGAAAATGTTATGCAACAAATATCTTTGGGGCAAACTGAATATTACTCAGATAACGGAATTTATTATACAAATAGTACTGGCACTTCATGCAATCCAACAAGTACCACATCAAGTGCAATAGAAACCAATTTATTAGGTGGTACTGATAGTATCACTAGTGAAATGGGTTACGAACTATGTGTCGCAAATGATGCAACAAATTATAAAGTTGTTGCAAAAGAAAATGGTGGAAATTGTGAAATCACTATGACAGCACTTGGTACTTTTGTAAGAACCAATTGCTAAACATCTCATGAACTATCAAGAAATTTTAGAAAAAGTAAAAGTAGTATTTTCGGGTGGATTACCAAAAAATGTTAAAATTTATTTAACTATAAGTTTAGCCTGGATAATACTGATTGGATATTTAACATGGTGGAATGGATTAAAAAGTCCAATGTTAGATAAAAGCTTTAGGTGGGACGAATGGTTTTGGTTTGGGATAGTCCCAGCTGTTTCACCTTATATTTTCTATTATATTTGGAAGAAAAAAGAGTAATAACCTATTTTGAGCATCTATTATCTATGATGTATACTTTTTTATAATAACTTAGAGGAAAAAAATGGAGAGCGTTGATCTGGAGTCAGTAAAATCATTTGTTGATACCCTTTGGGTTATAGATTGTGCAATTCTTGTTTTCATTATGCAAGCAGGTTTTATGTGTATGGAAACAGGTCTTTCAAGGCACAAAAATAGCATTAACGTTGCTCTTAAAAATGCTGCTGACTTTGGTCTTGCGGTTGTAATTTTTTGGCTATTTGGTTTTGGATTGATGTTTGGAAAAAGTTTTAATGGCTATTTTGGAACTGATTTATTTTTTTTTAAAACAGATCAGGCTGAATATATGACTTACTTTGTCTTTCAAGCAATGTTTGTTGCAACAGCAGCAACAATTGTGTCAGGCGCAGTTGCTGAAAGAATGAAATTTAATGGTTACTTAATTATAACTATTATAGCAACTGGAATTATATATCCAATTGTTGGTCATTGGGCATGGTCTTCTAGTTATTTAAATAATATTGATGCAACAAGACAACTGCTTGCTGTTACAGGACAAGTTAAAACAACTGGCTGGTTAACAGATATAGGATTTGTAGATTTTGCTGGAAGTACAATCGTACATTCGGTTGGTGGTTGGATTGCTTTATCAGCAGTTTTAATTTTAGGTCCAAGAATTGGAAAATATTCAGATGCAAATAAAGGAAAGTTCACTGGCTCAAGTTTCCCTTTAGCAGTTTTAGGAACCCTAATTTTATGGTTTGGGTGGTTTGGTTTTAATGGTGGAAGTAATGGTGCTATGGATGATGCCGTTCCTTTAATTTTAATAAATACATTTCTTGCTGCTTCTTTTGGATTATTAACTGGTTTAGGAATTTCATTTGCATTATTTAAAAAACCAGATCCTTACTATGTAATTCTTGGACCACTTGCAGGGTTAGTTGCAATAACAGCAGGATGTAATTCGATGACATCAGTGACTTCAATCTTTGTTGGGATTATAGGAGCGGTAGTTGCAATTTTTGTAAATGAATTTTTAAATAAATTTGAAATAGATGATGTTGTTGGAGCAGTACCTGTTCATTTGGCAGCAGGGGTTTGGGGTACTATTGCAGTTGGATTATTTAGCGATCTTGAAATTTTAGGAACAGGACTATCCAGACTAGAACAAATTAAAGTACAATTTATTGGAATTGTTTCAATTGGTGTATTCTCATTTTTTGGGTCATATATTTTATTAAAAATTTTGAATTATATTTATCCATTAAGAGTAAGCCCGTTACATGAAGAGTTAGGGCTTAATATTGCAGAACACAATGCAACGTCTGTAGAACATGATTTAATTACAATTTTAGAAAAACAATCTGAGTCAGGCGATTTAACTATAAGAGGACCTCAAGATCCATTTACAGCTGGAGGTGTGATCGGTCTTTATTACAATAGATTGATGAGCAAACTAGAAAATAGTGAAGCTGAAAAGAAAGTATGGAGAGATAGAATATCAAATGAAGTAAAACTCGCAGTTAAAGTTCAAGAAAACTTTTTACCAAAAAGAAATTTAGAAAATTACCCTGTGCATGGAATTAATATTGCTGCTAGAGAAGTTTCTGGAGATTTCTTCAGCTTTTATCCTCATAATGATAGTGTTTACTTTATTATTGCAGATGTTGCGGGTAAAGGAATTCATGCCGGAATGGTAATGGCAAAAGCATCAACTTTATTTGAAATTATGTCCAGAGATCAAGTAGATCCAGATGAAATCATGTTTCATATGAATAATGATCTGTTTTTAACTAAAACAGGAGGAATGTTTGTTACCAGTATATTAGGAGAATATAATATAAGGACTGATGAATTAAGATGGGTAAATGGAGGTCATCAACCAGCATTAATTAGATCATCATCTGGAAAATATGAACAATTTGAGAGTAATTCACCGCCTATGGGCGTAATACTTCAAAAGGATAAATCAGTCTATAAAACGCACAAAGTTAAGTTAGAAAATAACAGGTTTTATGCGTTCACTGATGGTTTATCTGAAAGTTTAAATAGCTCAGGTGAAGAAATAGGAATAGAGGGATCATTAAAAATAATAGAGCAAAATTTTAATACAGATTCTAGCAAACAATTATCAGATATATCAAATAGTGTAATTGATACTGCTGGGGACAACAAGCTAAGTGACGACTTAACCTTAATATCTATAGGCAAATAACAATCTAAGTAAAATAAACCCGCGATCAAATATCATATATAATAAGTATTTCTTAGAAAATATATTTATTATGTGGTTGAAAAAAATCTGAAAATTGGAATTATTGGTGCTGGTATACAAGGTGTTTGTAATGCTTTGTTTCTTCAAAAAAAAGGTTTTCAAGTAACACTATTTGATAGAGAGGAGCCAGGAAGCGCCGCATCATATGGGAATGCGGGTCATTTTTCTCCCTATGCATCTGTACCTTTAAACAGACCCGATGTCATAGCAGACGTTCCTTCAATGTTAATTAGCTCAAGAGGACCTCTTGCTTTAAAATGGAACTATGTACCGAAAATGATACCTTGGTTTGCAAGATTTATTTTAAATTGTAGAGAAGAAAAAATGATGCACACAGCCAAGAATATGCATCAAATTTTAGATCAATCATTACCAGCGTTTGACGAATTATTTGATGAAATTGATCTCGATGGATTAGTGGAAAATAACGGCATTCTTTATGTTTGGACAGATCAAAATATGAAGAGTAGAGAATTAGAAATTAGAATTAGAGATCAATTGGGAGTAAAACAACAGTTAGTTAATAAAAAAGAAATTCATGATTTAGAACCGAACTTAAAACCATTTTATCATGGGGGTGTTTTTTATGATTACGCAAGACACGCAAGAAATCCAAGAAAAATTTTAATAAAACTATTTGAAAATTTTGTAAATAAAGGCGGAAAATTTTTAAAATTAAATATTCAAGATATAGATTTTGATGAAGAAAAACCGGTTCTTAGAACCGAAACGCAAAGATTTATTTTTGATAAACTTGTAGTGGCATGTGGAGCATTCTCAAAAAGACTAACAGATAAATTACATGAAAACATTCCTCTAGATACTGAAAGAGGTTATCATGTTCACTTCAAAGATTATGATCATTTAATTTCAAGACCAATTGTTTATGCAAATAGAGGTTTTGGAATGACACCAATGGAACAGGGTTTACGTGTTGTCGGAACTGTAGAATTTGGAGGTTTAGAAAACTCTCCTTCTAAATCAAGAATAAAAAACCTGATATTAAACGCAAAGGATATGCTAGATGGTTTACCAGAGCATAAAGATGAGTGGCTTGGATTTAGACCTACATTACCAGATTTTCTCCCAGTTTTAGGTCCTTCAAAAAACTACAAAAATGTTTTCTATTCTTTTGGTCATCATCATTTAGGTTGGACACTTGGTGCAATATCAGGAAAAATCATATCTAAAATGATCTCAGGTGAGAATACTAACTTAGATTTGCAACCATACAGTTCAATAAGGTTTAGTTAAAAGTAATCTTTTATAGTACTCTATTTAATGCTTGAAAATAAAAGTAATATTATAATTGCATCGATTTTGCTTTTTTTAGCAGCTTTGTTTTGGTCTGGAAATTTTATTGTTGGAAAGATAGCAGGTTTAAATGAAATACCTCCAATTTCACTAAATATATTAAGATGGTCCCTGGCATTTCTAATTTTACTACCTTTCACTTACAAAGAGATGCTTGAAAAAAAAGAATTAATTTTTAAAAATATTTATCTCTTATGTTTTTTAGGCATAACAGCGGTAAGTATTTTTAATTCGGCTCTTTTTTATTCTTTGAAAACCACACAAGTAATTACAGGTGTGCTTATGATTTCAACTGTTCCAGTTATGATAATTTTATTTTCTATTATTTTAAAGATAGAAAAAACAAATACCTTTCAAGTTTTGGGAGTTATATTTTCTTTACTAGGCGTATTATTTATAATTTCTAAAGCAGATTTTGAAGTCTTTAAAAATTTAGCTTTTGAAAAAGGAGATTTATTTGCATTATTTGCGATGATATCCTGGTCACTTTATTCTGCTCTTTTAAAGAAAAAAAATTATGGATTATCTCCTATAACTTTACTTCAAGTTGTTATTGGTCTTGGTGTAATATTTCTTATACCAATGTATGCAATAGATTATATTTACATTGGAAATCGAATTATAATTAATACAAATTTCATTCTTGTTTTATCATATGTTGTTTTGTTGCCTGGCATCATCTCTTTTTTTTTCTGGATAAAAGGTGTTGCTTTAATAGGTGCTAATAGGGCAGGAATTTATTTACATTTAATGCCAATTCTTGCAGCAATTCTTGCAATGATAATATTTGATGAAGTATTACTATTTTATCATTATATCGGTGGAATATTTATTATTTCAGGGATATTACTTTCAAACAAAAAAAATGCTTAAAGTAGCTATACTCGACGATTATCAAAATATCGCAAAAGATTTTATTGATCTTAAAAAATTATCTTCAAAATATGAATTTCAAGTATTTAAAGATCCATTTGAAAATGAGGATGATGCAATTGAAAAATTAAAAGAATTTGAAGTTCTTTTTATAATGAGAGAGAGAACAAAAATAACAAAAAAACTTATAGAAAGTTTAAAAAAATTAAAATTAATTGCAACTAGTGGAATGAGAAATAAATCGATAAATTTAGAGGCAGCTAAAAAAAATAAAGTTGTGGTCACTGGTACTGAAATAAATAGTAACCCAACACCAGAGTTAACTTGGGCATTAATTTTAGGACTTGCTAGAAATTTTAAAACAGAAATAGATAATATGTATCAAGGTTACTGGCAGTCGACAATTGGAGTTGAGCTTAAAGGTAAGATATTAGGTTTGCTCGGATTGGGTAGGGTAGGTTCCGAAGTTGCTAAAATTGGTAAAGCTTTTGGTATGCAAATTATGGCTTGGAGTGAAAACTTAAACTTAGATAAATGTAAAGAGCTAGATGTTTTGCCATGCAACAAAGACGATTTAATTCAAAATTCAGACTTTCTATCAATTCATGTTCAAGGAGGAGATAGATATAGAAATTGTATTACTATTAAAGAATTTGAGAAAATGAAAAAAACATCCTACTTAATAAATACCTCAAGAGGTGAAATAGTTAATGAAGATGATTTAATTATAGCATTATCAACAAACATTATAGCTGGCGCAGGCATAGATGTTTACGAGAAAGAACCACTCCCCGAAAGTCATAAACTTAGATTCGTACAGAATGCTCTTTTACTTCCTCATATTGGTTATGTAACCGCCGAAAATTATGAAACTTTCTACACTCAAATGATAGAGAATCTTGATAGTTTTATATCTGGTAAACCAAAAAGGGTCATTGAGTAAATTAAATTAAGACAATTTTTACAGATATAAATTTTAATTTTTTGTGTATAATTATTTTGATGAGCAAAGAATTTAAAGCTAATCAAAACCAAAAATTAGATAATCAAGAATTAAATGATTGGTTAGACTCTCTTGATGCAGTAGTTGAAAATCATGGTAGAGAGGGCGCCAAACTAATTTTAGAAAAACTTGAGAAAAGAGCAAAAGATTTAAGAGTACTATATTCACCAGTTCCATATTCACCATACAGAAATACGATATCTCAATATGATCAAGGAATTTATCCTGGAGATTTAGCAATTGAGGAAAAAATAACAGCAATTTTAAGATGGAATGCTTTAACCATGGTTATGAAAGCAAATAAAAATTATGGTGGACTTGGAGGACATATAGCAAGCTATGCATCTTTTGCTGAAGTATTTGAAACGGGATTTAATCATTTTTTTAAAGGTGGTGATGAAGCAGATTTAATTTTTTATCAATCACAGTGTACAACTGGGATATACGCAAGATCCTTTTTAGAGGGAAGATTAACAAAAAATCATCTAGAGCATTATAGACAAGAATTAAATGAGCAAGGACTATCATCATATTGCCATCCATATTTAATGAGAGATTACTGGACATTTACCACATCGTCGATGGGAATAGGTTTAGTTAATGCAATTTACCAAGCTCGTTTCATGAAATATTTAGAAAATAGAAACTTATTAAAAACAAATAAAAGAGTATGGGGTTTATTTGGAGATGGTGAAATGGATGAACCTGAAAGTTTGGCTGGATTGTCTATAGCTTCAAGAGAAAAATTAGATAATTTAACATTTATTATAAATTGTAATCTCCAAAGATTAGATGGACCTGTAAGAGGTAACGGACAAATAATTCAGGAACTGGAAACAATCTTTAAAGCCAATGGATGGAATGTAATTAAAGTTCTATGGGGATCTGAATGGGATAAAATTTTTCAACAGGATAAAGATCATTTATTATTAAAACGTTTTGCTAAAACCGTTGATGGAAAATATCAAACATTAGGCGCAAGAGATGGAGAATATAATCTCAAAAACTTTTTTGCAGAGGATCCAGAAGTTTTAAAATTGGTTTCTTCACTTAGTAAAGATGAAATTGATAAACTTAAAAGGGGAGGTCATGATTTTAAAAAACTTTATGCTGCCTTTAATGCTGCTGTTAAAACTAAAGGTAAACCTACAGTTATTTTAGCTAAAACAAAAAAAGGTTATGGAATGGGTAAAGCTGGAGAATCAAAAATGACTAATCACCAGCAAAAAGAATTAAATCTTGATGCATTGAAAGAGTTTAGAGATCGTTTTCAACTAGATATCCCAGATAATAAATTAGAAAATATGGAGTTTTACAAACCAGATGAAAATTCAGAGGAAATAAAATATATAAAAAAAAGAAGAGAAGCTTTAGGAGGATCTTTACCTAAAAGAAGCTTTAAAGAAGTTGAATTAGTTACTCCAAAAATTGAAAAACATTCAAACTTTTTACTCGAAGAAAGTGATAGAGAATATTCAACAACGACTGGACTAGTGAGATCTTTAGGAAACATAATGAGAGATAAAGAGTTTGGAAAAAGGGTCGTGCCAATAGTTGCTGATGAAGCAAGAACTTTTGGAATGGCTAATTTATTTTCACAAATTGGAATATATTCACCAGAGGGTCAGTTATATGAACCCGAGGATGCGACTTCCATTTTGAAATATCAAGAGTCAAAAACAGGACAATTATTAGAGGAAGGAATTAATGAAGCTGGTGCTATATCTTCTTGGCTAGCAGCAGCAACCTCTTACAGCAATCATAATTTTCCAATGATGCCTTTTTATATTTTTTACTCAATGTTTGGTTTTCAAAGAATCGGAGATCTTATTTGGGCGGCAGCTGATCAAATGCCTAGAGGATTTTTAATCGGTGCTACAGCTGGACGAACCACTTTAGCTGGAGAGGGATTGCAGCATCAAGATGGACAAAGTCACATAATTGCTTCAACTTTTCCAAATTTAAAGTCTTACGATCCTTGTTTTGCAAGTGAGTTAGCAATTATTTTTGATGAAGGAATGAAAAGAATGATGACAGAGTGTAAAGATGAATTTTATTATATTACTGTAAATAACGAAAAATACTCACATCCGAAAATTAATATAAAAAATAAAGCTGGGATAATAAAAGGTGGCTACCTTTTCGAAGATCGTTCAAATAAGAAAATAAACATAAATTTATTGGGATCTGGTCCAATTTTTAGAGAATGTATTGAAGCTTCTAAAATACTTAAAGATGAATATGGAATTGGTTCAAGATTATACAGCATAACAAGTTATTCAGAATTAGAAAAAAATGCTAAATCAGTTTTAAGACAAAACACATTGTCTCCTGCAAATAAAAAACAAAACTATTTGCAGCAGCTAATTTCTAATGACGACCCTATAATTGCTACTTCAGATTATGTAAGAGCATACTCTCAATTAATCTCTAGCCACATTAATAATAAGTTTTTAGCAATGGGGACAGATGGTTTTGGAAGAAGTGATACTCGAAAAAATCTAAGAGACTTTTTTGAGGTAGATAGCAAACATATAGTCGTCAGTTCTTTGTATACACTTTATGAAGATAAGAAAGTCCCATTACAAACACTAGAAAAAGCGATTAGTAAATATAATCTCAATAATAATAAAAATAATCCTTGGGAAATATAGTCTCTACCAATTTTTTATGGAATTACCTGTCGTCAATCATAAAGATTATGAAGCTCAATTAAATGATGACAATAAATTTCCTATAAAAAAATTTGGAGAATTAGCTAAAGCGTTGATTAAAAATAAAATAGTTAAAAATTTCTATATTCCAGAGCCATGCTCAGTAGAAACTTTAAAAGAGGCACATACAGAGGACTATATAAATAAAATAAAAAACAAAACTTTAGATAAAAACGAGATTAGAAAAATTGGTTTTCCTTTAGTTGACAGCGTAGTTAGAAGGTCTTTTATAGCAACTGGAGGCACAGTGCTTGCTACAAAGCTAGCTTTAAACTACGGTATAGCGTGTAATACTGCAGGAGGTAGTCATCATGCAACATCTAATGAAGGAGCTGGATTTTGTGTTTTTAATGATGTTGCGGTAGCAGCCAAATATTTAACCTCAAGAGGATTAGCAAATAAAATTTTAATTATTGATTTAGATGTTCACCAGGGTAATGGAAATTCTGAAATATTTAAAAATGATAATCAAGTCTTTACATTCAGCATGCACTCGAAAGTTAATTATCCAGCAAAAAAATCAGTAAGTGATCTTGATATTGAATTAGAGGAAAATTTAGAAGATAGAGAATATATTGACATTTTGAAAAATAACCTAAAATATTTGAATGAAGAGGACTTTGATTTTGTTTTCTATATCGCTGGAGTTGATATTCACTATAATGACAGGTTGGGTAAACTAAAAATTTCTGATAATGGTATATTTGAAAGAGATGAATTAGTAATTGATAATTTCTTCTCAAATAAAATTCCTATTTGTGGAGTATTAGGAGGTGGATACAACGAAGATTTTAATAAACTGGTAGAATTACACTCTAGTTTACATAAAACATGTGCTAAATTTTTATTATGAAAAAAAATTCAAATTTAACTCTCGAACAAGAAAATATTTTATTCAATGAAGCAACCGAACCTCCAGGTTCAAGCGAGTTAAATAATGAAAAAAGGGAAGGTTCATATCACTGCATTAACTGTGATACCAAACTATTTAAATCATCAACAAAATATGAAAGTGGATCAGGATGGCCATCTTTTTATAAATCTCTTCCAGATGTCTTCGAAACTAAAACCGATCACCATATCGGTTATGCTAGGACAGAATACCATTGTAAAAAATGTGGAGGTCATCATGGACATATATTTGATGATGGTCCACAACCAACAGGAAAAAGATACTGTAATAACGGTGTTTGCTTAATTTTCAAGCCAGATAAATAATTGTAATTAAAGCAAAAATAAAATAAATCTGTATGTATGAATTTAATAAATAAGCTCTTTTTTACTCTTTGCTTATCTCTGTTCACAACTTTTGCGTATGGAGATACAGCTAATGATATACTGAACAGGCTTACAGACAAAATTTCATCAATTGTTGAAAATACTTTAGGAGGAGATACAGAATTCTCTTTAGAGTTTCCAGAGGATGATGATGTTGAATTAGAAATACTAAAATTTAAAGAATTAGATAGCTCAGATGGTCAAAATTCATTTTCGCAATTAAGTATTCATACTCAAGAAGTGAATGATGATACAAGATATATTTTAAATTTAGGATATGGACAAAGATATATATCTTCAGACAAATCGATGATCACGGGTATAAATGGATTTATTGATTACGATACAGAAGGCCATTCTAGAACAAGTTTAGGTTTTGAAGCAAAAGCTCCAATTTTAGAACTTACTGGAAACTATTATTTAGGTCTGTCAGGAGTTGAAACGATTAATGGTGTTAAAGAAAAAGTATTAGATGGTCATGAAATAAACTTATCATCACAATTACCATACATGCCGTGGACAAGATTAAATGTACAAAATTATGACTTTGAAAAAGATAAAGCATCTGAGAATACTGGTGGTAATTTGATTTCTCTTGAGATGAATTTATCTCCAAGCATTCAATTTGAGGCCTCAAAGAATTTTATAGATACCAATGGAGTTGAGGATGAGGAGACATTCAAAATAATGTATTACAATCCGCCTAGAAATAAATCATCACTTCAGGATGGGTTTTTATCAGCGAGTGCTTTTGAAAAAGGTGATGTCGAAGCAAAAATGAAAGACAAAGTTAGAAGAAGAAATGCAATGACAATTGAGGTTCAAGGAGCAGTAGTATTAACTAAGCAATAATTTATGAGAAATTTAATCAAATCAATATTAATTTTGTTTATCTCAATTTATTCAGTTAACGCATTTGCAGCAACAGGAGCAGCCACTGAGTATGGGGTAACAATGACAAAACTTGAGCTTTGCGAAACTGGAAGTACCACAGCGAATTGTTTAAACCCATTAACTATATCACCAAGTGGAACATCAGGAGTTGTAGATATCGCATCAGTCAGTGCAGGAGCCACAGCTGGATCTTATGGAAATATTGCAAAAGCAAAAATTGGAACATTATATACCTTTATTCAAATTACTATGAGTAGACAATTTACAATGACTGGAACAGCAGGAAGTTGTGCAACCAAAGCTGGGGAGTCTGGAACTAAAACTACAGATGCAAAAGGACAAACCGGTGGTACTCCGGGATCTTCAACTTTATATGTTCCCGATGGATCCAGTTATAATGATCATATGAATGGATCAGTAGACTCATTGGGTGCAAGTGTTTCAAATGATGGCGTAATAGGTAGTAGTGATGAGTACTTTCAATACAGAAAAATTATTTCGGGAAGCGGTTTAAAAGTTAAAGCAGGTGACTTTCCAACTGTAAAAGTAGCATTTGATGTATCAAATGCAGTTGGTGAAGCTACTGGTGGTGCAGCTGCGTGTACTGGTAATGTTATGTATGCGAATGAACCAGGGATGACAATATCATTCGAAGATTAAAATATTATTCTAAAGAACTTAAAAGCTTTCCGGTTTTTTCTAGCTCTCTTAATTCTTGATAACCCCCAACATGATGTTCATCAAAGAATATTTGAGGAATAGTTCTTCTTCCATTTGCTTTCTTAGTCATTTCGTCTCTTAGACCTTCTTTTGTTGATATATCTATCTCGTTATAATTAAGATTATTTCTTGATAATAATCTTTTTGCTGCATCGCAAAAGTTACACATTGGACCAGAGTAAACTGTAATATTTTTCATGTTTTTATATATAACCTAAGATTAATAAATTACTAGAGTGTGTAATCGTTTTTATTTATTTTAGATTTGATAAGTTTTCTCGAATATTCAAATTTTTTTCTATGTTTTATACTTTGTGAGCTAGCCCTTTTTCTCCATAATCTAAATGAAGAAGGTTTCAATGATCTCCTCATTATTTTAATAACTTCACCCTCAGTCTTCCCAGTTTTTTTTTCAATTTCTTCAAAAGTAATTCTGTCAGCCCAAGCTGCCCATATGACCCAATCTGGACTCTCCAAAGAAGGCTCTGGATTCTTAACTCTGGTTGTTGGTCTGTGACTTTTTTTCATCAAAATTCAATAAATTGCTAAAATTATTTTAATGCAAATATTTAAGCCTATGATAATATCATTTTTAGATAGTCCTATCTAGCCATCTTTAGCTCCCGGTTTTTTAGGACTATCCTTAAAATGCTTCCCTTAGATTTTATCCTTTTTTTACAGATTATCATTTTTATGTTCATTACTCCTGGAACACCCAGAATTGTAATTATTTCTTACTCAATGAATTATGGAGTTCAAAAGTGTGTTTGGACTGCGTTAGGAGATGTAACTGCAAATATAATTCAGGCAACTCTTGTGATATTTGTTATTGGATCTTTTTTGTCAGACAATCCAACAATATTAAATACATTAAAATGGTTGGGTATCGCTTATTTAACTTATCTTGCATATGATATTTATAAATCGAGACCTAAAGATATAAATACAAAAGATATTTCTGATAAAAGTTTTTTTTCTTTTTACAAAGATGGATTTTTAGTAGCAGGGACAAGCCCTAAAGCATGGATGTTCTTTCCATTTATATTTCCACAATTTATTGATTTTAATTCTAATTATATTATTCAGTTTATTATTTTAATTACGACTTATGTAGTATTAGATTTTCTATCTTTGGTTGGTTATGCAGTTTTAGCTAATAAGTTAATTGTTTGGATAAAAGCCAATCCTAAAATTATAAATACAATTTCTGCTTGTGTAATTATTTTGATTGCAATAATTATTGCATTTACTCAACAATACTAAGGTATATTGCGCTACTACTCCCACTTGCAATTAAATAATTTTTGTTATTAATTTAACCTTTATTAATTAATTAATTAAAGGGGAATAAATGAAAATAAAAAACATTTTAATTACATTTGTTTCTGCAATAGCATTATTATTTTCAACTTCAGTTGTATCGTTTGCAAAAGTAGTTGGAGATAAAATTATTTTAGGTGCTGCAATCTCTTTAACTGGTAAGTATTCATCTAATGGTGTTCATACTCAAAACGGCTACAACATGGCTGTTGATAGAATTAACAGCATGGGTGGTGTAAAAGTTGGGGGAAAAACTTATAAGTTTGATATTATTTATTATGATGATGAGTCAAACCCTAAGAGAGCAGCTCAGCTTGCAGAAAGATTAATCTCACAAGATAAAGTAGAGTTCATGCTTGGGCCATACAGTTCAGGATTGACAAAAGCGATCGCACCAGTAACAGAAAAATATGGTGTTCCAATGGTTGAGGCTAACGGTGCTTCTAGATCTTTGTTTACAAAAGGTTACAAATATCTATTTGCGGTATTAGCACCAGCAAACTTATATCTTGATGTAGCAATAAGAACAGCTGTTGAATTAAATGGTGGAAAAGGTGTAAGAATTGCACAAGCTTTTGAGCAAGATGCATTCTCGCAAGACGTAAGATTAGGTATTTTAGATGCTGCTAAAGAAACTGGATCTGAAATTATAATCGACGATAAACTTCCAAAAGAGCTTAATGATATGGCTGCTACATTAGTTAAAGTAAAACAAATGAAGCCAGATGTATTGGTTGTTTCAGGGCATACAAAAGGAGCTTTAACAGCAATAAGACAAATTTCAGAAATGAAAGTTGATGTTCCGATGTTGGCAATGACACACTGTGATGCTGCAAAATTATCAAAGCAACATGGTAAAAATTCTCAATATGCATTATGTGCTTCTCAATGGCATAAAACATTAACTTACAAAGATGATTTCTTTAAAGATGGTATGACATATGCAGCAGATTTTGAAAAAGAATTTGGCTATGATCCACCATATCAATCTGCAGAGTCTTCAGCTGCATTGTTAGTATTTAAAGATGCTTTTGAAAGAGCAAATACTTTTGATCAGAAAAAAGTAAGAGATGCTCTTGCTGCAACTAACATGCAAACATTCTATGGAAATATTAAATTTGCACCTGGTGGTCAAAATGTTGATAAACCAATGGTACTTTTCCAAGTAATGTGTGATGATGCTGGTAAGTGTGAAAATAAGGTTGTTGCTCCATTAAAATGGGCTTCAGCTGAGTTAATACACCCAGTACCAAAGTGGTCTGAAAGATAAAATAAACCATTTAAGCCCCCTAGAAATAGGGGGCTTTTTTTTATAGAAATCAAAATTAAATTATGGATTTTTTAGTCTTCCAATATCCAATGATAACCATTCAAGCATGTCTTGATGGACTTCTACTTGGAATACTTTTTGCATTAATCGCTTATGGAATGGCACTGCAATGGGGTGTTATGAATATAATTAACATTGCACAGGGAGACCTTGTAATCTTAGGAGGATACATTGCATACTTTATGTATCTCTACGGCATTCATCCAGCCTGGGGAGTAATTGTTTCTCCTATAATTATGTATTTTGTTGGAATTGCAATTTACAAATTAGTTATAAATAAAGTTGTCGATAGAGATCTGTTCATTTCAATATTAGCAACTTTTGGAATTAGTATTCTTTTCATGCAACTAATGAATTTCGCATTTGGAGCAGACGTTGTTTTAGCTAATTCTGGTTACGGTACTACAATGCTATTTGATAATAATGTTGTTTTACCAAACTCTAAAATATTTTCTGCTTTTATAAGCATTGTCTTTGCAATTTGTTTAGTAGTTTATATGAAAAGATCAAAATTAGGTCGTGCTATTAGAGCAACAGCTCAAAATGCAAGAGCCGCAAAGATTTTAGGTGTTGATACAGAAAAAGTTTATGCAGCAACCTTTGGAATAAATGCAGCATTATGTGGTGTAGCAGGAGCTTTAATTTCAATAACTTTTACAATTCATCCTTATATGGGATTACCATACACTATAAGATCATTTATGATTGTAATTGTTGCAGGATTAGGAAATTTACCTGGAGTTGCTATGTCAGGTATGGGATTAGGAATATTTGAAGAATTTGCAGATTATATTCTTGGTACAGAATTTAGAATTGGTTCAGTATTTTTATTATTAGTTTTAATTTTAGTTTACAGAAGATTTAAACTTTCAAGAAAAAGAGAGTATTTAAAGTGAGAAAAGCTAAAATTAAAGACGATAATGGCAAAATGATAGAAGTGGATATTGTCAAATTTAAAAAACATTTAGATGAATATCATTCAACGGGATCTAGTCTTCATGAAGAAAATGGACATTATTTTACAGTTGATAAAGATTTTAGAGATAAAATAGAGAGTTTGTATGAACAGAAATAGTTGGATTTTGTATATAGGAATTTTGGTATTTGGTTTAGTTGCACCATTTATTTTTCCAGCTTTTAAAGTTCAATTATCGATTCTGTGTGTATTAATTGTCCTTGCAACCACTTGGAATATTCAAGGTGGTGAAATGGGCTACAACACATTTGGCAATATTCTTTTTTATGGTTTGGGAATGTATCTTTGTGCATCTGTTCAAGTTGGTATGTTTTTCCCATTGGCAGAATGGACAGAAAGTGGTGGTGAAAAAACTTTCGTTCACACACCTTCACAATTCTTTCAAGGCATGGCAGCTGGTCTGGTAGTTGCAGCCGTTGTTCCTACAATTGTTGCGGGATTAATTGGTTATGCAATTTTAGGATTAAGAGGTCATTACTTTGCAATTTGTACATTAGGTTTAGGAGTTGCAGCAGGAGAAATTTCTGGAGGTATTGAAATTATTGGAGCTGGACAGGGCTTTACCACTCCTCCTTTTCCAAACATAGGAGGTCTTGAGGCAAGAGGTGAATTTTTTTATTTTCTAAGTTTTGGAGCACTAGTACTTACTTTCATTGCTGTACGAGCAATTTACACAACAAGGTTTAGATTAATTCTGAATGCAATCAGAGATAATGAAGATAAAGCTGAAGCAATGGGAATTGAGACTATGAAATACAAAATAACTGGATGGATGATTTCAGCTTTCTTTTGTGGTCTTGCAGGTGGAATAATGGGAGGTTTAGTTGGTTATATCGATTCAACAGATGTTGCATTTGATGGAAGAGAAATGGGTGTATTCATGGTTTTAATGGCAATTCTTGGGGGCAAAGGAACTTTATGGGGACCAATTATCGGTGCAACTTTATTTCATTTTTTTAAAGAAGGATTTTGGACATTCTTCCTAGGTTGGCAATATGTTGCATTAGGAGTTTTAATCGTAGTTATAGTAATTTATTTCCCAGAGGGATTAATGGGATGGTTAAGAGAAAAATATCCAGAAAGATTTGGTGAAGTTATTGATGAAGCAGATCGAAAAGCACAGGTAGAATTAAAATGAGTATTTTAGAAGTAAACAACGTAAGTAAATCATTTGGAGGTGTTAAAGCTAATGTAGATATTTCAATGTCGGTTGAAAAAGGAAAGATAGTTGGTCTTATAGGACCTAATGGATCTGGTAAAACCACATTGTTTAATTCGATAGTTGGCACATATCCAATAGACAATGGTTCAATTAAGTTTAATGGAAAAGAAGTATCAGAATTACCAGTGCCAGTAATTGCAAAATTAGGATTACTAAGAACATTTCAGCAAACTAGAATTTATGGAAAATTAAATTGTGTAGATAATATGCTTATCAGTCACAAAGGTAGTGATGAAAGTTTGTTTAAAATATTCTCAAAAATTCCAAAAGAGCTTACAGAAAAAGCAGAAAATTTACTTAATTTTGTTGGCTTGTATCAAAAAAGAAAACTTAGAGCAGGAGACTTATCTTTTGGTCAGCAAAAGTTATTAGAACTTGCAATGGCACTAATGAATGAACCAGAAATGCTATTATTAGACGAGCCAACAGCAGGTATAAATCCTACTTTAATTAATGGAATTATTGATAGACTAATAAAAGTTAATCAAGATTTTGGAATAACATTGCTGGTTATTGAGCACAATATGAGAGTAATTATGCAATTAGCTGAAGACATATTTTGTCTTGCTCATGGCAAAATGCTTGCAAATGGTACTCCAGATGAAATTAAAAAAGACAAAAGAGTAGTAGATGCGTATTTGGGGGCTCAATAATGTCTAATCAGTATGAAGTTTTAGGTAAAGCACCTGGTGCAGAAGATCTAAAAAACTTATCTTCTGAAGATACTCATTTAACAATAAAAAATTTGAATGCTGGATATGGTAAAATGGAAATTTTACATAATTTTGATTTATTTGTAAGCAAAGCACAATCATTATGTTTAATTGGTCCTAATGGAGCAGGTAAATCAACAATACTTCACTCAATATATGGATTTACAAATATTTTTTCTGGTAAAATAGAAATTGATGGAAAAGAAATAACAAATTTAACTCCTGCTGAAAAATTAAAGTCAGTTGGTATAGCTTATATTCTGCAAGATAATTCAGTTTTTCCAGATATGACTGTTGAGGAAAATTTGTTAATGGGAGGTTTTATCAAAGATAAAACCGAAGAGTCATATCAAGAAGCAGAAAAGATTTTAGATAAATACGAAAGATTAAGGAATAGAAGAAATCAACCGGCAAAAGTATTATCAGGTGGAGAAAGAAGATTATTAGAAATATCTAGAGCTTTAGTAATGAAGCCTTCTGTTCTTCTGGTGGATGAACCTTCTATTGGATTGGAGCCAAGATATATTGATATGGTATTTGAAATTTTGGGAGACTTACAAAAAAATGAAAAGAAAACAATTATTCTAGTTGAGCAAAATGCCAAAAAAGGTCTAGAGTTTTCTGATATTGGATATGTATTAGTATCTGGACAAACGGCAATAGCCGGAAGAGGTGATGATTTACTTAAAAATGATGATGTTGGACGTCTATTCTTAGGCGGATGATTAATTCAAAATATTTTTTTAAAGGAATTCTTTGTGCAAAAGAATTTGATAGCCCTGCAATTGCTCTTGGTTTAAGCTTCTTAGCAATTGGTGCTTTATTAAAAAATTTAGGTTTCACAATTCAAGAAAGTATTTTTTCTACTTTTTTAACTTATGCTTTACCTGGTTCACTTGTGATGGCAGAATCGATTTTGATTGGAGTTTCGTTACTTAATTTGTTTTTTGCTGTTTGGTTAGTGAATGCAAGATTGTATCCGATGACTGTATCTTTAATGCCATTATTAAAACATAAAAGCCAACCGAGATGGAAGTATTATCTTTCATGCCATTTTGTTGCAGTATCTTCGTGGTTAATCCTAAAAAATAATTATAAAGAAATTGAAAAAAAATATAGAGTCGATTTTTGGATAGGAATTGGAACTGCAACTTGGTTGATAGCAATTTTTTCAACTATTTTAGGTTATTATTCTGCTGATTTCTTAAATAGAGAAATGTTGATTGGATTAGCTATAATTAATCCAATTTACTTTACTTGCACCATGATAGGTGTGATGAAGTCTATACAGTTAAATGTTTCAATAATTTTAGGAGCTATCTTAGGACCCTTATTTTATTTTATTAGTCCTGATTGGTGTGTTTTGATTGGTGGATTTTTAGCTGGAACTGTTGCTTTTGTAATAGGAGAGAAAAATGTCAGCTAATATTGTTTTAATAATAGTTATTACATCTTTAGCAACTTATATCTCAAGGTTTTTAGGAGCTTTTACTTCTGAAATAATAGATGAAAATACTAAAATATATAGGTGGTTTAATTATTTAGCCTATTCGACATTGGCGGCTTTAATTTCCAGAATGATAATATTTCCAGCTGGTGCACTTTCTGACAGTAATTACTTGTCCAGATTTATTGTTGTGCTTTTAGCAATAATAATTTTTAAATTAACTAGAAATAATTTAGTTTACCCAACTTTATTCTCTGCTATCATTATGTTTTTATTAAGTAGCTTTACGATATAAATGAAAAAAATTATTTTACTATTATTCTTAATTTTAATACCAGGTATTTCAGAAGCAGCATGTGATGATCCTTTAACTGATGGAGTTGATTATACTAACTGTAGGTTTTCAGATGGACAAGATTTGCAAGGTAGTTATTTGCCTAACTCAAACTTATCATTCGCAAGTTTTATACAAGTAAATTTTGATAAAAGTATTATGATGAATTCTAACTTGTCATTTGGAACTTTTCCAGAGTCAACATTTGTTAGAGCCAACTTATATGAGTCAACACTAGTTGGTGGAAATTTTGAAAAAGCTAATTTTACAGGAGCCAATATGACAAGAGTTGATTTTATGGGCTCAACATTAATTGAAGCAAATTTTCAAAATGCAAATTTAATGGAAGCTAACTTTACTTCATCGAATATGACCAATGCTAATTTTGATGGAGCAAATTTAATTGGAGCAACATGGACTAATGGTGAAACATGTGGACCAAATTCAATTGGAGTTTGTAACAAATAATTATAATGGATAGCTTAGATACTATTCAAGGGTTTGATATTTCATTTAGTGATTATTCCAAAAGAATCATCAATATTAAAATTGAAGATGAAATTATAGACAAACTAATATTTCCTTTTAAAAAATTTGATATTACAGCTCTTGAATATAAACCTTTTACTAGATTTACACTTGCAAAATCTTTAGATGATTCAACAAGTGGAAAGTTAGGAAAATTTATAAACACTGTATTAAGAGATAGAGACACAGGATGTTTTATTATTGGACCTAAAAATAAATCTAAAAAAATCGATAATAATTTTCTTATTAAACTATCTACAGCCGTAACACACTTACTTGGTAATCCAAATTTTGACTCAATGGCTGGAAAATATTATGCAAGATTTCATGTTAAACATGAGGACAATAGTGATTCATATCTTAGAAAAGCATATACAAATATGGATCTTCATACTGATGGTACTTATGTTAAAGAAAAAACTGATTGGTTATTAATGTTAAAAATGGAGGAAGAAAATGTACAAGGTGGAGAAACTGCAATGTTGCACCTTGATGATTGGGAACATTTAGATAGTTTAACTAATGATAAAGTTGGAAAACAAAACTTCTTATGGGGCTCTCCAAAAAGTAAAAATGTTGACTATAAAGTAGAACATCCTGTTTTTTCAGAGGATGAAAATGGAAAACCACAAATTTCTTATATTGACCAATTTCCTGAGCCTAAAAATATGGAACAGGGATTATTTCTACAAAAATTATCAGACTCTTTAGAGGGAAGTCAAAATAAGATCGTAATGCCTTTACCAGTCGGATTTTCTGTAGTTGCAAACAACTATTTCTGGCTTCATGGTAGAAAACCATTTGTAGAAAATAAAAAATTATCAAGAGAATTACTAAGAATTAGAGGTTCTTTTTTTACTAATTAATTAATTTTAGTGATAATAATCACTTAGTTTATCATGAAAATCGGATTTATTGGTACAGGACATATCTCAAAATCAGTAATCAATGGAATACTGGGATCAAAATTAAAAATTAATAAAATAATTGTTTCAAAGAGAAATTCAAAAATTTCAAGTGAACTGAAAAGAAAAAGTAAAAAGATAAAAATATCTACTGATAATCAGGATATTATAAATCAATCAAATTGGGTTTTTTTAGCAGTAACACCAAAGATAGGAAAAATTATTCTTCCAAAACTAAAATTTAAAAAAGGTCAAACGATAATAAGTTTTATATCAACTATAAAAATGACTGAATTAAAAAAATATATTAAAGTTAAAACTAAGATTATTAGAGCAATTCCTTTGCCTCCAATTTCTCTTAGAAAAGGACCAGTACCAATTTTTCCACCAGATAAACAAGTTAGAAATTTTTTTAATAAGCTTGGCACATCTGTTGAAATAAAAAATGAAAACCTATCACTAAATTTTTGGTCAATTTCATCAATGATGGCACCATTTTATGAATTACTACAAACTCTGAGTGAATGGTTAGTAAAAAATGGAATTAATAGAAGTGACTCTCAAAAGTATATTACCTCGTTATTTATTGCTTTATCTGAGGATGCAAAATTTAATTCAAATAAAGATTTAAAAGTACTTGTTAAAAATTCACAAACCCCAAAAGGTTTAAATGAACAAGCTGTTAAAGAATTAAGAAAACTTGGATTTTATAAATCTCTCAATAAAACAGCAAATAGCGTCTTGAATAGATTAAAAAAAAGTAAGTAAAATGTCTGACAATATCTTACAGGTAAACAATCTTACAAAATTATTTGGAGGACTAGCAGCAGTATCAAATTGCTCATTAAATATTAGATCGGGTTCAATCACTGGAATAATTGGCCCAAATGGTTCAGGAAAAACAACATTATTTAATTTAATAGCTGGAAATTTAAAATCTAATGATGGAGAGGTAATATTTAATGATGAAAATATTACCGATGTACCATCATATGAGTTGTTTGGCAGAGGATTATTAAGAACCTTTCAGATTGCACATGAATTTTCAAACTTAACAGTTTTAGAAAACTTAATGATGGTGCCATCAAATCAAAGTGGAGAAAATTTATTAAATGCGCTTATTAAACCTGGACTAGTTAAAAAAGAGGAAAAAGTTATTAGAGAAAAAGCCTATGAGGTTGTAGATTTTCTTAATTTAACACATTTAGCTAATGAAAGGGCAGGAAATCTTTCTGGAGGTCAAAAGAAATTATTAGAATTAGGAAGAACTATGATGGTTGATGCAAAATTGGTTTTACTTGATGAGGTGGGAGCGGGAGTTAATCGAACACTTTTAAAAGATCTAGGAACAGCAATATTAAAATTGAATAAAGAAAAAAATTACACTTTTTGTATGATAGAGCATGATATGGATTTTATAAGCAGAATGTGTGATCCAGTTATAGTAATGGCAGATGGTTCAGTTTTATTTGAAGGAACATCTGAAGAAGTTAAAAAAAACGATAAAGTAATTGAAAGTTATTTAGGAAAGTCAAACTTAACAAAAAAAGAGAATTAATGGCATACTTTGAAGGAGCAAAAATGACTGCAGGTTATGGCGATGGTCCTGATATTATTAGTTCATGCTCAATAACTGCCAATAGGGGAGAGATAGTTGCCATTTTAGGTCCCAATGGAGCTGGCAAATCAACAGCTATGAAAGCGATGCTCGGATTATTAAAATTAAAATCAGGCTCTGTAACTTTGAATGGTGAAGATATTTCAAAAATTAATCCTCAAGATCGAGTAAAAAAGGGTATTTCATTTGTTCCACAAACAAGAAATGTATTTGCAGAATTAACTGTTAGAGAAAATTTAGAGATCGGTGGCTTTTTAACAGAAGGGAGTTTAGAAAATAAAATTGAGAGTATTTATAGTTTATTTCCGATCTTGAGTGAAAAAAAATCCCAAGTCGTCGGACAATTATCTGGTGGACAACGTCAGCAAGTCGCGCTTGGAAGAGCTTTAATGAGTGATCCATCAGTACTTATGTTAGATGAGCCCACAGCTGGAGTTTCTCCAATTGTAATGGATGAATTGTTTGAACATATAATAAAAGTTAAAAAAACAAATGTTGCCGTTATTATGGTTGAGCAAAACGCAAAGCAAGCATTAAGTATTTCAGACCGAGGCTATGTATTGGTAACAGGTCAAAATAAATTTGAGGGATCCGGTAATGATTTACTTGAGGATCCTGAGGTTCGTAGATCATTTTTGGGAGCATAATGGATTTCTTAAATGCAATAATTGTACTTTTTAATTTCACAGTGATACCAGCCTTAGCTTATGGTTCACAATTAGCTTTAGGTGCTATTTTTGTTACTTTAATATACGCAGTTTTAAGATTTGCTAATTTTGCAACAGGAGACATGATGTCTTTTGGAACAATGTTCGCAGTTATTCTAACATATTATTTTCAGTCCTTAGGTTTTGGATTAGGCGTTCTACCAACAGCACTTTTAACAATTCCTTTCGCCATCCTAATGATGATTTTATATATGTTAATAATAGACAAATTTGTTTTCAGTTATTACAGGTTAAAAAAAAGTCCTCCAGTTCAGTTTGCAATGGTTAGTGTAGGGGTAATGTTTGTAACTCAAGCCTTAATTAGAATAATCATTGGACCATCTGACAGAAGATTTTTAGATGGTGAAAAATTTATAATTAAAGCAACAGAATTTAAAGAAATGACTGGTCTTGCAGAAGGTATAACTTTAAAATCAACACAAGCAATAACAATAATCGTAACTTTAATTGTTGTTTCAATAATGTTTTGGTTTTTAAATAGAACTAAAACTGGAACAAGTATGAGAGCTTATTCAGACAATGAAGATTTAGCATTATTGTCTGGTATAGATCCTAAGAGAGTTGTTTTGATAACATGGATCATTGCAGGAATTTTGGCTACTATTGGTGGAGTATTGTACGGTTTAGATAAAAGTTATAGACCTTTTGTTTATTTTAATAATATGCTTCCAATATTCGCCGCAGCAATTGTTGGTGGAATCGGAAATCCATTTGGAGCCTTCTTAGGTGGATACGTTATAGCTTTTGCAGAAATATTTGTAACTTACGCATACAAAAGATTTATTTCATATTTATTACCTGAACATCTTGAGCCAGACTCTTTACTCCAGTTATTATCGACTGATTACAAGTTTGCTGTTTCGTTTTCAATTTTAGTAATTGTTTTATTAATAAGGCCATCAGGTATCTTTAAAGGAAAAGTAATATGAGGAATTATAAAAATGTCATCGCCGCATATTCAATCATGATATTTTTAATAATTTTAGTTGGGATATTTCAATCCTGGTCTATAGCATTAACTATTTTAAATTATTGTTTAATTTCTGCAGTTATGACTATCGGGGCAAATATACAATGGGGTTATGCTGGATTAATTAATTTTGGGATAATGGGATACACAGCATTAGGAGGATTAGCTGTAGTCTTAGTTTCGGTTGAACCAGTCAAAAAAGCTTGGCAAGTTGGAGGTTTAAATATTTTGGCTTGTATATGGATAATTGTTGCAATTATCTTTGTAGTTAAATTTATACTTAACAGATTTAATAAATCTAAATTAAGAAATTACTCAGTAGCCTCTGTAATTTTAGGTGGAATAATTTTACTAAGAATAACTGCTGCACCGGGAATAGAGGCGATCGAGTCAGTTGATCCAGCAAAGACAGGATTTCTTGGTGGCATGGGATTGCCCGTTTTGCTTTCCTGGATTTTCGGTGCGCTGTTGGCAGGCAGTTTAGCATTTGTCATAGGAAAGATCGCATTAGGTCTTCGTGCAGATTATTTAGCTATTGCAACATTATTAATAGCAGAAATTATCGTTTCAATTATTAAACATGAGGAATGGTTGGCAAGAGGTGTAAAAAATGTAATAGGATTAAAAAGACCAGCACCATACGAAATAGATCTACAAACCTCAGAATGGTTTATAAATTTAGTTACAAAATTTAACTCATCAAAATTAAATTTAATTAATTCAATCGTTGATAAGCAAGAAGCTCTAAATCAAATGGTCATTGATGCTTCATCGGTTTATGTAAAATTATGTTTTACAGGTTTATTTCTTACTGTTGTTATTATCTTGTTAATTGTGACCCAGAAAGCCCTTTATTCACCATGGGGAAGAAAAATGAGAGCTATAAGAGATAATGAGGAGGCGGCAAGTGCAATGGGTAAAAATATTGTTAAAGAGCATCTTCTTATTTTTATTTTGGGATCTGCAATTGTTGGCTTAGCTGGAGCTATGATGGTTACAAATGACGGTTTGTTTACACCAGGTAGCTACAGACCTATGAGATATACTTTTGTAATTTGGGTCATGGTTATAGTAGGTGGAACAGGAAATAATTTCGGAGCAATATTAGGGGGATTTGTAGTTTGGTTTTTATGGGTTGAAGCTGCCCCAATTGCATTATTTTTAATTAATTTATTTACATCTCATCTACCAGAAACTAATGCAGTTAGAGTTCACTTAATTGAAAGTGCTCCATATTTTAGATTCTTAGTCATAGGAATGGGTTTACTTTTAATAATGCGCTATAGACCGCAAGGAATTATTCCGGAAAAAATTATTAAACAATAATGTATTATATTTTATTAGGTGTTGTTTTAGGATTAATATTTTACTTATCCGATAAATATCTCTTTTGATTTAACAAAAACAAAAATCCAGCAATGTGACAAGAGTGTGAAAATTTTTTTTGTTTTATCAAATTTAGAATTTTAGATTTATTTAATAGGTGAATTTTAACCCCATTTTCCGGTAAACCAATTTTTTTGATTTTATTTGTAAAATAACAATTGTAAGAACAATTTAGTCTTCCAGGATCTGCATAAAAACTGATTAATTTAACGGGTTTTTTTGTACTACAATATCCCGTTTCTTCTCTTAATTCTTTTAAAGCAGTTTGTAATATAGTTTGACCTTTATCAACTATTCCACCTGGAAATTCATAAGTTATTTTATTAATTGGAATTCTATTCTGAGATATAACTAAATATTTATCTTTTATTTTAGGAATAATAATACTTATTTTAGGTGTTTTGATATAATAATAAAATTGATTTTTCTTAAAGGCTTTTCTTTTTAAAAAAATACCTTCATATAATTTTTGATTTTTCATTTTTTGTTCCCGACAAAATTAATGCCGGGAACTATAGATAATTTATTATCTTTGTTTTTTATCTTTAAACTTTCCACCTTTTATTTCTTTTTCAATAAAAGATCCAAAAGCTTCACCAACATCTGTAAATTCAACAGCTGTAGCACCTTCATAGTTTACCGCTTTACCTTTAGCTAATAAATCAAGTGCTTTCTTTAATTCACCTGGATAAATTTTTGTTCCAGGAGCATTAGCTACTGACATTACATTTTTTTGAACAGTCATTCTGTCAGCTTTTCCACCAGCTTGCATTGCAAGTGTGATCAAGGCTGCAGCATCATAACTTTCACCTGTGTAAGGACCTGATGAGTCAATACCACCAGCACTAGCAACCTCTTTAAATATACCAGCACCTTTACCCATTGATCCTGGCAAAGATCCAAATGATTTATTTAAGTCTTTTCCAAATCTATCAGTAAGAGAGTCACCAATCATTCCATCTGAAAGAACAAATGTGTCAAACGATCCTGAGTCTAATGATCCTTGAATTATACTACCACCAGCTTGATCTAAGTAACCTAAAACAGCAAGAGCGTCTCCACCTGCTGCTGCAAGTGTTGCTACTTCTGCACCATAGTCACCTTTACCTTCTTCGTGTGCTGTAACAGCTGTTACTTTTATACCATGAGCTTTAACTGCAGCTACATAAACATCTGCTAAACCTTTTCCGTAGTCATTGTTAGTATGAGTTACTGCTAATGATTTAACTTTTCTGTCCTTTGTAATATCTGCTAAAACTTGTCCTCCTCTAGCATCCGATGGAGCAGTTCTGAAGAAATAACCATTATCATTAAGATCAGTTAATCCTGGAGATGTAGCAGATGGTGAAATCATAACAACACCATTTGGTACGGCAACATTAGTTGCTATTGCACCTGTAACACCAGAACAATCAGCACCCATAATAGCGACAACACCACCTGAAACTAAACCTTCAGCAGCAGTTGTAGCAGCAGCAGAATCAACACAAGTTGAGTCAGCTCTTTCTACAGATATTTTTTTTCCACCTAATAATGAACCTGAATCTGAAGCTTCTTTAAAAGCAAGTTCAGCAGAAGCAGCCATTGCAGGTGTAAGGGTTTCAATAGGACCAGTAAATCCTAAAATAATACCCATTTTAATTCCATGCCCGTCTGAAAAAGCTTTTGAAGTAAAGCTTAAGATAAACACGAATGTACCTATTAGTAATTTTTTCATATTTTCCCTTTAATTGTTAAGAATTTATATATTTAAAATTAAATATTATTGGATTATTTTTTCAATGACAATTTTGTCAGATATTTAAAGAATTATGAGTTTATTTTATTAATTTTTTTAATTCTTTTTAAAATTTCAAAGATCCTGTGAAAATAAAGTTAGTGTCTAACTTGTTTTGTTTTAAATGACCCAAATCATCAGTAATCACAGTCTTAAATCCAAATTTAAAAGAGTTATCAAATTCTCTAGTGTAAGTTAAAGTTATATCTTTTTGTCTACCTGATGGATTTAATTCTACGATATAATCATCATATGGTATTATTCCATTTTTGTCTGATAATCCAATCAACCTAAATTTCATATCGCCTTTTTCTATCCGGTTAGGTTGTGAGTATGTTAAATTAATAATATCTTTTCCAAATATATTATTTAATTGGTAATCAACTTCAAAACTTGAACTTAAAACTTTTGATGAACCAATTATAAAGTTGTTATTTCCATTTTTTAATTGAGATATTCCAGTTGTATTATTAAATGATATCGAGCTATTACTATTAATACTTTTATTTAAATTAAAACCAAAAAAATTTGTTAAAGTATTATTATTTAATCCAAAGGCTCCACTTGATTTAGAAAGTAAAAAACTTTCACTTTCTTTTAAAATACCTGCTGTTAAAGAAAATTCTTCAAAATTTTCATTATTTAAATTCAATGAAAAAGCTAAAGTTTCTATTGGTAAGACTACATCTTTATTTATATTTGTAAGAGGATTAATCATTGAATTATTGTAACTAATTAATAAATCATTTCCATTTAAATATAATCTTTGATTAAAACCTATACCTGTGTTTTCAGTTAAGAAAGGATTTATATAAAAATTATTTTTCGGCAAAGCATTTTGAACTGCTAAATTTGGGGTATCCAAAGTTATGCTTGTGCCATAATTATAGTTATTTTTAAAATTTATATATTCTCCTTCAAAGATGTTATTTGAAGTTTGACCACTTATTTCAATTTTTCTCAAATTTTCTAATTCTTCATTTATAGATAATTTTATTTTTTGATTATTTTTATTTTCAGTATTGATAAAATCTGAAACATGTATTTTAAAACCACCATGCAATGCATCATAAGCATATGTAAATTTATTATCTAAACCTTTAGATATAGCATTACCTAAAGATGAGGATGTAGATAAAGATGATAAAGAAACAGGATATTTTTTTAGTTGTGCAAACGGTATTTGACCACCGCCCGATGATCCACCTCCACCACCACTTCCTCCACCTCCTCCAAATGAAAGAGGATTTAAGCTTGTTGTAATTGGTGATAAAGCGGCATACATGTCAGGCACACCATGGCCCCAAGTATCATTATAGCCGTGCTTAATAGATGCTCCATGAACTGTAAATGTAGTGTTGCCGCTTGGTGTGAACCAAGCATTATTGGCTGACGCCAAAAGTCTATCTGTCAGCTGCTCGGGTGTATGATTAGGAAAGGCTTGTCCTAAAAGTGCAATCATACCAGAAACTTGTGGAGCACCCATTGATGATCCATTAGAAACTGTATATTGACTTGTTCCTCCAGCATCTATATACCCAGCCGCACCAATTTGTTTATCATCAACTACTAAACACCATTCTTTAGCAGCTCCACAGGGATTACCTAATCTATTAAAGTCTGAAGTAGAAGCTCCTGATAAAGAAGTGCCAGTAAATTCAGCATACATTACAGAAAGCCATGCATCAGTTAGATCAACCGAGTCATCTGTTCCATTAAAATAAGCTGGCAGCCCTGCCATTACACTTACATCAGTGTCATTTACATAATTTGAACTAGCCCACACTATTACACCACTATTTTGAAAATTATCTAGTGCAGTTATATATGTAGATGTATGTGAGCCAAAAGCATGCATTGTTGAGTTGTTCAATTCTTCTCTTATGGTTCTACCATTATTGCTAGCATCATTAACCAATTCAGACCACTCAACAGCACTAGTACAGCTATTACCAACACAACCTTGGCTGTATCCCCAACTATTATTCATCACAATTGCAGAATGTGTTGTTCGTGCCGTATCTATATCTGTGGCTTGAGCAGTCCCATTATCATCAAATGTTGAAAATACTATATCAGCATCTGGAGCAACACCATGAGTAGTTCCACTGATAATACCAGCAGCAATACTAGCAACATGAGTACCATGTTGTGTAGAATTATTTGATGTTGAAGGAGAATCTAACATCGTTACTGTTTTACCTTGGAATGATGAATGATTATTATGCATAGCGTCATCCATTACATAGATTGTTTGACTATCACCAAGTAAATATTGATTACTGCTATTCTTAAACGAATGTGCCTTGTGTAAATTCACAAGCTCATATGGATGAACATTATTTGAAGATTGATCAACCAAAGTCCATGAGGATCTACCAGTAATTGTGCTTTGAACACTTGTATCTTCAGAGTAAGCTGTAGTATTACATTTTAATACATAATCATAAATTGTAATTGTTGTTTGAGTATTACCTGTTGTAGATACATCCGTCGTACTTGCGGTGATAATAACAGTTTCGGAAGTTTCATTTGTAGTATCATTCACAGGTGTAAGAGTTATTGAAGCACTTGTAGATCCTGAAACAATCGTTGATGATGAAGCAGATAAATTATAATCTGTTCCAGATGTAGCCGTACCTCCAGTACTATATGTAATATTTACATTAGAGGAGTGGGCTTTTGTCAAATTACCTGTGATAGTTATTCCTGTATCACATTCACCCAAGCTGCTAGCTGAAACCGAAAAAGATAATGTGGCTGGACTTGATGAAGAACTACCACTTCCACCACCACCTCCACCAGCAAGAGCAGCTACACCTACAGCAGCAATAATTCCAACTTGTGATCCGGCAAACCCAATATTTGATACATTTTTTGGTTTTATATATGAATTTAATATTAATGGATCAAATGAGTTATAAATATTTAAAAGCAACTCCTGTCTTTTAAATTCTGACATATAGTCAGTCCATTTTGATAAATAATTAATATCTTCTGTTAGAGCATATAAATCTTGAGGATTGTTTTTTATATGTGTATTTAATTTTTTAAAGTCTTTATTATTTAGTGTAAAATTTTTAGCTTCATTATAATTTTCTGAAAAAACAGTTGGTTTGTTAAATAAGCTTTCTTCTTGAGCCATTTTTTCTAGATCTGGATTTAAAAAATCTTTCATTATTTGTTTAAATCCTTTTTTTTTCTTAACAGTTTCGTTATTAGGTAAATTTAATTCAATAATGTCATTAATAATTCCATTTTTATTTTTAATTAAATTTATCCCTTCATCATTGATTTTAATATTTTGATCCAAGAAACATTTTTGTATTTTATTTTTATAGTCAACGTAAGAACTATAACTCTTTATACATTTATTTAATTCAGTAAAATTTTTAAATGTTGCACAGTAAGAAAGATTATAATTAATTATGACAAAAAATATTGAAAAAACAAATACTTTCATTGAACTTATCTATTAGGTGTATCTGTAGCTATCATCTGATTTTTTACTTTTTCTCTAAAATATATATAAACACCAGCAGCAATTATTATTGCTGCTCCAACAAAAGTTCGAGTAGTTGGAATAGTTTCGAAAAGAATATATCCAGCGAACATAGCAAAAAGTATATAAGAATATTCAAACAAAGAAATTATAGAAGGTGAAGCAATACTATAAGCTGAAAAGACACAAAAGAAAGATATAGAAGCAACAACTCCCATTACAAAGACATATGGCCATGAAGCTGAAGGGTTAGTAAACCATTCTCTAACAATAAATTGTAAAGTAGGATCAGAAAAATTATTAAATTTTCCATCTCCACTAACTAGATAAATAATTAAACTTACAATAACCGCAAAAATATAAAGCAAAGTCATTTGAGTATAAATATTATCTTTATCAGAAGTATATTTTGTAATTGTCATCGAGCAAGCATAACAAAGTGCACATCCGACAGGTGCTAATTTGAAAAAATTAAATTCCTCAAGTGTTGGATTAAGTACAATTAATACTCCTATAAAACCTACAACAATTGCACTCCATCTTCTAATTCCAATTTGTTCTTTTAAGAAAAATTTAGCAAACATAGACATAAAGAAAGGACATGAGAAAAACAGAGCACTAACCATCGCTAGAGACATAAAGGTTAAAGAAATATAAAAAAAAGCAAATCCAAAAAAGAAACAAACAACCCTTACTAAAGTTAAAAAAGGATAATGTGTTTTAAGAGTAATTTTTTTTTTTGTTATTAAAAAAAAAGATATAAGAATAGTCGCTTGTATTAAAGTTCTTCCCAAATATAATTCAAATAATGCAATATCTTCAAAAATAAATTTTATTAATGAATCTTGAATGGAAAAAAAGGCCATTCCAGTCATAATAAAAAAAATACCCTTTGTATTATCATTTGTTTGCATATCGCACCTATATCAAAAAAACTTTAACCTTCATAATTAATAAGATACTCTAAAAAGTATTTATGGAAGATTTTAAACCAATTTCTGGTAGCTGTATTTGTGGAGAAATTGAATATACTATTAAATCTAAGCCTTTATTTACACATGCTTGTCATTGTAAAGATTGCAAGAGATTAACCGGATCATCTTTCGTTGTTAATACAAGTATTTTTGAAAATTCATTAGATATCAAAGGTGAGCTTTTAGAAAAGAAGTTAATTGCAGGCAGTGGAAAAAGCTGCAAGGTTTACTTTTGCAAAAAGTGTGGTGTTTACATTTATTCTGACTATGAATTCGCTGTTAAAAGGATAAGTATAAGAACAAATACTTTATCTAATCCAGAGCTTTTTCCACCTCAAGCACACATATTTGTTAAAAGTAAAGATCCATGGATAAATATTGTAAACAAAGATATTTGCTATGATGAAATGTATGATCCTAAAATTGCTTGGCCTAAAGAAAGTTTAGATAGATATAAAGAATATCTCGAGTCTAATTAAGGATAAAGTCAGCTGCTCTTTCGCCTATCATTAAAGTTGGTGCATTTAAATTACCACTTGTAATCTCTGGCATAACAGAAGCATCTGCAACTCTTAAATTTTCTAAACCATGAACTTTCAATTTTTCGTCAACTACTGCCATTTTGTCCACTCCCATTTTTAATGTACAGGATGGATGATAAGCTGTTTCGGCTTTTGATCTAATATACTCGGTTATTTGTTCATCATCAGTTGCACTTTCACCTGGACCTATTTCTTTTCCAGCGTAAGGTTTCATTGAATCTTGACTTAAAATCTTTCTAGCTACACGAACACACTTAATTGTTTCTTTTAAATCATATTCATCTTTTAAATAATTAAATTGAATTTTTGGGTAATCGTATGGATTTGAGCTATTTAATTTAATATGTCCTCTACTTTTAGGTTGGTTCAAGCTTGCATGTAATTGATAACCATGTCTGTCAGGATCAACTAATCCATGATCAATTACGAATGCTGGAAAAAAATGAAATTGAATATTCGGATAGCTTTTGTCTTCTGAAGATTTGCAGAAACCACCTGCTTCTAAAAATGAAGTAGAACATGGACCACTT
This sequence comes from uncultured Pelagibacteraceae bacterium, assembly GCA_902517745.1. Lineage (GTDB taxonomy): Bacteria > Pseudomonadota > Alphaproteobacteria > Pelagibacterales > Pelagibacteraceae > Pelagibacter. Next base: position 77,098 of record CABYDS010000004.1, read on the forward strand.
TTTGAAAGAAACCATTGAATACCAATTTTAAGCATATTTATTTTGTTAACATAAGAATAGAGCGTATCTTTAGTTTTACATTCTTGCTGAATGTAGGTTTCTAAATGGTCTTGTAAATTTTGACCTACTCCCTCTAAAGAATGTACAACATTAATTCCTTTATCTTTTAAATCTTTTTCAGGTCCTACACCAGATAACATTAATAGTTGTGGTGAATTTATTGAACCTCCACTTAAAATAACTTCTTTGTTAGCATAAACCTTTGTGACTTTATTTTTGATATTTACCTCTATTCCAACTGCTTTTTTTCCTTCAAAAATAATCCTTTCAGCAAAAGAATTGGTAAAGACTTTTAAATTTTTTCTTTTTTTTGCAGGTTCTAGATAATATTTAGAAGCGCTAGCTCTTTGACCTTTATGAATTGTAATATCATACATTCCAAATCCTTCTTGATCTTCTCCGTTCATGTCATTATTTTGTTTATACCCCGCTTCAACAGAAGCGTTAATAAAAGCGCCAAACAAAGGATTTTTATTTTTGGATTGATTTACTGGCAAAATTCCCTTTCCACCTCTGAATTCATTCTCTCCTTCAGACCATGTCTCAATTTTTTTAAAAAACGGTAAAACATTTTCATAAGACCATGATTTCAAGCCAAATGAGGCCCATCTCTCATAGTCGTTTTTGTTTCCTCGAACATAAACCATTCCGTTATGTGCAGAACAACCACCTACCATTTTTCCTCTTGGGCAAAATAATCTTCTATTATTTAAATTAGGCTCTGGTTCTGAATAATATTTATAATTATATTTGGGATCGTGCATTGCATATAGAATTGCCAAAGGCATATTAACTTTCCAAATATCACTAGATCCACCTGCCTCAAACAAGGCAACATTAAATTTCCCATTTTCACTTAATCTATTTGCAAGAACACATCCTGCTGTACCAGCTCCAACAATTATGTAGTCAAAATTCATTTACTTTTTAAGTTTATCTGCAAGTACTAATTTATCTGATTTAAAACTATTTTTATTTTCGTTAATAAAATCATCCATAATTTTTATTTTATCTTCTTCAAATTCTGTAACTTTTCTTTTTTCAAGATCAATATAAAGAGATATACTTTCTGTAGTTGCAGCAAGTTTTCCTGTTTTTTTTTCGATCATCTCACATTTTAAATGTAATCTTTTCTTATCATGATCAAAGAATGTGCAATAAACATCAACTTCTTCATTTTCTTTAACTTCATTGTCGTAAGTTGTTCTTGTTTCAACCACCATTGTACTTCTTTTATTTATTTGTGCTTTAGCTCCGCCCATATCAAATTTATTAAGCATTGTTTCCCATGCTTCATCAAAAATTAAAACATAATAAGCCATATTCATATGCTCATTATAATCTGTCCAATCTTTTATTATTTTTCTCGAAGCTAAATGAAATGCCATTTTATTAGCTTTTGTTTATTTTATCTGCTACTAACAATTTTCTTTGCATCTCTCTTAAAACAGGTCTTTCTATCAATTTACCATCTATTACAACTAAACCTGTATTTGCTTTTTTAAATTGATCCATAATTTTTTTTGCTTTACTTATTTCTTCTCCAGACGGAGTAAAAATCTCATTTAAAATACTTATTTGTTTAGGATGAATCGATCCTTTTCCAGTGAAACCTAAATTTTTGACAAACTGTGCTTCTTTTTTCATTCCTTCCATATCTTCTAAATTTAAATAAGGAACATCAATAACATCAACTCCTTTACTTGCGCCAGCATGAACTAACCTTGATCTTGCATAAACTAAATTCTCTAATTTGTTTTCCACTCTCAATTCTGCTGCCATATCCTCTCCACCAAAATATAAAGCAACTATTCTATCGCTAGAATGTGCAATATCATAAATACTTTCAAGAGCTTGATTAGTTTCCATTATAACATGAAGATCAGTATTTAAACCACAATCAGTAAGCATGTCATCAATAAATGTAATTTCGTCAGGTGTTTTAACTTTAGGCAACATGATAGCTTTAACCTTTAGTTTATTTGATGCAATAGCTTCTAAGTCTAAAAGACCATTTTTAGTTCTTTGACAATTTAATCTAACAACTAATTCAACATCATTTTTTACTTCTAGTGACTTTAATGCTTCAATAGTATTTTTCCTTGCCTCGTCTTTATCTTTCATGGCAATTCCATCTTCTAATTCTATACAAACCATATCAGCTCCTGAAGCCAAGGCTTTTGGAAACATCTCTGGTTGAAGACCTGGTGTAAATATAAAGCTACGTCTAACCCTTAGTTTATTTAAGTCCATTTAATTTTTATTTCTTATAATTGTTAATGATATGATATTATATTTTACTAGAAATAAAAATGAACAATAAGGTCTTCATCTCATGTGCAGTTACAGGATCTGGTGATACAGCAAGTAAACATCCTGATTTACCTAAAACTCCAGAGCAAATTGCAAAAGCAGCAATAGAGTCTGCTAAAGCTGGTGCTGCAATTGCCCATATCCATGTCAGAGAGGAAGATGGAACTCCAAGTAGAAGACTCGAGCTTTATAAAGAAGTGGTTGACAGAGTGAGATCATCTGAAACTGATGTAATTCTTAATCTCACGACAGGCATGGGTGGTGATTTAGATATCGGCCAAGGCAAGAACCCTTTAGACTTTGGTCCAATGACAGACATGGCAAATGTAATGGAAAGAATTGCTAATGCAGAACAATTTCTTCCAGAAATATGCACACTTGATTGTGGAACCTTAAATTTTGGAGATAGTTCAGTTATCACAGTCAACACACCTAACGATTTAAGAAAAGCTGCAAAAAAACTTCAAGAAATAAAAGTTAAACCTGAAATAGAGGCTTTTGATTTAGGAAATATGTGGTTTGGTGCTCAATTATATAAAGAGGGATTATTAAGTGATCCACCTCTTTTTCAAATGTGTTTAGGAATTCCATGGGGAGCACCGGCAACACCATTAGCTATGCAAGCGATGAAAGATATAATGCCTAAAGAAGGTATATGGTCAGGTTTTGCAATATCTAAAAACGAAATGCCATATGTTGCTCAAACTGTAGTAATGGGAGGTAACCCAAGAGTTGGTTTAGAAGATAATTTATATTTATCCAAAGGTAAATTGGCAACAAATCCTCAATTAGTTGAGAAAGCTATAAGGATCGTTACAGATCTTGGTGTAGAGATTATGTCACCTTCAGAAACAAGAGAAAAATTAAAGCTTGTAAAACACAAGTAATGTCAAAAATTAAAACTGTAGGAATAGTTGGAACTGGTGTCATAGGGACTGGCTGGATAATAAGAAATTTAGCTCACAACAAAATTGTTCATGCATATGATCAAAACAAAAATCTCAAAAATTATGTTTTAAAAGAAATAAAAAGAACTTCAAAAAGTATAAAAAAACTTTTTGGAAAAAAAATTTTAATTAAAAATTTAAAATTCTTTAATTCTTTGGAAAAGGCTCTTTCAAATGTGGATTTTGTTCAAGAAAGTGTATTAGAGAATTATAAAGTTAAAACTGATTTAATCCAAAAAATCTCTAAATATGTAAAATCAAATGTAATTATTTCTTCAAGTTCGTCAGGACTTTTACCCTCTAAAATTTTTTCTAAGAGTAAAAATCCTCAAAGAGGCATAATTGGACATCCATTTAACCCAGCGTATTTATTGCCAGCAGTTGAAATAGTTCCTGGAAAAAAAACTACAAGAAAGTTTCTTTTAGAAGCAAACAAATATTACAAATCAATCTCAATGAGGCCAATCATGCTTAAAAAAGAATTACCAGGTTATTTATCGGATAGACTTCAAGAGGCATTGTGGAGAGAGGGTTTACATATTATTAATGAAAATTATGCAACAACACAGGAATTAGATCGTGCAATAGAAGATGGACCAGGTCTTAGATACTCAATAATGGGTACTTTTTTAACCTTTCATCTTGCTGGAGGTAATGCAGGAATGAAACATATGTTAAAGCAATTTGGTCCAGCCTTAAAATTACCTTGGACAAAATTAAAAGCTCCAAAGTTAACAAATAAATTATCTTCTAAACTTATATCAGGTACAAAAAAACAAGCTAAAGGTAAATCAATTAATATGCTTTCAAATATTAGGGACCAATATTTAGTTGATGTATTAAAAATTAGAAAAAAATATGAGAATAAAATTAGAAATTGATGAAAGAAAAAATTTTTATAAATAAAACTGGTGGATGTATCTGTGGAAATATAACTTTTAAGGTTAAGCTTGATGAAGTCCCTTTAGTTTTCAATTGTCATTGTATTGATTGTAGAAAAAAAATAGGAGGTATAATGACAATTATACTGCTTAGAGATGGAGCAATAGATATAGATAAGTCTAAATTAAAAATTTATGAACATGAAGGTGGCAGTGGTAATAAAATTAAAAAACATTTTTGTGGGAAATGTGCTGCTCCTATTTTAACTTATGTAGAAAAGTATAAAAAATACTATTTATATGCAGGTTTACTAGACGATATTAGTTTTTTAAATAAAGCAGAGAACATACACTATAAAGAGTCTCATTTTCCATTTATGGAAATAAGCGAAAAAAATATTAAAGTTTAAATACTAATGCATTCTTAAAGTATTGCCGTCTACAGCAATTACTTGTCCTGATATCCTTGGTGCATCATTCGAAATTAAAAAGCTACAGATTCTTCCAATATCCTCTTCATAGACCCATGTATTCATAGAAGTCATTGAAACAAATTCTTTTTCTATTAATTTTTTTGAAATATTTAAAAACTTCGATTTATCCCTTATTACTCTACCCATTCTATCTCCCTTTATTGTTCCAGGACAAATAGCGTTTACTCTAATTTTAAATTTTCCTAGTTCCATTGCCAGTGTTTTGGTTATACCAACAACTGCCCACTTACTTGCACAGTAAGGGGATCTTAATGGAAATCCAAATATACCTGCGGTTGATGATAAATTTATTATAGCTCCACCTTTATTTTTTTTTAACATTGGAATTGAATATTTTGAAAAATAAAAATGGCTAATAACGTTTACCTTTAATGTATTTTCCCAATCCTTACTTTTTAATTTTTCAAGTGTCCCAGTTGGCCCAGCAATTCCAACGTTATTTATAAGAGCATCAATTTTTTTTGTTTTTTTTAATATTTTGCTAAAAAAATTTTTTACTTGGTTTTCATCAGAGGCATCGCACTGAAATACAAATAATTTTTTATTATTGAGCTTGTGCGTCTTACATTTATTCAGAAATTTTGGATTGATATCACAAAGATATACTATTGCACCTTTATCTAAAAATATTTTTGCCGAACTCCATCCAATACCCGAACCTCCTGCAGATATGATTATTTTTTTATTTTTTAAGGTTATGCTCATTTTTAATTTTAAAAGATAATTCAAACTAACAAATCTTCCAACTATTAATATGTCAACTAATAATTGAATTGAGCATTAAATTATTTTATATTGATATTGATTATGCACTTAATTTCAAAAATCTCAAAAAACGCGACTTATCTTCAAGTAATTTGGGATGACGGAAAAGAGAGTAAATTTAATTATATGTGGCTGAGAGATAATTGCCCTACAGCACACGATAAAGATTCTAGGCATCGAATGTTTAATATTTTAGATGTATCAGAAAATATAAACCCAAAAAAATATAATCTTAATAGCGATGGTAAATTAGAAATAGAGTGGAGTGAGGGAAATCATGTAAGCCATTATGATATTAATTGGCTTAGAGAAAATTGCTACACAATAAAAAATAATGAAAAATACAAATCACCTTACAAATTATGGGATAGCAGTTTAGAAAAAAATATTGATAATATATATATAGATTACAATGAAATAATATCTTCTGAAGAGGGATTAATTAAATGGTTAGAGCTTCTTCATTATGAAGGAATAGCAATAGTTTATAATGCTCCAGTAGAAAAAAATTCTGCGTTTCCTGTTTTGAATAGAATTAGCCACACAAGAGAGACATTTTTTAAAACACCTTTTGAAGTTATAAATATACCAAAACCTAATAACTCAGCTTACACAGCTCATGCACTTCAAAATCATATGGATTTACCATGGTTTGAAAATCCCCCTGGGTATCAATTTTTACATTGTTTAGTTAATTCAGCAAAAGGTGGCGACTCATCAGCAGTAGACGCATTCGCTGTTGCAGAATATTTAAAGAAAAACGATAAAGATACTTTTGATACGCTAACAACAATACCTTTAAAGTTTAGAGACAAAGATTACACACAAGAAGCTCATAGAAGCTTTTATGGCACTGCAATAAGTCTAACAAAAGATGGTGATTATAATGATGTTAGATTTAGTACTGCAACCATGGACGCTTTAGATTGTCACCCAGATCAAATGGATAAAGTTTATAAATCTCATCATAAATTTGGAAAACTTTTACACGATGACAAATTTCAAATAAAATTTAGGCTAAGACCAGGAGATATATATACATTCAATAATAGAAGAGTGCTTCATGGAAGAACTGAGTTCGATCCAAATTCTGGACACAGACACTTACAAGGTTATTACATGGATAGAGATGAAGTTGTGGGTAGATTGAATTATCTTAAGAAATAAAAAAAAAGGGCTTTGAAAATCAAAGCCCTTTTTATCTAATTTATTTTAAAGTTATTATGGAAGCCAACTTTTCCATTTATCTGGATTATTGTCTAACCACTCATTAACAACTTCTTTTACATCTCTTTTCTTAATATCAACTTCAACTAACATTTTAGCTTGGTCAATATTTTGTAAAGACATTTTTTCAAAGAACTTCTTAGCATCAGCATGTTCTGCACTAGCAAAAGTAGCTGGGTTTCCGTAGTTCATCGTGTAATCTTTAGCCCAACCAGTTGCTGGCCATGCGGCAGTTCCACAATCTTTCCAGTTATTTGCTTCAGTGAAGCTGTCACAAGTTTTGTGTTCTGGAAGTTGTACACCAACCATATCATACTCACCAAAGAACCAATGTGGTGACCATAGATAAAGTAGGAATGGCTCTTTTCGCATGTAAGCAGCTTTTGCTTCTGCGATAGCAGCAGCTTCTGTTCCAAGTTCATCAGCCTGGAAGTCTATTCCTAAAAGATCAAGTCTTTTTTGGTCATGACAGTTCCAACCTGCAACCGGACATCCAATAAGTCTACCTTTCTTACCACTTTCAATTGTTGCAAATTTTGCTTTGTGTTTATTTAAGTCTTTCCAAGTTTTAATACCTAGTTCTTCAGCAGCATATCTCGGTATCCAGTAGTCTGACATACCAATTATTCCTGCTGTTCCAAGTAAGTCTACACTTCCATCACCACTGTATGTCCCGACGACTTTACCTTCGTATATTAAGTCCTCATTTAACATAACAGTGTCAGCTTCAGCGTAACTTGGCCAACTTTCGCAAGCGAAGTCTAACTCACCCGCAGCGATTGCTTCCCACAAACCAGTTCCTGAAGGAAATACAGTTTGTTTAATTTTGTATCCCATTTCTCTTTCAAGAATTGCTACGGCAACTTCGCACGTAATTATCCCACCAGTCCAATCTGCTATAGCTGCATGAAGTCTTTTGGCTGCATTAGCTTGACCAAAGCTTCCAATTAACAGAGCTACAGAAAGAATTAGTGCTGATATCTTTTTTGATAACTTCATTTATTTCCTCTCTTTTTAATTAATTAAAAACACAGTTTAGATCAAAATGTATTGGTATGTAAACCACGCAAATAGTACTATTTGTCTTAGCTTATTAAGCCTAAAGCTTCTCTTTGTTTCTTTGTCCACGCAAGTGTAATTCTATCAATAATAATAGCTAGTAATACGATTCCAATTCCAGCCGCCAATCCTCTTCCAGTATCTGATCTCGCAAGACCATTAAATACTTCTAAACCTAAACCCTTACCACCAATAAGGGGTGTAACTATTTGCATAGCAAAAGCCATAATTACAGTCTGATTAAATCCAATAACTAAACTTGGAATAGCTAATGGGAACTTAACTTTATTTAATGTTTGAATAAGTGTTCCACCAAATGATCTTGATACTTCAGAGTAAGTGCCAGAAACCTGTGTTAAACCTAGTGATGTTAATCGAATTATTGGTGGAATTGAATATATTACAGTTGCAAGAACAGCTGACACTGTTCCACCACCAAAAAACATTAGAACAGGAATCAAATAACAGAAATAAGGAAGTGTTTGCATTGCATCCAACACTACGTTCTGAATATTTCTAAATCTCTCATTGTAAGATGCAATTATTCCAAGAGGAACTCCTATAACAAAACACAGCACTACAGATACAAGTACTGATGATAAAGTTATCATTGATTGTGTCCATATTCCACATGCACCAATGAATAGAAGAAGTACCGCAGTAATTATTGCAAATCTTATTCCAACAGTTACATAACCTAAAGCCGAAAATACTGCTAATGTATACCACCAAGGTATTTGAGTTAGAAAAACATCTAAAGGTCTTAACAAATTTAAATAAACAAAAGCTCTTAAACCTTTTGCAAAAGAAATAAATCCTGGATTTACAGTCAGGCTTTCTACTGCATTTGTAATTGGTTGTCTTATTGATAATTTCCATTCTTTTGGAAATGTTCCTATTTCTAAAAAGTAATGATCTATAAATGCAATTAGAAATAAAACTAAAAAATAAGGAATAACATAATATCTTTTGCTAATAAATTCACCGATGTTTTCAGCTGTAGATTTATTAAAAATTGAAACTAAAACTCTAAATACTATTGCTATAGCAGATGTAACTGTTTGACATATGATTTTTAAAATCTTATTTCCAAAACTTAACGGCATTTCTAAAATTTTTGCGATTTGATATTTTTCCCAACTTTGTGGAAGTAAATAAAATCTTTGAACATCTGAAGGAAGTCTTTCTACATCTTTACTAAACGCTAAACTAAATCTATCAAACATTATCGCCATAAATAAAATACATAGCCCACCTTCCATTGCCCAACCAACATCCAATCTTCTTATTGCTTGCCAAACTTGCCCACCAATACCTTCGGCACCTATAAAACATGCAAGAACCACTAATGCCAATGCCATCATTATTACTTGGTTAATACCCATCATTATACTTGGTAAAGATAATGGAATTTTAATTTTAAATAACAATTGAAGTTTACTTGAACCAAAGGAAGTTGCAGACTCAATAGTTTGAGCTGGCACTTGTCTTATACCAGTGTTTGTCAATCTTATTATTGGGGGCATTGCATATATCATGGTAGCCAATATTGCTGGCGCGCCTCCTATCCCAAAAAAAAATAATGCTGGGAACAAATATACAAATGCTGGCATTACTTGCATAGTATCTAATACTGGCTTCATGAAATTTTCAAATCTATTACTTTGTGAACACAAGACACCCAGTATAAATCCAAAAAATACACATAATAAAACTGACAGACCCATCAATGCCACTGTTTGTAAGGATGGTTCCCACATTCCTGTAGCTCCCCAAAAATAAACTACAAAAGAAGAATAAATTCCCAATCGCAAACCACCCGCAATTATGCAAGGTATTACAATTATTGCTGCTATTAAAATCCAAGGAGACTCAAGCAAAAAGTCTTCTAAAAAATAATAAGTTTCTTTTATATAGCTTGCTATAATTTTAGTGACCCATCTGTAATTTTTTTTTAAATAATCTTCTCCATCGTTCACCCAAGCTGTAAATGTAAATTTATCAGTGACTTCTTTAGGAAATTTTGAAGGCCCTTCACTTTGAGTAGATAGCCAGAGTGCTACCAAAAAAACAACTCCAATAATTACATAAGTTATTATGTTTTTTGATTGATTTGATTTATCTATTAAATCAGTTCTAGTAGCCATGTTCGCAAATTAAAATAAATAATTTTACATTTAAAGTAAAATATTGTCTATTTTTGGAGTAATATTATTTATTAAAAATGTCTGTAGAACAAAAAATCACCTGTACAAATATATGGAAGTTATTTGGACCAGACGAAAAAAGAATTATTAAAAACCTTGATAAAAATTTAAGTATTAAGGAAGTTCAAGAAAAGACAGGACACGTTGTTGCTGTAAAAGATGTCAGTTTCTCAATTCAAAAAGGTGAAACATTTGTAGTAATGGGATTATCTGGTAGTGGAAAATCAACACTAGTTAGATGTATTTCGCGATTGATTGAGCCAACAGCTGGCATAGTGAAAATGGATGATGTTGAAGTTACAAAAATGAGTGCAAGTGAATTATTAGAATTAAGAAGAAATAAAATGAGCATGGTTTTCCAACATTTTGGTTTATTTCCTCATAGAACAGTCCTAGAAAATATTGGTTATGGATTAGAAGTAAGGGGAACAAAAAAAGATATAAGAACAGAAAAGTCAATGGAAGTTTTAAAAATGGTTGGCTTAGATGGTTGGCATAATAATTATCCAAGAGAATTATCTGGAGGTATGCAGCAAAGGGTAGGACTTGCAAGAGCATTAGCTGTGGATCCTGAAATATTAATTTTTGATGAACCTTTTTCAGCATTGGATCCTTTGATTAGAAGAGAGATGCAAGATGAGCTTTTAAAGATCCAAGAAAAGCTTCAAAAAACTATGGTATTTATAACTCACGACTTTTTAGAGGCAATTAAAATGGGAGACCACATAGCAATTATGAAAGATGGAGAAGTTTCTCAAGTAGGTACACCTGAAGAAATTGTATCTAATCCAAAAGATCAATATGTTAAAGATTTTTGTGAAGATGTTCCTAAATATAAAGTATTAAGTGCAGGCAAAGTCATGAGAACTGAGTGCTGCAATGAAACAAAAAATTTATTTGAGAATGGAAAAGATAATATTTTAGATAATTCTAAAATTGAAAACTTAATAGATAGGCTAATTGATAATGATAAAACTTATCCAGTAGTTTGTAATGAAAGTGGAAAGCTATTAGGTGAGATAGATAGAGTAATAGTCATGAAATCTATGAGATCAAATCAATAAATTTGCTTATTACCTTCTATTGATTTCTTTTTAATATTATCTCTCCATATAATAATCATACCAGCAAAAATAATTACTATTACTCCAGGAAATAGTTGGCTCCATGGAGCTTCATTAAAGAAAATCCAACCAAGAATAAAAGATGACGGTATACCAAGATACTCAAATGAAGCTATTTTACTTGCTGAAATTAAACGGTAAGAATAAATAAACAATATTGCTGCTGTACCACCCAAAACTCCAGTCATTGTCATCAAAATAAAATCTTTAAAATTTTTAATTTCAACATGTCCTGTAGTTACAAAAAATAAAAGTAAACCACCAATGACATTAAATATTAATGTGTATAACTGAATTTTTGCAGTTGAATGATTGCCTTGAATGAATTTTAAAATTATGACAGTGAAAGCCCATGCTATAGCGGTTAGAATTGGAAAAATTGAGTACAAACTAAAAATTTCACTTGTTGGTTTCATTATCATAACCACACCAACAAAACCAATTATAACTGCTGACCATCTGTAAATACCAATTTTTTCACTCAATAAAATTATTGATAGTATTACTATGAAGAATGGTGACGAAAAGGTTAGCGTCATTGCTGTTGCAAATTCCAGATTTACTACTGAGATAAAAATGAATACATTCATAGAAAGAAAACATATTCCTCTCAAGCAACTCAATATCAAAAACTTATTTCCTAAGTTTTTGAATATTGTTGAAAATTCATTTGTGAATAAGATCAATAATAACAAAGGTATAATTGCTGCTACATTTCTAAATAAAGTTAATTGAATTATTGAGTATTCATCACCTAAAAATTTAATAATAACCATGTAAAGATCTATACATAAAATTGCTAAGAGCATTGTAGCAATTGCTAAATATGTTTTTTTTAGATCTGTTTTTTCAGATGAAATTTTCATTTAATAATATTGAAATTAGTATAAGTTTTTAAAATATTATGCAAAATTTTAAGCTTAATGAAGAATTTTTATTAAATAATCAGGATTGGACATTCCCAACTTTAACAGCTTATGGACCTGGAAGATTTAAAGAAATTGGAAAGTTTTGTAAAAATTTTAAAATAAATAATGCATTAATCGTTACTGATAGTGGTAGTGTAAATTTATCATTTATAAGTGACTTACAAAATTTGCTTAATGATTCAAAAATCAAATCAGATATTTATTCAAATATATCGCCAAATCCTAGAGATGATGAAATAGACTCTGGATGTAAAAAATTTCGTGAAGGCAATCATGATGCAATAATTGCAATAGGCGGTGGAAGTGCAATGGATGGAGGAAAAGCAATTTCTCTTACAGTTGATAGCGGTGTGCCTTTATGGGATTTTGAATTTGAAAAAGAGCCACCAAAACTAACTATGGAAAATCCTTTTCCAAAAATAATTACTATTCCAACTACAGCAGGAACAGGTGCTGAAACAGAAGTTACTGCCATGGTCACTCATCTTGAAAAAGAAATGAAATTTTGTTTATGGCATCCAGATGCCCGACCATGTTTAGCTTTAGTAGATCCAGAGCTAACTTTAAAATTACCAGCAAATCTTACTGCTTGGACCGGTATAGATGCAATGATACATGCAATTGAAGGTTATAGTGTTCCAATATTTCATCCACTTTGTGATGGTTCTGCATTAGAAAGTTTAAATTTAATTTCAAAATCACTTTATGCAGCTGTCGAAGAACCTGATAATCTTTTAGCGAGAGGAGGAATGATTATTGGATCTTATTTGGGTGGAATAGCTTTCTTAAAAGGCCTAGGTTTAGTTCATGCAATTTCGCACATGGTTGGTGCTGAATATAATACTCATCATGGATTGACTAATGCAATTATACTTCCTGCAGTCATGAAATATAATTTACCTGGATTAGAAGAAAAAGTAAAAAGAATGTCAGAGGCTATGCAATTTGAAAACCATTCAATTGAAAGTTTTCAAGACAACTTAAATATAATTCTAGATAGATTAAAAATCCCTAAAGGATTAAATGAATTAGGAGTGCCAGAAGATTGCCAAGAGAGAATAGCAAAGAAATCAATGTTAGACCAAGCTTACGGACAAAATCCTAAAAAGGCATCATTAGATGAGGTCAAGACTTTAGTTTTAGAGAGTATTAGACAAGCAAGATAGGTTTAATTAAGTGCTTGAGAATTTTTCTGTCCATCAAATAATTTCAAAAATAAAAAAAAGAGAAATTAAAATAGTAGAGGTACTAAATTTTTATTTAGATAGAATAAAAAAATTCAATCCAAAATTAAATGCTATTATTTCACATATAGATGAAACAAAAATTACTGAAGAAGCAAAATTAAAAGATGAAAATTTTAATAGTGATAATGACAAAGATGATATTTATGGACTTCCAATTGCTGTTAAAGAATTATTTGATATTAAAAATGAGGTAACATGCTATGGATATAAAGAGTTATTAAAAAATATACCAAAACAGGACTCTTTATTAGTAGATAATTATAGAAAAAACACAATTTTAATTGGTAAAACAAATCTCTCTGAATTTGCTGTTGGTTGTCATACTACTAACAGAGTTTATGGAGCAACTTCAAATGTTTATGATCATAGTAAGTCAGCGGGAGGGTCTTCTGGTGGTGCAGCAGCAGCTGTTGCAGCAAATTTAATTCCTTTTGCAGATGGCACAGATATGATGGGATCTTGTAGAAACCCAGCAGCATTTGCAAATATTTATGGATTAAGACCAACACCTGGTGCGATTGCAGAAGATAGATTTGAAATTAAAAATTTAAAAGATTTTCCTTTAATATCTACAACTGGATGTTTTGCTAGGACTCCCAATGATATGGAATTTTTATTTAACTATATAAAAGGGAAGAATGTAAAGGATAAATTATCTTTCGATCTTGAAGATATAAATATTAAAAAACTTTCAGATTTAAAAATTGGATGGTGCATTGATCTAAACGAACAATATAAGTATGAAGATGGGATCATCGACTTATGTGAAAATATTTTAAAAAAATTACAGTCAAATAATTTAAATATTGAAGATTTAAAAACTGAAATTAATTCAGAAGAATTGTGGTATTCTTGGACAATATTAAGAGCCAAATTTTTGTATGAAAACTTTTTGTTATATAATTTAAAAAATTTAAATGAATTACCTTCTCAAGCATATTGGGAATATGAAAAAGGGAAAAGCATCAAAAAAAACGATGTTTTAAAAGCAATAGAAATAAGAAATAAATATATGGATAAAATACAAAACCTATTTAAACATTATGATTTTTTAACATTACCTTCGGCTCAACTATTTCCTTTTGAAAAGAACCTAAACAATCCAGAATTTATCAATGATAATAAAATTGACACTTATCATAGATATATGGAAGTCTATACATTATCAAGTTTGCTTGGTTTGCCAACTATATCTATTCCAGTTGGTTTTAATAATAAAGGGCTACCAATGGGAATGCAGATTATAGCAAATGTTAAAGAAGATAATAAACTAATTAACTTTGCCAAATCTTATGAAGAAATTTTTAACTTTTCAAAATTTAAACCAGAATTAACGGAATAATAATGACCAGACACCCTCATCATTTTAAAATTTCATTTGCATTAGCTATTGCTGCTGGTTCATGGGGAATTTATTGGTTACCTCAAAGAATACTAGAAGATGGAGGTTTGACTGGTGGCTGGGGAACAATATCCCAAATGGCGGTTGGAATATTAATATTATCACCAGTCGCAATTTGGAGAGTTATAAAAGGAAAGTCTATTGGATTGGAATTTCCTCTGACTGGTTTTTTTGTTGGAAGTGGATTTGTTTGTTATGCTCTTAGCTTTCTTCTTACTGATGTAGTTAAAGCATTAATCATGTTTTACATGATACCTGTTTGGACAACAATATTTGAAATTATATTTTTAAAAAAGAAATTTGGTTGGAAGAGGGTAATCACATTAGGTTTGGCACTAGGAGGTTTATGGATTGTATTCAGTCAAGAAAATATAATCCCATTACCTCAAAATGCAGGGGATTGGTTGGCTCTTGCTGGAGGTGCACTATTTGGTGCTGGTTTAATTAGAATGGAAATAATTAAAACAGATGGAGTCTTTCCAATTATATTCACATTCTTTTTTTATGGAGGTTTAGCCAGTATACCTATTGGGTTATTCTTAGTAGATTATTTAGGACCAGTTCCATCAGTGGAGGTTATCATGTCAATGTCCACTTTTTTATTACTTATCTCGATATTTTATTTTATTCCTACAGGAGTAATAATCTTTTGGGCTCCAAGCAAACTAGGAGCCGGCTTATCATCTATTTTATTTTTAGCTGAAATAATTGTTGGTGTTGTTAGTGCTAGTATTTTAACAAATGAACCTTTTGGTTGGAGAGAAACAATAGGTAGTATTCTAATAATTCTTGGTGGTGTAATTGAAGTTGTATATGTTCCAAAGTCAGAGAAGAAATTAGCATAATGGATATTAATGAATTATTGAAATCAAAAAAAAAAGTCTTCTTAGATGGTGGAACAGGCTCAGAAATTCAGAGACTTGGCGGAACTATGGGACCAGCTTTTTCTGGTTTAGCAAATGTTTTCTCACCAGAAATAGTAATCAAAGTACACGAAAGTCATATAAACGCCGGATGTGATATGATAACAACCAATACTTTTGGAACTGCAAGGCATTGTCTTGAGCCTTCAAATTTAGGAGATCAGACTATAAAAATTAACATTGATACAGTTAAGTTAGCAAGACAAGCAGTCAAAAATTCTGGAAAAAAAATTAAAATTGCTGGAAGCATGTCAACATATTTAGCTTTGGCTGAAAATGAATTTAGACCTGACACAAAATTTGTACCATCATTTGCAAAAGAAGAAAAAAATTATAAAGAACAAGCGAAGGTATTAAAAGAAGAGGGAGTCGAAGTGCTTATTCTTGAAATGCTTTTAGATATTGACCATGCTAAAATTTTGCTTAATGCAGCTTTGGAAACAGGTTTACCTGTCTGGGTTGGATTAAGTTGCTGCATAAGTAAGTTTGATGAAACCGTAGTAGGTAGAAATTTTAGAGCTGAAAAAGAGAGATCTATTATATATGACCCTTTAAAATATCCTGATGAGCCAAAATTCCTTCCTGAAGATAAAATTATAAATTTCGCTGAAATAATTAATTCACTCAAATCTATCGGTGGAGATGTTTATGGCATTATGCATAGTTGGTTTATTGATACAAAAGAGGGAATGAAAGTTTTAAAATCAAATTGGAATGGGCCAATTATGTTCTATCCAGAAATTCATAAATTTGACACGAGTACTATGCAAGCATTAATAACTGAAAATGAAATTGAATTTGTTGATAAGTGTTCTGAGTTAATAGACGATCAGGTAAAAATTATTGGGGGTTGTTGTGGCGTCACAGATAAACATTTAAAATCCTTGATAACAAAATTTTCTTAAATTAGTAATCTTTACTAATTATTTGGTCTATCATATTTACCATATCTTTTTTATATTTTTCATTTGTTGCAGATTTAGTCTCTAAGACAGAAAAAAACGCAGCAACAACTTTTGTTTTCAAATTTATTCCTAAAAATTGGCCCCCATACCCAGAGTGACCAATCCAGTTACCGCATTTCATTAATGAATTAACATAACAGACAAATTTATCTTTAGATAATTGAATGTATTTGGGTCCCTCACTATTAATAGTTTTACTCAAAAAAGTTTTAGAACCAATATTTTTTCCATTTATACCTTTTCCAAACCTAGAAAAAAGTAAACCCATTCTTAAAAAATCTCTTGTAATTAAACTTCCACCTCCAGACATCCACGGTGTTCCAAATCTATCAGTGCCTATATACAATCCTTCTTCAAATCCTGTTGCTTCAACTGTTTCCAACAACCATTGTCTTAAACTTTTTTTACTTACTTTTTCTACAATTAACCCAATAACATCGGTATTAGCTGATTTATAATGCGCCAGATCGGTATAATTTTTTAAATCTCTGCTTTTTAAAGATTTAATTGAATTTAAATATTGTTCCTGGCTTTGAATGTTTTTGCCTTTAATCGGCAGTCTCCATCCTCCCACAGGCTCATGTAAAAATGAAGACGAATAAGCTTTTGTATAATCTTCGCTATATAGATTTACAATGTTCATGTCTAAAACGTCTTTTACTTTTGCATTTGCATAACCACTGCCAATTTTTGGCAAGTAAAATGAAATTTTCTTATTTAAGTTAATTAGTTTTCTGTCTATCAGCTCTCCCACAAATAAATGTATAAACATTTTTGTAATTGACATAATTGTTTGAGGCTGATTTGTAGAAAAGTCCTTTGCGTACTGCTCGAATAAAATATCCTGATCTTTACCAACTATTAAAGAGCAAAAAGCTTTATTTTTAGTTACCTTTTTTACAGAAGATAATTTACCAATTCTCTTATCAATTTTTTTTTTTAATTTTAAAACAAAATCTGATCTAAGGTATATTCCATATCTATTAATTTTATATAAATTTCTAAAACCCAACCTCCTTTTATTTGGGAGATTCCATTGAGCTTTATTATCTTTTCTTGTAACTAATTCTGGATTTTTTTCTGAAATAATTTTTTTCAAATTAGTATTTTTTATCCAAACTTAAGAGATTTATTTTTCTCGTAATTTTGATGATAGCCTTCTGCTTTACAATAGTTTTTTTCTTTGGAAATCTTTGTAGTAACTTTTCCATCTAATTTCTCATTCATTTCTTTTAAAATTTTCTCTGCTGTATTTTTTTCATTATCATTATTATAAAATATCTCAGACCGATATTGAATTCCTACATAAGTTCCTTGTCTATTTTTTTGAGTTGAGTCATGGAGTTTAAAAAATAATCTGACCATATCTTCATAGCTTAAAATATTTTCATCATATTGAACTTTAACTACTTCTATGTGACCTGTATCCCCACCACAAACTGCTTTGTAAGTAACATTAGGATCATCACCTCCGCAGTAACCACATTCTGTAGATAATATTCCTTTTATACCATCGTATTTAGTTTCGTCCCAAAAACAACCAATACCACCAATAAAAGTTTTCATAATTTTACAATATATTATTACTTCAAAATTGAAACAGCTTTTATCTCTTCAACTCCTATACCACAACAACCACCAACAATTTTTACACCTTTGCTAACCCATTTTTTTGCAACTTCCAAATAATCATTGGGTGAAAAATTATCTACAAACTTCCAATTTGGTTTTTCGTAATAGCCTTTATTAGGGTAAGCACCAATAACTCCATTATAATTTTTTAATGCAGTATCTAAAGCTGCACTCGTTGTTTTAATATCTGAGTGAGCAATTAAAATTGGCCCCTTATGTAATTTACTAAAATTTTTCAACGATACTTCTAAATCCTCGTAAATTTCAGTTTTATTCTTCACATCATCATAACCAAGTGTAATATTTTTTGTATTCTGATCTATTACACAGGAGATAGAAAGCCAAACAGGTAACTTTATATTTGAAGAACACTCAAGCATAGTCTCCACGATTTCTGCTTGAGATGTCATTGCTTCTAAAATTATTAAATCAACACCCTCATTTGATAAAATTTTAATATGTTCATTAAAACATGGCTTCATGTTCTTTGTTCCAAGTTTAAGAAAACTTCCATAACTCGAAACACTTCCTGCTAAACAGATGTTCTTTTTTGAATTATTAATTGCTTGTTTTGCAATTTGAACTGCTTGTTTATTAAATAATTCAATTGAGTCTTCATATCCGTGTTTTCTAAGAGAAATTGGAGTTGTAGCATAAGTATTTGTTGTAATAACATCAGCACCTGCATCAATATAATTTTCATGAACTTCTTTTAGAAATTCTGGGCTATCTACCGAACATTTTCCACACCAGAGGTTTTGATCCATTTTAGCTCCTTTTTTTTCAAGCTCAGCACCTATACCTCCATCAAGTAAAATAATTTTTCCTTCATTGATTTTTTCTTGAATTAAATTGTAAGACATTAATTGTTTGTGAAAGCACAAATTTTATTATTATCAAGATCTCGAATATAAGAATAGTAAACTCCAGAACCTTCTGGTCTTTCACCTCCAGCTCCTTCACTTTTTCCACCTGCCTTAAGTCCAATCTCATGAAACTTATCAACTATATCTCTAGATGATGTAATAAATGAAACTTGCGTTCCATTTCCATTAGTTGCCTCTTTCATATTGACAGGTTTGGTCACATAAAACTCTATAGTTCCATCGCCATTTTTTTCTGTGTAACCAGCGCAAACTTCATCTTTATAATTTCTTTCTAGATTTAAAACTTTTAAGACTTCATCATAAAAAATTATTGCTTTTTCTAAGTTATTGGTTCCTACCATTACATAACCAAGCATTTTAATTTTTCCATTCAGTAATAGTTTTTACCTCTAGATATTCATGCAATCCCCAGGTTCCACCTTCACGTCCATTTCCAGATTGTCTATACCCACCAAAAGGAGTCCCAGAGTCAGCTGCTTTATGATTTACATACACTATTCCGGACCTTAATTTTTTTGAGACTCTTTTTGCCTTTTCATTATCCTCTGTTTGTAAATAGTTTCCTAATCCATATTCTGTATCATTTGTAATTTGGATAGCTTCCTCTTCATTTTCAAAAGGAATAATCGACAATACTGGTCCAAATATTTCCTCTTTAGCAATTCTCATATTATTATTAACATCAGTGAATACTGTTGGTTTAATAAAATAACCTTTCTTTAGATCTTCAGGTTTGTCAGGACCACCTGCTACTAAAGTAGCACCTTCTTCAATTCCACTATTTATTAAACTTTGAATTTTATCAAATTGAGTTTTTGAAATTACAGGCCCAATATGGTCACCAGCTTTTGAAGCAAGATCAACTTTAATTTTATTTGCTTCATCTGCAGCTTCTTCAACAGCTCTTTTATAAATTGATTTTTCAACAAGCATTCTAGTTGGGGCATCACAGGATTGACCTGAATTACTCATTACGTTTCTAATACCATCTCTGACTGCATCAGGATATGCATCAGCAAAAACAATATTTCCACCTTTACCACCAAGTTCAAGACAAACTCTTTTTATAGTTTCAGCAGCATTCTTTGTAATTAATTTTCCAGCTCTAGTAGATCCTGTAAATGAGACCATATCAACATCAGGATGTCCTGACAGGTCAGTTCCAACACCAGGCCCATCACCATTTACCAAATTAAATACTCCAGCTGGAAATCCAGTCTCATCTATCATCTCTGCAAATAGCATTCCTGACAATGGTGCAATTTCAGATGGTTTAAGTACCATTGTACACCCAGTAGCAAAAGCTGGAATTACTTTTAAAGCAATTTGATTTATAGGCCAATTCCAAGGTGTAATTAATCCACAAACTCCAATTGGCTCATATACAATATGATTAGTAGATCCTTTATCAAAACCTGGTTCGAATTCGAATTCTTTTAATCTTTTTATAAAGT